>DATKKF010000066.1:0-111030 GCA_035543115.1 Myxococcaceae bacterium
TCCGCCGCGGCCTCCTCCGCCGGAAGCTCGCCCTTGATGCGGTACACGCTCGACTGGTTCACGAAGGGCTGCCCGGTGAGCGCCTCGCGCGCCATCCGCGCATTGCTCTCCGGATGGTCCGGCGGGACGTTCCGCTCATCGCCGAAGCAGAACACCATCCGGTCCCACGGCAGACGAGGTCCGGCCGCCATCTGCCGGTAGAGCGCCTTGGGCGTCGTCCCGCCCGAGAGCGCCAGAGTGAAGCGGCCACGCGCGTTCGCCGCCGCCCAGGCCCGATCATGCACCCACTGCGCCGCGGTGCGAGCCACCGCGGCCTGGCTCTCCAGCACTCGAAGCTGCGGACCCGCCATCGCCACGCACCTCAGCTCTCGTCGAAGGCCGCGCAGTGCGCCGCGCCCCACAGCGCCGCCCGGTCGTTGAGCACCACCAGTACCGGGATGGACTCGAGGAGCGTCCGCATCCGACCCTTGTCCAGGAACGCGGCCATGAAGAGCCCATCCCGCTTGAACCGGGGAAGGATCTTCGGCGCGATGCCCCCACCGAGGAAGACGCCTCCCGTGGCGAGCATCCGGAGCGCGACGTTCCCCGCCTCCGCCCCGTAGGCGGAGACGAACAGATCCAGCGCCTTCACGCACACCGGGTCAGCGTCGTCCATCGCGCAGCGCGACACCACCGCCGCCGCGTCCTCCTTCGCGAACCGCTCGGTCAACGCCGGTGGCTCGGCCTGGCCCGAGCGCTCGCGGAGGAACCGGTAGATGCGCACCAGCCCGCTGCCCGAGAGGATCCGCTCCTCGCTCACCCGGCCCTTCTCCCGGGCGATGTGCTCCATGAGGTCCGCCTCGAGCCGGTTGCGGGGCGCGAAGTCCGCGTGCCCACCTTCCGTCGCGAACGGGCGATGCCGCTCCCCGTCCCAGTACAGCCCGGCCGCGCCCAGCCCCGTTCCGGCGGAGAGGATGGCCTGGTTACCCACCGCGTCCTTCGCCCCTGGCTGCAGCATGGCGAAGTCGGTCGGCCCGAGGTGCCGGAGCCCGTAGGCGTTGGCCTTGAGATCGTTGAGCAGGGTGACCTTGGGCACACCGAGGATGTCCGCCAGCCGCCCAGCATCGACCACCCAGGGCAGGTTCGGGGTCTCGGTTCGCCCGTCCTTCACCGGCCCGGCCACCCCCAGCGCCGCCGCTGTCGCCGCCGGATGCGCCTCGTCGACGAAGCGGCGGACGATGGTTTCGAGATCCGGAGCCGAGCGGCTCGGATAGACGATCTCCTTGGTCAGCAGGAGCCGCCCTGCCTGGACCTCGAACGTCGCCAGGCGCGCGTTGGTCCCGCCGATGTCGCCGGCGACGATCACGTGCCCGAGTTCTCCCAGTGGCGGCCCTCCCGTCGAAGCAGCTCGTCCGCCTCCGCGGGGCCCCAGGTCCCGGCTGCGTAGTTGGGGAAGCTCCTCGGCGGGAGCGCCTTCCACACGTCGAGGACCGGCTGCACCATCGACCAGCCCGCCTCCACCATGTCCGCTCGCTGGAACAAGGTGGCATCACCGATCATCGCGTCATACAGCAGCGTCTCGTACCCGGTGCTCGAGACCTTGCCGAAGTAGTCCATGTAGTCGAAGTCCATCTCCACCGCCCCCATCGTCAGCACCGGCCCCGGCACCTTCGCCCCGAAACGCAGCGAGATGCCCTCCTTGGGCTGGATGTGGATGTAGAGCCGGTTGGTCGTCAGCCGGTCCACCGAGGTGTGCTGGAAGAGCATCGCCGGCGCGTGCTTGAACTGGATGACGATCTGCGTGACGCGCTTGGGGAGCCGCTTCCCGGTCCTGGCGTAGAAGGGCACCCCTGCCCAGCGCCAGTTGTCCACCATCAGGCGGAGGGCCACGAAGGTCTCGGTGTGGCTGTCGGGAGGCACCTTCTCCTCCTCGCGGTAGCCCGGGACCTTCTTCCCGTCCACCTCACCGGGGCCGTACTGTCCGCGCACCGCCTGGTGCAGCACGTCCTCGGGGGTGAGCGGGTCGACGGAGTCGAGCAGCTTCACCTGCTCGTCCCGCACCGCGTCCGCGCTGAACGAGATCGGCGGCTCCATCCCCACCAGGCTCATCAGCTGGGCGATGTGGTTCGGGACCATGTCCCGCATCGCCCCCGCGGTGTCGTAGTAGCCACCGCGCCCCTCGACACCCAGCTCCTCGGCCACGGTGATCTGCACGTGGTCGATGTAGTTCCGGTTCCAGATCGGCTCGAACATCCCGTTGCCGAACCGGAACACCATGAGGTTCTGGACCGTCTCCTTGCCCAGGTAATGGTCGATCCGGAAGATCTGCTTCTCCCCGATGACCGCCTCGATGTTCCGGTTGAGCTCCACCGCGCTCGGCAGGTCGTGGCCGAATGGCTTCTCGATCACCACCCGCCGCCAGCGCCCGCTCTCCTCCTTCGCCAGCCCGCTGTTCCCGAGATTCTGGACGATGGGGGCGAAGAAGGTCGGCGCCACCGACAGGTAGAACAGGTAGTTCCCCGGCGTGCCCACCTGAGCGTCGGTCTTCTTCAGGAATTCCGCCAGGCCGGTGAACGACTCGGGCTTCGTCGCGTCCGCCGGGAAGTAGAAGATCCGCTCCGACAGCGCACCCCAGGCGGCCCGCATCGGCTCGGTGGAGAGCACCTTGTCCTCGGGCTTCACCTCGTCCCGGAACTCGGCGTTGCTCATCTGGGTGCGGGCCACCCCCACCACCGCCATGTTCCGCGGGAGGAAGCCCGCGTTCTGGAGGTTCAGGATGGCGGGGACCAGCTTCCGCCTCGTGAGGTCACCCGAGGCCCCGAAGATGATGAGCACGCATCGGTCGGCGGTCCGGTTGTGGGGAGGGGTGAGCGCCGTCTCGAGCTTCTGCACCATTTACTTGGGCTCCACGTGTCCGCCGAATTGCTTCCGCATTGCGGAGAGCAGCTTCTCGGCGAAGGTGTGCTGCTGACGCGAGCGGAACCGGGTGTAGAGCGCCGCGGTCAACACCTCGGCCGGCACCGCCTCGGCGACCGCCGCCTCCACCGTCCACCGGCCCTCACCCGAGTCCTGCACGAACCCCGAGTAACCCTCGAGCTTGGGGTCCTCCGCCAGCGCGATGCTGGTCAGGTCGAGGAGCCAGCTCGACACCACGCTGCCCCGCCGCCACAGCTCGGCGATGTCCGCGATGTTCAGGTCGTAGCGGAGGTCCTCGGGGAGCTGCTCGGAGCTCGCGTTCTTGAAGATGTCGAAGCCCTCGGCGTACGCCTGCATCAGGCCGTACTCGATGCCGTTGTGGATCATCTTCACGAAGTGGCCCGAGCCGGACGGACCGCAGTGGAGATAGCCCAGCTCCGCGGTGCTCTTGCCGTCACGGCCCGGCGTCGCCGGGATGTCCCCCCGGCCCGGAGCGAGCGTCCGGAGCACCGGCTCGATGCGCTGCACCGCCTCCTTCGGCCCGCCCACCATCAGGCAGTAGCCGCGCTCGACGCCCCACACCCCGCCGCTGGTCCCGGCGTCGACAAAGTGGATGCCCTTCCTGCCGACGTCCTTCGACCGCCGGACGTCGTCCTTGAAGAAGCTGTTCCCGCCGTCGACGATCGTGTCGCCGGCCTCGAGCAACTTGCCCAGTGACTGCACGGTGCTCTCGGTCGGTCCGCCCGACGGGACCATGATCCACACCGCGCGCGGCTTCTCGAGCTTCGACACCAGCTCCTCGAGACTCTTCGCGCACGTGGCCCCCTCCTTGGCGAAGGCCGCCGCCACCTCCGGGGTGCGGTCCCAGACCACGCAGGCGTGCCCACCCCTCGTCAGCCGGCGGACCATGTTCCCGCCCATCCGGCCCAGGCCGATCATCCCGATCTGCATGTGTCGCTCCTGACTGCTGGTGATGACTGCTGGTATGTCTCAGACCGCTCGGTCGATCGCCTCGCGCAGCGTGCGGAGCGCTGCAGCGAGCGGCCCGCGCAGGTGCACCCGGAGCGCCCGTCGCTTCCGCGCAGCCAGCACCTCGAAATCACCACGCGCCTGCGCCGCCTTCACCAGGCCAAAGGAGAACCCCTGCCCGGGGACCGGGAGGTCCACTGGATCCTCGCAGGTGATCTGCAGGAACACGCCGGTGTTCGGGCCGCCCTTGTAGGCCTGGCCGGTGGAGTGCAGGAACCGCGGCCCGAAGCCCAGGCAGGTGGCGACCTTCTTCGCGTCGCGCACCCGGATGCGCGGGGCCTGCAGCACCGCCTCGTTCTCCTCCGTCATCGGGATGTACGCCAGGAGGCCCAGGTAGTCGCCCGCCCCGAGCCGGCCGAGGTGCTTCCGGATCGCGACCGCCAGCGTCTTGCTCCCCTCGAGGGCCTGCACGTTCGCCGGATCCGCGAACAGCGCCACCGATCCGTCCTCGAGGAAGGGCCGCTCCTCGGGCAGAGAGCCGGTCCGCTCGTACGCCTCGGTGAGCTTCCGCGTCTCGATCTTGCTCGCCTCGACGTCAGGCTGGTCGAACGGGTCGATGCCCAGGATCGACCCCGCGACCGCGGTGGCGATCTCCCAGCGAAACATCTCCTGCCCCAGCGCGTACGGGTCCCTCACCGTGATTCGCACCACCGGGTGCCCGGCCTTCGCCAGCGCCTCCATGGCCACGTCCTGGGCGGTGTCCGGCGCCGACTCGAGCCGGAGGTAGGCGAAGAGCCGGTCCTGCCCGTACTTGTCGGGTGCGCCAAGGGCCTCCCGGTCCACCGGGATGAGGCCCTTGCCCTGCTTTCCGGTGGACTCGGCGAGGAGCTGCTCCAGCCAGGCGCCCACGTCACCGATGCCCGGGCTGGCGATCAGCGTCACCTTGTTCCGCCCGGCGTTGCCCAGCGTCCCCAGCACCGCGCCGAGGATGCCGCCCGGATTCTTCGACGCGGGGACCGAGCCCGCGCAGGCCCCGACCATGGTCAGCGTGCTACCGAGGAACCTAGGAAGGTCCACCCCCATCACGCCCGCGGGCAGAAGGCCAAAGTTCGACAGCGCCGAGTAGCGCCCGCCGATGCTCGGCCGCCCGGGGAAGATGGCCCGGAAGCGGTGCTCCCTCGCCACCTGCTCCATCTTCGAGCCAGGGTCGGTGACGGCCACGAAGTGCCGTCCCGCCTTCTCCTGCCCCACCGCCTCCACCGTCTTCGCCCAGAAGAACTGGAAGAAGATGTTCGGCTCGAGCGTGCTCCCGCTCTTGCTGGAGACGATGAACAGCGTCCTCGCCGGGTCGATTCGCCTGGCCAGGGACGAGACCTGAGCTGGGTCGGTGGAGTCGAGCACCAGGAGCGCGGGCTTCCCCTTCACTGGCCCGTAGGTTCGGGCCATCACCTCGGGGCAGAGCGAGCTCCCGCCCATTCCGAGCAGCACCGCGTGGCTGAAACGGTCCTGCTCGATCGACTGGAGGAAGCTCCCCAGCTCCGGGCTCACCGGCGCCTTGGCGTCCACGATGTCCAGCCAGCCGAGCCACCTCCCCTCGTCCTGCCCTGTCCAGAGGGAGGCGTCCCGGTCCCAGAGGCGCTGCATCTTCTTGCCCTGGTCCCAGTGGGCGAGGGTGCGGTCCACCTCGGCCTTCAGCGCCGCCGGGAGCTCGAGGGCGACGCCGTTCACCGCGCTCACCGTCCGCCCCCGGCACCCACCCTGGCGGCCACCGCGGCGAGCAGCGCCTGGTAGCTGTCGGCGAACGACTTGACGCCCTCGACCACCAGCTGGTCGGTGACCTCCTTCATCGAGATGCCCGCCTTCTCCAGCGCCCGCATCGTGGCGTCGGCCTCGTCCAGCCCCTGGTCCAGCGTCCGCCGGGGCTTGCCGTGGTCGCGGTAGGCGTCGAGCGTCGCGGGGGGGATGGTGTTCACCGTCTCCGGACCGATCAGCTCCTCCACGTAGAGCACGTCGGAGTAGCGGGGGTTCTTGGTCCCGGTGCTGGCCCAGAGCACCCGCTGGGTCTGAGCACCCTTGTCGGCCAGCGCCTTCCAGCGCGCGCCGGAGAAGATCTTCTGGTACCGCTGATAGGCTTGCTTGGCGTTGGCGATCGCCACCTTCCCGGTCACCTGGTCGAACAGGCGCTTCTGCTCGGGCGTGGCGCCCGCCTTCTCCCGCTGGGCGATGATCTTCTCCACCAGGGTGTCGATGCGGCTGACGAAGAAGCTGGCCACCGAGGCGAGCTGCGAGACGTCCTCGCCGCGCGCGGCCCGCTTCTCCAGCCCGCGAATGTAGGCCTCCGCCACCTGGGCGTAGGACTCCTGGCTGAAGAGCAGGGTGACGTTGACGTTGATCCCCTCGGAGATGGCCTGCTCGATCGCCGGCACGCCCTCCTGGGTCCCGGGGATCTTGATCATCACGTTGGGGACTGAGAGCGTCTTCCACAGGCGACGGGCCTCGGTCAGCGTCCCGTCCGTGTCGTGGGCCAGCGTCGGCGAGACCTCGATCGAGCAGTACCCATCGCGGTGCCGGGTCTCCTCCCACACCGGGTGGAAGGTGCGGGCGGCGTCGCGGATGTCCCGGACCGCCAGGGCCTCGAAGACCTCACCCGCGCTTGCCTTCCGCGGAGCCCACTCGGCGAAGAGGTCGTCGTAGTCCTTGCTCCCCTCCACGGCCTTCTGGAAGATGGTGGGGTTCGAGGTGAGGCCCTTGAGACCGTCCTCGCGGATGAGCTTCTGCAGCTCTCCGCTGGTGACGAGGTCCCGCCGCATGTAGTCGAGCCAGATGCTCTGGCCCAGGTTGGCCAGCTGCTGCAGAGGATTCATGACTGCTCCTTCGACCAGCGCCGTTCCAGCGCCTTGACCTTGCCGAGCCGCCGTTCGTGGCGTTCGTCTGCCAGGGCCGGGCCGACGATGCGAGCCCCGAGCACCAGGACGTTCACCTCGTCGTGCTCGACCCCCTGGTGGGCCGAGTATCCGTCGTGACAGATGCCTGCCCGGACCCCCGGAATCTTGTTCGCCACCACCGAGGCACCCACCCCGCTCCCGCAGAGGAGGATCCCGCGGTCGGCGCGTCCCCCGCGAATGGCCATCCCCAGCCTCTCGGCGAGATCCGGGTAGTCCACCGCCGCCTCGGAGTCCGCCCCGAGGTCGGTCACCTCGTGCCCGAGCTCCCGCACCACCCCCAGCAGGCGCTGCTTCAGGGCGAAGCCGGCGTGATCTGCGGCGAGCGCGATCCGCATCCCGTCACTTGCCCTTTCCGAGCTGCTCCTTCGCCGCCGCCACCACGTGGTCGGCGGTGAAGCCGAAGTGCTGCAAGAGCTCCTTGAGCGGCGCCGAGGCGCCGAAGGTCTTCATCCCCAGGATCTTCCCGGTGCGCCCCACCCACGCCTCCCAGCCGAACATCGCCGCCTGCTCCACCGCCACGCGCGCGGTGACGCTCGAGGGGAGGACCGACTCCCGGTACTCGGGCGACTGCTGCTCGAACAGCTCCCAGCAAGGCATGCTGATCGCACGGGCCCGGATGCCCTCGGCCCTGAGCCTCTCGTGCGCCTCGACGATGAGCCGCACCTCGCTCCCGGTGGCCATCAGCAGCACCTCGGGCTTGCCACCCTCGGCCTCGAGCAGGACGTAGGCGCCCTTCCGCGCGCCAGAGGCGGGAGCAACCTTGGTCCGGTCGAAGGTGGGGAGCGCCTGGCGGCTGAAGACCAGGATCGCCGGGTGATGCGTGCTCTCCATCACCAGCCGGTAGCACTCGGTCACCTCGTTGGCGTCGCCCGGGCGGAGCACCCATAGCCCGGGCATCGCACGCAGCGAGGCGAGCTGCTCCACCGGCTGGTGCGTCGGCCCATCCTCGCCGAGGCCGATGGAGTCGTGGGTCATCACGTGGAACGAGGGGATCTCCATGATCGAGGACAGCCGCACCGGCGCGCGCATGTAGTCCACGAAGGTGAGGAAGGTGCTCCCGAACGCGCGGAGCTTGCTCAGCACCATCCCGTTGACGATGGCGCCCATCGCGTGCTCGCGGACGCCGAAGTAGATGTTCCGCCCGCCGGGCTCGCCCGCGGCCAGGTTCGGCTCGCCCTTGATGGTGGTCTTGGTCGAGCCGCTGAGGTCCGCCGCGCCGCCGAGGAGCCAGGGAATCTTCTTCGCCAGCGCGTTCAGCACCTGGCCTGACGACTCGCGGGTGGCCATCCCCTTCGGGTCCGCGGGGAAGACCGGGAGCTCGCTGTCCCAGCCGGGAGGGAGCTCGGAGCGGTCGATCCGATCCAGCTCTGCGGCAAGCTCGGGGAACTCCTTGCCGTGGCGCGCCCGGAGCGCCTCCCAGTCCTGCCGGAGCTTCCTCCCCCGGGTGCCGATGCCCTGCTGGAAGTGCTCCCGGACGCCGTCCGGGACGAGGAACTGCGCATCCTCCGGCCAGCCGTAGAACTTCTTGGCCGCGCGCACCTGGTCCTCGCCCAGCGGCTCCCCGTGGGCCGCGCTGGTGTCCTGCTTCGTGGGGCTCCCGTAGCCGATGTGCGAGTCGACGACGATGAGGGTTGGCCGGCCCTGCTGTCTGAAGAACTGGAGCGCCCCGGAGAGCTGGCCGAGGTCGTTCGCGTCGGTGACGTGCGTCGTCGCCCAGCCGTAGGCCTCGAAGCGCCTGGGGACGTCCTCGCTGAAGGAGAGCGAGAGCTTCCCGTCGAGCGAGACGTGGTTGTTGTCGTAGAGCCAGCAGAGGTTCGGGAGCTTCAGGTGACCGGCGAGCGACGCGGCCTCCGAGGCGATGCCCTCCATCATGCAGCCGTCCCCGAGGACGGCATAGACGTCGAAGTCGAACAGCGTGAGGCCGGGCCGGTTGTACCGGGCGCCTAGCCACCGCGAGGCGATGGCCATGCCCACCGAGTTGGCGGCGCCCTGGCCGAGCGGGCCTGTGGTGGCCTCGACGCCCGTGGTGATGCGGTACTCGGGATGGCCCGGGGTCCGGCTGTTCAGCTGGCGGAAGTGCTTGATGTCGTCGAGCGAGACCGCGGGCGCATCGAGTACCCGCCCCTCCTGGTCCACCTGCCGCACGCCGGTCAGGTGGAGCACCGAGTAGAGGAGCATGGAGGCGTGCCCGTTGGAGAGCACGAACCGGTCGCGGTTCGGCCAGGTCGGGTCCGCCGGATCGTAGCGCAGCACGTTCTGCCAGAGCGTGTAGGCCACGGGGGCGAGCGCCATCGGCGCCCCCGGATGCCCGGAGTTCGCCTTCTGCACCGCATCGATCGACAGGGTCCTGATGGTGTCGATGGCGAGCTTCTCGATTCCAGGCTGGGGCACGCGGGAACTCCCGATGTGGGGAAAAGGCCGACGGCCTGTTTCTGGCGCACCGTTGGGTCCGACACAAGGCGCAGATGAGTGACGGTGGTCGCGGTGGGGGGTTGCGTTACAGCTTCAACACGCGCGGCGCGACCGGGCCTTCCCTTCGTCGCCAGCGGGTTGCCGCGGTACACTGTCCGGACTGATGTCCGACACGCGCGCGGCCATCCGCGAGCTGCGCTCCCTCAGCGAGAAGCGAAGTACCCAGGGTCTCACCGAGCTGGAGCGGAGCCGGCTCGCCGAGCTGAGAGAGCGGCTCGGGTTGCCGTCCGAGCCGGCAGAGGCCCGCACCGACGGCCCCACGGCCGGCGGTACCGGTGCGCCCGGCGCTCAGGTGGCCCCCGTGGCGCCAGGTTCGCAGGTCACCGCTCCGGCGGTCCCCGTCGCAGCGAGGTCAGCGCCAACCGTCCCTCCTCCTCCCGCCGGGGCGGCCGAGCTTCCGCGCCTCGAGGCGCCCGAGGCCGGCGCGCTCCCCAGCCTCGAGACCGGGGTGCCGCCGCCCGTGGCGCTCGGGCCCGCGATGGCCCTGCCCGTTCCCGGGACGGCCTCACCGTCGCAGCTCCCCGAAGCGCTGTCCGACACCGCGACCGCTCCCCCCATCGAGGTGGGCTGGACGTCGCCCGAGCCCGAGCCGCCCCTGGAGCCCGAGGCGACCACGACCCTGCCCGACCTGGAGGCACAGGGCCCGGGCCCGGACCTCGAGGTCGCCACGGCCGAGGTCGAGGAGTCCGCGGCACAGCCCGTGCTCGAGGTGCTCGAGACCGCCGCGGTGCCCCCCGACGCGCCTCTGCCACCGGAGGAGGAGGCGGCGGCCGCGTGGGCCGGGGTCCAGGCGGCGGCGGAGGGCACCGGCGCGCTCGACTTCCTGCCTCCCCCAGAGCCGGAGACCCCACCCGTGCCGGGGGAGCTCGCGCCCGAGGCTCGGCGGCCGAGCCTCGCCGAGCGCATCAACGCCATGGTCGAGGCGGGCGAGGTCGACGCGCCGGCCACGGCCGAGGCGCTGGCGTGGGCAGAGGCCCCGGTGGCTCCCGGGCCGCTCGCCCCCGAGGAGCTCGGGGCCATCCCGCTCGACGTGGCCGACCCGGCCGCCGAGTTCGGCGTCCCTGCCGAAGGCGCCCCCATCGAGCTGTCCTCGGCCGACGTGGTCCTGCTGGAGGGCGAGTCGACACCGGAGATGGACCTCGGCGGAGAGCCCGCGGATCCCGTTCCCCTCGCCGGGCTCCACGAGTTCATCGGCGAGCAGCCGGAGGACCCGCGCGCGCTCGCCTTCGACGACCAGGGCGGCGAGCAGCCGACGTTCGCTCCCGAGCAGCTGCAGGCCACCGAGGCCGAGCTCGCCGGCCAGCCAGGGGATTTCCACGCCCCCCCGGCCGAGGAGCCCGCGCCGCCCCCGCCCGCGCCGCCAGCGCCGCGCTTCGTCCTTCCCAGGCCACCTCCCGGCCCGCCCCCGGCGCGGCCTGCAGTGGCGGCCGCCCCCACGCCGGAGCCCCGGGCGGCGCCCGTCTCACCGCGATCGAAGGCCCCCGGGCCTGCGCCGGCCAGGGCCGCGCCACCACCGGCGCCCGCTGCTCCTTCGCCGGACGCCGGCGCCTCACCCGCGCGTCGGAGCGGGGAGGTGCCGGACGCCGCCGGTCCCGCACGGACCCGCGTGCCCCCTCCGCCTCCCGCCGCGGCGTACGTGCTCGCAGACGACGGACGGCGCATGCCCGCGTTCGCCGCAGCGGTGCCCGAGCCACCACAGCTCGCCCACCAGTTCGGCCGCAGCGGGCCGTTCGGGCGGCCGCAGGCGCTGCTGCTCACCCCGGCTCCACTGGACATGATGGACGACGGGGACGCGCTCCCGCCCGAGCCCGAACCCGAACCCGAGCCGGAGCCCGCGACCGACGTGGCGACCGGGGGCGAGGTCTTCGGAGAGGCCTACCTCAGCCCGACGTTCGTGGAGGGAGAGCACCGGGTGGTGCTCCACACCCTGGAGGGGCAGGTCCGGCGGGGCACGGTGAAAGATCTCGACCTGCTCGACCCGGTCATCCGCCTCGCCCAGCCCGGCCGTCCTCCGGAGGGGATCGCCGCCGAGCGGGTGAAGGCCATCTTCTTCATGCAGGAGCCCGGGACCGCACCCCTCCCCTCGGCGGGGCGACGTATCCGCGTGGGCTTTGCCGACGGGCGGCAGATCGTCGGCTTCTCCGAGGACGTCGACGCCAGCGAGCAGGGCTTCTTCCTCGTGCCCGCCGACACCCGCACGCACACCGCCCGGATCTACGTCTTCCGGGCGGGGGTGCAGTCGATCAACGCCGCGTAGCGGCGTCCGGGGATGTCAATTCGACGCGGTGGGGGCGCCGCGCTTGATCAGCTCCCCCTCGACGGTGATCGCCACGTCCTCGCCGACCATCAGCCCACCGGCCTCGATGGTCTTGTTCCACAGCAGGCCGAAGTCCTTGCGGTTGACCTTGGTGGTGGCGGTGATTCCCCGACGGAGCTTCCCGCCGGCCAGCGTCTCGGGCGTGTACTCCACGTTGAGCACCACCGACTTGGTGACCCCGTGAATGGTGAGATCGCCGGTCACCTTGAGGGTGTTTCCCTCGCCCTTGGTCATCTTGGTGGACTTGAAGGTGATGGTCGGGAACTTCTCGACGTCGAAGAAGTCGGGGGACTTGAGGTGCGCATCGCGCTTCGGCTCACGGGTGTCGATGGTGGTGGTGTCGATGGTGATCTGCGCCGAGCTCTTGGTGATGTCCTTGTCGTCCTGCTCGATGACGCCGGTGGTCTTCCCGAACTGGCCGCGGACGTTGGACACCATCATGTGCTTCACGACGAAGGAGCTCTCGGTGTGGGCGGGATCGATGTCCCAGGTCGAGGCGGCGGCAGGAAGGGCAACGAGAGCGGCGAGAGCAACGAGTGAGCGCATCGGGTGTCTCCAGAAGGCGATGGTCTGCTGAACGAGAATTCGGGCCCTTGGATGCCTGCCCCGCCCTGGTGATTCAACGATTCCGTCGTGAAACAGACCGTCTCACTGGAGGAAGCGGTCGGAATCCCGGGGGGTATTCCGGTCCGGGCTGACGAGGGTCAGATGCTTGCTGCGCGAGCGGAGCTGCCGCTGCAGCCGCCAGCTCTGGAGCCGGAGCAGCCAGTCGGAGGGGCCGCCCAGCCGCAGGTAGGCCCATGTCAGGAGCAGCGCCAGCGCCGACGGGACGACCAGAAGGGGGCTGGAGAACACGCCGGTCAGAACCACGAAGCCCACGCCGATGAGCGCGAACATGTTCCCGCTCAGCGGAATCCCCCAGAAGTTTACCTGACGCCTGCCGAAGCTGAGGCCGTAGGCGACCCAGAGCGCCGAGCCCATGACGAATCCTCCGGGGAACGGTACGGGCCGGAGCGCGGGGATCACGAGCGCGAGGAACACCGTGAGCAGACCGGCCAGGGCCGTGATGCCGACCGCGAACAGCGCCATCCGTTGCGTTCCCCAGCTCTGCTCCAGCGCGCCGCCGAGCTGCCAGAGGATGAGCGCGCCGAAGATGACGCCGCTCACCGAGGTCTCGATGAAGGCGTAGGTGAACGGCTGCCACACGAACCCCCGCAGCACCTCCCCGGGCACGAGCAGGAGCAACGCCCCGACGCCGTCGAGGGTGAGCCGGCAGAAGACCGAACCGATGACCAGCGCCACCGCGAACCACGCCGCGGCGCCCTGCAGACTTGGAAGAATGGGCCGGAAACCCCGGCGGACGGGACGCATGCCCCGAGGTCTCCACGAGCAGGGCCCGGAGCGCAACCCCCCTCCGGGCCGGCGCGCCTATCCGTTCCGCGGAGAGGCTTCTCGCTGCCGGTAGAACAGGGTGATGGTCAGGCAGTGGAACTCCTTGTCGGAGCTCTGCGTCACCACCCGGTCCACCACCTCGGCACCGGGGTTGTCCCGGAGCCACTTGGTGATGGTGTCACCCATGGTCTCGCGGTCCCGAGCAAGCGTCGTCGAGAACACCTTCACTCCGGTGAAGGGAACGCTGCCCATGGCCGACCTTCTTACATCCGATGCGGTGAGGCGAGCAACCAGATTGGAAAGCTACAGCGAGCGTGCCCTGCGGGCGAGGCACGCGGACTCTTCACGGCAGGACGGACCGATGCCATCAGGATGCGGCCCCAGCGGCGTCCGGTCCGACTCCTCAACGCCACACAGGACGCAGTGGCGCTTCCGCTGGCGCCGCTCCGCCCGCCGTTGCTCGGCGATCTCCTTGGCCCGCTCCCGGGAGGTCTTCGCGCCATCCGTCGTCATCGCGCCGTCATCCTCTTCCGGCATCGATAACACGCCTTGCCGCGGAGGGGGGCCCCCGATGATGCTGGGAGTCGCCTTCCCCATGCTTCCGTCCCGTGCGCGCTGGGCCCTCCTGGCCCTCGGAACCTCCGGCCTGGCGGGGTGCGGCCCCGGGGTGGTCTACGAGTCCGGACCGGCGGCGGTGGCCACCGCCCGGGCGCTGGTCCGGCCCCACGTCGCCCGGAACGCAGCCCTCTCCACCCAGGTCGCCCGGGACGGGGCGGGCGCGGCCGTCACCCCCGGTCCCACCGCGGTGGTGCTCGGGCATGTGGCGCCGGACGGGAGCCTGCGGGTGGGGTGCGTGGACAGCGAGGACGGAGCCGAGGCGCTGGTCCGTGACTCCGAAGGCGAACGATGAGGCCTCGTCCGGCACGGGCGCTCCTGCTGGTCTGGGTCCTGGTCTCGCCGGGAGCCCTCGGTGGTGCCGAGATCCGGATCGTGGACGGGAATGGCTCGGGGGAAGGGCTCGACGAGGGCACCCCGGCGGATCCGGTGGGCGGCAACCCCGGCACGACGGTGGGCGAGCAGCGGCTGATCGCCGCTCAGTACGCGGCGGCTCTCTGGTCGGCCACGCTCGGGAACCGGGTGCCCATCGCCATCCGGACCGAGTTCGTTGACCTCGACTGTTCGGGCGGGACCGCGGTGCTCGGAGCGTCCGGTCCCACCGAGCTCTACGAGAACAGCCGGTTCCCGGCCGCGCTGGCCAACGAGCGGGCCGGACACGATCTCGACCCGGGACGGGAGGAGATCGAAGGCCGTTTCAACGGCCGGGTGGGCCGGTCCGACTGCGCCATCACCGCCTGGTACACCGGACTGGACAACCAGGCACCCACCGGGACCACCGACCTGCCGTCGGTGTTCCTGCACGAGATGGCCCACGGGCTCGGCTTCATCAAGTCCGCCACCGCGTTCCGGGACCAGGCCCGGGACGACACGAGCGGCGTGTTGCTCTCGCAGCTCTCCCCGGCTGACTACGACGCGGCCATCCGCCGACCGCTCGGTGTCAGCTGGATCGGGCCCGCGGTCCGGGGGACCAAGGACGCGTTCCTCGACAAGACCGACGGGCTGATGCGGCTCTCCGACGGACGCACCTTCCCCCTCGCCCGGGCGCGGTTCGGCCCGGCACACGTGTCGCTCACCGCACCGGTGGTGCTCGCCCAGGACGCGGACGGCGGAACGGCACACGACGCGTGCGCTCCACTCGCTCCCTCGCCGGGGGCGCTGGTGCTGGCCGAGCGGGGGCTGCGCTCCGACGCAGGCCTCTTCTGCTTGGTCGCACAGCGGGCGCTGAACGCGCAGGCAGCCGGTGCGGTGGGCCTCCTGGTCCGGCCCGTCCAGTCCGGCACCGGGCCCACCTCGTACACCGGCGACGCCGGCCCGGGGCTCACCATCCCGGTGTGGGGGATGTCGTCCGACGACGGGACCAGTCTCCAGACGTACCTCCTGGCCGGTGGCGGGCCAGTGGCCGTCGATGGCGACGGCCGGCGCGCGGGCGAGAACCTCGCCGGCGACGTGCTGCTCTACACCCCGGCCACCTACTCGGAAGGCTCGAGCGTCGGTCACTGGGACTCCAGCGCCTCCCCACCCCTGCTGATGGAGCCGATCATCAACCCGAGCCTGCCCCGCACCCTCGACCTGACCCCCGCGGCGCTGCAGGACCTGGGCTGGACACCGCCTTCGGGCCTGACCATCGGAGCCACCACGCTTGGACGCGACTTCACCGACGGCCGCCCTCCACAGTTCATCGTGCACGTCGTCAACCGCGGCAGCGCGGTTGCCACCGGGGTGGTCCTGGACGCGCGCGCCGACCCTGCCCTTCGCCTGGTCTCAACCGAGCAGGCCTGCGCAGGCGGAGTGTCTTGCGCCCCAGGGCCGCTCGACTGCACCGGTGGGCTGCCCTGCACGCTGGGGGAGATCGCCCCGGGGGCAGTGAGGACCGTCATCACCCGTTACGCCTTCGCCGGCCGAGCGCCGCAGCAAACCTCGGTCGAATTCCGGATCAGCGCCGGAAGCCCGTCGCCCCTCGCCCGGGACGCCAGCACCATGGTGGTCGCCAGCCAGGCCTCGGGCTGCAGTAGCACCGGCGGCGGACGCGGTCTGCTCGCGCTCCTGGCCGTCGCGACCTGGGCGAGCCGCCGTGGACCCCGGTTCAGGTCGGGGTGAGCGCGGTCTCGGACGCGTTCCGGGCCCGCCGCCGCTCGATGAGCCACGCGGCCAGTACCCCCACCTCGTAGCAGAGCAGCATCGGCCCGGCGAGGATGCCCATGTTGATCGGGTCGCCGGTCGGGGTGATGACCGCGGCGAGGATGAGGCACACCACGATCGCGTGCCGCTGGTAGCGCATCAGGAAGCGCGCCTTCACCAGGCCCAGAGCGGCCAGCAGCGCCATGACCAGCGGCAGCTCGAACACCACGCCCAGCGCGAGGAGGAGCATCAGTACCAGCGAGAGCTGCTCGCTCATGGTGAGCAGCGGCCGCGTCCAGGCCTCCTGGGCCAGGGAGCTCTGGCCGGCGGCGAGCGTCTGCTGCATCTTCCACATCCGGGCCACCTGTGAGCCCTGGCCACCGGCCGCCCCGGCGAGGAGCGAGGCGGACTGCTCGAGCGCCTCCGAGGCCTTGGCCAGCGAACCGGACTGGAACGCGTCCACTGCCTCGGTCCGCTTCTCGAGCGCCTGGCGGAGCGCGGGCGCCGCACCCAGCCCGAGCCCATCGCGGATGGCGTCGACCAGCCGACCCTCGGCGTCCAGCCGTGCCTGGAGCTCGACCACGCCGTCGGCGAACCGGTCGGGCGAGGAGACGCGGCCGCTGCCCAGGGCAGTGAGCCGCTGCGCCTCGCCGTCGGCCAGGTTGGCGGCGCGCTCGAAGTCACCCGAGCGCGCGAAGCGGAGCGCCTCCAGCTCCACCGCCCGCGCCCGCTCCACCCGGTTCTTGATGGGCCCGGTCTCCCCGCTGGAGAGCAGGAAGTTGAACATGGTGGGCAGCAACACCAGGTAGCAGAAGGTCGCGCCGATCAGGAACGCCACCGTGCCGAGGAGCACGAAGGGAAAGGCGTACTTCCGCTCCCGCGGGTAGAGCCCCGGAGCGACGAAGCCCCAGATCTGGGTCAGCAGCACGGGCGTGGCGAGGAAGATGCCGGCGTAGAAGCCGACCTTCATCAGCACGTTCAGCTCCTCGATGCCCGAGGTGTAGATGAGGCTCCGGTCCGCCGGGGGGAGCGCGTCCAGCACCGGCTTCATCAGGAACCCGAAGATGGGCCGGGCGAACACCAGGCCGGCCGCGCCCAGCACCAGCACCGCGATGACCACGCGGAGCAGCCGCGAGCGCAGCTCCCCGAGGTGCTCGGCGAGGCTCATCCGTGCCTGGAGCGGCCCCTCCTCAGCCATGTGGCGCGGCGTCGCCCTCCGGGCGCGCGGAGGCGACGGGCTCGGATGCCGGGGCGGCTTCCGGCTCGGCCGGCGCGGCCTCCGGAGGCTCGAGCCCCAGCGGGGTGGAGTTGGCCGGGCGCGCGGCGACGACGCCCTCGGGCGGTGGGAAGACGGAGGGGTAGGTGGGTGGGGTCAGCTCGCCGTCCGGACCGACGGTGGCCGGAGGCACCGGCTCGGCCGGCGCGGGGGGCTCGATGCGCTTGGCCTGCGCCTGCTCCTCGGCGAAGACCTCCTGGTCCATCTTGTAGAACTCGCGCTCGACCAGACCGCGGACGTCGTCCGTCTGCCGGCGGAACTCGCGCACGAACTTGCCGATCCCCCGCGCCAGCTCCGGGAGCTTGTCCGGGCCGAGCAGCAGCAGAGCGACGATCATGATGACTGCGATCTCCCCGGCGCCAAGATTGAACATCGCTTGCTCGCTCTTAAACCTTCTTTGAGGCGGTTGCCATTCCCGCCGGGACCCCGGCGGGGGTCGCCCCGGCGAGGGTCCCCAGCACCAGGCCGGTGGCGCGCATGACGCCGTCGTTCATAGACGGAAGCGTCGCACCTCGCCGCGGAGCACCTCGGCCTCCTCCTGGAGCCGGGCGATGGCCTCCTCCAGCTGGCGCACCGACCGCGCCTGCTCCTCGCTGAAGCCGCGGATGGCCTCCATGGTCCTGAGCACCAGCGACGAGCCCCGGGTCTGCTCGCGCTGCGCCCGCTCGAGCTGGCCCACCCGCTCCCGCATCGCCTCCAGCCCACGGGTGACGAGCCGGTTGCCCGCCGCCTGCTCCTGGCTGCGCCGCTGCACGTCGGCGGTGACGGTCTGCATGTGCTGCGCGGACTGGGTGATGCGCGCCGTGCCACGGGCCTGGGCCTGCGCGGACTGGGTGACCGACTGCACCGTCTCGGCGATTCGCTGGACGGCGGCGGTGACCGTCCGGCTGCTGCGCGCCTGCTCCACCGTCGCCCGGGCGATGGCCTTCACCATCACCGTGCTCCGGTTGGCGGTGCCACTGATGCGCTTCAGGGCGGTCTCCGCCTCCCGGCCCAGCTCCACCCCCTCCTGCACGTGCCGGACGCCCTGCTCCACCGCCTCGACCGCGTTCCGGCTCTCCTCCTGGACCCGGGCGATGAGCTCGGAGATCTCCTTGGTCGAGGCGCCGGTCCGCTCGGCGAGCTCCTTGATCTCGTCGGCGACCACCGCGAAGCCCTTCCCCTGCTCGCCGGCCTGGGCGGCGATGATCGCCGCGTTGAGCGCCAGGAGGTTGGTCTGCTCGGCCACCTCGTCGATGACGTCGAGGATGGCCACCACCTCGCCCACCCGCCGTCCCAGCCCCTCGATGACCCGGGCGGCGAGCTCGCTCGACTCCCGGATCCGGTCGATGCCGGCGAGCGTCTTCTGGAGCGACTGCACGCCGCTGGCCGCCTCCGCCGAGACCTGCTCCGACAGCCGCGCCGTCTCGTTGGCGTTGGTCTCCACCTGGCCGATGCTGACGTCCATCTGCTTGATGCTGAAGGACGTCTCCTCGGTCGACCCGCCGAGCTCCTCGATGGCCCGGGCGACGTCGAGGATGCTCCGGGTCATCTCGTCGATGGCGGCGGTGGTCTCCTGGACGCTGGCCGCCATCTGCTCCACCCCCAGGGCGACCTCCTCGTTGCGCCGGGCAATCTCCGCGATGCGGGTCGAGCTCTCCTCGGCCGTCCGCTGGAGCGCCTCGACGTGGGCGGCGACCTCCTGGTGCGTACCCGCCGCCTCGGCCAGCGAGCGGCTGGTCTCGGTGACCTGGGACTGGATGCTGGCTGCGCCGGAGCTGACCTGGACGCCCGAGCGCGACAGCTGGTCGATGACCGAGCCCACCGCCTCGCTCACGTTGCGCACCCGGGCGAGGGTGTCGCGGAGCCCCTGCCCGATGCGGTTCAGGGCCGCGGCCAGCACCGCGAGCTCGTCCCCGCCGCCGAGGGTGACGGTCTGGGTGAGGTCCGCCTCGCTCATCCGGCGCACGGCGACCAGGATCTCCCCCAGCGGCCGGGTCAGGACCACCCGGCTGAGCACCCAGAGCAGCACGGCGAAGGCCAGGGACCCCACCAGCATCGCCAGCCACAGGGTTCGCCGGAGCTGGGCCAGCACCCCGGCCTCGTCGCCGCGGTGGATGGCGGCCAGCAGCCGGGCATCGTGCGAGACGTAGAGCCAGATCGCCGCGAGCACGGCCAGGAGCGACAGGCTGGAGACGCCGAACAGCGCGTTGCGCAGCCCGAGTTGTCGGAGCCACCGCACCACGGATGAACCCCGGGACTGTACTCTCCCGGACCGGCCCGGCGGGCGGCTCGTTTGGGCCCTCGCCGCCACGGCCCGCGCGGTGCGCTACATTCCTCGACTCACCGACCGTGTCCTCACCCGTCCTGGTCTTCACCCACCCGCTGTTCCTCGAGCACCAGCCCGGGCGCGGGCACCCGGAGTCACCACTCCGGCTGGCGCGCACCCTCGACTACCTCGAGCAGCACCGGCTCCCCTCGCTCGAGTTCCGGGCCCCGCGGCTGGCCCGGCCCGAGGAGCTGGCCCGGGTGCACGAGCCGGAGCTCCTCGAGGAGTTCGCGGGGCTGGCCGGCGGACACGTGGCCATCGACGTGGACACCTTCGCCTCGCCGGCCACGCACGACGCGGCGCTGGCGGCGGCCGGAGCGGCCATCGAGGCGGTGGAGGCGGTGCTCGGCGGCACCCACCGGACGGCATTTGCCCTGGTGCGCCCTCCGGGCCACCACGCCGAGCCCAACAAGATGATGGGGTTCTGCTTCCTCAACAACGCCGCGGTGGCCGCGGAGGCCGCCCGGGCGCTCGGGGCGTCCCGGGTGCTCCTCCTCGACTGGGACGTGCACCACGGGAACGGCACGCAGGCGGCGTTCTGGGAGCGCGGGGACGTGCTCTACCAGTCGGTGCACCAGTTCCCCTTCTACCCGGGCACCGGCGCGGCGCACGAGACCGGCGAGCGGGCCGGCGCGGGCTACACGGTCAACGTGCCCTTCCCCGCCGGACGGAGCGACGCCGACCTGGGCGCGGCCTTCCACGACGTCTTCCTTCCCATCGGGCAGGCCTTCCGGCCGGACGTGGTCATCGTCTCCGCGGGCTTCGACGCGCACGAGGACGACCCGCTGGGCGGGATGCTCTGCACCGAGCGGGGGTTCGCGGCGATGTGCAGCGCGACGAAGTCGCTGGCCGACGAGGTGGCCGGTGGGCGGCTGGTGCTCCTGCTCGAGGGCGGCTACTCGCTGCTCGGCCTGCCGCGGAGCGTGCACGCCTGCCTCGAGGTGATGGCCGGGCGGCGCGACGAGTTCCCGCGCGGGGCGACCCGGGACGCGATGCGGGCCATCGAGGCCAGCCGAGCGGCGCTCAAGCCCTACTGGAAGCTCTGAGATGGCCGGGCTGCCGGTGTACGCGCTCTGGACACGGCAGCGCGACCGCGCGATGCCTTCGGTGGGAGGAGCTTCCTGACCGTGAGTGAGCCTCGCAACGTCCTCGTCACCGGCGCGTCCAGCGGGCTCGGACGGGCCCTGTCGCTGTGGTTCGCCCGAAGGGGCGCGCAGGTGTGGGCCGCGGCCCGGCGCATCGAGCTGCTGGAGACCCTCGCCGCCGACGCCTCGGCCCGTCCCGGCACCATCGTCCCGCTCGCTCTCGACGTCTCGGACGTCGCCGCCGTCCGCCGCGTGCTCCCCGAGGTCGACGACCGGGCAGAGGGTGGGCTCGACGTGGTCATCGCCAACGCCGGCATCGGCGGGGAGGCCAACCCGCGGAAGGACACCTGGGAGAAGATCGAGCGGATGATCCAGGTCAACGTCACCGGCGCCGCGGCGACGCTTGCCACCCTGGCGCCGCGGATGGCCGCCAGGGGGCGCGGCCACCTCGTCGGGATGTCCTCGCTCGCCGCCTGGAGGGTGACCCCGAAGATGGGCGTGTACTCGGCGACCAAGGCCTTCCTCGAGGTCTACTGCGACGGCCTGCACCTCGACCTCAAGACCGCCGGGGTGGCCGTCACCTGCATCCACCCGGGCTTCGTGAAGAGCGAGATGACGGCGAAGAACACGTTCAAGATGCCCTTCCTGCTCGAGGCGGACGACGCCGCCGACCGGATGGGGCGCGCCATCCTCCGGGGCGACAAGACCTTCGCCTACCCTTGGCCGATGGTGCTCGCCACCTGGGCGGCCCGGCTGGTCCCGGACGTGGTGGTCGCCCGGGTGATGGGCAAGGGCGGCAACCAACCGCCGCGGGAGCGGCCACCCTGACCTAGTTCGGCAGATTCATGAACCGCGACGGGTCGACGCTGTCCTTGGACGGCGTCTTCTCCTCGGGCGCGGTGCCCTTCTTGAACCACATCACCGCCGCGGTCCGGCTCGCGGACGAGGCGAGCTTGCCGGTCTTGGTGTCCACCACCCGGCGCTCCAGCGAGTCCTCGAGCCACTCCGGCGGGGCGAACTCGGGCTGCGGCCGGCCGTCGAGCGCCCGCTGCATGTAGCTGAGCCAGATGGGGAGCGCGGCGCGCCCGCCGGTCTCGTACCGGGCGAGCGGATGCGGGTTCAGGTCATACCCCACCCAGGCCACGGTCACGAGGTCCCGGGTGAAGCCGGCGAACCAGGCGTCGAACGAGTCGTTGGTGGTGCCGGTCTTCCCCGCCGCGGGCTTGCCGAGCCGCTGGGCCGGCGTGCCGGTTCCCTCGCGGACCACCCCCCGGAGCAGGTCGGTGAGGATCCACGCCGTCTCGGGCGCCATCACCTGCTCGCCCGGTGCATACAGGCGCGCGTAGCCCCCGGTGATGCGGTCGGTGAGCGAGGCCCACGGGTCGTCGAAGGCGGTGTGGTCCTCGAGCGTGCGGCCGTACCGGTCCTCGATCTTCCGGAGCATGGTGGTGGGCTTCTTCACCCCCAGCCGGTTGAAGGTCGCGTACACCTGCGCGAGCTCGAACGGGTAGACACACGAGCTGCCGAGGGCGGCCGAGAAGTCGCGGTTCATCGGCGTGCTCAGGCCCAGCTTCTTCACCCACTGAGCCATCGGCTCGATGCCCACCGCGATGAAGGTCTTCACCGCCGGGATGTTCATCGAGTTGATGATCGCCGTGCGGAGCAGCACGTCGCCGTGGAAGTCCTCGCTGTAGTTCTCCGGCTTCCAGCGAACTTGATGCTCGGGGTCGTTCTCCACGATGGGGCTGTCCACGATGACGTGGGCCTCGGTCCAGTCGAGCTTCTCCAGCGCCGCCGAGTAGACCAGTGGCTTGAAGCTGCTCCCCGGCTGCCGGCAAGCCTGGAACGCCCGGTTGTACTCGTTGGCGTCGAAGTCGTAGCCGCCGACCATCGCCGAGAGGTATTGGCGCTGGGGATCGATCGAGACCAGCGCTCCCTGCAGCTCGGGCTCCTGCTCCAGCCGGTAAAGCTGCACGTTCTGCGGCAGCGCGTCGAAGAGCCGCCTGTCGTACTGCTCGCGGTCGTCGGTGAGGTCCCTCGCGGCGACGGCGCGAACCACGATGACGTCCCCCGGCTTCACCACCTTCCTCGCCGAGGTGAGCATCGCCCCCGGGTAGTAGGCCTCGGGGTTCACCTTGCGCGCCCAGCGCATCCCCAGGAGCGGGAGCAGGCCCTTGTGCGTCCCGACCTGGACGTCCACCCGGGTGTCGTCCACCGCGTCGACCAGGGCCACGTAGTAACGGTTGTTCTCGATGGGCTGGCCGGCCAGTGCCTTCTCGCTCCGGTCGATGAAGGCCTTCCGCTGCTCCGGCGTGTCGAGCGTCATCACCGGGCCCCGGAACCCCTGCCGCTTGTCGACCTGGAGGAGCCCGCTGAGCATCGCCTCCTGCGCGGCGCGCTGCTTCTCCGAGTCCATGGTGGTGAACACCTTGAGGCCGCCCCGGAGCAAGGCGGGGTTTCCAAAGCGCTGCACCACGTCCTTGCGCACCTGCTCGACGAAGTAGGGCGCGAACTCGTGGAACACGTCCTCCACCGGGTAGACGTGGATCTCCTCGGACATCGCCGCGTCGTACTCGGCCCGGGAGAGCATCCCCTTGTCCTTCATCTGCCCGAGCACGTAGCCGCGGCGGGCACGGGCGGACCTGGGATTGAGGAAGGGGGAGTACTTGCTCGGGGCCTGGGGAAGGCCGGCGATGAGCGCCGCCTCGGCGAGCGTGAGGTCGCGCACGTCCTTGCGGAAGTAGTTCTCGGCGGCGGCCTGGACCCCGTAGCTGTGGTGTCCGAGGTAGACACCATTCAGGTAGAGGTAGAGGATCTCCTCCTTGCGGAGGGCCTTCTCCAGCCGGAGCGCGAGGATGGCCTCCCGGGCCTTGCGCTTGAGGCCGGCCGCGCCGCTGCGCTTCGTCCCCCGCTCGAAGCCCTCGGAGGAGATGAGGAGCGCCTTGGCGGTCTGCTGGGTGAGCGTCGAGCCACCCTGGACGCTCCCCGCCCCGGTGGATTTCTTGAGCACCGTCTTGATTGCCGCGCGGAGCGTGCCGAGCGCGTCGATGCCCGGATGGTCGAAGAAGCTGGCGTCCTCCGAGGCGATGAACGCCTGCACCAGACGCTTGGGGATGCGCTCGTAGGGCACGACCTTCCGGCGTTCGTCGTAGAACTCCCCGGCCAGCACCCGGTCGTTCGCGTAGACCTCGGTGAGGATGGGCGGGGCCCAGGCAGCCACGTCGGGAATTTCGGGGAGTCCCTCGCTGAACGCGTAGTAGAGGCCGGCCACGGCCACCACCGCCGCGGTCATCCCCACCAGCCCCAGGAAGGCGAAGACCTTCCAGCTGCGGCGCAGCCAGGCCTTCCACGGCGGCCCGGGCGGGGGCGGCGGACGCTCGGCGAGGACCAGGCGGTGCCGGGACCGGTCCTCGGGTGGTGTGGGGGCGGAGGCGGGCGGGGACGTCATGGGCCGAAGCGGCGGGCGAGGTTACCAGAACGCTCCGGTTCCCCGCCGAGCGCCGGGTTGTGCGAACGTGGACTGGCATGCACACCTCCGCGTCTGCCACCCAGCAACGGGTGGGCGTCATCGGCGCCGGGCCCTCCGGCATCGCCGCGGCGAAGAACCTCCTCGCCGCCGGCTTTCGCAACGTGGTGGTCTACGACCGGAACACCGAGGTCGGCGGCAACTGGATCTTCCGCCCGGACCCGAGCCACTCGAGCGTCTTCGAGACCACCCACATCATCTCCTCGAAGCAGATGTCGCAGTACGAGGACTTCCCGATGCCCGACAGCTACCCGGACTATCCGGGGCATGCCGAGCTGAAGGCCTACTTCCAGAGCTACGCCCGGCAGTTCGGGGTGGACAGGGTGCTGCAGCTCGGCACCGAGGTCAGCAGCGCGCGGCACCGCCCGGGCGGCGGCTGGACGGTGGCCCTCGGGGACGGCCGGCGGGAGGAGTTCGACGCGCTGCTGGTGGCCTCGGGCCACCACTGGGACCCCCGGATGCCCAGCTACCCAGGCACGTACGGCGGCGAGCTCCTGCACAGCCACGCCTTCAAGACGGCCGAGAGGTTCGCCGGGAAGCGGGTGCTGGTCATCGGCGGGGGCAACTCCGCGTGCGACATCGCGGTGGAGACGTCGCGGGTGTCCGCCCGCACCGAGATCAGCATGCGCCGCGGCTACTGGTTCGTCCCCAAGTTCCTCATGGGACTGCCGAGCGACGTCATTCACGACCGGCTGATGCGCAAGCTGCCCAAGCCCATCCGGCAGCGGGTGATGAGGCTGACCATCCACCTGGTGCAGGGGAGGAACTCCGACTACGGGCTGCTCGAGCCGGAGCACGGGCCGCTCGAGGCGCACCCCACGCTCAACTCCGAGCTCTTCTACTTCATCCGCCACGGGCGGGTGCATCCCCGCCCCGACATCGCCCGCTTCGAGGGGAAGACGGTCCACTTCGTCGACGGGACCTCGGCCGAGTTCGACGCCATCATCGCGGCCACCGGGTACGTGACCCGCTTCCCCTTCCTCGACACCGCCGAGGTGGGTGACTACTCGGGGCGGGAGGTGCCGCTGTACCTGAAGATCTTCCACCCCCGGTTCGAGGACCTCTTCTTCATCGGGCTGTTCCAGCCGCAGGGCTGCATCTGGCCGCTCTCCGACTGGCAGGGGAGGCTGGTGGCCCGGGCGCTGCTGGGCGCCTGGAAGCGGCCGGCAAGGATCGAGGCTTCGATCCGCCGCGAGCTGGACCACCCGGACTACGCCTTCACCGACTCGATCCGCCACGCGGTCGAGGTGGACGCCCACGCGTACCGGACGCGGCTGGTGACCGAGGTCGAGGGCGGGCGCGCGTTCTAGGGCGCGCTCACTGCATCCCGTTGGCCTCGCGGATCCGGTCGAGCTCCGAGGCGTGCGCCGGGCAGGGTGCGGCCGCCTGGGTGTCGAGCGTCCTCACGTCCTTCGCTTTCCGAAGCGCGCAGCAGGAGACCCCGTCGGTGCAGGGCATCGACAGGCCGATGAGCTCGCCGACCATGGACCCGAGCAGCGCGGTGAGCCGCCGCTCCGCGACCCGACCCGACGGACCGAGAGGAGCCAGGAGCACCAGGCCTGCCTTGAGCACTGAGTTCACCGCCCCGAACGGCGCCGAGCAGGGCAGTGTTCCGGGGACGACGAAGATCGTTCCCCGGGCGGCCACCCGGCTGGTGAGGAGCTCGTCGCAGGTCCGCGGACGCGGCGAGGGCATGGGGAGGACGGGGCCGAGGTCGAACCCGTAGGCCACGTACCGTACCCGCAGCGCGTCGAGGGTGGCGCGGGCCGGCGCCACCGCGGCCTCCCCGACGGGGACGATCTGGAAACGGGTGAGCGGCTCGATCTTCGCGCGCACGGGTTGTGGGGTGCCCCCGTCCACGCCGGGGCGGGGAGCCGTCACCGCGCTTGGTGGTGAGTTCCCGGCGCTGCGCCGCGCCGCGGCGACCGCCTCCTGCGAGCGGGCTCCCTCCGGGGGCGAGGAGGAGACGGTGGGTGGAGGGGCGAGCTGCGTGGGAGACGGGCTCCGGGAGCAGCCGGAGAGAGCGAGCAAGAGGGCGAGCAGGTGAGACCCGGGGCGCATCGCACCCGTCCTACAACATCGGCTCGGCGAAGGAAGATCGAGTCGGAGGCCGGAGGGTGACTTCCGACGGAGGGAGTGTCCTAGGCTTCGAACCCGGTCGCTTGGAGGACGCATGAACGGACACCAGGGCCGCGCCGGCTGGACCGGCGCCTGGGTGGTGATGCTCGGCTGGCTCGCCAGCTGCAACGTGGCGCCCGAGGCCAGAGACGCCGCGGGGAGCGGGACACGCGCCACCCAGGTGACCGCAGCGGTGCGCGCCGCCACCGCCCGCTCGACGCTGACCCACGACGTGGTCACCATGCCGAATGGAGAGCGGATGCAGCGGATAAGCTCTCCGACCGCGTTCAGTCACGTGGTCATCGGGCGGATCGACGCTGGCGGAAGGCCATCCATCGCCTGCGTCGACAGCGCTCCCGCCGCCGAGGCCTTCCTCGTCGGCGCGCCGGGGACCGGCCAGTGAGGGCGGCCGGCTTCGCGCTCTCCGCGGCGATTCTTCTGGCGACCCCGGCCGCCCGGGCCAAGGCGACCATCGTCGTCTTCAACGGCGATGCTCCGGGCCAGGGATTCAATGACCCGACGGTCGCCGCTCCCGTCGGGGGAAATCGCGGCACCACGCTCGGCGCCCAGCGTCTGGCCGTCTTCCAGGAGGCAGCGCGCATCTGGGGGGAGGTGCTGGACAGCGCGGTCACCATCAGCATCTTCGCCCAGTTCACGCCCCTGCCCTGCGACACCAGTGGCGCGGTCCTCGCCCACACCGCGCCGACCGGATGGCTGGCCAGCGACCCCCCGCTCGCCGGAGGTCAGCCGACTCCGGTCGACGGGGGGATCCCCAACACGATCTTCCCGAGGCAGGGGACCTGGTACCCGGTCGCGCTGGTCGAGCGCTTCGCTGGGCAGAAGATCTCGACCGACGTCGGAAACGACCTGGGGAACTACGACATCGACACCGGCTTCAACTCGGCGCTGGACACGGACCCGGCTTGCGCCGGCCTCGCCTGGTACTACGGCCTCGATGACCAGCACGGCGAGAAGATCGACCTTCTCACCGTGGCCCTCCACGAGTTCGGGCACGGGTTTGGCTATGCCTCGATCACCGACAAGAACACCGGCGAGTTCGTCCAGGGGCAGGACGGAGGGAGCCTCCCGGACATCTGGGCATACTTCCTGTACGACGAGGACTCCGGTCGCCACTGGATCGACCTCGACGCCGCCGGCCGCCAGGCCTCCATCACTGGCCAGGCCCTGACCTGGGACGGCCATGCAGTGAAGGCGGCGGTCCCCTCGACCCTGCTCTCCGCGCCGCTGGTCCGGGTCACCTCGGCGCCGGCGACGCCGTCGGTGGTGAAGGACTACCCTCAGCTCGCCATCGCGCAGTTCAGCGCGCAGATCGGCTCATCGCCCGTCGCGGGCAACCTCGGGGTGGGCTCCACGCGCTGGGGTTGCACCGCCCTCGGCAAGCTGGGACCGCTGGACAGCAAGATCGCCATCCTCGATCGCGGCGGGCCCAGCCCCGACGCCGGCTGTACCTTCGTGGAGAAGGCCCGGAACGCCCAGGACGCCGGGGCCATCGGTCTGCTCATCGCCAACAACACCACCGGGCTCACCAACCCGGGCGGGACCGCGCCGGACATCTCCATCCCCGTGCTGCTCGTGACCCAGCAAGACGGCCAGTCGCTGCGGGCCGCGGTGGAGGCGGGCACAGTGGCGGCATCGATCGTGCGGGACCCCACCGCCGGCTTCGAGGGGGCGGACCCCTCCGCCCGGGCGTACCTGTACGCACCCCCCACAGTGGCACCGGCGTCCTCGGTTTCGCACTTCGACGTCTCTGCCTTTCCTGACCTCCTGATGGAGCCGTTCATCAACCAGGACCTGAACCACTCGCTCGACCTGACGGTGCCGCTGCTGCGGGACATCGGGTGGTTCTCGGTGGACCTCGCCATCTCGGCCAATGGCCCGTCGACGCTCGGAGCGGGGCAGCGGGGAACGTTCACCTTCACCGTGACCAACCCCGGCCCCTCCCCGGCGTCCGCGGTGACCGTGACCAACGCGCTCGCCGGGCTGACCTTCGTCTCCAACTCAGGGGACTGCACCACCGCCTTCCCGTGCGCGCTCGGTGACCTCGCCCCGGGAGCGTCGAAGACCATCACCACCAGCCTGACCGCGAACTCCACCGCCGGGGCGGCGACCACCGCCACGCTCACCTCGGGCTCTGACTACAACCCGACGAACGACTCGGCGACGGTCAGCGTCAACGGTGGCATCAGCACCCCGGATGGGGGCAACGGCAAGAGCGGATGCACGGCCGCGCTCAGTCCACCGGCGCCATGGCTCCTGCTGCTCGCGCTCCTGGCGTTCGCCCGGAGAAGGCGGCCGGGCTAGGCGACGGCGCGGGCCCGGCGTCAGGCGAGCCCGCGCACCCCGAGCAGCGGCCCCCGGGGCTCGGGCCGGCGGGTGGACGCTCCCGGGCAGCCGATTGACTCCCGGAGCCGGGCCGCGGCCTCTGCGGAGTCGGTCCGTCCGGGGGGGTCTGCGGCGCCGTCCGCCCCGGGGACGCGGGCGAGGTGCCCGTGGAGGAAGAGAAGCTCGGTCCAGATGCTCATCCTTGGCCTCCGTCTTGAGTTCCGTCGAAGGTTAATGGCGTGCCGGAGAGGGCCCATGCGATAGTTTCTCAATCCAGTCTTGAGTCTGGCTCAAGATGAGCAAGGTCCCTCTCCATCTGCTGCCGGGCTTCGTCGCCGCCGCGCGCCTGCGGAACCTCTCCCGCGCCGCGGCCTCGCTGCACCTGACGGTGAGCGCGCTGAGCCACCAGATGCGGGGGCTGGAGGAGCTGCTCGGGCAGCGGCTCTTCGACCGTGGCCCGCGCGGGCTGCGTCTGACGCCCGCCGGGGAGCGGCTGTTCGGGCAGGTCGCGCCCCATCTGGAGGCGATCTCGGCAGCGCTCACCCCCCAGCCAGCCCGGAGCCCCGACGCGCTCACTCTGAGCGTGATGCCGACGGTGGCCTCGAGCTGGCTCATCCCCCGGCTCCCGGCGTTCACCGCACTGCACCCCGAGGTGGAGCTGAGCCTGCAGTCCACCAGCGACCTCGTGGACTTCGAGCGGGAGGAGGTGGACGCGGCGCTGCGCTTCGGCCCGGGAGGCTGGCCAGGACTGCGGAGCCACCTGCTCTTCGAGGAGTCGGTGGTCCCGGTGTGCAGCCCGGAGCTGCTCCGGCGCTTCCCGCAGGCCGAGGGCGGCGATTTCTCGGGTGTCCCCTTGCTCCGGGACCTCGGGGAGCGGTGGCACGCGTGGTTCGCGCGCTTCGGAGGGAGCCCGCCGGCGCGTTACGTGGCGGCGTTCGACGACACCGATGCCTTGCAGAGGGCCGCGGTCGAGGGGATGGGCGTGGCGCTCGGCCGGCTCACCATGGCGCGGCCGCTGCTCGAATCCGGGCGGCTGATCGCGCTCACCGCCCATCGGCTGCCTGACGCATACAGCCACTACCTGGTGTACCCGCCTCGCTCGGAGCCTCACCCAGCGCTGGTCACATTCCGCAGCTGGATCCTCGAGGCCGCAAGCTCGGCGGAGATCACTGCACCGGAGCGTCTGACTCGGGCCTCGACGCCACGGCGCCATCGCCGGCGGCCTACCGGGTCGCGATGAAATCGCCTCGGTCGGGACCGCCGAGGATGACCTCTGCCTCCAGGAAGTCGGCGACCTCCCGTTTCCCCGGGCCGAGGAGCGTCACGTTGGTGTGGAAGGTCCCCAGGCGGTCACCTCTGGATGCCGGCCCGGCGGAGCACCTCCACCAGCTCGTCCGGGAGCGGAGACTCCAGCCGGATCCGCTCCTTGGTCTCCGGGTGCGGGAGCTCGAGCCGCTCGGCGTGGAGGAACAGCCGCTTCAGGCCCCAGCGGGCGCGGGCGTCGCGGTTGAACGCGAAGTCACCGTACTTCCGGTCGCCGGCGACCGGATGGCCGATGGCGGCGAGGTGCCGGCGGATCTGGTGTGTCCGACCGGTCTCGAGCGTCACCTCGAGGAGCGCCGCCTCGCCGCCCTGGCGCAGCACCCGGTAGCGGGTCGCCGCCTCCTGCATGTTCACCCCGCGGCGCGCCTTCGACTCGGCAGACTGCTGGTGCTCGGAGAGCGGCAGGTCGATGCGCCCCTCGGCGCGGGCGAAGGTGCCCTTGGCCAGGGTGAGGTACTGCTTCCTTGCGCCGCCGTGGGTGAAGACCTCGGTGAAGTGCACCATCGCCGGGCGGCGCTTGGCGACCACGATGACCCCCGAGGTCTCGCGGTCCAGGCGGTGCGCCGGGCTGGCGGAGAAGCCGTTCCGCTCTGCCTTCGACCCGAGGTGGGCGCGGACCAGGTCCACCAGCGTGCCGCCACGGATGCCGCTGCCCGGGTGCACCGCCAGCCCCGAGGGCTTGTCGACGGCCATCATCCAGCCGTCTTCCTGGAGGATGCGCAGGCGCGCGACCTCCTCGGGGGCCGGCGCGCGCGCGGGGACCGGGGCCTCGCCCAGAAGCGCTCGCTCGTCTCCTCGGATGGTGAGCACGTCCCCCTCGGCGAGCGGCTGCTCAGGGTGGGCCCGGCGCCCGTTCACCCGCACCTTCTTGGTGCGGATCATCTTCTGGAGGTGGCTGGTGGGGACGCGCGGCAGGCGCTGGCGGAGCACCTTGTCGAGCCGCACCCCCGCATGGTCGCTGTCGATGCGAAACTCGAGCATTTTCCTCGGGCGGCGGATGGAAGCACACCGATAGACTGGGGATCCATCTATGCCGAAGACCTTGAAAATCGAGGAGCTCCTCAAGAACGGTTCCACCGAGTGGAACAGGCTCCGCAAGGCCGGGACGGTCTCCACCGACCACACCGGCGCCACGTTCGAGAACCTGTTCTCCGCCAACACCGACCTGTCGGGGCTGGTCCTCGTGGGCAGCGAGTGGGACCGCTGCGACCTCTCGAAGGTCAGCTTCCGGGACACCGACCTGTCGAACGCCTACTTTCACGGGGGGAGGCTCCAGGACTGCGACTTCCGGGGAGCCAACCTCGACGGCGCGACCTTCGAGCGCCTGAAGCTCCTCCGCTGCGACTTCTCGGGCGCGCAGGGGCTGGAGGCGCTCGAACTGGATGACGTGGACATGGACCGGGTGCACGGGCTGGACGGAGAGGAAGCGCCCCCGCCCCCGCCGCCCCCGGTACACGGGGCGACCTCGTTCACCCGCGAGCAGCGTCAGGCGACGGTGGCCGCGCTGGCGGGCACGGGCGGGGACGAGCCGCCTCCGTTCCAGCCGCAGGATCCGCCGGGCACGCTGCTCTACCGCGGGCTGAAGCGCCTCGGCGCGACGCCGCCCTGGGTGCTGGACGCGCCGGGGCTGCGGCCCCCGCTGCCCACCCGCCTGCCACCGGGCGCCGGGCTCGAGTCGCTCCTCCGCGAGGCGGTGAAGCAGCGGCTCGAGGGGAGCCGCCCGGTGACCGACCCCGACGCGGTGAAGCGGGCGCAGAACGCGCTCCGGCTCGGCTCCAAGGAGGCGCCGTACGCGGTGATGTACCTGCGCGAGGTGGGCGTCGAGCCCGCGTTCCGGTTCTCGGCAGCCAACGCACTCCGGGAGCTGCTCCGGGCCGAGCTCGAGGTGGACGACCTCACCGGCGCGGTGGACCCGCGGGTGGCCGGCGCGATGTGGGAGCTACGGCTGGCGCACAATGCCGAGGAGGCGCTGGGCGAGGTCCGGAGCCGGCTCGCAGCGACGCAGCTCTTCGAGTCGCTGCTCGAGGCGGGCTTCAACCCCGAGAACAACTGGGACGAGGCCGTGGAGTCGCACGAGTCGGCGCTCGACCTGGTCGCGCTGGCGGTGGGAGACGACCGCCAGGCGCTCGGCGAGGCGTTCTCTTCCTACGCCGGCCTGCCGGAGGAGGCGCGACTGCGCCGGCTCGCCTACCTGGCCGAATCGTCGACGCACCTCGAGCAGCTGTCGCGGCTGCCGGCCGGCACCGAGCCGGCGTGGCTCCAGGGACCCGAGTTCCGGGAGTGCCACGACCGGGAGATGGTCACCCTCCAGGCGTTTCCTGCCGCGGAGGTCCCTAAGCGGGTCCCCGAGCTGGCCCAGAGCGAGCTGGGCGTTCCGGCCGGCACGGTGCCAGAAGACAGCGAGGGGGACCTGTTCGTGCATCTGCGCTGCGCGGTGTGCGGCAAGGAGAAGCTGCTGGTCCAGTCGCCGGAGGAGTGACCCGTCTGGGGCGACGTGGGAGTCAGCCTGGCTTGCCCGGAGGGGACGGCGACAGCCCGGGCCCTGTCCCGCGAACCTGACGGAACGGCCTGCGCGATCTCGAGGCGCTCCGGGGACGCACCGCGGCGACGCGCGCAAGCGAAACACGGGCGTCACGGGGCAACGGCTCGGTCGCGTCGGAGCAGCGGCGAATGAACGCCAGATTGCGTTCCAGGTCCCGAAACGATCTTTCAGTCCGGAGGGCGTTGGCGGCAGCTCCCGGACACCCCACCCAAGGCTGGGCCCATCGTCAGGTCAGGAACCCGCGTCCTCCCCGGAGCAGACTCGATTCCGGCCGACTCATCATCAGCCCCCTCAGCCGAACAGGTCGAGCTGCCGCACCGTCCCGAGCGGCCGGGCCTCGATGCCGCGGTCGCGCAGCGCCCTCGCCAGGTCCTGCGCATACCCGTGATGGGTCAGCACCTCGGATGCGCCGGTCGACTTCGCGTAGGAGATCAGCCCCTCGAAATCAGCGTGGTCCGACAGCGGGAACGCCTCGTCCGCTCCGTACCGCCGGGCCGTCCCCGGATCCACCGCCCACCCGGTGAGCACCGCGGTGCGGCGGGGCCACGGCCGGAGCAGCCGCGCGAACTTCCAGACGTGGGGCGGAAACACGCCCACTTCGCCCGGAAGCCATGTCCCGTCGAAGCGGCGGACGGCCCCGACCTCGACGCCGAGCGAGCGGTAGACCTCGGCCACGGCGCACACCGACTCGTGCGCCACCACGCTGTGCCCGCGCGAGGTGAGCGCCCGGATGACCTCCTGGCTCTTGCCGAGGCTGTACCCGAGCAGCACCGGCGTCGCCCCGCGCTCCAGCGTGCTCCGCGCGAAGGCCTCGATCGCCCCCAGCACCTCGACCTTCGGAGGGAAGCGGTACCGCGGATGCCCGAACGTCGACTCGAGCACCAGCGTGTCGCACTCGGCCACCTGGGCCGGCTCGGCCGTCGACGAGGCCTCGAGGTTCAGGTCCCCGGTGTACGTGACGCGTGTGCCGTCGGAGCGAATGACCCGCAGCTGCGCCGAGCCGAGGATGTGCCCCGCCGGGAGCAGCTCGAGGCAGAGCGGCCCGAGATCGAAGGGACGGTTGTACGGGACCGGCAGGCACGACGGGAGCGCTCCGAGGCGGTGCGACATCAACCGCAAGGTCGCCCGTGTGGCGATGACCCGCTCGTGCCGGGCGATGTGGTCCGAGTGCGCGTGACTGACGAAGGCCAGCGGCGCCTTGCGGTGCGCGTCCAGCCAGAGCGCCGTGCCCGACAAGTGGAGACCTCCGCGCCTCAGCTCGACAGGCATGACGTGGCGCCGGACTCTAGCGGAGAACCGCGGAGGCCGGCTCGACTCCGGGGGAGGACGTCCGATGCGCGTCGCTCATTGCTCGAGGCAGCCGGGCCAAGCCGGTCCGACGGCGCGGCGACTCATACCGCGGGCCGCTGACAGCCCCCGGACCCTTCCCCCCGGCCTCATCCCTCCTCGCCGCCGAAGGACGTGGTCTCGAACCCGAGACCGAGGCGTCTACGGACGGCGCCTTCCGGACGGCGGCGCGTACACCCACGTGTTCCTCCCGGATGGACGAATTGGACGGTTGCGTCGGCCCTGACGCGGGCTCCCCCTCGCGCGGGCGTTGAGGCTCAGGACGCAACCGCGCGCCGCCGCGCCCAGAGCGCTCCACCCAGCTCGGCGGCCACGATGCCCAGCACGATGAGCGACCCTCCGGCGAGCTCCCGGCTCCCGAGACGCTCCCGCCCGAGCGCCACCGACCAGAGGGCGGCGAACACCGGCTCGAGGGCGAAGATGAGCGCCGCCCGCACCGCCGAGGTCCGCGCCTGCGCCCAGGTCTGAGCGAGCAGGCAGACGACGGTGCTCAGCAGGCCCGTGTACACCACCGCCCACCACAGCGCGGGCGAGGCCACGAGGTGCCGCGGCACGAAGGGCAGCGCGATCAACGCCAGAAGCGCCACCACCCACAGCTGGACCGCGACCAGCGGCGTGGGGCGGTGCACCCGCGCCGCCGGCTCGAGCAGCACGATGTAGAACGCGAAGGCGATCGCACAGCCGATGGTGAGCAGGTCGCCCTTCGCCGTCGCGCCCCGAGCCCCCGACATCCCGCCGGTCAGGAACCAGAGGCCGGCGACCGCGAGGCCCACCCCCAGGAGCACCGGCGGGCTCGGCCACTTGCGGAAGAGGACCAGCCCCACGAAGGGCACCAGCAGCACCGACAGGCCGGTGAGAAACCCGCTCCGCGACGGCGTCGTGAACTGGAGCCCCGCGGTCTGGGTGATGAACCCGACGAAGAGCAGGGCGCCGAGCCCCGCCGCGGCGGTCAGCAATCGCCGGTCCCCGAGCGCGTGCCAGTCAGCGACGGTCAGCACCGCCGCGCCGAGGGTGAACCGGAGCACCAGGAAGGTGAACGGGTCGGCCAGCCGCACCGCGTCCTGCACCACCACGAAGCTCGCGCCCCAGATGGCGGTCACCACCACCAGCACCCCGTCGGCGAGGGCTGCCTTGTCGGCGCGGCCCTTCACGGGACGAAGAAGAAGGCGACGGCCAGGATGGCGTACACGCCGAGCAGCATCGCTCCCTCGAGCCAGTTGGCTTCCCCGTCCATGGTGACCAGCGTGGTCGCGCCGACGGCGACCGCGAGCGACATCACCTCGAGGTAGCTGAACTCGAGGGTGATGGGATGCCCCAGCGGCCCGGAGAGGAAGACCAGGAGCGGCGCGACCAGCAGGGCGATCTGCTTGCTGCTCTCGAAGCAGATGACCAGGCCCACCTCGAGGCGCTTCTCCAGGGCCATGAGGACCGCAGTGCTGTGCTCGGCGGCGTTGCCCACCAGCGCGATGACGATGACCCCGACGAAGGTCGGGGTGAGCCCCCAGCCGTGGATGACGATGTCCAGCGAGCCCACCAGCAGCTCCGACACCACCACCGTGGCGGCGGTCGCGACCAGCAGCACGGTGATGCCGAGCCACAGCGGCCAGGGCTGTGGCGTGCCCGTCCCCTCGGCCTCGAGCTCTGCCTCGACCGGGTCCAGGCCCCCGAACAGCTGGGCGTGCGTCCGGAGGGAGAACAGCAGGCTGAGGCCGTACTGCACCGCCAGGATGACCGAGACCAGGAGCGACATCGGGCGCATGAGATGGGTCACCGGCGCGCCGAGGGTCGCGTGGAACAGGTCCGGCACCAGCAGGCCCACTACCGCCAGGTACATCAGCGCCGAGCTGGAGAGCGCGGCGGTGGCGTTGAACGTCGGTCGCGGCTCCCGGAGGCCCGCGGCCAGGAGCATCGCCCCGAAGACGAAGAGGAGGTTCCCCAGGATGCTCCCGGTGATCGACGCCTTGACCACCGCAGTGTGCCCGGCCCTGAGTGCGGCGATGCCCACGATGAGCTCGGCGGCGTTCCCGAACGTCGCGTTCAGGAGCCCGCCCAGCCCGGGACCGACGTAAGACGCCACCGCCACGGTCGCCGTGCCGATCCACCGGGCCAGCGGAATCAACGCCAGCGCCGCCAGCACGAACACCCAGCTCCCAGCGTTCAGCCAGGCCGCCCCGATGGTCGCCGGCACGAAGACCAGCAGGACCAGGAAGACCATGTCCGCGCGGCTCAGGCGGTGACCTGTGGTGGTGGCAGTCACGGGGGCGGAGGGCTGCTTCTCGCCGGTCCCCTTCCCTGGATCAAGCTGGTAAAGCGTCGGCTCGACCGGAGGTGGTGGCCATGGATGAGCGTTCGCCGCGGAACATGAGCGACTACGAGGCAGAGTCCCGCGCCTTCCGCTGGGACCGACCGGAGCGCTTCAACTTCGCCATCGACGTGGTGGACCGCTGGGCCAGCGAGCGGCCCGATGCTCCGGCGATGCTCCACTGCGACGACCGCGGGAACCGCAAGGTCTACAGCTGGCGCGAGCTGGCCGAGCGCTCGGTCCATGCCGCGCTCTTCCTCCGCGACCTCGGTCTGCGGCCAGGCGACGGGGTGTTCACCATGCTGCCCCGGCTCGCCGAGTGGTGGATCCTCGCGCTGGGCTGCATGCGGGCCAACCTGGTCCTGATGCCCGGGACCACCATGCTGACCGGCAAGGACGTGAAGTACCGCCTGGATCTCGGCCGGGCCCGCGCGGTCGTCACCACCGTCGAGCACCTGCCCAAGTTCGAGGTCGGCGCCCACTCCGACGTCGTCGCCTGGGTCTGCACCGACGAGGCGCCACTGCCGTGGGTCCGCTTCCGGACACAGACGGTGGACGGTGCGCGCGCGGCCGAGTTCCCGGACACCGCGGCCGACGACCGGATGCTCGTCTACTTCACCAGCGGCACCACCGGCATGCCGAAGATGGTGCCCCAGACCCATTCCAGCTACGGCATCGGGCACGCGGTCACCGGCAAGTACTGGCTCGACCTGGGGCCGGACGACGTCCACTTCTCCCTCTCCGACACCGGCTGGGCCAAGTGCGCCTGGGGCAAGGTGTTCGGCCCCTGGAGCCAGGGCGCGTGCTCCGTGGTCTACGACTTCCGGGGCCGCTTCGAGGCCAGAGCCATCCTGGATCTCCTGTCCCGGGAGAAGGTGAGCACCTTCTGCGCGCCGCCCACCGCCTGGCGCGCCATCGTTCTCGAGGAGCTCGGGAAGTGGTCGTTCCCTGCGCTCCGCCACGTGGTGAGCGCGGGCGAGCCGCTGAACCCCGAGGTCATAGAAGCCTGGAAGCGCGCCACCGGTCTCACCATCCGCGAGGGGTACGGGCAGACGGAGACGGTGGCCATCGTCGGCATGTTCCAGTGCCTGCCGTTCAAGGCCGGCTCCATGGGCAAGCCGTCACCCGGCTTCGACGTCCGGGTCATCGACCACCAGGGGCGAGAGGTGCCGGTCGGTCAGGAGGGGGACCTCGCGGTCCGGGTCAAGCCGCAGCGCCCGGTGGGGATGTTCTCCGGGTATCTCGGGGACGAGGCCAGCAACGCCGCTGCGCTGCGGGGGGACTTCTACGTCACCGGGGACCGCGCGGTGCGCGACGAGGACGGTTACCTCTGGTTCGTCGGACGCGCGGACGACGTCATCAAGACGTCCGGGTACCGGGTCGGTCCGTTCGAGGTCGAATCCGCGCTCCTCGAGCATCCCGCGGTGGCGGAGTCCGCGGTGGTGGGCGTGCCGGACGAGAAGCTCGGCCAGCGCATCAAGGCCTTCGTCGTCCTCAAGGCGAACATGGTCGCCTCGGAGACGCTGGCCACCGAGCTCCAGAACCACGTGAAGCGCACCACCGCACCGTACAAGTACCCGCGCGAGATCTCCTTCGTCCTCGAGCTGCCCAAGACGGTGAGCGGGAAGATCCGCCGGGTGGAGCTCCGCCAGCAGCGCTGAGCAGCGCCCGTGGCCAGACGGCTCATCGACCAGTTCATGCCCGCGTCCGACGTGCGGACGGTGCACGCCATCCGCATCCGGGCGACGCCGGCGCGCGTCCTCGAGGTGGCCGAGTCGTTCGACCTCGAGTCGCTGGGCCTGGTGCGCGCGCTGTTCCGCATCCGCGGCTGGCTGCTCGGTGCCAGGCCTCTGCCACCCCGCCAGCCGCGCGGCCTCGTCGACCAGATGTCCGCCATCGGCTGGAGCACCCTGGCCGTCGAGGCGGGACGACAGCGGGTCTTCGGCGCGGTGACCCGGCCCTGGGAAGGCGACGCCCGCTTCACGCCCGTGGCGCCGGAGCGCTTCGCCGCCTTCTCCGAGCCGGGGCTGGTGAAGATCGCCTGGACGCTCGAGGCCGACCCGGATCCGGTCCACCCCGGCGTCACCGTGCTTCGCACCGAGACCCGCGCCCAGGGCACCGACGAGGTCTCTCGTCGCCGCTTCCGTCGCTACTGGCGGATCTTCAGCCCGGGCATCCTCCTCATCCGCCGCGTGCTGCTGCCCGCGGTGCGCAGACGGTGTGAGCGCTCGCCCGACCGAGACGCCCAGGCTTGAGCCCTCCCGGGGTCGGCCTCCACCCTCCCCGATGTCCGCACGAACCGAGTTCCGTCCGGTCGGTGTTCAACGTAGAACGTCGCTGTCGCGGTGCCGTCCCGGCCTCCGGCCCCGCCCCGAACGCCCGTGCTGCGGAACTTCCTGAAGACGATGACCCCGCCCGCGCGCGAGCGCCCCGGGGACTGGTCGCAGCACCCCGACTACTTCGTCGGCAAGGAGGCGCTCGCCAGGGACGATGCGGCCGCGGCGCGGGACGCGTTCTCGCGCGTGCTGGCCGAGCGGCCCGACCAGCTCGACGCCAAGGCTGGGCTGGCGCGGGCGGGTTTCCTGCTCGGCGATCCGGAGGTGTCGGGGATGGTGGAGGAGGTCCTCGCGCAGGCGCTCGCCGGCACCACCGAGCTGCTGCGGGTGACGCTCGAGGAGCTGGGACCCGCCGCAGGGGCGAGCGCGCTCCGTCCGACCCCCGCCTGGCGAATCGCGCAGCGGCTGGACGCCGACGGGGATGGGGCGGGCGCCCGCCCCTATTACGGAGCGGCAGCGCGGGCGGATGGGCTGGTCGGGCTCAAGGCGCGCGTGCGCTCGCTGGAGCTCGATCCGGCGCCGAAGCTCCCGGAGCTCTCTGCCGCGGCCGAGCGGACCGCGAGCGAGCCCGAGCTACAGAAGCGGGTGACGGCGCTCCTCAGGAAGTTCGCGCCCGAGGAGCCAAAGTCCATCGAGTTGTCACCCGAGGACACCCACCTGGAGCTCGAGCTCTGTCCGTCGCTGCACGACGATGCGCCGGTCGCCGCGCCACCGCCCCCGCCACCCCGCATCGTCCTGGTCCGGATCGATGGCCTCGACGCGTCCGGCCTGCGCATCACCAGCGCCGGCAGGACCACTCCGCTCCCGTTCCGGCGCATCCTGGGCCTCGCGCTGGGCATCGTGCCGGCGGCGGATGGCCGCAACACCGTGCTCACCGACCTGGTCGTGGGCCAGGCCCAGGGTGAGACCGCTGCCACCGTGCTCCGGGCCAGCCTCGGCGATCTCGGACTCGACCGGCTCTACCCGGGAGTCCCGCCGAAGGAGGCGTACTGGCGGCTGCTGGGGGACATCGAGCGGCGCTCGGGCGCCAGGCGGCTGCCGGCGGGTGCGGAGAAGGGGACCCTTCCGCGCTTCGCGAGCCCCGACGAGATGACCCGCGCCTGCCACGGGGCGGCCTGAGACTCAGGCCGCCAGCGCCCAGCGGTCCACTGGCCCGTCGCCGAGGCGGCGAACCCGGGCCGCGTCCTCGAGCACCTCGAGGTTCCCCACCACCTCGGAGAGCGTGAGGTACAGCCGCGCGCCCTGCTGCGGCCCGAACAGCACCTCGGACAGCTCCACCGGCGTGCGCGGGCCGGCCTCGAGCGCCGCGAGGAGCTTCTCCTGCCGCCGCTCGTAGAAGCGAACCAGCGAGTCGATCGCCGCGCGGTGCCCCTGGAACGGCGCGCCGTGCCCGGGGAGCACCCACTCCACGTCGAGCGCGCGGACCCGGGTGATGCTGTGGAGGTACTGCATCAGGGCGCGCCGGGTGGTGTGGTCGTCGACCAGCTCGAGGAACGGATTCGGTGAGGTCCGGGCGAGCAGGTGGTCGTCGGCGAAGAGCAGCCGCTGCTCTGGCTCCCAGAGGCACACCAGTCCCGGGGTGTGGCCGGGGAGGTGGAGCACCTCGAGCCGGACCTTGCCGATGGGGAAGTGCTCGCCCTCGCTGAGCGGACGGGCCCGGGCCGGGTCCACGCGGCGGCTGAACTTGCCGGTGTGCCGCCCGATCGATACCAGCCGCGGGAGCTGCTCCTCGGGCACGCCCTGCCGGCGAAGGAAGGCGGTATAGGCGGGGGCCCGGGTCTCCCAGACGTCCTCACCCACCACCTTCTCCATGTCCCCGGGGTGCACCCGCACCGGCGCGCCGCTCAGCTCGGAGAGGAGCTGGGCATTCCCGGAGTGGTCCACGTGGCCATGGCTGACCACGACCTGGGTGCAGCGGCGGAGGTCGAGCCCCGCGGCCCGGGCGCCGGCGTGCAACGCCTCCACGCCCTCGGGCGTGCCGATGCCGGTGTCGAAGAACGCCACCCCGCCCCGGCCGTCCTCGATGGCGTAAGCGTTCACCGGCCCGCCCGCGTCGGGGAAGGGCACCGGCATGGAGAGCCGGTGGATGCCGAGGGCGCGGAGGACCAGGTCCCCCTCCGGGAGTGCGTGCGCGGTCGTCACTTCGCCGCGTGGATGGCCGCGCGGAGCTCGGGCAGGACCTTGAACAGGTCCGCCACGATTCCGTAGTCGGCCACCTGGAAGATGGGAGCCTCGGGGTCCTTGTTGATCGCCACGATGGTCTTGCTGCCCTTCATCCCCGCCAGGTGCTGGATGGCGCCGGAGATGCCCGCGGCGATGTACAGCTTCGGGGCGACCACCTTCCCGGTCTGGCCGACCTGGTAGTCGTTGGGTACCCAGCCGGCGTCGCACACCGCCCGGGAGGCGCCCACGGCGGCGCCGAGCTCGTCGGCGAGCGCCTCGATCTCCTTGAAGTCACCCTTGGTGCCGCGGCCGCCGGACACGACGATGCTGGCCTCGGTCAGCTCGGGGCGGGCGCTTTTCACCTCGTTGAAGGAGACGAACTGGGTGGGAGAGCTCGCCACCTCGGCCGGAGGCTGGAACGCCTTCACCTCGGCGGGGGCGCCACCCGGCTCGGCGGCGGAGAACTCGGTGGCCCGGACGGTGAAGGCCTTCACCGGCGTCATGAGCTTCACCTCGGCGATGACGCTGCCTGCCCACATCGGACGGGTGAAGGTGATGTCCGTGCCCGAGCCGCCGAAGGCAGTGACCTCGGAGGCCATGGCGGCCTTCAGCTTCGCGGCGACGCGCGGAAGCAGGTCACGCCCCTGCGCGGTGGCGGCGGCGCCCACGAAGTCGGCGCCGATGGAGGCCGCCAGCGCCGCGACGGCAGGGGCGAACGACTCGGCGACGTAGTGGGCGAAGGCCGGCGAGGCGACGGTGTGGATGACCGCCGCGCCATACGGCTTGAGCGTCTCGGCGAGCTTCGCCGGGTCCTGGGCGAGCACCGCGAGGTGCAAGGGCGCGCCGACCTTTTGCGCGAGATCCTTCCCCGCGGCGACGGCGTTGAGGGTGGCCTTGCGCAGCTGCCCGTCGGGCTGGGCCTCGGCAACGATGAGGACGGTGGACATGGCTCTTGGTTTCCCTCAGATGACCTTGGCTTCGTTCTTCAGCTTGGTGAACAGCTCCTGCACGTCGCCGACCTTGATGCCGGCCTTGCGCGGCGGAGGAGCGGACATCTTCACCACCTCGACCTGCGGCGTCGCGTCGACGCCGAGCGCCGCGGGCGTGAGCTCCTCGATGGGCTTGCTCTTGGCCTTCATGATGCCCGGGAGCGAGGCGTAGCGCGGGAGGTTGAGACGGAGGTCGGTGGTGACCACCGCCGGGAGCTTGACACTCACCGTGGCCAGGCCGTTGTCGACCTCGCGGACGACCTGGGCGCTCTTTCCGTCGGCGGCGATCTGGATGGCGGGCGTCTTGGCCTTCTCCGCGTCGCTCTCCAGCGACTCGACCTTGGAGGCGAAGGTGCCCTGGCTCCAGCCGAGCCACTCGGCGAGGTACTGGCCGGTCTGGCTCTGGTCGTCGTCGATGCTCTGCTTGCCGAGGATGGCCAGGTCCGGCTTCTCGCGCTCGATGACGCCCTTGAGCAGCGCGGCGGCGGACATCGGGTCCAGCGCCCCGGCGTGGTTCACCCACACCGCCTTGGTGGCGCCCATCGCCAAAGCGTGGCGCAGCTGCTCCTGGACCTCCTTGGGCCCGATGCTGACCACCACCACCTCGCCACCGTGCTTGGCGGCGAGGCGGAGACCCTCCTCGACGGCGATCTCGTCGAAGGGGTTGATCTTGTACTTCAGCCCCTCCTGCACGATGCCGGAGCCGTCGGTCTTCACCTTGATCTTCGACTCGGGATCTTCCACCCGCTTCGCGGTCACCAGGATCTTCACGTCCAACTCCCCTGAGATGGGCCCACGTCACGCTTGACGCAGCGCGACAGACTCCTGGATTGATTTACGCGTCAACCCCGGAGGGTGCAACCCGTTTCGGTGGCGGCGTTCCCTCCGGAACTCGGGACCGCGAGTCCCCGGCGGGTGCGGTTCAGCGGCTCGGCGGAGTCCTTCGCCGGGACGTCGCCGAGGTCGGGGCGGTTACTGGATGGACTCGGTGCGGGCGGAGTGGACGGCCGTGCGCTGGCGAGGCAGGCGCTCGGCCCGGCCAGGAAACGTGCTGCGCCGCGTCGCGCTTTCCCCGTGAGGTCGCGCTCGGCGGACGTGCTACGTGGTCGCAGCTGGACGGCAACGGCTTCATGGAGGGGTTGAAATGTCGCGACTCGCATGCCTAGGCGCCCTCGCGGTGGTCGTCTTCGGACTGCCTGCCCGCGCGCAGGACGAGGTCCGGATCGGCGCGGTGCTCCCGGTCACCGGCAAGGAGTCGAAGATCGGCGGCGCCTACAAGCAGGCCACCGAGCTCGCGGTCAAGGAGGCCAACGACGCGGGCGGAGTGCAGGTCGGCGGCAAGAAGATGAAGGTGAACCTCTCGCTGCTCGACGACACCTCCGACGCGTCGAAGAGCGCGCAGCTGGTCGAGCAGCTCATCACCCAGAACAAGTCCCACGCGATCATCGGCGGCTACGGTTCGCACCTCGTCCAGGCACAGTCGGTGGTGCCGGACCGCTACGGCGTCCCGTACCTGTCGGGCGGCGCGGGCGCGACGGCCATCTACGGCCGGAGCAAGTGGGTGTTCGGCACCCTTTCCCCGGTGGAGCACCTGGCCGACACCCAGATGAAGTTCCTCGACGACCTGGTGAAGCAGGGCAAGCTCAAGACGCCGCTCACCATCGCCCTGGTCACCGAGAACACCGAGCACGGAAACGACTACGTGAAGGGCGTGACCGACTTCGTGAAGAGCCACCCCGGATACAAGGTGGTGGTCCAGGAGAAGTTCGAGCTCAACACCACCGACTACCGCCCCCTGCTCCAGCGGGTCGCGGAGGCCAAGGCGGACCTGTTCCTCGCCGACTCGCACCTCGAGGACTTCATCGCCATGCACCGGACGTACACCCAGATGGGGCTGCACCACCTGATGCTGACGCACGGCGCGCGGGGCTCGGACGCGGCGGCGCGCAAGGCGCTCGGGCCGGCGACCGACTTCGTGTTCGCGAGCGGCTGGTGGTCGGATCTCCTGCCCTACCCCCAGGTCAAGGAGTTCAACGCCCGGTACAAGGCCGCCACCGGCGTGGAGCCGCAGTGGTACCACGCGATGGCCTACGAGACGACGCGGGCGCTCCTGGTCGCCATCTCCAAGGCGGGCTCGCTCGATCCGGAGAAGATCCGCGCCGCGCTGGCGGGCCTGAGGATGGAGAAGAGCATCGCCCCCGGCCAGGTGCTCTCCTTCACCAGGACCGGACAGTGCGACCTGCCGTTCGTGGTGACGCAGAACAAGCCGGGCGGGAAGGTGGATCTGGTCTGGCCCAAGGAGGACGCGACCGGGCCGACGATCGCGCCCATCCCCACCAAGTGAGCCCGGGCGGCCAGGAGCCGGTGTGCAGAAGCTCGTCGTCGTCGCGCTGAATTCCCTGCTCGCCGCCGGCCTCTACGCCACCATGTCGTACGGGCTGGCGGTCATCTACGGGGTGATGCGGATCATCAACCTGGCGCACGCCGGGCTGATGATGCTGGCCGCCTACGCGACGTACGCGCTCAACGACCGGTTCGGGCTCGACCCGTTCCTGTCGCTGGTCATCGTCGCCCCGGCGTTCTTCCTGATCGGCGTGGCGCTGTACGCCACCCTCATCCGCTGGCTCGCCCGCTCCTCGGCCGGCCCCTCGATGCAGTCGCTCTTGCTGCTCTTCGGCGTGTGGCTGGTGCTGCAGAACCTGGCGTACGCCATCTGGGGCGGGGACACCCAGTCGATCCTCACCCCGTACACCATGCAGTCGCTCGAGGTGCTCGGCGGACGCTTCGGGGTGCCGCAGATCCTGGTCTTCGGGGTGAGCATCCTCTCGCTGGTGGGGCTCAACCTCGTCCTGCGCCGCACCTACCTGGGGAAGGCCATCCGCGCGGTGACCCAGAACCGCGACGCGGCGATGCTCTCCGGGGTCAACGCCGGGCAGATCGCGGCGGTGGCGTTCGGGATCGGCACCGCGTTCGCGGCGATGGCCGGGAGCATGCTGAGCACGCTCTATGCCTTCACCCCGGACTTCGGGCGCAGCTTCCTCCTGAAAGCGTTCTGCATCATCGTGCTCGGTGGGATGGAGAGCTTCACCGGAGTCGCGGTGGGCGCCCTGGTGCTGGCGTTCATCGAGAACTTCGCCTCGGCGTACACCTCGATCCCGGTCTCGTACCAGGACGCGATCAGCTTCACCCTCCTGGTGGTGGTGCTGGTTGCCGCCCCCGGTGGGCTCCCCGGCCTGTGGCGGATGCTCGACCGGCGGGCATTGGCACGCTGATGGGCCTCTTCCGCCGCCACCCGGTGCTGCCACTCGGGCTGCTCTTCGCCGCAGGACTCGTGCTCGCGCCGCTGTTCGCCCCGCGAGGGACGCTGAACGACCTCTGGAACATGGCGTTCTACGTGGTGCTCGCCTCGGCGTGGAACCTGCTCGGGGGATTCGCCGGGCAGGTCTCGCTCGGGTACTCGGCGTTCGTGGGCATCGGGGCGTACACCACGGTGCTTCTGGCGAACGCGGGCTGGTCCCCGGCGCTGACCTTGCCGGTGGGCGCGGCGATCGCGGTCGCCTTCAGCGTGGCGGTTGGGTTGCCGACCTTCCGGCTGCGCGGGCCGTACTTCACCATCGCCACCATCGGGGTGGGCGAGGCGGTGCGGGTCATCGCCTCGGGGCTCGAGTTCACCGGCGGCTCGAGCGGGCTGCGGATGCCCGCGGGCACCTTCGACTTCAGCACCAACTACCACGCCATGGTGGGGCTGGCGCTGGTGACGCTCGCGCTGGTGGCCGGGCTGCAGCAGCACGCCTTCGGGCTATCGCTGGAGGCGATCCGCCAGGACATCGACGCGGCCGAGGCCCTGGGAGTGAACTCGACGCGGACCAAGCTCCAGGCGCACGCCATCTCCGCCGCGCTGGTGGCCATTGCCGGCGGACTGTTCGCGACCAACTTCCAGTACATCAGCCCGGGGAGCGTGTTCGACTTCCGGCTCTCGCTGACCATCGTGCTGATGCCCATCGTCGGCGGGATGGGGACGCTGGTCGGCCCGGTGCTCGGGGCGATGCTCTTCAGCTATCTACAGATCAAGCTGCTGGCGAGCCCGGCGCTGCGGGACTCGTACCTTTTCATCTACGGTGGGCTCCTCATCGTGGTGATGCTGTTCGAGCCCAAGGGCATGGTCGGGCTCTGGGAGCGGCTGGTGGGGCTGCGACCCTGGCGACGGACCCCGGCGGTGGCGGAGGCGCGCCGTGTCAGCTGACGCAGGGCCGATCCTCGCGGTCGGCTCGGTGAGCAAGCGGTTCGGCGGGCTGCTGGCGCTGGACTCGGTCTCGTTCGAGGTCCAGCGCGGCGAGATCTTCAGCGTCATCGGGCCGAACGGCGCGGGGAAGACGACGCTCTTCTCCTGCCTGGTGGGCTCGGTGACCCCGACCTCCGGAAGCGTGCGCTTCGATGGCGAGGAGCTCTCGGGGCTGCGGAACGATCAGATCGTTTCTCGCGGGCTGGTCCGCACGCACCAGATCGTCCGTCCCTTCCGCGACATGACGGTGGCAGACAACGTCCGGGTGGGCGTGCTCTACGGCCGGCTCCGGCTGCGAGGCACGAAGGCACGCGAGCGGGTGGACGAGGTGCTGACCCGCACTCAGCTCGGCCACCGCGCGCAGGCCAAGGCGGGCGTCCTGAGCATCGGCGAGCTGAAGCGCCTGGAGATCGCCCGGGCCCTGGCCACCGGCCCCGAGGTGCTCTGCCTGGACGAGGTGATGGGAGGGCTGAACCCGGCGGAGATCCTGCAGGCGATGGCGCTGGTCCGCGCCCTGCGGGACGGCGGTCTGACCATCCTGATGATCGAGCACCACGTCCACGCGGTGGCGGGCCTGTCGGACCGGCTGGTGGTGCTGAACTTCGGCAAGAAGATCGCCGAGGGCCGGCCGGCGGAGGTCCTGCGCGATCCGGCGGTGGTGGCTGCGTACCTCGGGGACGAGATGGAGGGCCTGGCGTGAGGGCACTGGAGGTGGAAGGGATGGACGTCTTCTACCGGGACGTCCAGGCGGTGTGGGACGTGTCGTTCGACGTCGAGTCCGGGGAGATCGTCACCCTGGTCGGGGCGAACGGCGCGGGGAAGACCACGTCGCTGCGGACCATCGCCGGGCTGATCAAGCCACGCCGGGGGATGATCCGCTTCCAGGGCGAGGAGGTGAGCGGGCTGCCGGCGTACCGCCTGGTCGAGCGCGGGCTGGTGCTGGTGCCCGAGGCGCGGCAACTCTGGCCGCAGATGACCGTGCGGGAAAATCTGGAGATGGGCGCCTACGGCAAGGAGGCCCGCACGCACCGGAGGGAGACGCTGCGCGCGGTGCTGGAGATGTTCCCCATCCTCGAGAAACGGGCGCACCAGAACGCAGGGACGCTGAGCGGCGGCGAGCAGCAGATGTGCGCCATAGGCCGGGGGCTGATGGCGCGCCCGAAGCTGCTGATGCTCGACGAGCCGTCGCTCGGGCTGGCGCCGATGCTGGTCCGGCAGGTGTTCGCGGCACTCAAGGAGATCAACGGCCGCGGGGTGACCGTGCTCCTGGTCGAGCAGAACGTCCACCATGCGCTGGCCCTGGCGAACCGGGGCTTCGTGCTCGAGACGGGGCACCTGACGCTGTCGGGGAGGACCAAGGACCTCCTCGGCGATCAGCGGGTGAAGGAGAAGTTCCTCGGCGAGGCGGCGCTCTAGGCCCCCTGCACGGGCTCACTCGAGCACGAACAGCCGAATCCCGGCGCTGGTCGCCGCGGTGTGCCAGCCGGACGTCTCCGCCTCACCCAGCGGCCCGTCCACCTCCGCCGTGGTGAGGGCGAGGACCGCCGCCGGTCCCGGCGCGCCGGGGGGAATCGATCGGTCCAGCACCCCGAGCGCCTCGACCGCGCGCACCGTCAGCTCCGAGGCCACCGCGGGCCGCCCGTGCACGTCCTCGAACAGCATCCCGGTCCCGGTCGCCAGCGCCGCCCGGACCTGCACGCCCGAGACCGCCGTCGCCCGCGCCACCTCCCGGGCGAACCGGAGCAGGTCCGTCGCGTCCTGGGCCCCCGCCGACGCCCCGGTCATCCACAGACGATTGCCCGCCTGGGCGAAGGCGATCTGCCAGCCGCCCAGCCAGCCCTGGGCCTCGCGCGCCGCCTCGGCGAGCGCCTCCTGCGCGGCGGCGAGGCGGTCGGGCGCCGGCGGGACGACCTGGGCGACGTAGGCGACCGCCCGCAGCAGCGGCCGCGAAGAGGCGGCGGCGGTGAGCTCGGTCGCCCAGGGCCGCGGCTCGGGAAGCGCCCACTCGCGGAGGAGCACCAGGTCGCCCGGTGTCTCGTCGACCGACTCGCCGCCTGGCCCGAGGAGCGCCTCCAGCCGGTCCGGGCCGGTGCCGATGGGCGCCGGCAGCTCGGGTCCCCGCCGCGCGTGCGCGTTCCACCAGGGCAGCAGCCGTGCCCAGTCCGGCCCCTCGAGCGGCAGGAGTTCTCCGCCCGCGTCCACCAGCAGATCGACCGCCTCGAGCGCCTCGTACCCGAGCCCGTTCCTCGGGAGGAACTGAACCACCCTCCGCACTCGCCCGCCCTCGCGGAGGCAGAGGACGGCCAGCGGGACGCGGAGACATTCCTTGAGGCGCTCGGTGAGGCGCGCGGGCGGCATCGCGGCCGCCTCGGCGGAGAACCAGCGGGCCTCGCGCCACTCCTCGCCCATCGCCACCAGCTCGTCGGTGAGCACCCGGAACACGTCGAAGAGGGACGAGAGCCGCTCTGCCTCGGCCACCACCAGCGACACCAGCGACCGGAGCCGCCGCCGCACCTCGTCGAGATGCTCGGGTCGGACCAGCGCCTCGATGCCGTCGAAGGTGAGCGCCGCGATGTCCACCGGCTTCAGCGCCCGCAGGCAGCTCCGGATGCTGACGTAGGTGGTGCCCTCGATCAGCAGCGGCCGCCCGCGCCCCGCCAGCGTCCGCTCCACCCGCGCGAGGTGCACCGGCAGCGCCCGGCGCAGCTTGCGACGCCGCTCCGCCCACTCCGCCGAGGGGCTGGTCCGGCCGGACTGCGGAAGCTGGCCGCTTCCGCCCCGAAAGAGCGACACCACGATGTGGGAGAGCGGCCCGCCAACCGAGGTGGTGAAGGCAAGGGTCCCGGGAAACGGTCCCGGTCCCGAGGGGATGGGGCGCAGGTGGCGGCGGTCCCCGCTGAAGATGTGCTGGGTCTTGTTCACCTGGACGAGGCCCGAGGCCCCGAGCGCGTGGCCGAACGTGAGGAGCCCCCCGTAGGGGTTACTCCACCCGTCGCGCATCCGCTCCACCGCCCGGTGCCAGTCGAGCCCCATCCCGAGGAGGAACGCGAGCTCGATGCTCGGGAACGCGTCGTGCACCACCGCGAACCCCGCGCCGGGGAAGGTGGCGGGCCGGACCGCCGCGTCGTCCGCCGTCGCCGCGAAGGCCTCGCGGATGGCGGTGGCGAAGAGCAGCGGCGACTGGCGCTCGAGAAAGCTCGGGTTGCTGCTCCCCTCGCCGACGCCGAGCACCTCCACCACCGGCGAGCCCGCGTGCCGCGGAGAGCGGGTGGCGAGCACCTGCGCGACCAGCGCCTCGTCGGAGGTGACCAGCGTGGCGGCGGCGCCGCAGCACGGGGCGGCGATGTCGTCGCCGTCGAAATACGGGGTCCGGCGCGTGCTCCGCCGCGGCAGCCGTCCGGAGAGCATCGCCGCCGGGTAGGCTCCCGCCGCCTGGAACTTCCGCATCGAGATGGTGGAGAGCGAGGCCTCGACCGCCTGGCGCGACACGCCGAGGTTCCGGCGCATGCAGTCCATCAGCAGGTCGCCCACCACCAGCATGTCCAGCCCGCGCGCCTGGTCGAGGTCTCCGAGAACGGTGCGGATCTGATACTGCGAGGCGTAGCCGGAGGGGATGATCTGCCCGGCGACGACCAGCACCGTGGCCCCGCGCTCCGCGGACCGGGCCGCGCGCACTGCCTGGGCGAAGGCCCAGGCCCCGCTGTCCGAGGTCCCGGCGAGGAACTGGCAGCGCGCGCGCCGCGACAGCTGCAGCGTCGCCTGGAGCGTCTGGGGCACGAGGCCCACGTTCATCCGCTCGTTCGGGTCGAGCCCGGGCATGCAGGTGACGAACAGGTCGGTGACCCGGTCGCAGGTGGCCCGGTAGCTCCGGTCGCCCAGCAGCGCGTGCAGGCTGGAGAGGGCGCGATGTCCGGCCGAGGCCAGGAGGTCGGTCAAGGTCACCGGCTCGGTCACCCCGAAGTCGCGCTCCCAGTCGGCGGGGCGGGCACGCCCGTCGTCGCTGCGGTTGGGGTAGCGAAAGAAGAGCCGGGCGAGCTCGGCGGGCTCTGGCTCGGGAGCGGGTTCGGAGAGGAACTCGGTCGAGCGGCGCCCGGCAGTCAAGAACCGCGGGTTGCTCCCGTACTCGCCTGCCACCACGAAGACGCGCCGGCGCACGGGGTCAGCAGAGCACGGCCAGCCGCGGCCGCCCACCCCGGAGACAGCCGATGCGTCCAGGTTCAGCGAGTCGCCGATCGAGAGGTCGGAGCCACGCGCCACACCGTTCCGCCGGCGTCCTCGGTGACCAGGAGTGCCCCGTCGTGCGCGACGGCCACTCCCACCGGACGGCCCCAGACGCTGCGCGCGTCGACCACGAAGCCGGTCAGGAAATCCTCGTACTCCCCGGTGGGCACCCCGTCGCGGGCGGGGATGCGGATGACCTTGTACCCGGTGCGCCACTCGCGGTTCCACGAACCGTGCTCGGCCGCGAACCCGTCGCCCTGGCGGAAGGTCATCCCCAGCGAGGCCGAGTGGGCCTGGAGCAGCACGTCCGGGAGAGTCGCCTTGCCTGCGAGATCGGGCCGGATCCCCTTCAGCCGCGGGTCCTCGTGGTTTCCCAGCCAGTACCAGGGCCACCCGTACCAGGCGCCCTCGCGCACGCGGCTGACGTGGTCGGGCACCAGGTCGTCGCCCAGCCCGTCGCGCTCGTTGGTGGAGCACCAGAGGTCGCCGGTCGCCGGGTGCACGGCCATGCCGACGCAGTTGCGGAGGCCGGTGGCGAAGATGCGTCCCTCCTTCCCATCGGGATCGAAGACCAGCACGTTCGCCCGGCGCTCCTCGAATCCCCACGCGGCGCCCAGCCGGTGCGTCGACTCCCAGGCGCGCACCTCGTCCGGGCTCTTCTTGCCGATCCACTCCGCGGCGTTGGACTGGCTTCCGACGGAGACGAACATCCGCTTCCCGTCGAGCGAGAAGACGAGGTCGCGGGTGGTGTGGCCGCCAGTGGTCGGCGCGAGCTGCTCGACCACCACCTCCGGGCGCCCGCGCGCCCGGTTGTCGCCGTCCCCGTAGGGGAAGCGAACCACCCGGTTGATCTCGGCGACGTACAGCCACTGCGGCGAGGGGCCGGGCGGATGGAAGGCCATGCCGAACGGACCGTCGAGGCCATCGGCGAACGTCTCGCGCTGCTCGGCGCGCGTGGCCCCGTCCTTCGCCCGGAGCACACGGATGCGCCCGTGAGCCGTCTCGGCGATGAAGATGGCGCCGTCCGGAGCGACCCGGATCTGCCGGGGCTCCTCGAGCCCGTCGGCGAAGAGGTCCACCCGCCACCCCTCGGGAGCTCGGGGGCGGGCGTCGGCCGGCCGGGGGACGACGCGCGGGCTGTTCCGTGCAGAGCTGGTGGCGAAGGGCACGGGCAGGTCCTCGACCCGGATGTGCCGCCGGACGCCAGGCGCATCGGACCGCCAGTCTCCGAACGCAGCAGGGCCGGTGAGGACACTGCCCGTGCCGCCGTCTGGCGCCGCAGCCACGGTGGCCTGCGGCTGCTGGGGGACCCCGGCGTCCAGAGGCGAGGCCGGCGCTGCGGTGACGACGGGGCTGACCGGCGTCCTCGCGGCCGGGAGCGAGCTCAGGAACGCCACCACGTCCGCGCGCTCCCCGGGGTCGGTCACTCTCTGGGCCATGGTCGTGCCCGGGACGAGCGCGGCCGGGTTGGCCAGGTACCGCTGCAGCAGCTCCGGGGTCCAGGCGCGGCCCCACCGGGTCAGCGCGGCCGAGTACCCGAAGTCGGTGCTCGCTGCCTTCCGGCCCACCACACTGCGCAGGGTCGGCCCCTGACCGGCGGCGGCTCCCGGATCGACCGTGTGGCAGAGCGAGCAGCGGTCCTGAAACACCGACCCGCCGCGGGAGGCGCTGGGTCTCGGTGCGGCGGCCACCAGCAGCGGGACGAGCAGGAGGAGCAATGGAGGCTTCATGGCGCAGGAAGAGTCGCGAGCGGTCGACGCCGCTCGCCGCACCGTGAACGTTCCGGCACGGCGTCGGGCGTCGGGCTTCGCCGGCACGAGCCACCGGGCGGTGGCAACGGGCCGGCGCACTCTAGCCTCGACCGGCCCCACGCGGTATGAGCCGTGTCCGCAGACACCCTCGATGCGACGCCCCGGTCCCCGCCCTCCCCGCGTGCGCTCCCGCCCCTCGGCGTCGCGGAGGAGGCTGGCACTGCGCGCCGATGCGCTGGCCTATGCCCGGGGGGTGCTCGACGCCGAGGCCTCCGCCATCCTCGGGGCCAAGGAGCGTCTGGGTGCGAGCTTCATCCGGGCGCTCGAGCTGATGCGCGCCTGCGAGGGGCACATCGTGGTCACCGGCCTCGGCAAGCCGGGCTTCATCGCCCAGAAGCTGTCCGCCACCCTCGCCTCCACCGGGGTGCCCTCGCTCTACCTCCACCCGTCCGAGGCGCTCCACGGCGACCTCGGCCGGGTGAGCCGGGGCGACGTGGTGCTCGCGCTCTCCAACAGCGGGTCGACCGAGGAGCTGGTGCGGCTGCTCCCGTCTCTGCGCCGGCTCGGCGCGCTGGTCATCGCCATCACCGGCGACGGTGACTCGCCGCTCGCCCGCGGCGCCGACGTGGTGCTCGACGTGGGCGCCATCCCCGAGGCCTGTCCGCTGGGCCTGGTGCCCACCGCCAGCTCGGCCGCGCTGCACGCGGTGTCCGACGCGCTGGCCATGACCCTGCTCAAGACGCGCCAGTTCAGCAGCGAGGAGTACGCCGCGCTCCACCCGGGCGGGAAGCTGGGGCGGAGCGTCATGCGCGTCCTCGAGGTGATGCGCGCCGGCCGGGCAAACCCGGTGGTCCGCGCCGACGCCCCGCTCCACGAGGCGGTGGTGGTGATGACCAACACCCCTGGCCGACCGGGCGCCACCAACGTGGTCGACGCCTCGGGCCGGCTGGTGGGCATCTTCACCGACGGCGACCTCCGGCGGATGGTGGAGAAGGGCAAGACCGACTTCCACCTCCCGGTCTCGGCGGTCATGGGGCACCAGCCGCGCTGCGTGTCGCCCGAGGACCTGGCGCTCACCGCCGCGGCGCTGATGCGCGAGGCGCACGTGGACCAGCTCCCGGTGGTGAACGCCGACGGCCACCCGGTCGGCCTGATCGACGTGCAGGACCTGCTCGCCGCCCGGCTGATCTAGGTCAGGGCGGCCGCAGTCTGTTAGGGCGTCGGGGCAGTCACCCGCAGGCCGGCGAAGGACTCTCCGCAGCCGAGGTCCAGGGTGTGGACCGCGTCCGGGTTCCCCTGACCCACCGCGAGCGCACGCTGTCCGGCCTTGAGCACCGTGTCCGGCGGGGGCGCGCTCTTGCAGAACACCGCCACGAAGCGCACCAGCCCCGGAGGCCCATCGACGACCGGGCGATCGGCGAGCACGGTCGGTCCACCCGGACGGACCCGCTCGATCGCCCCGGTGGCCGGCGTCGACGGGCTCGCCAGCAGCACGCGACGCGAGTGGAGGGCGAGCACGACCACCGAGGCTTCTCGCTCGGAGCTGACGCCGAACGCCACCTTCGAGCCGACGGCCAGCGGCCCACCCTCGGCCACGGGCTCGAGGCGACCCCCCTGTCCCACCTGGTAGACGCGGAGCGCACCCTGCCCGGTGGACGGGTGAAGCCTCCAGGGGATGACCCACAGCGCCACGTAGAGGGCGATGGCGCCGGCCAGCGCGATGAGGGGGCCGCGGAGCGCACGGCGGCGAGGATTCGATGGGCGCGGGGTGTCCACGAAGGCGAGCACGGGTGGGCTCCGGTCTCCTCCCTGATTGCAGGAACCTTCCCCTCACCGCAAGCCTTGCATGCCCCGGGGAACGCGACCCGACTGTGCCTGCGGTGGGGCCGGGGACGCGGTAGTCTTCCCCCTGGAACCCTTGGATCTCGCCGTCGCTCGCCCCGGGCGCCTGAGGCAGGACAAGCTGTCCTCGCTTCGCGCCTTCCGTCATCAGAACTTCGTCCGCTTCTGGCTGGGCGCGTTCATCTCCAACGTCGGCACCTGGATGGAGACCATCGCGGTGGGGGTGTACGTCACCCAGTCCACCGGGCGCGCCGGGTGGACGGGCACCGTGGCCGCGTTGATGTACCTGCCCACCCTGGTGCTGGGCCCACTGGCGGGCGCGCTGGCCGACCGCATCGACCGGCGGCGGCTCCTCTCGGTCCTCACCACGGCGCAGACGCTGCTCGCGCTGGTCCTCGCGGTGCTCGCCCTGACCGGCCGGCTCTCGGTGCCGGCGGTTGCGGTGCTGGCCTTCTTCGCGGGCTGCGTGAACGCGCTGGTCTCGCCGGTCTACTCCTCGCTGGTCGCCGAGCTCGTCCCCGCCGAGGATCTGCTCTCGGCGCTGAGCCTCAGCTCGGCGCAGTACAACCTGGGGCGCATCATCGGCCCGTCACTCGCGGCGCTGGCCATCGGCGCCGGAGGGCTGGCGACGGCGTTCTTCTGCAACGCGGCGAGCTTCCTCGCGGTCCTCGTCTCGCTGACGCTGGTCCGGCTGCCGCCGAGGCCGGAGCACGCCGGGCGCGGGGACCTCTGGGCGGAGATCGTGACCGGCTTCCGGGTGGCCCGGGAGGACGCCGGGATCCGCACCGCGCTGGTCCTGACCTGCCTCATCTCGGTGCTGGTCGCCCCGTTCATCGCGCTCATCCCGGTCTACGCCATCACCATCTTCGGCCACGGCGCCGCGGGCACCTCCCTCCTGGCGACCGGGCAGGGCGTGGGCGCCATCGGCGCCGCGGTGCTCACTGGCAGCCTCGCCGACCGCTGGGGCCGCCGCCGGCTGGTGAGCCGGATGACGCTCACCCTCGGGGTCGTCGCCGCAACCTACTGGCTGGTCCCGCGCTTCTGGATGGCGGTGGTCCTGGTGGGGGTGCTCGGGGGCGCCTACCTCTCGACGCTCACCGGGGTGAACGCCACCTGCATGAGCCGCGTCTCGCGGCTGCTCCAGGCACGGGTGAGCAGCCTTTACACCATGGTGCTCGGCGTGGGGTACGCGCTGGGGCTGCTCACGCTCTCCTGGCTCGGAGACCGCGTCGGGCTTCGGCTCACCATGGCCACCGCCGCCGCGCTGCTCACTCTCACGGTCGCCTGGATGAAGCGGCGCGGGCTGCTCGCGCTGCTCGACGGTCCGGCAAGGTTCCTGGGCCGGGACGAGGTCACCTTCGACGTCCCGACGCTCGCCGGGCCGGCGACGATGAAGGAGGTGGCGGTCGCGAAGGCGTCCGGCGCCTCGTCGCGCTAGGGCGGGCCGCCCAGCTTCTTCTGCACGCCGGACCTGGACGCGTAGTCCGGGGCGCTGGCCTGCAGCTTCGTCCACAGGGCGCGGGCGCTGTCCTTGTTGCCCGCCTTCGACAGCCGGTCCCCGAGCGCGTCCACCGAGGCCGGATCCGAGGTGACCGCCACCCGCCAGACCGTGTCCGCCATCGGCTGGCGCTGCAGGCCCACCAGGGCCCAGGCCATCCCCGCGCGCAGCCGCGCGTTGTTCGGCTCGTAGGGCATCACCTGGCGGAAGTTGTCGAGCGCGTCCTGGTACTTGTTGGCCGCGAGCTTCGCCTCGCCGTCCTCGATGAGCCGGGCGAAGCTGGCCTGCATCTCGGACGTCACCTCGGTCTTCTGGAACGCCTCCATCGTCTCCTTGCTGAGCTGGGGCGGCGTGGCCGGACCGGCGGCGGCTCCGGCCACCGGGCCCGCCATGGGCGGCGCGGCCGCGACCACCGGCCTGGCCTCGGCCCGGGTCTTCTCCTGTTGCCGGGCGAACTTCGTGGCGCCGCCGGCGGCAACCACCTTGTCGATGCGCTCGGCGAGCGCGCGGGCGGAGGCGGCCTGGGGGGCGTCGGGGGAGATGTCCGCCGAGGTCTGGAGCTCCTTGCGTGCGGCCTTGAGCGCCGAGAGGTCGTCGCCCTTCACGTCGAAGGTGACCGCCCCGTGCCCGTACAGCGCGGCGGCGTTCCGGGGAGAGACTTGGAGGACCCGCTCGTAGGCGGCGAGCGCGCCCGGAGTGTCGCCCATCAGCGCCAGCGTGTTGCCCAAGAGGGCCGTGGAGTCGAGCACCGGACCGAGGGCCTCGAGCGCGCACGCCGCCGCCGGTCCGGGCTGCTTCTGCGCGGCCAGGCTCCGAGCCTTCTCCACGACCTTCTCCACCGCCATGTCGCTCGAGACCCGGCATCCGGAGGCGGCCGCGTCGGGGAGCGCGCCCTTCACCTGCTTCCTCTGCGCGAGGAAGAAGGTGCGAACCGGCTCGGCCGTCTTCTCGGCCTGGGTGAAGAAGTCACGGGCGTCCGCCCAGCGTCCGCGGGCGTAGTACAGCTTTCCGATGGCCGCGGAGACCTCGTATGGCTTGGGCCGCGTCTTGAGGTCCGGCGTGGCGTCCATCTTCCTGAGGAGCTCGTCGGATGAGGGCGCGGGGACGCCGGGGGCGATGCTCGGGTGACCCGCTGGGAGCTCGGTGCCGCCGCCGGGTGCGTTCGATGGGTTGCCCCCCTGGGGAATGGCCGGGTGGCCCGGCGGGAGCACCTGGTCATCGGCCGTCTGGCCGGCGGCGGGCGCCGACGCCGGGGGCAGCGGCCCCGCGGGGATCGGACCACCCGACAGGGGTGGGTGCCCCGGGGGAAGCGGCTGCCCCTGCGCGAGCACGAGCAGGACTGGCCAGGCGAACATCGTCATCGAGGGCTCCACACGGCGGAATCGAGGCGTTGCACCGGCTGATCTCGCACGGCCTCCAGCAGCTCGGCGACCGTTTTCTGGAGAACGGGGTGGCGGGCCCCTGGATCCAGCTCGGCCAGGGGCTCGAGCGCAAACCGCCGGCGGTGGAGCTCCGGATGGGGGATGCGAAGGCCGGGCCGGTCCACCACCCGCTCGCCCCAGAGCAGGATGTCGAGGTCGAGGAGCCGCGGACCCCACCGCTCGGCGCGGACGCGGCCGTGCGCCCGCTCGGTGTCCAGGAGAGCAGACAGAAGGGACTCCGGGCTGCGCCCCGTCGAGAGGGCCACCACGGCGTTCCGGAACTCGGGCTGGGCGGGGCCGACCGGCGCCGTGGCGTAGAGCGAGGAGCACCGGCGCACGCTGACATCCGCGAGCCGCGCGAGGTCCTCGACCGCCGCGGCGAGGGTGCGCTCGGGGTCGCCCAGGTTGGCGCCCAGGCCCAGGTAGACCGGTCCGCCGTCGCTCGCCGGAGCGGCGCTCACAGCCCCAGCACGTCCCGCATCCCGTACTGGCCGGGAGGCTGGCCGCGGACCCAGAGCGCGGCACGGAGCGCACCCTTGGCGAACTGGTCGCGGCTGGTGGCGCGGTGGCTGAGCTCGATGCGCTCGCCCGGGGCGAGGAAGAACACGGTGTGCTCGCCGACCACGTCGCCGCCGCGGAGCGTCTGCACGCCGATCTCTCCCGGGGGGCGCTCACCGACCTGTCCGGCGCGCGCCAGCCGCAACACCGAGGCGTCCTGCCCGCGGGCCTTGGCCACCACCTCGGCGATGCGCAGCGCGGTGCCGCTCGGGGCGTCCCTCTTCAGCCGGTGGTGCAGCTCGAGCACCTCGGCATCCCAGCCGGCACCGAGGACGCGGCCGAGGAGCGCGGCGGCCTCGAGCATCACGTGGACCCCCACCGACATGTTGGGCGAGACCACCAGCGGGATGCGGGCCGCGGCGCGGTCGAGCCGCTCCCGCTGGGCAACGGTGAAACCGGTGGTGCCGGTGACGAAGGGAACGCCCTGGCGGGCACAGGCGTCGACGAAGTCGGCGGCCGACTCGGGCGTGGTGAAGTCCACGGCGACGTCCGGGCGGACGTCCGCCAGCGCCGCGGCGAAGTCGTCCCGGAGAGGCAGGTGGAGGGCCCGGACACCGGAGAGCGTTCCGACGTCACGGCCGCGGGCCGGGGTGCCGGGACGGGCCACCGCGCCAACCACCTTCACCGCGGGCTCCTCGGCCGCGGCGCGGACCACGGCCGAGCCCATGCGGCCCGGAACGCCGGCGACCAGGAGGGTGATGGCCGTCACGGGCGCCCGATGTAGCACGGGCGGCGGGGGAGGCGCGCCGGAGGGGCTCAACCCGTGACCGGGGCTGCGCCGGACTCCACCGGTGCGTGGCGCTGGCCGGTGCGCGCTGCGCCCACCGCCGCGACCGTCACCAGGCCGATGCCGGCGGCCTGGCCCCAACCAGGGAACTGCCGGAGCATCACCGCACCCACCAGGAGCGCGGCCGCGGGCTCCACGCTCATCAGCGTGCCGAACGTCCCCGCGTCGAGCCGGCGAAGCGCGAGCAGCTCGAGCGTATAGGGGATGACCGGGAGGAGCAGCGCGAGCCCAAGGCAGGCGAGGAGGACCTCCGGCGTCAGGTGGCCGAACGCCTGGGCGAGGCCGAGGGGCGTGGCGGCCAGGGCTGCGGCGGGCATGGAGATCGCCAGGCCGGCGACCCCGTGGAAACGCTGGCCGATGCGCTGGGTGAGGAGGATGTACGCCCCCCAGCAGACGCCGGCACCGAGGGCGAAGCCGATGCCCACCGGGTCGGTGAGCCCGGACCAGGGCTGCGTCACCAGGAGCACGCCACCGAACGCCAGTGGTGGCCAGACCAGGCCCCAGCGGTTGCTCCGGCGGAGGACGGCGACGGAGAGCGGGCCGAGGAACTCGATGGCCACCGCGGTGGCGAGTGGGATGCGAGCGATGGACTCGAAGAAGGTGATGGTCATCCCGGCACTCACCACCCCGAGCAGGACGGCAGCGGCCAGGTCGCGGCGGTGCAGCGCGCGCAGGCTGGGGCGCGCCACGGCGACGAAGAAGACGGCGGCCCAGCACAGCCGGAGCCAGGCCGTGCCCGCAGGGCCGACGCTGGCGAAGACCGGCGTTGACGCGGCCGCGCCGATCTGGACGGTGAATATGGAGCAGAGGGCGAACAGGACGCCCGTGGAGGTCTTCCTTCCATCCGCCATGGTGCGTGGGAATAGCGCCGCGGCGCCCGCCTCGCCGGTACAGACGTGGTCTCCCCCGGGTCACCCGGGCCCGAGCTGCCGCGAGGGCGCCTAGCTCAGCAGCCCGAGCCGGCGCAGCTCCGTCGCCAGCGCGATCCGGTGCGGCTCGCCCAGGGGCACCAGCGGGAGCCGGATCTCTGGCCCGAACATCCCCATCAGGTGCAGCGCCCACTTCACCGGGATGGGATTCGGCTCGGTGAACAGGAGGCGGTGCAGCGGATTCAAGCGGACCTGCAGCTCGAGAGCGCGCTCCCGCTCACCCCGCCGCGCCGCCTCGACCATGTCCGCCATCAGCCGGGGGGCCACGTTCGAGGAGACGGAGATGACGCCCTCGCCGCCGCAGGCGATGAAGGGCACGACGGTGAAGTCATCGCCGGAGAGCATCGTGAGCCGCGGCCCGCACTTCTCGCGCAGGTCCACCGCGCGCACCATGCTCGCGGTGGCCTCCTTGATGGCGAGGATCTCCTCCAGCTCGCACAGCCGCTGCATCGTCTCGGGCAGGATGTCGCCGCCCGTCCGGCCCGGGACGTTGTAGACCACGATGGGGAAGCCGGGGTGCGCCCGTACGCAGGCGCGGTAGTGCTCGAGCAGGCCTGCCTGGTTCGGCTTGTTGTAGTAGGGGGTGACGATCAGCGCGGCGTCGGCGCCCACCTCGCGCACCCGCCCCATCGCCTCGATGGTCTCGGCCGTGCTGTTGCTTCCCGCCCCAGCCACCACCGGGACCCGTCCCTTCGCTTCCTCGACCACGACCCGCACCGCCCGGACGCGCTCGACGGAGGTCATGGTCACCGCCTCGCCCGTGGTTCCGCAGGGCACCAGGCCCGCGGTGCCGCCGGCGAGCTGCTGCCGTACGAGGGCCCGGTACGCGTCCTCGTCCAGCGCCCCGACGCGGAAGGGCGTGGCCAGCGCGGTCATCGAACCGTGGAGCTTCATGGCGCCGGCCACCCTACCGTCCGTTTGCCTCGCCGCGCCAGAGGTCCTCCACCCGCTCCCGCTGGCGCACCACCCGCGCCCTGGCTCCGGAGACCAGCACCTCGGCCGGCCGGGGCCGCCCGTTGTACGTGCTGGCCATGCTCATCCCGTAGGCGCCGGCGCCCCGGATGGCGAGCAGCGCCCCCGGCTCGGGGAGCACCAGCCGCCGGTCGCGGCCGAGCACGTCGGTCGATTCGCAGACCGGGCCCACCACGTCGAGCACCTGCGTCCTTCCCCGCCGGGTCCGCACCGGGACGATGGCGTGCTCGGCGCCGTAGAGCGCGGGGCGGAGCAGGTCGTTCATGCCGGCGTCCACCACCACCAGCGTTCGCCCGCCGGCGCGCTTGCGGTACAGCACCGAGGTGAGCAGCACTCCGGCGTTGCCCACCAGCACCCGGCCCGGCTCGACGAGCACCGTGGCCCCGGTGTCTCCGGTGGCCTCACGCACCGTGGCCGCCCAGCGGTCCGGCGAGGGCGGCTCCTCGTCCTGGTAACGAATGCCCAGGCCGCCCCCCACGTCGAGCCACTCCAGTGGATGCCCCTCGCCGCGGAGCACCCGGTAGAGCCCCGCGACCTGGCGGAGCGCGGCCCCGAGCGGGCCGAGCCGGGTGAGCTGGCTCCCGATGTGACAGTCCACCCCGCGGGCACGGACGCCGCGCATGCGGCGGGCCCGGGCGTACAGCGCGCGGGCCTCGGCGAAGGGGACGCCGAACTTCGAGGTGGGGAGCCCGGTGGAGATGTGCCGGTGCGTGCCCGCGTCGACGCCGGGGTTCACCCGGATGGCGAAGGGCGCGCGCCGGCGGAGCCGACGCCCCACCCGGTCCAGCGCCTCGAGCTCCTCGGCGCTCTCGACGTTGAACATCCCGATGCCCGCCCGCAGCGCGAACGCCATCTCGGCCTCGGTCTTCCCCACTCCGGCGAAGACGGTGCGGCCGGGGTCGCCTCCTGCCTCGAGCACCCGGGCCAGCTCACCCCCGGAGACCACGTCGAACCCGGAGCCCCACCGGACGAGCGACGCGAGCAGCGCGAGGTTTCCGTTGGCCTTGACCGAGTAGCAGACCAGGTGCGGCGCACCACCGAAGGCCTCGTCCACCACCTGGAAGTGCCGCCGCAGCGTCGCCTCCGAGTAGACATAGGTCGGTGTCCCGACCCGCGCGGCGATGCGCTCGAGCGAGACGTTCTCCGCGTGGAGGACCCCCCGGACTGGACGGAAGTGATCCATCGGCACCCCGCCCGCTAGGTCCCGGCGTCCAGGCGCCTCGGAGCGGGGGGAGCCTCGCCCTGGGGCGGTACCGGCGAAGTGGAAGCTGGGGGCGTGGGCGCCTGCGCCGGGCCGGCCGGGGCGGGGGAGCGGAGGTTGTTGGGCCGGACTCCGCAGGCAGCCACGAGGACGACCAGCACCCCGAGCGCGGCGAGCCTAGAAGCGGATCCCGAGCTGGGCACGGAGCGCCTGGGCGACCGAGGGAGACACCGCGGTGGTGAGCCCGTAGTTGAACTGGAGACCGTCGAACGGGAACAGGACACCGTACGCGAGCTGGGCGTAGAAGCCGTCGTCGGTCTGGTAACGCACCCCGGCGTCGATCTCGAGGCCGAGCTGGGTGCTCGACCCCGACGGGGTGCTCGAGGGCTTCAGGGCCTTCGAGTAGACGAAGGCCCCGAACACGCTCAGCGAGTCGTTGAAGGCGTAGGAGACTCCCGGCTTGAGGTAGAGCGCGTCGGTGATGCCGCCGATGATCTCTCGCCAGAGGATGAGGTCGATCCGGTAGTCCTGGTTGAAGCGGAAGTTGCGGATGTCGCGATCCTGGCAGAGCGGCTGGTTGGAGGGCGCGCCGTAGCTGCAGGGCCGCTGTCCGTATTGCGCGCCCTCGTAGTCGCCCCACTGCGCCCCGGAGGTGGTGGAGCCCGGCCGGGTCTGCCCGCTGGGGCGGTTGGGCTTGTTGCCGAAGCCCGGGGCGGAGTCACCGCTGGCCGCGCCGAGCTCGAGGCCGATCTTCAGCGCGCCCTCGAGGAGCCGCCACTCGGTCTGCAGCGCGCCGCCGTACTGGGCGATGGTCAGCTGGTAGGGGTAGTCGCAGCGGGTGCTCGTCCCGTCGTTGTTGGGCAGGCAGCCGTTGGCCTTCCCGAGGTACGCCGCGACCTCCAGCTCGAGGCGGAACGCCTTCTTCTCGAGCCTGAGCCAGAGGTCGGGGATGAAGAGGTAGGCGCTGCGGGAGATCCGGCTCAGCGAAGCGTTGGGGAGGGTGTACGGGTTCTGCTCGGAGAAGCTGGTGGTGTCCCCGTTCTGCTTGTACTCGTAGTTCTGGCTCCGGTACTGGAAGAACAGGCCGTAGTTGAAGATTGTGCCGCCAGCGTCGAGCCGGTTCCGGGCCTTCTGATCGGTGTCCTTCCTCGCGATGATGATGCCGAAGGTGTGGGCGTCGTCCGAGTTGCTGACGTCGTAGGGCTGCCCCTGGGTGTTGACGTGGCCGCTGACCAGCCCCTCGAGATCGAAGTCGATGGTGGGCACCAGGAAGAAGCCCGGGAGCGGCTCGGCGACGAACTGGAACCGGTCCACCGTCGATCCGTGATCGCAGTCCAGGCAGTTCCCGTCGTTGTGCACGATGCCCAGCCCGTACTGGTCTCCCATCCGGCCGAACTTCAGGAGGCCGATCGGCGTGGCGACCTCACCCCAGACGCGCTTCACCGCCAGGTTGCTCTGGGTGGAGTTCACGCCGGCGATCGGGGGGATCTGGCTGCTGCCGAGGATGCCGATGTCCACCCGGTCCTGGCGGACGTAGGCGTACTCCGGCGTACTGCCCCACACCAGGTTGTCCAGCGCGTCCACCTGGGCCCGGATCCGCACCTCCTCGGAGATGTTGAGGGTGGGGTCCAGCCGGAAGCGCATGTTGGTCCCGGCGATGCTGTGCCCACCGTTGAGACCCGAGGTGGTGAACTGCCCATCGGGCCTGGGGAAGAGCCAGTACCCCGACAGGTCCGGCGGCTGGTCGAGATCGAACTTGTGGAACAGCTCCGGGCGCACCCGGAAATAGCCGTGCAGCTCGAGCAGGTCGAGCTTGCGGTGAGTCGTGGTCTCCGCCTCCCACGTGCTGCCCGCCGAGGTGGCGGCGACCGTGGCGGCCTGGGCGCGCATCTCCTCGCGCAGCTCCTTCTTCGCCGCCTCGACTCGCGCGTCGATCTCCCGCTGGATGTCGGCGTCGCTCCGGAACTTCGGTTCGGCGAGGGGGGCACCGGGCGATGGCGTCTGCGCGAGCGCGGTGGCGGAGACGAGCAGCGCCGCCAGGGCAGTGACCTTCACTGTGATTCTCCGGAGGGGTAGGACGAAGGGCGCGGCATGAAGACACCCACGCGCATCCGTGTCAATGAGGTGTGCGTCCGCTTCGCGCCCCGGCCCTCTCTCTTGCGCTAGCATCTGGGACAACATGAATCGGAGCGTCCAGATTCCCCTGTTGTCGCTTGGTGCCGCGCTGCTGCTCGCGGTGATCGGCGCCTGCGGCAGCAGCCTGTCCCAGTTCGGCGAGGCGTGCTCGGTGTACGCGGTGCAGAACGACTGCGAATCACCGAATGCCTGCGAGTGCCGGGTGGGCCAGCCATACTGCGTCTGCACTCGTCGCTGTGAGCTGGACAAGGACTGCCCGAGCGGGACGTTCTGCCTCGCCGGCCAGAACCCTGCCAACAACCAGCAGGACCTGTTCTGCTTCAAGAAGGACGCCGGCCGCTGACGGGGTGCGCCGGCTCCGGCGGGCCCTGTCGCAGCTCGGTGAGCACTCCGCGCATCCCCCTGGGGTGAACGAAGGCCACCCGTGCGCCGCCGGCGCCGGGGCGGGGCTCCTGGTCGATCAGCGGCGCGCCCGCCTTGCGCAGCGAGTCCATCGCCGACTCGATGTCCTCCACCTCGATGCACACGTGGTGAAGGCCCTCGCCGCGGCTGGCGAGGAACCGGGCGACGCCCGAGTCGGGAGTGGTGGGGGAGATGAGCTCCACCCGGCCCATGCCGTGGCCGAAGATGGCGGTCTTCACTTGCTGCTCGGGGACCTCCTCGACGTGGGTCAGCTCGAGCCCGAGCGCGTCGCGCCACAGCCGGATGCTCTCCTCGAGGTCGCGGACCACGATCGCCACGTGGTCGAGGCCCTTCGCATGAACGCTCATCCCTTGGTTCTCCTCGCCGGCTGGCACCGGGGACACAGGTCGGTTCTTCTGCCCGCCTGCCGCAGCAGGCGGATGGGCGTGCCGCAGCGCGGGCAAGGTTCTCCCTCGCGAGCGTAGACCTTGAACGGGTTTTCCGTCCCGGGCTCCTCGACGTAGGCGATCTCCTCGCCGTCCTCGGCCGACAGGGCGAAGGCCAGGCCCCGGCGGATGGCGGTGGCCAGGCGGTTCCAGTCGGAGAGCTCGAGCGAGCGGGTGGGTCGCGCCGGGTGCAGCCGGGCCCTCCAGAGCGCCTCGGCGGCGTGGATGTTCCCCAGCCCGGCGAGCCGCCGCTGGTCCATCAGGGCGACCTTGATCGGGGCCCGGCTCTCGCCCAGGGCCTCCCGCAGCTGCCGGCCCGAGAGCGGGGTGAGCAGCGGGTCCGGCCCGAGCGCCCGGACCACCGGGAGGGTCCCGAGCGCGACCGCCGGGTGTGGCTCGATGCGGCCGAACAGGCGGGGGTCCCGGTAGTGGACGACGGTGCCATCGGCCAGCAGCAGGCGAGCCCGGCTGTACGGGACGGGCTCCCCCGCCGGCCGGCGGACCCACTTCCCGGTCATCCCCAGGTGGGAGAGGAAGCCCTGCCCCGAGTCCAGCGAGACCAGGAGCACCTTGCCGTGGCGGTCGGCCCGGGCCAGCCGCCCCCGGAGGCGGCCGAACGCGGCGCGGCCGCCAGCCCGGAAGACGCGCGTCCGCTCGGCCTCGGCGCCGGTGACCTCGGACCCCCCGAGCCACCGCTCCAGGGTCCGTCGTGCAATCTCCACCTCCGGAAGCTCCGGCATTTTTCAGTTCGCCATCTGCCCCGACTCGGCATTAAGCCCACGTCCGACGACAGGAGGAGTCCCCATGGCAGACCTGGCCAAGAAGTACACCCCGAAGTCGTTCCCGCATCTCAAGGGGCTGAAGGGCATCAGCGACGGCGTGCTCGAGTCTCATTTCAAGCTCTACGAGGGCTACGTCAACCGGACCAACAAGCTGACCGAGACCCTGTTCGGGCTGGCCAAGGAGGGCCAGGCGGCGGGCGCCAACCCGGCCTACGCCGAGATGACCCGGCGGCTGGGCTTCGAATACAACGGCATGGTCCTGCACGAGTACTACTTCGCCGGGATGAAGCCCGGCGGCTCGGGCAACCCCGGGGGCAAGCTGAAGACGGCGGCCGAGGCGAGCTTCTCCAGCTGGGACGTGTACCTGGCGGACCTCAAGGCAGTGGCGACGATGCCCGGCATCGGCTGGGCGGTGACCTTCCAGGACCCCACCACCGGGTGGCTCTCCAACCACTGGATCAGCCTGCACGAGATCAACAACATCGCCGGCTTCCGGCCCATCGTGGTGATGGATGCCTGGGAGCACGCCTTCGTCCCGGACTACAAGCCGTACGAGCGCGCCAAGTACGTCGAGGCCTACTTCTCCAACATCGACTGGGACGCGGCCGAGGGCCGCCTCAAGTAGCCCTAGCGCGCGCCGCGGGCGAGCCGGGCGTCCAGCCGTGCCCGGGCGTCCGGCCACTCGCGGGCGAGCATCGAGTAGTAGGCCGCGTCGCGCGGGCCACCGTCCGCGGCGGCCGAGTGTGCGCGGAGGGTGCCGTCGAGCTTCGCGCCGATGCGCTCGATGGCGGCGCGTGAGCGGACGTTCCGGGCGTCGGTCCTGAGCGAGACCCGGTACACCTCCCATCGCTCGAAGGCATGAGCGAGCATCAAGCGCTTGGCCTCGGTGTTGACGGCGCTGCGCTGTGCCTCCGGGGCGATCCAGGTCCAGCCGATCTCCACCGCGTGCGGGACGCCCGGCGGCCGCCCGACGTCGGAGCCGGGGGGAATCACCCAGAACTCGATGTTCCCGAACCGGGTGGTCCCGAGGACACGCCCGCTGCGAGCGTCCAGCGTGGCGAATGGCAGCGCGGCCATGCGCCGCTGTTCCTCGAGCGCGGCGGCCAGGTAGGCCTCGAGCTCGGGCCGGTCGCGGGGCACCGGCGTGAGGCTGAACGTGTCCCGCGGACCCTCAATGATGGCCTGCAGCCCGTCGAGGTGATGGGGACCGAGCGGCTCGAGGCGGACGTGGTCGCCCCGGAGGGTGACTGGGGCGACCGGTTCCATCGCCTGCGAACCCTGGCACGCGCCAGGACGGAACGAGGAGCACAGTCGCGTTGCGGCCCTCCAAAGCTCGCTTGTGAGTAAATTTCGATTGTTCTAGAAATATGGCAATGACAACCTCGGAGGCCCTCGCCGGACTCGGCTCCCTCGCCCAGGAGACCCGGCTGGAGGCGTTCCGGCTGCTGGTGCGCCGCGGTCCGGAGGGCCTGTCCGCGGGTGCGATCGCCGAGGCGCTCCAGGTCCCGGCGTCCTCGCTGTCGTTCCACCTCCATCAGTTGATGCACGCCGGGCTGGTCACCCAGGAACGCCGGAGCCGGCAGCTCATCTACGCCGCTGACTACGACCGGATGAACGCGCTGGTGGGCTACCTCACCGAGAACTGCTGCGCGGGCGCCAGCTGCGGGCCGGTGGGGGCCGTGCAGTGCCCGCCTCCGGCTCGCCCGGTGTCGGCGCGCGCGGGCGGACGGGGGCGGCGGTGAGTTCGCTCTCTCGCCGTGCGGTCGCCGAGGGTTGCGGGGCGGCGATGCTGCTGGTGGCGGTGGTCGGATCGGGGATCATGGCCGAGCGACTGTCCGGCGGGAACGTCGCTCTGGCGCTGCTCGCGAACTCGGTGGCGACGGGCGGGGCGCTGGTGGCGCTGATCCTCGCCTTCGGTCCGGTCTCGGGCGCGCACTTCAACCCGGCGGTGACGCTCGCCGACGCGAGCCAGGGCGGCCTGCCGTGGCGCGAGGTCCCGGTGTACGTCCTCGCGCAGGTGGTGGGGGCGTTCCTCGGGGTCGCTGTCGCCCACGGGATGTTCGAGCTGCCGGTCTTCACCGCGTCGGCCCACGTTCGCGCCGGCGTTGCGCAGGTCCTCGCCGAGGGAGTGGCCACGTTCGGCCTGCTCTCGGTCATCTGGGGGAGCGCGCGCTCCCGGCCGGGTGTGGTGGCGTTCGCGGTGGCCGCCTACGTGACCGGCGCCTACTGGTTCACCGCCTCGACGGCGTTCGCCAACCCGGCGGTGACGCTGGCCCGGGCGGCCACGAACACCTTCGCCGGGATCCGTCCGGTGGACGTGCCCGGCTTCCTGCTGGGGCAGGCCATCGGTGCCTCGCTGGCCACGGCGCTGTTTCGCTGGCTCGCGCCGCGCCAGGTGGCGGAAGTCGCCCCGGATCTCCTCGCTCCCCACTCCTCGCCGGAGACCTCGCCATGAAGACCGCCCATCGCCCGTTCCGCGTGCTCTTCCTCTGCACCGGGAACTCCGCCCGGAGCGTCTTCGCCGAGTACTTCCTCCGGCGGCTCGGGGGTGCGCGGTTCGAGTCGTACAGCGCCGGGGCGTCCCCCTCGGGAGTGGTGAATCCGATGACACTCCGGGTGCTGCGCGAACGCTTCCACGTCGACGCGAGCGATGCCCGGAGCAAGTCCTGGGACGAGTTCAAGGACGTGAACTTCGACTTCGTGATCACCGTCTGCGACAACGCGCGCGAGAGCTGCCCGGTGTGGCCGGGGCAGCCGATCATCGCGCACTGGGGAGTGGAGGATCCGGCGGCCTTCGTCGGGACGCCCCAGGCCACGGAGCGCTACTTTCATCGGGTGGCGCTCACGCTCTACAGGCGGATCCAGATCTTCACCTCGCTCCCGCTCGAGCAGCTGGACCGGCTGAAGGTGGAGACGCTCACCCGGAGCATCGGGCGCGATCGCTTCCCGAAGAAGGATTCGGCGGCGTGAGGGCCCACATCACTCGGCAGGGTGTGCGCCAGGCGACTCCGGGGGACTGGCCGGCCATCGAGCGGCTCCTGAGCGACCGGGACCTGCCGGCCGCCGGGGCCCGCGCGCATCTCGGCACATTCCTGGTGGCCGCAGAGGGCTCGCTGGTGGTGGGGTGCGCCGGCATCGAGCGGTACGGCGACGTCGGCCTCCTCCGGTCGGTCGCGGTGGCGAAGACCCTCGCCAAACACGGGCTCGGGGCGAAGCTCGTGACGGCGTTGCTGGAGACCGCGCGCGGTCTCGGTCTCCGGGCGCTGTATCTGCTCACCACGACCGCGGCCGGATACTTCCCTCGGTTCGGGTTCGAGACGATTCCACGCGACGCCTTGCCTGCGTCGCTTGCCGCGTCCGAGGAGCTCCGGGGAACATGCCCGGCGTCGGCCGTGGCGATGCGGCTCATCCTCTGAGACGAGGTCTGCCCCGCACACCCGACTCCGCAGCGGGCGGTCACTCCCCAGCACTGGCCTTGCTCGGAAAGTGAGCTCCTCACACGCTGGCGAGAGGCCGTCGCCCCCGCGCGATGCCACTCGGCCCGACGTCAGCGCCAGGCGCGCGCCCGCCTCGGCGTCCCCCGTAAGCGGGCACGGGCCGTCCGGGCGCGCGCGGCGGGCGGCGACGGGCGCTTGTTCGCGGTGGCCAGACTCTGCTCGAGGGCGCGGGCGAGGTCCACGACGCGGCTGGGCTTCGCTGCCGGGGGCACCTCGATGGTCTGCCCCTTCGCCTTCTTCTTGATCAGCGCCTCCACCCGCTGGCGGTGCTCGTCCTTGAAGCGGTCCGGACGGAAGTGACCGCTCATCGAGCGCACCAGCTGCTCGGCCATCTGCAGCTCCTTGCCCCCTGCCTCCGCCTTCGGCACCGCGGGCGCGGCGAGCACCTCGTCCGCCCAGACCAGGGTGGTGAGGACCAGCCGGCCTCCCACGCTCCGGACCATGCACAGGTGCTGCTTGGTGCTGAGCACGATGCGGGCGATCGCCACCTCCCCGGTCCTGGCCAGGGCCTCGACCAGCAGCGCGTAGGCTTTCCCGGACCGGCCCTCGGGGGCGAGGAAGTACGACTGGTCGATCTGCAGCGGGTCGATCTCCTCGAGCTTGACGAACTCCTCGATGCCGATGGTCCGGTCGCGCTCGGGTTCCGCCGCGCGGAGCTCCTCCGGGGTCAGCGTCACCACCTGCGTCTTCGAGACCGGATACCCCTTCACGATGTGCTGCCAGGGGACCTCCTCACCGTCGCGCTCGCAGACGCGCTTCTCGCGGATCCGGCCGCGGTCGGCGTCGTGGTACAGGTGGAACTGAAGGTCGAGCCGCCGGGTCGCGGGGTGGAGCGACACCGCGACGTTCACCAGTCCAAAGCTGATGCTTCCTTTCCAGTACGGGCGGGGCATGTCTTCCGTGAGGTTGAGACCTCTCCTACCAGGACGGAAGGGGTGTCCTCCAGGGAGTGTTGGCGAGGAGGTCAGCGGTTGCGCGGCGGGCGAGCAGGAATGATCCATTCCTGAAGAGGAGGCTTCCATGTTCCGACCGTCGTTCCGAGCCCTCACCCTGGCCTGCGCGGTCGCCCTCGGCGGCTGCGGCGTTCACAGCACCGAGGGGATGGCCAAGGCGCTCGTCTCCGATGAGCAGGAGAACCAGCTCGGCGAGCAGGTGAAACAGGAGCTGGACAAGCAGGGCACGAAGTTCATCCAAGACCCCGAGATCGTGAACTACGTGCGTGGGGTGGCGGAGAAGATCTTCGTCTCCGCCAGCAAGGATCGCCCGGGCGTGAACTGGAAGGTCTACGTCATCGACGATCCGAAGCAGGTGAACGCCTTCGCCACGCCGGGCGGCAGCCTCTACGTGTTCAGCGGGCTCCTGATGGCGGCGGACAACGAGGCCCAGCTGGCGGGAGTGTGGGGGCACGAGTCGGGGCACGTGGTGGCCCGGCACTCGGCACGGCAGATGGTGGACGCGATGGGCCTGGAGACGGTGCTCGGCATCACGCTGGGCCAGAACCCGAACCAGCTGGCACAGCTCGCCGGGACGCTGGCGGCGAAGGGCGCGCTGCTCTCGTACAGCCGGCAGGACGAGACCGAGGCCGACGAGTACGGGGCGCGCTATGCGGCCCAGGCGCGGTACGACCCGCACGGCATCGTCCAGTTCTTCGAGAAGCTCAAGACGATGGAGGGAGACGTGCCGAGCATCGCCCAGTTCCTCTCGGACCATCCGCTCACCGGGGATCGCATCGCCCATCTCCAGCAATACATCGCCGAGAAGCACCTGACCGGGACCGAGCTCGGCGCCGAGCGACTACGGCCGGTGAAGCAGAAGCTGATTGCTCAGGCGCAGGCGGCCGGGGTGAAGCCAGCAGCGCTCAAGTAGGAGGGTCGCCGCGTCAGCGACGGAGCAGCTCGAAGCCCCCGCATCGAAGGCCAGGACGCGCCACACGGCAGCCGGCCGATGGCGCAGGCCGGCTGCAGCGGCCCGGCGTGGACTGCATCGAAGCCGATGCCCGCCAGCGAGACCCGGGCGAACGGTTCGTCGGAGCGGTCGAAGGTCGACGCGCGCCCGTCGCTGGCGGTGGGACCAAGCCAGCGATGATCCGGCTCGAGCAGCGCTCGTCGGTGGGCGGCCTGCGGGCGCCCCCCCCGGGGGTGAGTCCCGGTCGCTCGCCTTCAGTCGGTCCCGGGCTCCGCCGGAGCAGCGGCACGCGGCGCGCTGGCGAGCCGGACGCCGGCGAGCACCAGGACGCCGCCGATCGCCACCTCCCAGCCGATGCGCTCACCCAGCACCAGCCACGCCGCCAGCGCCGTGGCCACCGGCTGCAGGTTGCTGAAGACCGCCACCTTCGACGCGTCGGTCCTCCCCAGGGCCCAGTACCAGAGCAGGTAGCTGACCACCGAGGTGAGCAGGGCCAGGTAGAGGATGGAGGCCTTCACGCCCACGCCCGCCGCGACGATGAACCCCGGGCGCAGGACCCAGGGGGCAACCGGGAGCAGCCAGAGCGCCCCGGCGATCATCGACCAGGCGGTGGCCCGGAGCGCCCCGTGCTCGCCGATGAACGCCTTCCCCTCGGCGGTGTACAGCACCCAGGCAGTGACCGCGCCGAGGATGAGGAGGTCGCCCACGAAGACCCCGGACAGCGCCCGCAGCCCATGGGCCAGCAGGAGCACCAGCGCCCCCGCGAAGGCGAGGAGCAGACCCAGGCCGGCGCGGGTGCTGGGCGACTCGCGGCCGCGGAGCACCGAGTACAGGTACACCCCGATGGGGGTGAGCGCGTAGAGGAGGGAGGCGTGCGCCGCCGTGGAGCGCTGCAGCCCGGCGAAGAAGAGACCTTGGTTCAGCGGGCCGGTGAGGAACCCGAGCCCGAGCGCCGCGGGAACCGCCCGCCGCGGAGGGAGCGCCGGCCCGGGCAGCGCGAGGACGAGCAGCGCGAACACCGCTCCGCTCAGCAGGAACCGCCAGAGCACGAGCGTCGACACAGGCACCTCGGCCAGCGCGCGCTTGGCGACCAGGTAGGTGCCGCCGCTGATCGCGGTCTGGAGGAGGAGCGCGGCAACCACGCCCAGGCCCATGCCGTCGCGGGCGTGCACCGGCTCGGACTCTGCGGACGCGGACGGCTTCAGGAGAGCGGAAGGCGGGCGAGAGCCCATCGGGCGGCGTCACTCACCACAGCGCTCGGGTCCTGCGCCAGCTTTTCCAGCACTGGACGGGCGCCGGCGTCGCGTGCCGCACCGAGCGCGTAGGCGGCGTTCCGCCGGAGCCCGTCGTAGCCGGCGCGGGCGAGCGCGGTCCCGGGCACCAGCTCGGCGTAGCGCTCGGGGCTCATCGCCGCGAGCGCGCGCGCGGACAGCCCCGCCACCGCCCGGGGCAGGAACCGGGGGCCCACCGCGGGCAGCGGGGCGGCGTTCAGCGGACAGACGTCCTGGCACACGTCGCATCCGAAGACGTGTGGCGCCATCGCCTCGCGCTGCTCGGGCGGGACCGGACCCTCGTTCTCGATGGTCTGGTACGAGAGACAGGCCCGCGAATCGACGCGGCCGGCGCCGTCTAGCGCGTCGGTGGGGCACGCGTCGACGCACAGCCGGCAGGTCCCACAGCGGTCGGCCGGCGGCCCCCCGGCGTACCCGTCGACCTCGAGCTCCACCAGCAGCACCGCGAGCACCACCCAGGAGCCGAAGCGTGGCGTGACCAGACAGCCGTTCCGGGCGACGACGCCCAGCCCCGCGCGCGCCGCCCAGACCTTCTCCATGAAGGGGCCATGGTCCACCGAGCCGTAGGTTCGCAGGCCGGGCCACTCGGCGCGGAGGAGACGGCGAAAGGCCCGGAGCCGGTCACGGAGCGTGGCGTGGTAGTCGCGGCCACGGGCGTAGCGGGCGACGGGCGAGCCCTCCCCGACCTCGCCATCCGTCCAGTAGTTGCACGCGAGCGCGATGACGGTGCGCGCCTCGGGCAAGAGCCGAAGCGGATCCAGCCGGTCGGCCGCGCGCGCGGACAGCCAGTCCATGTCTGCCGCCATCCCGGCGGCGAGCCAGTCGAGGAGCGCCGAGGGCGGGATGGGCTCGGGGCGGGCGAAGCCACAGAGATCGAACCCCGCCTCGAGCGCCAGCGCGCGGACCCGCCCGGCCGGCGCGAGGGCGGTCAGGGCGACGGCGTCCCGCCCGGAATCCACGGCACGTCCTCCACTCCCGCCCGGTGGTTCGCTGCCCGCGCCAGGACGAAGAGGAAGTCCGACAGGCGGTTGAGGAATCGCAGGGTCACCTCGTCCACCTGCCCCTCGCGGAACAGTGGCACCACCGACCGCTCGGCCCGGCGGCACACGGTGCGCGCCAGGTGCAGCGCCGCGCTGGCCGGCGTTCCTCCAGGGAGGATGAAGTGCGTCTGGGGCGGGAGCTCCTCCTGGAGGGTGTCGATGTGGCGCTCCATCGCCGCCACCCACTCCTCGCGGACGTGGGGAATGTGGGCGTCGGCCCGGGTGCCGCGTGGGGTGGCGAGGACGGCGCCGACGGTGAAGAGCTGGTCCTGGAGGTCCTGGCACCAGGGGTCCAGCCTGCCCAGCCCGGCCGCGCGCGCCACCCCGAGCGCCGCGTTCAGCTCGTCCAGGTCTCCGTAGGCCGCCACCCGGGCGTCGTCCTTCGCCACCCGGCCGCCTCCGAAGAGGCCCGTCTGCCCGGTGTCGCCGGTGCGCGTGTAGATCTTCATTGGAGTGCGGGGCACCCTACGGCCAAGTGCCCGCGCCACGGAAGTCGGAGGCCGCTCCCGGCGTCTGCTATGAGGGCCCGCCCACCGCGCTGGTCCCAACGACGTGAACGACCCGCACCCCGAGAACGGCGGACGACGCACCGGCCCCTGGCTGATCCTCGCCGCAGCCACCCTCTGGTCCACCGCCGGGGCGGCGATCAAGCTGTGCGGGCTCAGCGGCTGGCAGATCAACCTCGGGCGCTCCGCGGTGGCCGCGCTGTTCCTCGCCGCCCTCGTCCCGGGCGCGCGCCGACGGCCGGACCGGTCGGTGGGCTGGGTGGCGGTGGCCTACGCCTTCACCGTCCTGCTGTTCGTCCTGGCGAACAAGGCCACCACCAGCGCCAACGCCATCTTCCTCCAGGACACCGCGCCGCTGTGGGTGCTGCTCCTCAGCCCGGTGCTCCTGCACGAGCGGCCGACGCAGGGCGAGCTGCTCTCGGCGCCGCTCTTCCTGGTCGGGCTCTTCCTCTTCTTCCTAGACCAGCTGTCGCCCGGGCAGGCGGTGGGCAACGTCGTCGCGGTCGCCTCCGGCGTGGCCTTCGCGCTGTGCATCCTCGGGTTGCGGAAGCTCGGGACCAGGAACGTGGGAGCCATCGTCTGGGGGAACGCTCTGGCGGCGCTCATGTCTCTCCCCATGGCGATGCGGGGATCTCTGCCCACCGCGCGTGACGTGGGCATCGTGCTCTTCCTCGGGCTGTTCCAGCTCGGGGCGAGCTACGCGCTGTTCGCGAGGGGGGTGCGCCACACGCCCGCGGTCGAGGCCTCGCTCCTGGCGCTGGTGGAGCCGGTGCTCAACCCGGTGTGGACCTACCTCCTCGCCGGCGAGCGCCCCGGGCCCTGGGCCATTCGCGGCGGAGCCATCATCCTCGTCGCGACGCTCTGGCGGACGCTCGCGCCGTGGCTGGAGTCGCGCCGGCGGGCCCGGGCCTAGAACGACGTCCTGATCCCGAAGCGAAACGCCACGTCGAGCGCCGGCCCGTCCGGGAACGGGTCCTCCACGATGCCGAGCCACAGCTCGGTGCGCGGGTCGACCCGGAACATCCAGCCGAAGTCGATGGAGAAGTCGCTCAGGTCCATCGGGCGGAGGTCGGTGTCGTGGAACGGCGGGGTCTGCACGAAGATGTTGGCGTAGAGGAAGTTCCGCCAGCTGAGCCGGACCCGCGGGCCGGCCGAGAACGAGACGAAGAAGGTGTCCTCGTACTTGGCCAGGGTCCCGGTCGTCGGGGTGAAGCCCACGCCCACCGAGCCGCTCACCGTGAGCCAGGGAAGCAGCGGTGCCTCGCCCATCAGGATGAGCCCGGTCTGGAGCATGCCCGCGCGGTAGCCGGGCGCGGTGGAGGTGGGGAGCCCGAGCACGAGCAGCACCTGGGCGTGCTGCCCGAGCATCCGGCCGACGCCGATGCGGCTGTCCCCGATGCCCAGGTCCACCGGTCCGTACTGGATCGTCTGTCCCCGCTCGTAGGTGATGGAGTAGCGGTACTTGTTGATCGGGCGCAGCTCGCGGGCCCCGTACTTCACCCCGAGCACCGAGTGGTACCAGTCGATGAACCGGTCCATGAAGCCGTCGTAGGCGCCCTGGATCTGCACCTGGCCGAAGGCGAACCAGCGGTCGTCGATGCGCCTGCTCAACCAGACCTGGAAGCGGCCCAGCTCCGCGTCGAGCGTCATCCCCCGCGGCCCCGAGGAGTACAGCTCGATGGCGCTCGCGTAGTCGAGGGCGAAGGTGAGGCCCCAGTCACCGCGCGGCATCATCAGCGGCGGGGCGAAGAGGACGCTGCGGTTGGCCTCGATGGGGTTCTGGGGCGCCCAGGGGGGAAGCCCGGAGAAGTCCGGCGGCTCGAGCGGGGGCTGGACCGCGAGCACGCCGAGGACGAGGAGGGAGAGCATCGAGAGCCGGCGCCGGGTGCCGGGGCGAGACTAGAGCAGCCGCTCGTACTCCTCGAGAGAACGATTCCACACCGGCACCCCGCAGTAGCGCGGGCCCTCGGGGCAGAACGGGGTGACGCCGGCCTCCTTGCGGAGGGTGCAGGGCGGCACCAGGTGGGCCGCGATGCGGGGGTGGACGGCCTGGACCTGCCGAACCTCCTCCACCGAGGCCCGCCAGATCTCCTCCTGGGCGGTGTAGCAGAGCCGGTGCACCCACTTGTGGTGGAAGTGCAGCAGCTCGCCGGACTCGAGGAAGCGGATGGGGAAGGCGTTGGGGAGGAGGTAGAGCGCGAGCTCCGGCGCGACCCCGGCATGCACCAGCTGCTCGATCGCCACCCAGGCCTCTGCGCAGGCGCGGGTGAAGACGTCGAGCGCCTCGGGCACCTCGGCGAGCAGCGCGGGGATGACCACGTCCGGCTCCCCGGGCACGAAGGTGGCCTGGAGCACCGGGCGGCTGGCCGGGGTCATCCGGTGGCGCTGGTCCTGGCTGTCCGCGGCGTGGCTCAGCTTCTTCTGGAAGGTGTAGCTCGCGTGGACCAGGGTCCGCATGAGCTTGCCGTTGGTCCCGAGCTGGAGCGCCTCGGAGAGGTACGGGTTCTGCCGGGGCGAGAGGACCCGCTCGAGCGCCGCCGAGTCGTCGAGCGCCGAGCGGGGGAGCCCGAGCACGTTGCGGACGGCCTGGGCGATGGCCGCCTCGCCCCGGGCGCTCCAGTCGACGAGCGTGCTGGTGCGGCCCTGGAGCCCGGCGTCGAACTCGGCCCGGTGGGCCCGCGCATCCTCCCCCCCGACGCCGAGCGAGCGCCCGGCCTCGCGCAGCGCGCGGGCCTCGTGGGTGGACTCGAGGGGGAGCGGGTCCTCCAGCTCGCGGACGAAGAGCGGGTCGAGGGCCTCGACCTCGCGCACCATCGCCGCGATGACCTCGCGGGCCTCGGTGGGCACGTCGTACGCGGCGGCGAGCCGGTGGTACCGGTGGAGCGTCAGCCCGGAGATGGTGTGGTACAGGTGGGCGAACGTCCCGATGGGCAGGACGTACCGGGCCACCTCCTGGCAGCGCTTCTTGAGCGTGCTCGCCCACTTCTCGGGCGTGCGGCGGCGGCCGGGGAAGAGCCGGTAGAACTCGGCCTCGGCCCGGGGGAGCAGCAGCGAGCCGATGCGGGCGTAGGCCGACATCTGGGACTCGACGACGCCCCGGTAGAGCGCCTCCTCGCGCTCCGGGAGCGTCGGGACGATGACCCGGTCGGGCTTCACCTCGACGTAGCGCTGGCTGACCTGCTCCGAGTTGTAGAAGGGGTGGGCGTGGAGCACGCTCCAGATGAGCTGCCGGCTCACGTTCTCCAGGCTGAACTGGAAGGTGGCGTGCTGCAGCGTGGTGTGGTGGCCCGCCTGGTAGGTCTCCCGGGCGATGCGGTCCCGGACGGCGCGGGCCTTCTCGTCCTTCCGCACGTCCTCGGCCTTGATGATGCGCGGGCTGTAGCAGGTGCGCGCGGCGGCCACGGCGTTGTCGAACGGCTCGACGAAGCCGTTGGTGAGCCGGACGATGGGGGCGGCGGAGCGGAACGCGGGGGACGACGGCATCTCCCCTCTTTCTTGCATGCCCGGCCGACGTCTCGCCACAGGACCTCGGGGGGACTTCCGGAGCCCGACGGCCGCTCGGCCCGAGGGCACGAAGAGCATTCATCGTGGCTCTCCGGGGTCTCTCCCGGGCGACCACGCGAAAGTTGCAGCAGGCGGTGGGCACCGTCTGGGATGGTGCCCCCATGGCGTTCGACCTTGCCGACCGTGCCCGCCGCGCCCTGCTCGAGCTGGGCTTCACCCCGGACTTTCCCCCCGACGCCGAGGCGCAGGTCGCCGCCCTCCAGCGCTCGGGCGCCCCCTCGACCAGCAGCGACGCGGAGGACCTGCGCGGCCTCCTCTGGTCCAGCATCGACAACCCCGATTCGATGGACCTCGACCAGCTGGAGTGGGCCGAGGCGCTCCCCGACGGGAGCACGCGGCTGCTGGTGGCCATCGCCGACGTGGACGCGCTCGTGCCCGAGGGGTCGCCGGTGGACCGCCGGGCGGGGGCGAACACCGCCTCGCTCTACACCGGCGTGACGGTCTTCCCGATGCTTCCGCGGCCGCTCTCCGAGAACCTCACCTCGCTGCTCCCCGACGTCGACCGCCTCTCGGTGGTCATCGGCTACCGCGTGCTGCCGGACGGCACGGTGGCCGACGGCGCCGTTCGCCGGGCCTGGGTCCGGAACCGGGCGAAGCTGAGCTACCCCGAGGTCGCCCCCTGGCTGCAAGGAGAGGCGCCGGTCCCTCCGCGGGTCGGCGCGGTCGCCGGGCTCGAGGAGCAGCTCCGACTTCAAGACCGGGCCACGCGGGCGCTCCGGGCTGCCCGTGAGCGGGCGGGGGCGCTCATGCTCCGGACCATCGAGCCGCGCCCGGTGATGTCCGACGGCCGGGTGCTCGACCTGGAGGACATCCCGGACAGCCGGAGCCGAGAGCTCATCGAAGATCTCATGGTGGCCGCCAACGAGGTGATGGCGCGCTTCCTCGAGACGGCCCATCGCTCCTCGCTGGCCCGCATCGTCCGCAAGCCCAAGCGCTGGGACCGCATCGTCGCGCTGGCCCAGGGTCTGGGGACGACGCTCCCGGCCGAGCCGGACGGAGTGGCGCTCTCGCGCTTCCTGGACCGGCAGCAGACGCGCGACCCCCTCCACTTCCCCGACCTGTCGCTCACGGTGGTGAAGCTGCTCGGCCCCGGTGAGTACGTGCTGCGGCCCGCAGGGCAGGAGTCACCCGGACACTTCGGGCTTGCGGCCAACGACTACAGCCACTCCACCGCGCCCAACCGCCGCTACCCGGACGTCGTCACCCAGCGGCTGGTGAAGGCGCTGCTCGCGGGCGCCGCCGCGCCGTACCCCGACGCCGAGCTCGACGGCATCGCCCAGCACTGCACGCAGAAGGAGGTGGCGATCCGCAAGCTCGAGCGGCTGATGCGGAAGGTCATCGCCGCGGTCCTGCTCCGCGACCGGGTGGGCGAGGTGTTCGACGGCCTGGTGACTGGTGTCACCGAGCACGGCACCTTCGTCCGGCTTCTCAAGCCGGCCGCCGAAGGACGGGTGGTCCGCGGCGAGCACGGGATGGACGTGGGTGACCGGATCCGAGTCCGTCTCCTGTCGACGGACCCGGAGAAGGGCTTCATCGACTTCGCCCGGGCCTGAGGCCCAGCCCGGGTGACCGTGCGCTGGTCGGGGCTTCCTGGCTCAGGCCAGGATCCAGCCGCCGTCCGATTCCCGCGCCACTCCCTCCGCCCGGAGCTTTTCCAGAATTGCCAGCGTGCTCCGCTCGGCGAGGTAGGGCAGCGCGGTTGGCGTGTCTGCATACGCGTCGGCCGCGATCTCCTCCAGCGGCCGCCCCAGCGAGCGGAGCGCCGCCTGCACCCGCCGCTCGCGCAACGCGCGGTGGTCGATGACCGCGGTCAACGCGCTCGGGCCGTCCGGCAGCGGCGGTCCGTGCGCCGGATACACCGCGCGGACCGGGAGGTCGCGCAGACGTGCGAGCTGGGACAGGTACTCGGCCATGTCGCCCTCGGGCGGGTCGATGAGGATCGTCCCCTGCCCCGCCACCATGTCGCCGACCACCGCCGCGCGGGTCGAGGTGTCGATGAGCGAGACGTGCCCCCGGGCATGCCCCGGCGTGTGGAGCACCCGCCACCGCATCCCCGGCGCTCCGGCCAGCACCAGCTCGTCACCCTCCTCGAGCAGCCGGTCCGGGCGGAACGGGAGCCGGTCCGCCGTCCGCGGGTGACACCAGACGGGAATCCCGAGCTGGTCGCTGACCGCCCGGGCCCCGCCCACGTGGTCCAGGTGGTGGTGGGTGAGCACCACCGCGAGTGGCCGGCAGTCCTCGGCGGCGAGGGCGCGGACGTACGCCGTCAGCCGCTCGAGCTCCGCGGGGTCCGATGCGCCCGGGTCCACGATGAGCAGCTCGCCCGTCCCGAGGATCCAGGCGTTGGTGTGCGTGGCGGGGAGCAAGGTCGGCGTCCGCAGCGCCACCAGCCGCACGCCCCGCTGGAACTCGATGCGGGTGTCCGCGGCGGTCGGCGAGGCAAGCCAGGCCACCGCGTCCACCGTGCGCCGCACGCGGCTGAGCACGTTCAGCGCGTGGCGGTTGGGCGGGTGCAGCAGCGCCCGTCCCTCTTGCCACAGGGTGAGCGCATCCGTCGGACGCACCCAGCTGCCCTCGGCCGCCTCGCCCGGCCAGACCTCGGCGCGAGTTCCGGGGGGCACCTCCACCAGGAAGAAGCGCGCGTCGAAGCGCACCGGCATGAAGGGCGGCGTCACCCAGCGGCCCGCGGGCTCGAAGTCCAGCGCGTCCACCTGGAGCCCGAGGCGGCCCAGGATGGCGGCGAAGGTCTCCTTCCCCTCGAGCAACGCGGCCCGGGCGGTGGCGAGCGTGGGCGCGTCGGGGGTCCTTCCACGGGCGGCCAGCACCCCCGTCTCCTCGAACAGCTCGCGGGCCGCGGCGGCCACCAGGCGTGAGTCGGGGGGACCCGCGCCCTCGACCGGCACCTCGGTGTCTCCGGCGTCCACCCGTCCGCCGGGAAAGGCGTAGAAGCCCGCGGCGAAGGAGACGGTGCGCTCGCGCCGCAGCCAGAAGGTCTCCAGTCCGCGCGGCCCCATGCGCACCAGGACCACCACCGCGGCGTCTCTTGGCTCCGCCGGCGGCGGCGCCTCCTGCATCCCGGGGATCGCCTCGCTCATCGCTTGCCGGCGGACCCTATCGCATCGCGGAGGGTTGCTGCGGTGACACCTGCCAGCACTTGCCGCGCCCGATCCAGGCTGTCCGGAAGCACGTACGCCCGGGACAGACGGACCGGTGACGCATAGCGCTGGTACAGCGGGGTGTAGCGGGCGACGGGCGTCAACCGTCCCGAGGACTCATCCAGGACGTACAGGCTGGGCCCCTCCCCCTCGTCGAAGTACCGGGACAGCGTCTCCCGGCTCTCGACCGTGAAGTGCTCCACCCCCGCCTCGGTCAGGGCCGCCGACAGCGCGCCGAGGTCATAGCCCTCGTCCCGCTCGGTGAACTGAGCCAGCAGCTTGAAGCCCTGCCGGCGGACGATGCGCTGCGCCCAGCGGTTGGAGGAAGCCCGGAGCGCCCAGAGCAGGGCCACGTCGTCGGTCCGGAGGAACGCCTCCGGGTCGGCCGGAACCTCGAACTCGCCCGGCGCCTCCCGGTAGTAGGCCTCCAGCATCCAGTCGAAGCTCACCGCGGTGTGGTGCAGGTACACCGACAGGAACATGTGGTGCCGGCTCAACAGGAAATCCTCGAAAGCAAAGGCCGCGCTTCGCGAGAGCGCCAGCTCCACCCGGCCATCCCGCTCGGCGGGGTGGAGGTTCTGGACCAGCCAGTCCAGGTCGAACCGGCCGTAGTTGACCCCGGTATAGAAGGAGTCGCGGAGCAGGTAGTCCATCCGGTCGGCGTCCAGCTCGCCCGAGACCAGGGCCCTGAGCAGGGGGGCCCAGTCCGCGCCGCCGTACCGGAAGTCCAGCCCGCCGGGCGGTGTCAGCCCAGTCACCAGCGCCGCCAGCGCCTCGCCGGTGATGCCCTGGTCCCCCACCCGTGCCCGGAGGAGGTCGGCGAGATCGGTGTCCAGGAGGAGCTTCACCGTGAAGTCCTCGTGCTCGGCCTGTCCCCCGTCGGCGCCGGTCCAGGCCGGCAGCCCGAGGGCGGCCCGCGGCGGCGCGATGCGCTCGCTGGCGTGGCTGAGGGGCATGTGGCCGAGGTCGTGGCAGAGGACGGCGAGGCGCACCGCGGTCCGGAACCGCTGCCGGGTGGCGTCGGGCAGGTCGCTCCGGGCGGCGATTGCGTCGAAGAGCCGCCCCACCACGTGCATCGCCCCGAGCGAGTGGGCGTGCCGGGTGTGCGTCGCCCCGGGGAAGGCCAGCTCGCCGAACCCGAGCTGCCGCACGTGCCGCAGCCGCTGGTACCAGGCGCTGTCCACGACCGCCGCCTCGTCGGCGGAGACCGGGAGGGTGCCGTGGATCGGATCGCGAATGCGCATCGTGTCGCCAGATCGTGCTACATCCACAAGGCAACTGCATGCACATCACGCTCCTGCACAACGCGGACGCCGATGCTCTGGAGGAAGACCCAGGACGCGAGGCGAGGGCGGACGTGGAGCGGGTGGCTGCCGAGCTCGCCCGGGCACTCGGGAAGGCTGGTTACGAGGTGTCGGTCCTCCCGGTGGGACCGACCCCCGCCGCCATCGTCGCCCCCCTGAGCGGCCGGTCCACGGACCTGGTCCTCAACCTCTGCGAGTCCATCGGGGGTGATGCACGGGGCGAGATGGCGGTCCCCTGCCTCCTGGACCTGCTCGGGCTGCCTTACTCCGGCTCCGGCCCCCTCGCCCTCGGACTCGCCCTCCACAAGGACAAGGCCAAGGAGCTGCTCGTCGCCCGCGGCGTCCCCACCCCACCGTTCCGGGTCGTCGAGCGGCTGGCCCAGCTCGAGGGCATCGAGCTGCCCTTCCCGCTCATCGTGAAGCCGTCGCGGGAGGATGCCTCGGTAGGAGTGGACTTCGACTCGGTCGTGGCCGACGAGCGCGGGCTCCGCGACGCGGTCCGGCGCTTGCTCCGGACCTTCAAGCAGCCCGCGCTGGTCGAGCGCTTCGTGCCCGGCCGCGAGGTCTACGTCTCGCTGCTGGGCAACGCGCCTCGCACCGCCCTGCCGCTGTCCGAGATCCGCTTCGGCGGCGCGTTCGACGGCCGGCCTCACATCGTGAGCTACCGGGCGAAGTGGGAGCCCTCGTCACCCGAGTGCATCGACAGCCCCTCGGTTCCCTGCACCCTTCCTCGGGAGATCGAGGCGCGGGTCGTCGACACGGCGCTCGCCGCCTTCGAGGCGCTGGGATGCCGGGATTACGGCCGGGTGGACCTGCGTCTCTCGGACGACGGTGAGCCCTGGGTCATTGACATCAACCCCAACTGTGACTTGCATCCCGAGGCGGGTTTCGCCAGGAGCGCAGCGGCGGCGGGGCTGGAGTACTCGGCGCTGGCGCTACGGCTGGTGGACGTCGCGCTCGAAAGGACCCATGGACATCCGTCCCGCCGTCCCAGAAGACAGGGAAGGCCTCGCGAGACTGCTCGACCGCATCGAGAACTTCTCACCCGACGAGGTGCGCTGCGCGCTCGAGGTCATCGACCTGGCGTTGCAGCCGAATAGCCCGGACTACTCCCTCCTGGTGGCGCTGATCAGCGGGCAGCTCGGGGGATACGTCTGCTACGGGCCCACGCCGATGACCGACGGCACGTTCGATCTCTACTGGATCTGCAGCGAACCCTCGCTCCGGGGAAAGGGCATCGGCGCGGGGCTGGTGGCGGCAATGGAAGGCGACCTCCGGCGGCGGAAGGCCAGGCTGGTGCGGGTGGAGACCTCGGCGACCGAGGACTACGGCCCGGCGCGCGGCTTCTACCAGTCGATGCGCTACCTCGAGGAAGCCCGGTTCCGGGACTTCTACAAGGTGGGGGACGATCTGATCCTCCTGAAGAAGAAGCTCTAAGTGCGGCCGACCCGGATCTCCGTCCTCTTCCCCGCCCTCGCGCTACTCCTGGCCGCCCCGCCCACGGTCCGGGCGGTCGAGCCCGATCGCGCCGCGGCCTCGCGCGGCTCCACTGGCGTCCCCCCGGTGCGGGGGGAGCCGACCTCCGACGTGCTGCGCGCCCCGCGCCCGCAGGGAGGGGAGTACTTCGGCCTCTACCTCGTGAACAAGAAGGTGGGCTGGTACTTCACCGACCTCGAGTCGGTCCCGGGCCGGCCCGAGGTCCGCTCCGTCGCCGACTTCGTCTTCAAGGCGGTGGTGGGCAACAACACCGCCGAACGGCGCCACCACGAGGAGCGCCTTTACGAGTCGCGGCCCGGGGGCAAGCTGCTCTCGTTCGTGATCAAGGACGAGGGGGACGGCGGCAACCAGGTCCTCACCGGCAAGGCGACGCCGACCGGCTTCAGCGTGAAGCGGCACCGGCCCGGCCAGGCGGACGACACCTTCACCCTTGCCCCGATCCAAGAGACGGTGGAGGACGCCGACCAGCTCCGGGTGGCGCTGCTCCGGGGCAAGGAGGTCTCGGGCATGGCGCTGGACGGGACCGACCTCGCCCAGTACCGGATGACCACCACCCCCCTCGCCGAGGAGCGCCGGGTGGTCAACGGCGTCTCGGTGCTGCTCCGGAAGGCCAGCATCGTCTCCGAGAAGGAGAAGGTGCCGATGCAGGCGGTGGTCGCGCCCGACGGCGCGGTGGTGGAGATGTCCTACGGCTCGGCGATGATTGGCCGGGCGGAGCCGAGGTCGGTCGCCGAGCGGCTGGACCGGGTGGAGATCTTCGGGCTGACCCGGCTGGTCCTTCCGAGCGCCCCGCCAGCCTCGGCTCGGAAGGTGCCGGGCGAGTGGTCGCTGGTGCTCACCGGCTTCCCGGACAAGTTCCACCGCCAGACCGACCGCCAGAGCTACAAGGACCTGGGGGCCGGGAAGTCGGAGGTGATCATCCGCGCCGCGCCGCCCGAGCCTGAGAAGCTGGTGAGGCGCGGGGCCCCGCACCCTCCGGACACCGCCGAATACTTGAAGTCGTCGATCCTGGTCGAGTCCGACAACCGGGCCATCGTGGCCAAGGCGAAGGAGATCGCCGGGGGCGAGACCGACGCCTACGCCGCGGCGAAGAAGGTGGTCGCCTGGGTGGGCCGGACGATGAAGAAGGACTACGGAGCGAGCGCCGACCGGGCGACCGACGTGCTCCGGACGATGCGGGGCGACTGCACCGAGCACTCGCTTCTCAGCATCTCCCTGCTCCGCGCTCTCGGCATTCCGGCCCGCCGGGTGGACGGCGTGGTGTACGTGCAGAACGAGGACGGGGTGCCCGCGCTCTACTGGCACGAGTGGGTGGAGGCGTGGGTCGGCACCTGGACACAGCTCGACCCGACCTTTGGCCAGCCGGTGGCGGACGCCACGCACCTCACGCTCGGCGAGGAGAGCAGCGCGGAGATCATGCCGCTCCTCGGCGAGCTGAAGGTGGTCTCGGCGAGGTGAGGAGCTGGCCCGGGGGCGCTCCCGAGATCCGCATCGGGCGTCCGGTGGCCCGGACTCTCCTCTCGCAGCCGGAGCTCCGAGCCGGGAGACTGCGGCCCGCCTGACGCCGGGCCCTGGCTGCTCTACGCTCGAAGGGGTGAGCAAACCCGCCGAGCGCCTTCCGGCACCGACACGGCCCCCGACGCAGTCTTCGGTGGGAGCGCCGGATTCGTTCTTCCGCGGACCGAGCAGGCCGGACGCAGCGCGGACAGGGAGACCGGTTCAAGGAGTTCGCCGGGTCTGGCTCGTCGTGCCGCTTGCGCTCGCAGCGCCCTTGCTCCAGAGCTGTTTTCATTGCGAGGCGATATCCTGCCCTGGGAAGCCGCCGGCGCTCACCGCGCGCGTCCTGGACGTCTGGGATGGAGGCATCATCCACTCCGCCCAGGTCAACGGCATTGCCTTCGACTGTCCGTCGGCGTGCGCGGTCTCCCTGTCCGACGGCGGGATCCCGTACGGGGCTGGCCCTGTCCCGGTGGAGGTCACGGCGCCCGGTTACCACCCAGTGAGCTTTCTCATCGATGTCCAGCCGAACGACGCGGAGGACGTCACCGGGTGCTGCAAGCTCGGCTACGCACCCGAGGAGGTGGACGTGCGCCTGGTTCCGCTCTGACCACGGCCTCGGACACTCCGCCTGGACCCGGAAGTCCGTTCGCGCGTGGCGCTCTAGCGCCTCGAGACGATCCACAGCAGCAGCATCGCCCCGAGCACCGAGGCGATGATCCCCCCGGGGTGCAGCACCCGGAGGCCCCCATGCCAGAGGAGCGAGCTCAGGAACCCGCCCACCAGCGAGCCCGCCATGCCGAGGAGCGCGGTGCCGATCCAGCCCATGGGCTGACGCCCCGGGAAGAGTGCCCGGGCGATGGCGCCTACGATGAGCCCGACGACGATCCACGAGCACAGTCCGAACACGTCCGCTGACCTCCGGCGAGACCAGCCTGCCCGGCCCGGCGGCGCGAGTCACGTGGCGAACGACGCACACCCCGGGTCCCACAACCTTCGCCCCTCCTGGATCCGCCGCGACGAGGGCCACTGGGAGCGCCGGCCCGGCCACTGGCATCCGCACGAGGGCCGCTGACCGCATCGGCCGAACTCCGGCGTTGCCGGGCCTGGGCAGGACGGCGATGCTCACCGGCTCCATGCACGCAGGTCCACTCCTCGCGCTCGTCCTCCTCGCTGCCGACCCGCCCGGACCCGCCCAGGACATTCCCAGGCCGCTCCCGGTCGGCAAGTACCTGAAGCCGGGCGTGGCGCCCGAGCCACGCACCATCGGCCCCACCGGGACGCTCGGCCCCGAGGTCTACCGGAGGCGGCGCAAGGCGCTGATGGAGAAGGTGAAGACCGGGGCCACGCTCATCGTGAACGAGGGACGGTTCGACGGTCTCCGCGAGGGCATGGACTTCTACTACCTGACGGGCATCGACGAGCCGGGGGCGGCGCTGCTGCTCGACCCGGGCTCGCCCGATCCGGAGGTGCTCTTCCTCCGGCCGCTCGACGTCGAGCGGGGGCAGTGGGAGGGCGAGCGCGCCAAGCTGCCGTCGCAGCTCCTCGAGAGCACCAGCGGTATCGCGGAGATCTTCCGGGCCGACCGGCTCCCCCGCGCGCTGCTTCGCGCCTGCCGCCACGGGGGCCTCAACTTCGTAGGGCAGCTCGTTCCCGCGCCGGAGCCGAAGCCGAAGGTGATGACCTACTACGCCGATGCGCTGGAGCGCTCGCTCGGATCGCAGGTCGCCGACGGCTGCAAGGTGAACGACCGGCACGACACGCTTGCCCGGATGCGGGAGGTGAAGGAGCCCGAGGAGATCAAGCTGATGCGCAGGAGCATCGAGCACACCGCCGCCGGGCACGCGCGGGTGCTGGAGGCGCTCCGGCCAGGCATCCGCGAGTTCGAGCTGAAGGACGCCATCGAGGACGCGTTCCGGCGCTCCGGCTCACGGCACGTGGCCTACGACTCCATCGTCGGCTCCGGGCCGAACGGCGCCATCCTCCACTACCCCAAGGACGACCGGGCGATGAAGGAAGGCGAGCTGGTGGTGGTGGATGCCGGCGCCGAGGAGCAGTTCTACGCCACCGACGTGACCCGTACGTATCCGGTGTCCGGCAGGTTCAGCCCCGAGCAGAGGGAGATCTACGACATCGTCCTCAAGGCGCAGGCGGCGGGTATCGCCGCGGCGAAGGCCGGCGTGACGCCGCGCACGCTCGAGCGGGCGGTGCGGAAGGTCATCGACGAGGCCGGGTACCACGATGCCTCTCTGCATGGCTGTTGCCACTTCGTGGGGCTCGAGGTGCACGACGCCGGCGACTACGAAGCGCCGCTGCCCGCGGGCGCGGTCCTCACCGTGGAGCCGGGCATCTACCTGCCGCAGCGCGGGTTCGGGGTTCGGATCGAGGACGAGATCCTGATCACCCCGACCGGCGCCGAGGTGCTCACCCGGGCGATCCCGAGGGACGCCGAGGAGATCGAGCGTCGGATGCAGAGCCACCGCGCCGACGCGCGCTGACCCGAGACCATGCCGCTCCCCCGGACTCTCCTTCTCGCCGCCGCCCTCGCCGCAGGATGCGCGCACTCTCCTGGACCGACCATGCCACCGGTCAGCGCCCAGCAAGCCTTCGACACGCTCTCGCATGACTACCTCGACCGCTACCTCTCGCTCTTTCCTTCCCAGGCCACGCTCCTCGGCGACCATCGGTACGACGGTCGCTGGCCCGATGTCAGCGGCGACGGGGACGTGCAGGAGCGGCGCTTCGAGGAGGAGATGCTCGCCCGGCTCGGCGGCATCGACCGGAGCACGCTCGGGCCCGAGGCCCGCGTGGACGCGGAGATGCTCGAGAACGAGCTTCGCTTCTCGCTCTTCTCCCTGTCGCAGCTGAGGCCGGCCGAGGTCCAGCCGCGCTACTACACGGGCCTCATCGGCGAAGGGCTCGATCCGCTCATCAACCGGGAGTTCGGAACCCGCGCCTCGCGCGCCGAAAGCCTCGCCTCGCGCCTCGACAGCATCCCTGCCCTGGTCGCGGTGGCCAGGGGCCGGCTCACCCGGCCCTCGCGCATCGAGACCGAGACCGCCATCGAGCAGACCGCCGGGCTCCTCGCGTTGACGGAGAAGGATCTCCCCGCGCAGTTCAGGGACGTCCCCGCCGTGCCCGCGGCGGCTGGGCGGGCAGCGGAGGCGCTGCACACCTTTCAGTCGTTCCTGCAGCAGCAGCTGCTCCCGCGCTCCGACGGCTCGTTCCGGCTCGGACGCGAGCGCTTTGCCGCCAAGCTGCGGTTCGTGCTGGGGGACGAGGTGGACCCCGACTCCCTCGCCCGGAGCGCCCGCTCGCTCATCGACCGGACCCAGGAGGCGATGGTCGATACCGCGAGGCAGGTGTGGGCCGAGGACCGCCTGGGCCCGCTGCCCCCGCTCCGCACGCCCGAGGAACGCCGGGCGTTCGTCCGCCGGGTGCTCGACCATCTCGCGGAGCAGAGGCCGACTAGCCAGAGCATCCTCGGGGACGCGCGAACCTGGCTGGAGAAGGCGACCCGCTTCGTCCGGGAGCACGACCTGGTGGGCGTCCCGGACGAGCCGCTGCGGGTGGTGGAGATGCCCGAGTACCGGCGCGGAGTCGCGGTGGCCTACTGCGACTCGTCGGGCCCGCTCGAGCCCAGGCCGGAGTCGTTCTTCGCCATCTCTCCGCCGCCGTCCGACTGGCCGGCCAGACGGGTCGAGTCGTTCTTCCGCGAATACAACGCGTCGATGCTCGCCGACCTGACGGTGCACGAGGCGATGCCCGGGCACTATCTGCAGATCATGCACAGCAACGCCTTCCCTTCGAAGCTCCGGGCGGTGCTGGCCAGCGGCCCGTTCGTCGAGGGCTGGGCGGTGTACAGCGAGTGGTTGATGGCCTCGAAGGGATTCGGGGGCCCGAAGGTCAAGCTGCAGCAGCAGAAGATGGTGCTCCGGGTCGCGGCCAACGCGCTGCTCGACCACGGCATCCACGCCGGCACCATGGACGAGCAGCAGGCCCTGGAGCTCATGACCCGCGACGCCTTCCAGGAGGAGGGCGAGGCGGTGGGCAAGTGGAAGCGGGCGCGGCTCACCAGCGCGCAGCTCAGCACCTACTTCTACGGCTTCCTCGAGATGGAGAAGCTCCGCGAGGCCGCCCAGGCCAGGCCCGGGTTCAGCGAGCGCGCCTACCACGACCAGCTGCTCTCGCACGGCTCTCCGGCTCCCCGGTACATCCGGACGATGCTCTCCCCGCCCGAGGGCGGCTGAGCCCCGACGGCGCGCGACCGTCGAGGGGAAGTGGATCCGTTCGGGCCTGCGGTGGGGCGTAGTACCGTCGCCGGATGCCCGTCCTCCGGATGCTGCTCCTCACCGCGATGCTCCCGGCCGCGCTGGCCAGCGGGGCCGAGCAGGACACAGCCCCGCTCCCGCACTCGGACCCGGCCGTCGCCCGGGCCATCGCCCGGGTCTATCCGTCACTGGTGCAGATCCACGTGCTCTCGACCTACAGCGAGGGTGGGCGAGAGAAGAAGGCCGGGGCCACCGGCTCCGGAGTGATCATCTCCGCAGAGGGGCACGTCATCACCAACCACCACGTGGTCGGGCGGGCCACGTCCATCCGGGTCATCCTCCCGACCCGCGAGGAGCTGGAGGCGACCCTGGTGGGGACGGACCCGCTGAGCGACATCGCGGTGGTCAAGCTCGACGTCTCGCGGCGGCCGAAGGGCTCGGCGCCGCTCCCCACGGCGGCGTTCGGGCACTCCGAGGCGGTCCGGGTGGGTGACACGGTGCTGGCGATGGGCTGCCCGCTGGCGCTGTCCCAGGCGGTGACCCGGGGCATCGTGGCCAACGTCGACCTCCGCATCCCGCGGCCGATCGAGATCGAGGGCGAGAACGTAGGCTCGGTGGTGAAGTGGATCGGCCACGACGCGCAGATCTTCCCCGGCAACTCCGGCGGCCCGCTGGTGAACCTGGACGGCGAGATCATCGGGATCAACGAGCTGGTGATGGGGCTCGGCGCCGCCATCCCCGCCGACCTCGCCAGCGCCGTCGCGCAGCAGCTCATCGCGAAGGGGAAGGTGGAGCGGGCCTGGACCGGGATGACCCTCCAGCCGCTGCTGAAGGACGCGCCGGCCTCGATGACCGGCGTGCTCGTCTCGGGGGTGCTGCCCGGGACCCCGGCGGACAAGGCGGGCGTCCAGCCCGGCGACCGCCTCGTGTCGGTCGAGGGACGGCCGGTGACGGTACGGTTCGAGACCCAGCTGCCGGCCTTCACCAACGAGCTGCTGCAGCGGACGCCGGGGAAGCCGCTCGCGGTGCAGCTGGTCCGCGGGACGAAGCAGCTCGAGCTGAAGCTCTCCCCGCTCGAGCGGGACGCGGCGCGGGGGCGAGAGACCGAGCTCAAGGAGTGGGGCATGACCTCCCGCCGGCTCACCCGGGTGGAGGCCATCGAGCTGCAGCGTCCGGACACCCGCGGGGTGCTGGTGGGCACGCTCCGGCCGGGCGGCCCGGCGGACAAGGCGGTGCCGGCCTTGCGCCGCGAGGACGTCATCGTCTCGGTGGCGGGCAAGCCGGTCGATTCGCCGGAGGCCCTGGCGAAGGCCACGGCGGACATCGTGCGCGCGGCGAAGGCGCCGGTTCCCACCATCGTCGGCTTCGAGCGGGGGGCGGAGAAGCAGCTCACCGTGGTGGAGGTGGGGATCCGGCCGCCGCAGGAGCCGCCGCAGGAGGCGCGGCGGGGCTGGCTGCCGGTGAGCACGCAGGTTCTCTCGCCGAAGCTCGCCACCGCGCTCGGGTACAAGGGGCGCAAGGGCGCGCGGGTCACCCAGATCCTCCCCGACGGCGACGGGAGCGGGCTCCGGGTCGGTGACGTGGTCACCAAGGTGGACGACGCGCTGGTCGAGGCGAGCGAGCCCCAGGACGCGGACGTGTTCGATGCGCTGCTCCGCGCCTACAAGCCGGGGAGCAAGGCGCTGCTCGCGGTCCTCCGCGACGGGAAGCCGATCGAGCTCCCGGTGACGCTCAAGGAGGCGCCGCGGCTGGAGAACGAGCTCCGGGTCTACGAGGACGTGACGCTCGAGTTCCATGCGCGGGACATCTCCTACCTCGATCGCGTGAAGCGCCGCTGGCCGAAGGAGACCACCGGGGCGCTGGTGAGCCAGGTAGACGCGGGCGGCTGGGCGTCGGTGGGCGGGCTCCGCACCGACGACCTGGTGCTGGCGGTCGACGGCAAGACGGTGCGCGAGGTGAAGGAGCTGGAACAGCTGCTCCGCGCGATGAAGGAGAAGAAGCCGGGCGAGGTTGTCTTCTTCGTCCGGCGCGGGGTGCAGACGCTGTTCGTCGAGGTGCAGCCCACCTGGGGCGAGACGAAGGAGGCCTCCCGATGAGCGGCGCCGGCGCCCTCGGGCTCATCGCCGTGCTGGTGACGGCGACCTCAGGGGACCTCGAGGCGACCGCACGCGCCACCGCCGAGCAGAGCGGGAAGGCGGTGGTGACCATCCGGCTGGTGCTGAAGCTCAAGCTCGGAGGCCAGGAGCACGAGCAGAAGATGGAGGTGCCGGGGGTGGTGATCGACCCCTCGGGGCTGACGGTGGCCAGCGCCTCCAGCATCGACCCGTCGGGCGCGATCCGCCGCATGGTGGACGCGCAGCGGCAGCGGGTGACGCTCGAGTCCGAGGTGAAGGAGACGGTGATCCTCCTCGAGGACGGGACCGAGCTCGACGCGGCGGTGGTCCTCAAGGACAGCGATCTGGACCTGGCCTTCATCCGGCCGCGTGACGCGGGGCTGAAGCTGTCCGCAGTCACGGTGAGGCCACGCTCCGGGACGGTGCCGCTCCTGACGCGCGTCTTCGTCCTCGGTCGACTGGGAAAGCTGGGAAGCCGGGCGCTGGCGGTGGCCACCGGCGAGGTGCGGGCGTACGTGCGCGGACCCGCGCCGTACTACGTGACCGATGGCGAGACCTCGAGCTTCGTGGGCTCGCTGGCGTACACCGCGGACGGCGTCCCGCTCGGGTTCCTCGTGAAGCGCTTCGCCACCAGCATCGATGCGCAGGCGGGCGGGCGCGGGTCGGACTCGGTGATGACGGTGCTCCGTCCAGTGGACAAGGTGGTGGAGCTGGCGGCGCAGGCGAGGAACATCGCGCCCGCCGCCCCGGCGGCCGGCGCTCTGCCCGAGCCCCCGTCGAAATGAGAAATGATTCCTGCTCTCCGTGAGAAGCAGGTCGGTGGTGAGTCCAGTGCATCTCCAGCGGCTGCCGCCAGTCAGTCGTCGTCCGCCACCGGCTCCGCGTCCTCGGCCGGCGCCACCAGGCCGGACCGCCGAAGCTCCGCCTTCAGCGCATCGACCGACCGCGCCGGCAGGGTGCAGGTGAAGTTCCTGCACAGGTAGGCGGCGAGATCGGCTCCGGCGGCCGTCTTCCCCTCGGCGAGCTCGGAGAGCAGCGCAGGCGCCGCTCCCGGCTCGAAGGCGGCCACCGAGAGCGTCGGGGAGTAGGTCCTTCCGAGCAGGGCGAGGAACGGTCCCTGTGCGCGCGCGGCCCCGACCAGCGCCACGTCGGGGGCTCCGTCCGCGAGCAGGTCTGCCGCGCACCACAGGTGCCCGTAGGCGAACGGGTTCGCCAGCGCCGCGTCGCGCATCCGCGAGAGGTACGCCTCGGCGCGGGCGAGGTAGGCGTGGCGGCCGGTCACCGCGGCCAGGACGAGGTTCGCCTCGGTGAGGAGGCTCGCGCCCGACGGCACCGCGTTGTCGTGTAGCGCGTACGCCTCCACCACCAGATCCGCCTGTCCGCGCGGGGCGGTCCGGTAGGCCCGGTGCTCCTCGTCCCAGAAGCGCTCCTGCGCTCCGTCGGCGAGCTGCACTGCCGCCTCGAGCCAGCGCGGCTCGAACGTCGCCTGGTAGAGCGCGACCAGCCCCGCGGCCAGCCCTCCCCAGTCCTCGAGGAAGGCGTCCACCTTGCTGGCCCCGTCCTGGTGCACACGAAACAGCCGTCCGCCCTGGAGCTGCCGACCGAGCACCGCGCCCGCCGCACCCGCCGCGCGCTCCGCCCACTCCGGTCGCTCGAACACCCGCGAGGCGAAGGCGAGCCCGCGGATCATCAGCCCGTTCCACCCCGCCAGCACCTTGTCGTCCCGCCCCGGCGGCACCCGCTTCGACCGCTCGGCGAGGAGCCGCGCGCGGACGCCGTCCAGCCAGCGCCCCGTGTCGTCCTCGGTGCTCCCGGTGGCACGCGCCAGCTCCGCCAGCGGCACCCGGCGCTCGAGCACGCTGCGCCCGTGCTCGAAGGTCCCCTGCGCCGTGACCCCGAACGCCGCGGCCGCCCGCCGCCCATCCTCCGGCCCCAGCACCGCCTCGAGCTCGGCCGGGCTCCAGACGAAGTACTTCCCCTCCTCGCCCTCGCTGTCGGCGTCCTGCGTGGCGTGGAACGCGCCGGCCGCGTCGGTCATCTCCCGCCCCAGCCACTCCACCAGCCGCGACGCGCTCTCCACCCACTTCTCGTGCGCCGAGATCTGCTGCGCCTCTGCGAGCAGGTGCAGGAGCAGCGCGATGTCGTAGAGCATCTTCTCGAAGTGTGGCACCCGCCAGAAGCGGTCCACGCTGTAGCGGTGGAAGCCGCCTCCGAGCTGGTCGTGGATGCCGCCGGTCACCATCCGCTCGAGCGAGTGGAGCGCACCCTCGCGCAGCGCCCCGTTCCCGCTCCGCCGCCACCCCCGGAGCAGCAGCGCGAGCCCCATGGTGTTCGGGAACTTTGGCGCCCCGCCGAAGCCGCCCTCGACCGGGTCCAGCGCCCGGGCCAGCGCCTTCCCCGCCGCCACCACGTCGTCGCCCGAGACGGGGGTGACGAGCGTGCCGAGCCCGTAGGTCGCGAGCTGGCGCAGGCCTTCCTTGAACTCGCCGGCCTGGGCCTGCACCTGGTCGCGCTTCTCGGTCCAGGCCTGCGACAGCGCCTCGAGCAGCATCCCGAATGAGGGCAACCCGTGGCGCGGCTCGGGCGGGAAGTAGGTCCCCCCATAGAACGGCACCAGGTCCGGGGTGAGGAACACCGTCAGCGGCCATCCGCCCTGCCCACCCATCAGCTGCACCACGCCCTGGTAGACCTGGTCCAGGTCGGGCCGCTCCTCGCGGTCCACCTTTACGTTCACGAAGTGCGCGTTCATCCGCTGCGCGGTGTCCGGGTCCTCGAAGGACTCGTGGGCCATCACGTGGCACCAGTGGCAGGCCGAGTAGCCGATGGAGAGGAGGATGGGCCGCTGCTCGTCACGCGCCCGCCGGAGCGGCTCGTCGCCCCAGGGGTACCAGTCCACCGGGTTCGTCGCGTGCTGGCGAAGGTACGGCGACGACTCGGCAGCGAGTCGGTTACGGCGGCCGGGCGGGTGCATGGGGCAGCCCATAAGGCCCGAGCCCATCCGCCTGCAACCGCCCACCTGACGGCGGGCACGTCAATGCCCCTTTGGGACCATCTCGCCGCGCTGGCGTCCGGGCACCGGGTGAGCGCAGCGTGCCGGGTGCCACGACAAGGAGCTTCCATGTCCCCGAGGTTCTCCCGGGTCTGCACCGCCCTCCTCACGCTCGCGCTCGCCGGCTGCACCGCCAGCACACGCTTCGTCAACACCTGGAAGGAGCCGGACGCCGCCCCGCTCTCGGTCAAGCCGGGCGACCTGGTCATCGCCATGGTCATCAGCAAGGAGGAGACCACGCGCCGGACTGGTGAGGATCTCCTGGGCGAGGAGCTGCGGCAGCGCGGGCTCCGTCCCATCCCCTCCTTCAGCCTCATCCCCACCGACCAGGTCGGCGACCGGGAGAAGGCCGCGGCGGCCATCCAGGACTCCGGAGCGGTGGCGCTCTTCGCCATGCGCCCCATCGCGGTGAACAAGCAGCAGACCTACGTGCCGCCCACCTACACCGGCTCAGGTCCCTACGGCGGCTGGGGCCCGTACTACGGCTACGGCTGGAGCTCGGCGTACAGCCCCGGCTACGTGGTGACCGACACGGTGGTCCGCGTGGAGACGCTGGTGTTCGACCTGCGGCAGAACAGGCTCCTCTGGGTCGGGACGAGCGAGACCACCAACCCCGAGCGACTCGACGAGTTCATGCGAGATCTGGTCAAGGCCGCCGGCGCCGAGATGCGGCGGGTGGGCGTCATCACCGCACCCGCCTCCTGACGGCCCGGCCCCGACCGCCGGCCGTCCCTTCGTCGGAGTCTGGCACGATGGGGCATGGCCGCCGCTCCGCTCGGACCCGAGCACTTCGAACTCCTACGTCAGCTCCTGGTGCTCGAGCGGCGCTCGGAGGAGCAGCGGCTGGCCAGCGAACGCTCCCAGCTCACCCAGGGCGAGCGCGAGGCGCGGGGCCTCTCCGCCGGGGACCTCGAGGCCATCGACGAGGACGTGGGCCTCGGGGGCCGTTTTCTGGTGACCCTGGCCCGCGCCGGCGGAGTCCCCTGGCGCAACCCGTTTGGCCCGGGGGACGTCGTGGAGGCCCGGCCCCGGCGCGCCGAGGTGGCGCCGCCCGAGCGTGCGCTGGTTGTCCGCGGCGGGCGAGACCGCGCCCAGCTGGCGTTCGATCGCCCTCCGCCCGACTTCGTCCGCAGCGGCCGGCTGGTGCTGGACCTGGTCGCCGACGACGTGACGTTCGGGCGCACCGACACCGCAGTGGTCGAGGTGGCAGCAGGAGACCGGGGTGCCCCGAGGCGCCGGCGCGACGTGCTCCTCGGCAAGGAGTCCCCGCGGTTCGAGCCGGAGCACCCGCCCGAGGGCATCGAGCCGCTCAACCCCGAGCAGCGCAGCGCCGTGGAGCACGCCCTCGCCGCCCGCGACCTCTTCTGCGTCCATGGCCCGCCCGGCACCGGCAAGAGCACCGTGCTCGCCGCGGTGGCCCGGAACGCGGTGGCTCGCCACGGGCGCATCCTCGGCACCGCGGCGAGCAACGCGGCGGTGGACCACCTGGTGGAGCTGTGCCTCGCCGAGGGTCTCCGCGTGGTGCGCGTGGGCCACCCGGCGCGCGTCTCGCCGCGGCTCGTCGAGCACACCCTGGACGTCCGGGTGGAGCAGCACCCGGACCGGGCGCTCGCGCGGCAGCTCTTCGACGACGCCTTCGAGCTCCTCGGCCACGCCCGGAAGCAGCGGCAGCGCGGCCGGAGCCGCGAGCGCTTCGCCAACGCCCGCTCGGCGCAGGCCGAGGCCCGCGCGCTCATGGACGACGCCCGGGCCCTGGAGCGGAAGGCGGTGCGCGACGTGCTCGAGGGAGCGGACGTGCTCTGCGCCACGCTCACCGCGCTCGGCGGAGCCCCGCTCTCCTCGCTGCGCTTCCCGCTGGCGCTGGTGGACGAGGCCACGCAGGCGACCGAGCCGCTCACCCTCCTCGCCTTCCTCCGGGCCGAGCGGGTGGTCCTCGCCGGCGACCACCGGCAGCTCCCGCCCACCATCCTCTCGCAGGAGGCCGCGGCCGGCGGACTCGCCACCAGCCTCTTCGAGCGGCTGCTCGCGCTCCATGGCGAGCCGGTGCGACAGATGCTCCGCGAGCAGTACCGGATGAATGCCGAGCTGATGGAGCTCCCGTCGCGGGCATTCTACGGTGGCGAGCTCCGCGCCCATCCCTCCGTGGCCGACCGGACGCTCTCCACGGTGCTCCCCGGCACGTCGCTCGACGCCCCGCCGCTCCTCTTCCTCGACTCGGCCGGGAAGGGCTGGGAGGAGGTCGCGCCCGAGGGGAGCGAGAGCCTGGAGAACCCGGGCGAGGCGGAGGTGGTGCTGGCCCGGGCCCGCGCCCTGCTCGCCGCGGGCCTCCTGCCGGGGCAGATCGCGGTCATCACCCCGTACCGCGCGCAGGCGGCGCGGATGGGCCCGCTGCTCGAACCGCTGGGCATCGAGGTGGACACGGTGGACGCCTTTCAGGGCCGCGAGGCCGAGGCGGTGCTGGTGAGCTGTGTCCGGAGCAACACGGAAGGGCGGCTGGGCTTCCTCACCGACCTGCGCCGGATGAACGTGGCGCTGACCCGGGCAAAGGTGCACACCTTCGTGGTGGGTGACAGCGCCACCCTCGGCGGCCACCCCTTCTATGCCCGGCTCATCGAGCGCGCCCAGTCGCTCGGTGGATACCGGAGCGCCTGGGAATGGACGGAGCCCAAAGACGCTGCAAAGTTTGCATAGCAGCGTCTGCGGACTGCCAATTCGCGAATGGTGGCGGGCTTTGCAACTCGGCGTCTTCACGGGGTGTTCTCCCGGCATGGACCCTGCTTCGAGGTGACGAAAGGCGCGATGGACTCGACTCCTGACAGCCCAGATCTGCCCCTCGTCCGGCAGGAGGAGGACATGTGGATCCTCCGGGTGGAGACCAACGGGAAGGTGCAGGAGTACCGGTGCGGCAGCGAGGTCCAGGCGCGCGCGCTGGCGATTCTCCTGCTGCCGAGCTCCGCGGACCCGACGCCGGAGGGCGGCCGGTCGCTCTCCTGAGCCGCTGATCAGCCCACGCGGGCGACCGGCGCGTCCAGGCCCGGTTCGGGCACGTCCCAGCGCGGCGCGCGGGAGCGGCCGAGCGCCTCGAGCTTCCGCCGGGCCGGGAACACGAAGAAGCGGAGCAGCAAGAGCTGTCCGAAGGTGAAGACGCAGACGTCCGAGACCAGCTTCGCCAGCACCACCGGCACGCCCAGGCGGTCGGCGAGGGTCCGCACCAGCGCGGCGTGCACCAGCATGCCGGCCATCGTCCCGGCGAGGAACCGAAGCGCCTCCGGCAGCAGGGCGGTCGCCGAGCTGCGGAACGCGAAGCGGCGATTGCCCAGGAAGGCGACGGTGCTCCCCACCGCGACGCCGAGCATCGCGCCCTCGGCGCTCGAGGCGTGCAGCCAGCGCATCGCACCGAGCAGGACGCCCACGTCGACGAGCGTGGCCACGGCGCCGACCATGAGGCTCGGCACCGCCCAGGAGCGCAGGGACCCTCCGCCGCCGCGTGGACGCATCGTGGACTGGTGGACGTAGCAGGACGGTTGGGGAGCGTTCAAGCAGACACTTCTGCCCGTAACGGAAGCGTCACATCCGACAGGCCGCGGGCGAAGAGCTCCCGGTGGCCGAGCTCGGGCGCGCGCTCGAGCCGCTCCGCGCGCACCACGTCGCGGAGCAGCACCGTGCCCTCGGGGAGCTCGCGGATCGAGAGCAGGCCGCGCTCGATGCGGAGCGACTCCGACAAGGGCACGTGCGGCGCCACCAGCCACGCGTCGTGCAGCGCCGGCATGGTGCAGGCGAGGACCCGGACGTCCGGGCCGCGGCCAGGGGCGACCTCCTCCACCGCCAGTCGAAGATCGTGCCCCTCGGGCGGAGCGAAGAGCGCGGCCACGTCGGCCTCGCCGCCGAGCAGCGCCTGGATGCAGGCCTGGTAGCTCCCGAGGAACAGCTGCTGGCCGAAGAGCCGCCCCGGCTCGAGCCCGCGCTCCCTCAGCCAGGCGAGCGGAAGGAGATGTCCGGCGAGCGACGTCCGATCCACCCAGGCCGCGGTGCTGCCCCCCAGCGTCTCGAGCTGCAGGCTCGAGTCGGACCGCACCAGCAGCGCCGAGCGGGACCGCACCGAGCCGCGCCGCAGCGGCCGGACCATCACCCGCGCCCCGAGCGCCTCGGCGCGGGCCGCCACCAGCGGCGGGGCCCAGGCGGCGTCCACCTCGCCGCGGCGGATCGCTTCGGTGAGCCCGTCGTACTCGGGGAACACCACCACCGAGACCTGGCGGCCCACGATGCCGGAGAGGACACGGGTGAGCCGGCTCGCGGCACCGGGGGCCGGCGCGACGGGGAGCGACGAGGGCAAGCCGAGGCGGAAGGCGCTGCGCGGGGCGGTCACGTGCTCTCCATCGTTCAACCGACCTCGGACCGGAGCCGAGCGACCTCGTCGTCGGCGAGCCCGAAGGTGGCCTGGAGCATGTCCAGGATGCGGAGCTCGGCCGCGGACGGCTTGCCCGAAGACTGGGCGATGCGCACCGCGAGCCCGAAGGCGCGCGCCCGCTGGGCATGCGTGGTGAGCCCGTGGGCGAGCACCCGGAGCCTCTCGGGAAGCCCCTGCTCGGCCAGCGCCTGCACCGAGGCGCTGAGGTACGACTGGGCGCGCGCGGCGTCGATCTCCTGGAACAGCGGGTCCGAGGCCAGGGACTCGATGAGCGCGCGCGACTCGGCGGACTTGACCTTCCCGTCGGCGGCGGTCACCAGGACCATCACCTCGGCGTAGAGGCGCTCCAGCGGCTCGCCGAGGACCTCGTTCAGCGACCGGCCGGACTCGACCACGTCCACCAGCTCGGCCACCTCGTCCTCGGAGATGCCCAGCGCGGCCTGGAAGGTCTTGAGCAGCCCCAGCTCGGCCCGGGTGGCTCGCTGGTCGGCGAGGGCGATGGCGGCGGCGAGCCCGAAGGCGAGGAGGCGGTTCTGGTGGGTGGGGAGGCGATCGCGGAGGCGCTGGAGGATGGCCTCCAGGCTCGACTCCGAGGCGAGCCGCTTCACGCTCTTCTCGACGAGATCGCTGATCTCCTCGGGTCTGGTGCCGTCGAACTCGGGCCGCTCGAGCACCCGGCGGAGCAGCGCCTGGATGGACCCCTCGGTGAGCTGTCCGTCGGCCATGGCCGCCAGGAGCATCACCTCCACCAGGGCGGCGTTGCGGTCGGTCCGGGTGGTGCCGGCGGTCTCGGGACTCATGCTGCGTCTCGCTCCTTCTCCGGGGCGGCGCCGAGGGCCGCGAAGTCGAAGAGCGCGCGGTCGGCGAGGTGGGACGGACGCACGTTGCCCATCGCCGAGAGGATGCTGCTGCGGACGGTGGGGATCTCGGTCTCGAGGTCGTCGAGCAGCCGCTTCATCCGCTTGCGCTGCAGCTGCTCCTGGGTCCCGCAGAGGTCGCAGGGCATGATCGGGAAGCGCTTCGCCGCCGCGAATTCGGCGATCTCCGCCTCCGGGGCGTAGATCAGCGGACGGATGACGGTGTTCCGGCCGTCCTCGGAGCGGAGGATGGGCGGCATCCCCCGCAGCGTCCCGGCGAAGAAGAGGTTGAGGAGCAGCGTCTCGGCCGCGTCGTCCCGGTGGTGGCCGAGGGCGATCTTGTTGCAGCCGAGCTCCACCGCCGCGTTGTAGAGGATTCCCCGCCGCAGGCGCGAGCAGACGGTGCACATCGTCTTGCCGGGCGGCGTCTTCTCCAGGACGATGGAGTAGGTGTCCTCGCGGAGCAGCCGGAACGGAACGCCCTGGGCGGCGAAGTGATCGACCAGCTGCTGGCCGGGGAAGCCGGGGTGCCCCTGGTCGAGGGTCACCGCCACGAGCTCGAAGCGCACCGGGGCCCGCCGCTGGAGGATGCGGAGCAGCTCCAGCAGGGTGTGCGAGTCCTTGCCCCCCGACACTCCGACCATGATGCGATCGCCCTCGGCGACGAGGCCGAAGTCGGCGATGGCCCGGCCCACGTGGCCGAGCAGGCTCTTCTCCAGGCGTGATCCGGTGTCCACGGCGGGCGGCATCCTAGAGACCTCCGCTGTAAAAGACGACCCTCCGTGACCCCCTTCAGCCAGCCCATCCACGATGTGACGGATCCCGCCGGGATGGACGCCGTCGTCCAGGCGCTCGAGCCGGAGCCGCTCTTCGCCGTCGACCTCGAGGCGGACGCGATGCACGCGTTCCGCGCGCGGCTGTGCTTCCTGCAGATCGGCACCGACCGCGGCATCTGGCTCCTGGACACGCTGGCCTCCGGGGTGGAGGCCGGGGCCGTGGCGGGCCTGTTCGCCGACCCGCTCCGGACCAAGGTGTTCCACGCCGCCCAGGGGGACCTCCAGTTCCTCGCCGAGGCGGGCGTGCGGGTCCGTGGTCTCTTCGACACCCACCGCGCGGCCACCCTGCTCGGCTGGCCCAAGGTGGGGCTCGCGGACCTGGTCTCCGAGCGGCTGGGAGTGACCCTGGACAAGGCGCACCAGCAGTCGGACTTCTCCATGCGGCCGCTGCCCCCGCAGATGCGGAGCTACATCGCCGACGACGTGCGCTACCTCAGCGAGCTCGGCCGGCTGGTGAGCGCGGCGGTGGTGGCGGCGGACATCGTCGAGGAGGTGCAGCTCGACTGCGAGCGGCTGACCGACGAGGCGGTGGCGCGTCCGGCGGTGGCCCCGCTGGCGGTCAAGGTTCCGCGCACCCTGCCCCCGGCGGAGCAGGCCTTCCAGCTCGCCGCCGGAGCGCGGCTCCACGCCCTCCGGCTCGCCTGGGCGGAGGCGGCGGACGTGCCGATGGGACGGATGCTGTCCAACTCGGCCATCCAGGAGCTGGTGACCCGGCCGCCGAAGGACCGCCGGGCGCTCTCCCGCACCCAGGGAGTGCGCGGCCAGGTGGTGCGTGAGCACGGGGACGAGGTGCTGGCGGTGCTCGCCGAGCTCCGGGCGGCGGCCGAGCGCGGTGAGCTCCCGGCCCCGCCGGCGCCCTCGCGCGACCCCGGCCGGCGCGGGCGCGAGGAGGCCCTGAAGAACCTCCGAGCGGCGAAGGCCGCCGAGCGCGGGGTCACCCCGAGCGTGGTGCTCCCCAACCCCCTGGTGGAGCAGCTCGCGGCGACTCCGCCGGTGGACCTCGGGGCCCTCTCACGGGTGCCGTACCTCGGTGAGAAGCGAGTGCGGCTCTACGGCGAGGAGCTGCTCCGGGTGCTGGCGGACGCCTGACCGTGAGTCGAGCGGGGTGCGCGGCTCGGGGCAGCTCGCTCCGACGGCGAGACTCCCGGCCGGAAAGGCCTTGGTCTTCGCTGGGACTGGACTGCTGCTTGCTTTCGAGCCTCGCTGCGGGGGGAAGCGGATGCGGATCTGCGCGTTCTTGCTGCTGGTCGGGTCGGTGGGCTGCTCGGGGTGTTCGGGGGGTGAGACTCCGGCATCCCCGGACGAGGACGCCTCCGCGGGCGGCCGGGACGACGGCATCTGGTCGCCCGACCGGGGAGCCGGAATCGAGGTCCTGGAGCGTGGCCGGAGCTTGCCGCCAGCCCACGTCGGCGACGCTGCCGAGCTGCGGCCCGATGCGGGAGCCGGACCGTTCACCGACATGCGGGTGCACGTCGACCTGAGCGGGCAGGTCCGCACAGCGCCGTGCGCCGTCCCCAGCGGGAGCTACTGCGATGGCTTCGCGGTGGTCGACGGAAGCGGGCGAGCCATCGCCGTCGACACCTACGCGTACCTCGGAGCGAAGCCGAGCTGTCGATCCCGCTGGGCGGAGGGTACGCGGGTGGCATCCCTCTCCGGCATCTGGCAGCAGCGCACATCGGGCAGCACGGCGCTCTCGGTGCTGGCGCTCGCCAGCTGCGACGGCCTGGATGGGCCCGAGCCGCCCAGCGGAACGCCTGCCCCCTCCTCGGATGAGGTGCACCAGCTCGTGTCGGGCTGGCTGCCGGGACGGCGCGTCTCGGTCCGTGGCGTGGTGGTCGCGCGGTGGAAGAGCAGCTCGGGGGCGTTCGGCTTCGCGCTGCAGGATCCCGATGGCGCGCCGGCGAGCGGTGTGCGGGTGGTCCGGTCCCGGACCTCACCGGTCCCAGCCAGCGCTCCGGAGGTTGGCGACTGGGTCCGGGTGACGGCAGAGACCTCCCGAAGCGAGGAGCACGTGCTCGGGCTCTGAGACTGACCCACCCTTGCACGTGGCGAGGAGGCCGAGCTCGGGCGAGCGGCTCTCAAGGCCCGGGCAGCGACCGGCCGGAGAGCGCGGCGTACTTCGCGCGCAGATAGGTCAGGAAGTCCACGTCGGTCAGGCCGTGCCCGGTGACCGCCTGCACCCGCTCCTCGGCGGAGCCGCGGGCCCCATGCCGGTGGATGTGCTCACCGAGCCAGGCGCGCAGCGAGCCCACCTCGCCCCGGGCCACCTCGTCCCAGAGGGTGGGGAGCGCCCGCTCGGCGGCGCGCATCAGTGATGCCGAGTACAGGTTCCCGAGCGCGTAGGTCGGGAAGTAGCCGAACTCGCCGTGGGCCCAGTGGATGTCCTGGAGCACCCCGTCCACGTCGTCCCGGGGACGGAGCCCCACGGTACGCTCCATCTCGGCGTTCCAGGCCTCGGGCAGGTCCTCCACCGCCAGCTCGTCCCGGAGCAGCCGCACCTCCAGCGCCGTGCGAAGCACGATGTGCAGATTGTAGGTGACCTCGTCGGCCTCCACCCGGATGGGCGAGCGCTGAACACGGTTGATGGCGCGGTGGAACTGGTCGAGCTCTGCGCCGGCGAGGGCCTCGGGGAACGCCGCCTTCAGCCGCGGGTAGAGGAATCCCCAGAAGGGGAGACTCCGGCCCACCAGGTTTTCCCAGAGCCGCGACTGCGACTCGTGCAGCCCCATCGACGGCGCGGCGGCGAGCGGTGTCCGGTGGTCCGCCGGGCGAAAACCCTGCTCGTACAGCCCGTGCCCGAACTCGTGGAGGGTGCCGAACACGGCCGGCGAGGGGTTGCTCGGGTCAATGCGGGTGGTGAGGCGGACGTCGGTGGGGTGCGTCCCGCCGGTGAAGGGGTGGACGCTCCGGTCCTGCCTTCCGGCGCGGAGGTCGAAGCCCAGCAGCTCGAGCAGCTGCAGAGTGAAGCGCCACTGCTGGTCGGGGTCGAAGAGGCGCCCGTCGAAGATCTCCGGTCCCCCGACGGCCCCGTCGAGAGCGTCCACCAGCGGGACGAGCGCCGCGCGGAGCCGCTCCAGCACCGGGAGCAGCCGGGCGGTGGTCATCTCCGGCTCGAAGTGGTCGAGCAGCGCGTCGTACCGCTCGCCCCCATGCCCGATGGCATCGGCCTGCTCGCGCCGAAGGTCGAGGAGCCGCGCCAGGGCCGGGGCGAAGGGGGCGAAGGCGCGCTCGGTCCGGGCCTGGCGCCAGGCCTCGAGCCCGGTGGCCTGCGCCTCGGCCAGGGCCCGGACCAGCGCCTCGGGGACCCGCACCGCATGGTCTCGCTCCCGCCGGAACACCTTGAGCATCGCCCGGGTGTCGGCGTCGAGCTCGGTCCTCTCGGCCCGCTCGAGCCAGTCCCCCACCTCGGGCGCCACCAGCCGCTGGTGGTAGAGGCCCTGGAGCGTCGCCAGCTGGGCGCCGCGGGCCGGCCCCGCCTTGGAGGGAAGGTACGTCTCCTGGTCCCAGCTCATCAGGCCGAGGATTCCCCCCAGGTCCTTCAGCTCGTGCATGCGCGCGCGGAGCGCGTCCAGGGCCGGTTCAGACACAGTCCCCCGCAGTGTGACCGCCCGGGTGCCCCACGGGCAACGGACGTCTCCACGGGCCTTGCACCCGGCGCCGTCGACCGGCACGGTGCCGGCCGCTCCCGATGGCCAACGTGCTCAAGCCGCTGCTCGATGACGAGGATGAGCGCGCCTTCCTCCGCTTGCTCGCCCAGACCCCGTACGAGGTGTACCCCCGTCGCGTGCCTCCGGACTGGAAGCCGTTCCTCGCCACGCCCGAGGCGCACGACCGGCTCCCGCCCGAGCTGTACCTGGCCGCGGCGGACCTCGGCCCGGTGCTCGTCGACCGGGTGAAGCGCGGGCCGGACCGGGGGCACTGGCGGGTCGACGAGGTGCGCTCACCGGTGGTGTTCTGGGAGCGTTCGCACCTCGACGACGACGGAGCGCTCGTCGCCGGCGAGCTGTGGGCCGAGCTGGACGTCACGCCCCAGACCGGGCGCCGGGATGCGGTGCCGGATCGGTTCCGGCGGCGGTTCGCGGACCTGGAGGCCTGGCTGAAGAAGACCTGCCGGAGGAGCGAGCCGGTGGGTTGGCTCATCGGACCCTCGGCGGCACGGCGGGCCCGCGAGGGGCTGGTGCTCCGCGCCGCCGGTCACCGCGGCGAGGTGCTGCGACCGTTTCGCTGAACCCGCGAGTTCAGCGGCGACGATCGTTGCGGCGCCGCACCCACACCGGCGCCGGTCGACCCACCAGGCTCAGCAGCAGCAGCGCTGCGGCGGCCGCGAGCGGGGCGAGGAGGTCCGACGGAGACACCGGAAGGGTCGACGTGGCAGCGAGAAGCACCGGGGAAACGTCCTTTCGACCTGCGAGCAATGTCGATTCCAGATCACTTCCGGGGCCGCCGTCCAGCCACCCCCTCACAAAGGTGTTTCCGGGACTCCTCGGATCCGATCCACACCCACATCACAATGTTCTCCCGACCTCGGAGCAGGGCGCGCGCTCCCGGGCCCCGCCGGTGCACGGCGGTGGGCTCCGCGCCGCCCGTCAGGAGATCGGACCGCAGTCATGGCCACCCTCGGACTCGTGCTCCTCGCCGCCGCGGTGGTGGGGGTGTCGGCGCTGGCCATCATGCTGGGCCTGACCGTCTGGCACGTGCGCCGGCCGGGGCTGGTGCCCACCACCTGGCCCGGCATCTCGGTGCTCAAGCCACTCTGCGGGGCTGACGACGAGCTGGCGGCGAACCTCGCCTCCTTCGCCGAGCTGCCCTACACCGGCGAGTACGAGGTCATCCTCGGTGTGCGCTCACCCGAGGACGCGGCGTGGCCCGTGGCCGAGGAGGCGGTGCGCCGCTGGCCGCACCGGATGCGTCTGGTGCAGCAGAACGGAGAAGTGGGCCTCAACCCGAAGGTGAACCAGCTCGTGGGAATGGCGCGGGCGGCGCGGCACGACCTCCTGGTGGTCAGCGACTCCAACATCCGCGTGCCCGGGGCGTACCTCGCGGACATCGCCGCGCACCTGGCCCGGCCCGGCGTGGGCTGCGTCACCCATCCCATCGGCGGCGCGGGGCAGCGGACCCTCGGCGCCTTCCTGGACAACGTCCACCTCGCCTCGACCGTGGCGACGGGCATGGTCGCCGCGAAGCGGGTGGCCGGAAAGCCCCTGGTGGTGGGGAAGTCGATGGCGCTCTGGCGGCACGACCTCGAGCTGCTCGGAGGCTTCGAGTCGGTGGCCAACGTGCTCGCCGAGGATCATGCGCTGGGCAACCGCATCCGCCGCGAGCTGCACGCGGGGGTGGCGGTCTCCAGCCTGCCGGTGTGGAACATCGCGGTGGAGAAGAGCGTGGGGCACTTCTTCCGCCGGTACCTCCGCTGGAGCGTCATCCACCGGACGGCAATCAGCTTCCCCGCCTACCTCGCCGAGTCGCTGCTCAACCCCATCCCGCTGGCGGTCATCGGCTACGCGCTCCGGCCGACGTCCGGGGCGGCGACCACCCTCGCGGTGTGCGCGGTGCTCAAGCCCACCCTGGACGCGGTGGCCTTCAGCCGGCTCCGGCGCGAGCTGTTCAGCTGGCGGGCCTTCGGGGTGGTGTGGGTGAAGGACCTGCTCCTCTTCGTCACCTGGGTGCACGGGCTGTTCGCGCGCACCGTGGTCTGGCGCGGGAATCGGCTCCGGGTCCACTCGGGGAGCCGGCTGGTGCCGCTCGCGAATCCGACGCCGTCCGGAGATCCCTCTGTCACCGGTTTCTCCGAGAAGTTGCCACCGCTCCACGGCCCTGCCGCGGCCCTGATGTCAGATCTCAGGGCATGACCTTGCACACGCTGGCACACCTCTCGGATCTGCACTTCGGGCAGGGGCCGGCGCGTGAGGCGATGGCGCGGGCCCTCTGCCAGGCCCTGGTCGACTCGACGATCGACCACGTGGTGGTCACGGGTGACATCACCAACAAGGGGCGGGACGTGGAGATGTCCCTGTTCCTGGACGTCTTCGCCCCGCTGCTCCGGCAGGGGCGGCTGACGGTGGTGCCGGGGAACCACGACCGGGTGGGCGACGATGCGGGCCGGGCGCTGATGAAGGGCCGCCGGGTGGCGGTGGAGGAGCACTCCGGGCTGTACCTGGTCCTGGTGGACTCGACGGCCGAGCACAACCGGAGCTACTGGGCCTGCCACGGCGATCTCACCCGCCGGATGCTCGACGAGGTGGACGCGGCGCTGGATGCCGCGCCGGAGCGGTCGCTGGTGGCGGTCCTGATGCACCACCACCTGGTCGCGCTCCCGGTGGAGAGCTGGCTGGAGCGGATGAGCGAGCGGCTGCGGCTGCCCTACTCCAACGAGCTGCAGCTGGGGCGCGAGCTGCTGGAGCGGGTGAAGGGCCGGTGCGACCTGGTGCTGCACGGCCACCGCCACGTCCCGCGGGAGATCCATCTCTTCACCGACACCCGCCGGCCGCTGGCGCTCTACAACGCCGGCAGCTCGACCGAGCTCGGACGGCTCCGGGTCTTCACCCACGAGGGCGGGCAGATGCGTATCGCTCCCCGCTGGCTGTGGGCGGATCCGGCCCGGGCCTGGGGACCGCGGCGGGTGCCGGTGATGGTGCCGGCGCCGCTGGTGGCCGGCGAGCGCAGCGTCGCCTGACAGGCGAGCGGGTGCGGACCTCCGAGAGCAGCCTTCGGGCTCTCGCCTGGGCCACTGCGGTCGCGGGCGCGATGATCGGTGGCCCAGCCTGTCTCTGAGAAGCGCACCTACCGGTGCCCAGATCGCGGTCGCTAGCCTGGAACCCTGAATTCCAGGAGGTGCACCATGATCCAAGCGAGCGCTCGAGGGGGGCCGACGAGCCCCCGGTGGGGACCGCGCGCCAGCGCGCTCTTGATGGTCTGGGCTGCTGGGGCGTGCTCGAGCGCGACGACCTCCCCTGCCATGCCGACCGTGGGCGGGCCGGATCAGACCAGCGAGGTCACGATCAACGGGGCCGCGGGCGCCAGCGTGACGGTGCTCCCGGGCGCGAGCCCGACACCCGTCTCGGTGGCCATCGCCCAGGACGCGACGGGCGCGCCGACCGTGGACCCCGGGCTGGAGATGATCGGCCCGGTGTTCGCGGTCACGCCGCACGGGACCCAATTCCTGCAGCCAGTGACGGTTCGCATCCCGTTCGACCAGAGCCGACGGAATGAAACCGTTCCTCCGGTGGTGCTCAAGGCGAACCCCGGTGGGCAGTGGGTCACGCTGCCGAACGTCGCGCTCCGGGACGGGTTCGCGGAGGTCGAGGTCACGAGCTTTTCCCTGTTCGTCGTTGCCCAGCGGCCACTGCAGGCACCTCGGTCGAATGCGCCCACCATTTCCATCGCGCCGATTGGGACGGACTACTTCCTCGACGCGAGCAACCAGACGTGGAAGTACACGGGCCCGCTCCAGATCCGCCCCGCACTGGTGCCGGTGCAGGTCACGCTCGCGGGGAATCCGGCTTGCGCCAGTGGCGAAACGCCCGAGATCCTGGCCTGGAGCCATGCGCTCGACCAGTACGGAGCCTTGTGGGACTGGACGTCGACCCCCGGGAGGGGGTGGCCGATCTCCTCTGCCGCGGTCGAGCTTCCTCTGATCGCCCAGATCGACTTTCGCGCGCTGTACCGCGATCCAAGGCTCGTCAACTCGTTCACCTTCGAGCTCAAGGCGCTCCTCGTCTGCAGCGTCGGAGCCGTCGCCAGGACGATCGCCAGCTCCAGCGCGGTCGAACGCTTCCTCGTTGCCGGGGAGCCGTTCATGGTCGGCGTGGGTCCAGGACCGAGCGACGTGAGCGCGGCCCCTGGCGAGAGACCACGATTCACGGTGGAGATCCTCGGAGGCCCCGCGCTCCCGCCGGGTGCGGACCCGTTCGACGACCAGTACGGCGTCGAATGGCAGAGGAGCGACGACGACGGCCAAACCTGGCTAGCTTCCGAAGCCGCGATCGCCTTCGCGATGGATCTGCCCGACGAGGTCCACTACGGCGGAGACATCAATCGCGGAAACCTCCTCATTCGCACCTCGACGCTGACCGAGCGGCCGGTCCAAGCCGAGGATGACGGGGCGCTCTTCCGGGCGAGGGCCTGTTACACGCCCCCTGCCATCTATCGGAAGGTGGACGTGGACTGCGTCTTCAGCCGCGCCGCACGTCTCAGCGTGCGCTCGACCTCCGGACCCACCTTCACCTCGGATCCTCAGAGCATCCTGGTCACCGCAGGCTCGACGGCGACCTTCAGCACCTCCGCCACCGGCGCTCCGGCTCCGAGGCTGCAGTGGCAGTCACTCGCGCCCGGCGCGACCACCTGGGTGGACATCTCAGGGGCGACGCGAGAGACGTACAACACCGCCGCAACGGGCCTTGCGGACAACGGTATCCAGCTCCGGGCCGTGGCCACCAATTCGGTCGGCTCGGCAATCAGCCGGCCGGCGCTGCTGGACGTGACCGTGGTTCCGGTCGCTCCCTCGATCGAGGTCCAGCCCTTCGACGTGACCGCCGCCCCTGGCGCAACGGCGAGCTTCGTTGTCGTCGCGCACGGGAGCGATCCGCTGAGCTACCAGTGGCGGCGTGACGGAACGGCCATCGCGGGGGCGACCGGGCCGCGGCTCGACGTCCCGGCGGTCGCCGCCGCCGACTCGGGCGCGCACCTGGACGTGGTGGTGACCAACCCCGCCGGGAGCATCACCTCGACCCAGGCCGCCCTGGCCGTCAGCACCAGCGGTCCGCCTCCGGTCGCTCCCACCATCACTCAGCAACCGGTCAACGGGACGACCACCGCTCCGTATCCGGCCATGTTCAGCGTCGTGGCCTCCGGGACACCCCCGCTCTCGTACCAGTGGCTCCTGAACGGCGTCGCCATCCCGGGGGCAAACGGCGCCTCGTATGGCACCAACCCCACCACCATCGGTCAGCCACCCGTGACGTACTCGGTGGTCGTCTGGAACGCGGGCGGCGCGGTGGTGAGCTCGGGGGCAATCCTCACCGTCGTCGCCGGGGCGCCTCTGACGGTCCAGAGCGTCACTCCCGCGCCCGGATCGGCGGCCAACTCGAGCCTCGCCACGAGAATCGGGGCGACCTTCTCCGACCTGCTCGACTGCACCTCCATCGACGCGACGAGCTTCCAGGTCGCGGAGGGCGCGAATCCGGTCGCCGGAGCGGTCGATTGCACGAACGCCACGCTCACCTTCACCCCTTCCCAGCCGCTCCCCACCCGGACCGCGCTGCGCGCGCACCTCGAATCCAGCATTCGAGACAGGTTCGGGATCGCGCTCGGCGCCCCCTACGAGTGGACCTTCGGCATGGCGCCCTGGACCCGCCAGCTCGGCACGGCGGCCCACGACGAGCCGCTCGGCCTCCGGGCGGACGGCGCCGGCAACGTGCTCCTCACCGGCTACACCGCCGGCGGGCTCGAGGGGAACACGCTCACCGGCATCGTCGACGCGTTCGCGGTCAAGCTCGCGCCCTCGGGGGCGAGGCTCTGGGCGCGGCAGATCGGCGCCGCCAGTGCCTTCACCTACGGGTACGGGGTTGGAGCGGACACGGCCGGGAACGTCTTCGTCGCCGGGCACACCAACGGAACGCTCCCCGGGAACACCAGCAACGGGTTCTACGACCTGTTCCTCACCAAGCTCGATCCAACAGGAAACGTGCTCTGGACCCAGCAACACGGTGCCACCCTGGCCGTTCAGGTGGCCGGACTCGCCGTGGACGCCGACGGCAACTCGCTGGTCGCCGGCTGGACGCAGGGGTCGCTCGACGGGCAGACCAACGTTGGGGCCGAGGACGTCTTCGTGGTGAAGGTCGACACCACCGGCACGCGGCTCTGGACGCGCATGTTCGGCTCACCGGCGACGGACTACGCCACCAGCGTCGCCCTCGACCCAACTGGCAACATCCTCGTCGCCGGGTACACCCGGGGGAGCATCGACGGGAACGGCAACGCCGGCATCGACGACCTCTTCGTCGTCAAGCTCGCCCCGGACGGAAGCAGGCTCTGGGCGCGCCAGCTGGGGAGCTCGGCGATGGACCAGGCCTGGAGCGTCACCGGCGACGTCGCGGGGAACGTCTACGTTGCCGGGTGGACCCGGGGCTCGCTCGACGCTCAGACCAGCCACGGCGGACAGGACATCGTGGTGGTGAAGTACGACCGCGATGGAGTGAAGCAGTGGACCCAGCAGCTCGGCACTGCGGCCGACGACTGGGCCACCGGCATCACCGTCGACCCGAGTGGCGAAGTGTACGTCGTGGGTGGCACGCACGGTCCGCTGGACGGCGGCTCGAACACCAGCGCCGCCCAGCTCTTCATCGTCAAGCTCGACTCCGCCGGCGCCGTGCGCTGGGTCTTCCAGGAGGGCGCCCAGGCCTTCGGCTACGACCTGGCGGAGACGGTCACCACCGATGGGTCGGGGAACGTCTTCGCCGCGGGCATCACCAACGGGAACCTCGACGGCAACACCAACGCCGGCGACTACGACGCCTTCGTGGTGAAGGTGCAGCAGGACGGCACCCCTCGCTAGAAAGAGATGCGGTCATGCCGGGACGACGTCGACCGGTCAGAAGGTCACGCGGTAGAGGTGGACCGCGTAGTCGGCCGCGAAGTCGTCGGCGAACGAGCCACCGGTGACCGGCAGGCTGCGCGACTCGCCGATCACCGTCGCCGTTCCGCTGGAGGCTCCGCGCAGGGTGAAGGTGACGCGGGTGGCCCCGGGCCGCGTGGCCACCGCGAAGACGTGGAGTGCGCCGCCCTGCCGCTTGACCATCACGTCCACCGGGACCGCGGAGCTCTGCGAGACCCAGGTGACCGCGTTGCCGATCGTCGGGGTGTTGAGCACCGGAGCCAGCGCGGCGATCTCGGCGTTGATCGCCTTCACTCCCGCCTTCACCGTCGGCAGGGAGAGCAAGCCGGCCTCGATGAAGCTGGGGCTGAAGATGTGGGCGAAGTAGCCGATGCCCGCCGAGCCGTGGACCAGCGACATCCACACCTCGGCGCGGATCTGCGCCGGCGTGGGCGTGTCGGCTGGATCGTCGATGCCGGTGGTCTCGATCCAGTTCCACACCGGCTTGGTGTAACCGGTCCCCTCGCGGAGGCGATCCACGCCCACCGCCACCAGCCACAGATGCCCCTTCACCGAGGTGTCGGTCTCGTTGAGCGGATAGATGTCGAAGGACACGATGTCCGCGCCGCGCTCGTACTGGGGATACATGTCCAGCCGACCCGAACAGGCGGAGCCCCGGCCGATCCACTGCTCCCAGGCCACGCCCTGGCCGAGGTTCAGGTACACGGGCCGGCTCGGGTCGTTGCCCCTGAAGGTCGCGTAGATGCCCTGGATGACCGAGGGATCGATGCACGGGCCGTAGCCGCCCTGTCCATCGGGCTGGGCATTGTCCGGCTCGTCCTGCTGGGTCCACCCGCGGATGGTCGTGTCGCCGAGGTGGCTGGCCCAGACTCCCGACTGGTCGCACAGCGCAGGCATCCCGGCGTCGGCGAGGACCGCCAGCTGGGCGTCGGTGGGACCCTGGTAGAGGCCGACGAAGGTGTTGATCCCGATGTCGGCGTAGGCCCGTGCGTTCGAGGGGCTCTGGAGCCAGAC
>DATKKF010000067.1:0-2452 GCA_035543115.1 Myxococcaceae bacterium
GTCGGCCTGGTCGCGGTTGGCGACGAAGGGGCAGTTGTCGGAGCCGTCGGACTTGCCGTCGCCGTCGGCGTCGTCGGTGTACGACAGCGTCTTGCCGTCGTCGGTGTAGCTCACCCACACCGAGCAGCCGCAGCCACAGCCGCAGCCGCCACCCTCTTCCTTCGGCGCGCCGCATTCGGTGCCGAGACATTCCGGGTTGTCACTGTTCTGCGCCAACGCTGGCACGGCCCACGCGAGCGTGAGGCCGACCACCAGCGATCCAATCAGGTGTGAGTTCTTCATCTTTCCAATCCCTTCCGCAGGAGCGAGGGAGCGAGAAAGCAAAAGCCGCGCCGCTTGTCCGGGTCCGAAAAAACCGCCGTGATTCTTCGAGTTACACGGGCAAAGCCGGTCCCCACCATGTGGGTGTGGGGTCGGCCCCCCTCTGGGGCTGTGGGGTCGGGGCCCCTCCGGCTGGCCGATCAGCGCGCTCATCGTCCGACCACGAAGGCGTCGGGGGAGAGGCCAATCGTTCCGGGCGGATTCTTGGTGTTGGGCGGGGTGAAGACCACGCGCTGCTCGAAGGTCTCGGCGATGCCGACCCCGTGTGGGTCGTTGGACCGGCCGGACTGGAAGTACAGGATGATGTCGTTGGTGCCCGCCGGGATGATGTTGCCCAGCGCGTCCGGCCTGGCCTGCGTGGCGACCAGCGACACGTTGGTCGCGCGCACGTGGTAGCAGGCGCGTCCGTCCACCGTTGGATCCGCATCGCTCACCTGGACCACGTAGCCCCGGTCGGCGCGGTACTCGCCGTCGTTGCTCAAGGGGTCGGTGTGTCCGGTGACCTCGTCGGCGTTGGAAGTTCCATCACGATCGGTGTCGGTCAGGTCCTCGGGGACCAGCGGGTTGGTGCCGGACATCACCTCCACGAAGTCGCTGAGCCCGTCACCGTCGGTGTCGGCCACGCAGGGGTCGGTGCCGATGACCCGCTCCTCGCATTCGTTGAGGAGGTCGGCATCGTCGTCGAGGAACTTGTTGCACTGGATGATGCCGGTGATGTCGTCCTTCAGGGGATCGAGCCCCGCTGCGCGCTCGAGCCCGTCGCCCAGCCCGTCCCCGTCGGTGTCCGGGTTCAGCGGGTCGGTGCCGATGGTCTTCTCCTCGTCGTCGGAGAGCCCGTCCCCGTCGGAGTCGACCAGCTGCTGGCCGCCGCGCGCCAGCGCGTTCCGGTTGAAGGCGAAGAAGCGCTTGATGGTGAGCTCGCGCTGCACCGAGGCGAAGCTGATCCCGCCCAGCACCGCGTCCAGCGTCTGGTCGTTGGCGGTCCGGGGAGTGGTGCCCCCGCCGGAGGTGGAGATGACGGTGTCCTGGTCGACCACGGACTGGTCCGGCCCCGGCGGGGTGTCGAAGACGTAGATGGGCTGCACGCTGACCTGGCCTGCGCCGTACTGCTGCTCGAGGCCCTTTAGCTCCCCGGTCACCTCGCTGAGCTCGCACTTGCTGCAGTCCAGCGAGGTGGGCAGCACGGTGCATTCGGTGCTCAGCCCGGCGTTGAGCGCCGGGTAGTCGCAGCTGGTGTCCGCCGAGGCCTGGATCATGATGACCAGATATCGGGTACGGTTCACCGACCCCCGGCAGGCGGTCTGCATGTCGCCGGAGAGGATGCTCTTGGCGAGCTTGAGCGCGCTCCGCATGCTCACCGGGCCCACCTGCTGGAACGCGGGGTAGTTCACCAGCTGCCCCAGCATCTGCACCCCGTCCACGAAGCTGCCTTCGAGTCCCTGAGCGGTCACGTGGTACGCGGCGAGCGCGAACTTCACGTTGGTCCCCGACCGCTGCGCCGCGTTCTGGATGCTGGTGACGATGGCCCCGACGGTGGAGACCGGAACCGTGTTCCCGCCCTCGACCAGGAACAGCACCTTCACCGGGAAGGTGTCGCCGGTGGCCAGCGGCACGCAGACGTCGCCCTCGAAGGCGGTGCGATCCGGTCCGGGGACGCCGCTTCCCTGCAGCGCGTAGACGCCGGCGTCGGTGCACGCGGCGGTGGAGACGAGGAGGACGAGTGCGAGGAGTCTGCGCATGCGTTGGAGATCACCCCACTGTATCCGCTGCTGCGCGCCGCGGATCGCGCGTGGATCTTTCCACCATCGTCTTTCGCGCCGTCACGGTGCGCCTCGGTGCGACAGCGGCCCACGTCACACCCGAAAAGAAAAAGCCCGCCACGGGGAGCGGGGGACTCACCGTGGCGGGTCGACCTCGGAGTCGCCGGGACGCGGCGCGAAAGGGGAGTCAGGTGTCCCGGCGAATCTCCGGAGCCGTGCTGCTCACGAATGGCGGCGGCGGACGAGGAGGCCGAGGGCGGCGAGGGCCAGACCCGCGGCCGGAGCGCCCAGGGGCAGCGCGGTGCAGCCGCCGCCGCTGGAGCTGGCGGACTGGACCTTCACCGTCAGCGCTGCGGTGGACTGGCTCACGC
>DATKKF010000068.1:0-8962 GCA_035543115.1 Myxococcaceae bacterium
GCCCTGCCGCAGACGGTCACGGCCCACCCGACCCTGCAGACGCTCCAGAGGCGGTCTCCGACCACGGTCCAGCCGTCGACCATGCAGAAGAGCGCGGTCCAGCCGTCGACCATGCAGAAGGGCGCGGTCCAGCCGTCGACCACGCAGAAGGGCGCGATCCAGCCGTCGACCACGCAGAAGGGCGCGGTCCAGCCGGCAGCCGGAAGCACCCAGGCGACGCCAGCCCAGGTCAACAAGGGTGGTCAGGTCCAGAAGACCGTCACCCCCGCCGTCCAGCCGAGCAACGCCGGGGGAAAGACCACCATGACGAAGCACGAGGAGACGCCCAAGACCGTCCAGCCGAACACGGGGAAGGGCGGGGAGGACCACGGGCACCCGAAGGCCCCGGTGGAGCACCCGAACGAGAAGGAAAAGGAGAAGGAAAAGAAGAAGTAGCGGCCGCGCGGGCGCGCCGGGCCGAGCGCCGCGCAGGCTCCGGCGCGCCACATCCAGGAGGGTGGAGAGGGGTGCCCCATGGGCGGGAGCGCTCCCCCTCCAGCCGGATCAGGCCGCGGGGGTCGTCCTCTCCGTCGTCTCGCCGCCCGTGGCACGCGACGTCGACGAATCCGCGCCCGCCGGCCGGCGTCGACGCGGGTGGTATCCTCGGACCGTCCGCCTCCCAGGAAGGACGTCGCGGGGCCAGCGATGCAAGGCGTCATCACCCGGGTGCAGGTGCTCGCGCACCCGATCGTCATCGTCGAGAGCTTCGGCGTGAAGGTGCTCGTGCGCGCGCTCTTCGCGGACCCGCGGGAGACCTTCCTGGAGATCGTGAGCCGGTGCGCGGAGGAGGAGGCGCACCTGGCGATGGAGGATCTCCGCCTCGTGCGCACCGTGAAGCGCTTCGTCGGATTCGAGTGCCGCGTCCGCGACGTCTACCGGCGGCTGGCCGACCACTTCTGGGACGACGCCCAGGCGGCCGGGTTCTTCGCGACGCTGTCGCGGCACGAGGAGGGGCACGCCATCGTGCTGTCGCGCGTGCGTCGCGAGATCGGGCGCGGCCACCTCTGGAAGGAGTCGAGGGACGTGCTCGCCACGGCGGTGGAGGGGTTCGAGGCGCGGCTCCAGGCGTGCGAGGAGGAGGTTCGCCGCGGCATCGAGCTGGCGCGGGCGCTCCAGGTCGTCGAGCGGATCGAGCGGTCGGAGATCAACGTCGTCTTCGACACCCTGAACGGGAGCGTCGACATGCGCTCGCGCGCGAGGTTCGAGCGCTTCTTCGTCCTCACCCGGCGCCACCTGGAGTACTGCGAGCAGCAGATCCACGACCTGCGTGCCCGGCGCGGGATGGCGCTGGAGCCCGCCACGTGAGCTCGCCGGGCGGTCGGGTCACGCGCCCCTCCGCTCGCCACGGGCGCCGCCTGTCCGAGGCCCGGCCGCAGGGTGAGGAGGGACTGCTCCCGGCTGAAGGACGGACCCTCACCGGGTACCCCGCGGGGAGGCTCGGTCCTCCGGAGCCCGGGCTACGATTCCAGCCATGAACGCATCGCCGGAGTTCGCCACCGATACGGAGTGGATCGCACGCACCGACACCGTCTCGGTGAAGGTGAATACCCTCGGGCCCGGCCGCGGCTCGCCCTGGCACTTCCACACCGTGGTCGCGGACGACGTCTTTGCCCTGGACGACGGCATCGAGGTCGGGCTGCGGGGACCGGACGAGACCGTCCGCCTCGTGCCCGGACAGCACGTGCACGTGATCGTCGGGCGGGTTCACCGAGTGGTGAACCGGGCCTCCGCCCCGGCACGCTACCTGCTCGTCCAGGCCACCGGGACCTACGACTTCCAGGTGGTGTCGGACCCGGGCGCCGGAGGAGACACCGGTCCTTAGTCCACCACCTCGCCACCTCGGTCCGGGTGAAGCGCCTGGACCGAGGGCGTGGCGGCGACGATGCCCGCGCGCGCCGCGCCGTCCCGGGAAGCTGGCGCAAGCGAGCCGCCGTCGCTGGGTCGATGAGTCGATGCCCGCCACGAGTGGCATGCGCAGCTCCCCGTTGCCGGCTCCTCGAGTTGGCGCAGGCAGAGCCTTCTTCGCGGCGCCAGGCTCGGCGAGCGCAGATCCGATCCGACCTCCAATTACAGATCCCCGCGGCCACCCGTCAAGGCGACCGGGACCCGCACGGCTCCGGGCGCGCCGGCCCGGGGCGAGCGCAGCAGCGCTCACGCCGGCGCGGTCGCGCAGGGGGCGAGGAACCCCCTGAAGATCCGCTCCATCGAGGCCAGCACCATTCGCTGGGGCGTGGCGGGGAGATGGCCCCCGGCGACCTCCTCGTGGAGGAGAGGCAGGTACTGGCTGACCAGGGCGCGGGGAACGGAGCGCCCCTGGAGGCGGTGGAGCAGGAGCTCCACGGCCGCCGTGGCCTCGGGGAACGGCCAGTAGTAGCGCAGGCGGTCGCTCAGCCCGTAGTGGCGCAGCACCCGCTGCTCGCCGGAGGTGCCGTGGGCATAGGGTGCCCAGTGGCGCGGCTCGCGGATCATGAGCCGCTCCATGGCCGCCCGCAGGGTCTCTCCCGGCGGCACCTCGAAGAGGACCTCGGCGACGTGGTCCAGGGCGTAGAGCGCCTCGCGCATGGCGAAGGTCAGGGCCGGCCCGATCTTGAGGATGGCGAACCCGTCCTCGACCAGCGCGGCCAGCGCCTCCGGCGGCTGGTGGTCGGTGGAGTGAGCCTCGTACACCAGCCTGCCCAGCCCGGGCAGCGCCGCGCGAAGCGGCGCGGCCCGGGAGCGTTCGTAGACGACCACGTCGTCGTTGCTGAACTCGAGGCCAGGCTGGACCACGACGGCGATCACCCGCGCGAACGCGGCCTCCAGCCCCAGCGCCGCGAACGCCGCGCGGTGGAGCTCCCAGGTGGCGCGCACCGCCTCGGGCGTCGTGACATGGTGCGGGTCGGGGGCATCGCGCGAGCCGCCCGGGACCGGGACCTCGCTGCCGATCACGTAGCTGAGAGCGGCCGGGGACGGGGCCGCGCCCTCGGCGACCTTCGCCAGCCGGGCAGCGCGACGCGCGATCACCTCCTGGGGTGGCGCGGCGCCGTCGTCCCGGCACGGCATGCTGGCGTCGAGGTGGACCTTGGTGAAGCCCGCGCCGACAAAGGCGGCCACCATGGCCTCGGCGCGGGACATCGCCTGCTCCGCGGGGAGCTGCCTCCAGGGGTTCGGGCCCAGGTGGTCTCCGCCGAGCACGAGCCGGCCGCGGGGGAAGCCGACCCGGTCGCAGACCTCCCCGACCAGGCGGCGAAACCCGTCCGGCCGCAGGCCGGTGTAGCCGCCCTCCTGGTTCACCTGGTTACAGGTCGCCTCCACCACCAGGGGCTCGCCCGCCTCGCGCGCCTGGCGGAGCCCGCTCTCGATCGCCAGAGGATGTGCGCAGCACACCGAGACCACCCCGGAGCGGCCGGAGTGATCCAGGTCGGGGAAGAGCCGGCCCAGCACGTGCTGACGGTTGCTTCGCATCTCCGGCTCTCCCCTGGGCGTCCACCGCCCACCTCGAGGCGCGGTCCCGGACTCACTCGACCGGCGGCGGGTTGCGCTCCCGGAACGGCCGCTGGTGCCAGTAGGGGTAGGCGGGCGGGCGGGCGCTGGCGGTGTCGAGCAGCATGCGCTGCTCGGGCGTGAGCTGCCACCCGAGCGCGCCCAGGTTCTCGCCGAGCTGCCCTGGGTCGCGGGCGCCGATGATCACCGTCGCGACCGTGGGCCGGGACAGCACCCAGTTGATGGCGATCTGCGGGACCGTCTTCCCGGTCTCGCGCGCCACCGCCTCCAGCGCGTCCACGACGCGATACAGGTGCTCCTCCTCGACCGGCGGCCCGCCCGCCGCGGTGAGGGCGTGGGTGAGCCGGGTGCCGGGGGCGGGCGGGCGCCCGCGGCGGATCTTCCCCGTGAGCCGGCCCCATCCCAGCGGGCTCCACACCACCGCGCCCACGCCCTGGTCGAGGCCGAGCGGCATGAGCTCCCATTCGTAGTCCCGGCCCACCAGCGAGTAGTACGCCTGGTGGGCGACGTAGCGCTCGAGCCCGTGGCGGTCGGATGCGGCCAGCGACTTCATCAGATGCCAGCCGGAGAAGTTGGAGCAGCCGATGTAGCGGACCTTGCCGGCGCGCACCAGATCGTCGAGCGTCCGGAGCACCTCCTCCACGGGGGTGAGGGCGTCGAAGGCGTGCATCTGGTACAGGTCGATGCGGTCGGTCCCGAGCCGTCGCAGCGCCTCCTCGCAGCTGCGGACCAGGTGCTGGCGGGACGACCCGACGTCGTTCGGCCCGGTGCCGACGCGGAAGGTCGCCTTGGTCGAGATGAGCAGCTCGTCTCGGTGGCCCTGGATCGCCTGGCCGAGGATCTCCTCGGCCAGGCCGTCGGAGTAGTTGTCCGCCGAGTCGAACATCACCACCCCGGCGTCCAGGCAGAGTCCGACCAGGCGCCGGGCGTCGGCGACGTCGGTCGCTCCGAATCCCTGGAAGAACGCGTTGCCGCCGCCGAAGGTGCCCGTCCCGAGCGTCAAGGCGGGCACCATCAGGCCCGACCTTCCCAGCTGCCGATGTTCCATGGTCAACCCCTGGCCGCAGCGACCGGCGGCACCCGTGGACCGGCTGTTCCCCGTCGCCAGTTCTTCCTCCCCGAGGATGCCGCGGAGCGGCCGGTCCGGCGCACCCCCGGCCTCACGGGCCTTTCCGTGCCTGCTCCTGGGCGCGATACGGGTTCTGCACCTTGAGCATGCCCCCGTCGACGCCGATCACCTCGCCGGTGAGGTAGTCGGCCGCCGGTGAGCACAGGAACCGGATCAACCCGGCCGCGTCCTCGGGGGTACCGAACCGGCCCGCGGGGATCTGCTTGACCTGATCGACACCGCGCGACTCGATCATCTCCCGCGTCATCTCGGTGAAGAGGATCCCCGGCGCGTAGGCGTTCACGGTGATGCCGTAGGGCGCCAGCTCCGCAGCCGCGATCCGGGTGAGCATGTCGATGCTGGCCTTGGACGCGCCGTAGGCGATCAGGCCCACGTCCGCCAGGCGGCCGGAGATGGAGCTGGCGTTGAGCACCCGTGGGTGGTCGCCCTTCTTGAGCCAGGGGAGCGCCGCCCGGGTCATGAAGACCACGCTCTTGAAGTTGCTCCGGAAGATGGAGTCGAGGAACGCCTCGTCCATCTCCTCCAGGAACGCGAAGCGGAAGACGCCGGCGTTGTTGACGAGGACGTCCAGCCGGCCCCACGCCTCGACGACCTCCGCCACCGCCTGCTCCGCGCCGGCCTGGCTGGAGACGTCCGCCTGGAGCGCGAGCACCCGCCCGCCCAGCCGCTCCAGCTCGACCCGCGCGCCGTCCGCCGCCGCCTGGTCTCGCTGGTAGACCATGGCAACCGCCAGTCCGTCCGCCAGCAGCGCCCGGCTGATCCCCAGGCCGATCCCGCGCGTCCCTCCGGTCACGATCGCCACCCGCGACGCGATCGGGGTGCTGCCACGGCTCACCGCGCTCATCTCCACCTCCGATGCGGGCGAGGGGGCCCCGCCCGCCAGCCTTCCCCTCCCGCACGCCTGCACCGGGCGAGGCCGCGCCCAGCCACGGCGCGGCCCGCCCGGACGCGCCTACTTGGGGATCTTCTGGGCCACGTTCTGCGGCGTGGCCACGTCACCCTCGAACCAGTTCACTTCCTTGGGGTCGACGCCGGCCACCAGCTTGTTGAAGGCTGCGATGATCGGCGCGTACCCCTGGTTGAAGGGATCCTGATCGAGGACCGCGGTGACCTCGCCGGACCGGACGTAGGTGACCGTCTCGGCCATCCAGTCGTGGCAGACGAGCTTCACCTTCCCGGTCAGCCCGGCGTCCTTGATGGCCTTGGCGGCGCCGAACGGCCCGCCCGCCGTCACGTAGATGCCCTTGATGTCCGGATTGGAGGTGAGGAGGTTCTGGGTGATGTTGTAGGCCTCCTCGGCCTTGTCCTGGTTCTCGAACTCGCCGACCAGCTTCATCCCCGGGATGGCGTCGAGGACCGACCGCGCTCCCTTGCGGCGCAGCTCGTGGCCGAGCACGTTGAAGGACCCGGTGATGATGGCGTACTTGCCGCTGTTGCCCACGGCGTCGGCGAGCAGCTTGCCGCACTTGGCGCCGCCGGCGAAGCCGTCCTGGCCCCAGTAGGCCTGACGCTTCGACTTCATGCCGGGCTCGGTGTTGAAGGAGTACACCAGGATCCCGGCGTCCACCGCCTTGTCCACGACCGGCTGCAGCGCCTCGGACAGGCCGAACAGTGCCACCGCGTCGTACTGCGCCGTGATCACGTTCTGCATGGCCGCCTCGAACTTCTGCGGGTCGAAGTCGGGCACGGAGATCCAATCGACGGTGGCGTTCCGGCCCTTGAGGATCAGCTTGGCGTAGTCGGCCCCCTCCTTGACCGCCCGGCCGAAGGGGTTGTTCTGGACCATGATCTCCGCGATGCGGACGGGCTTCTTGGCCTTCTGGTCGGCGGGCAGGCCGAAGAGGGTCTTGCCCGGCGGGGGCTTGAGCTGCGCGGCGGGGGTGAAGTCGGCGGCCAGGGCGGCCGCGGGGAGGGAGAAGACGACAGCGAGGGCAACGGCAAGGAGTCTACGCATGGTGGTTCTCCTCTGCTGCGCTGTATCACTTCACGTCGGTGGGGAGTCGGTCCTCCTGTGCTTGTCTAGGGTGAGCCTCATGATGGCCACCTGATCCGCCTCGTGGTGCGCCAGCACGCCCCGGATCTCTCCCCGGTGCATGACCATGATCCGGTCGCACAGGTTCAGGACCTCCGGCAGCTCGGAGGAGAGCAGGACGATGGAGACCCCCTGCCTGGAGATGTCGTCGATGATCCGGTAGATCTCCGCCTTGGCGCCCACGTCGATGCCGTGGGTCGGCTCGTCGAGGAAGAGGATGCGCGGCCCGCGCATCAGCCAGCGGCCGATGATGGTCTTCTGCTGGTTCCCGCCGGAGAGGTTCTGGGCGATCTGGGCCAGGCTCGGCGTCTTGATGGAGAGCTCGGAGACGTATCGTCCCGCCGCCCCGGTCGCGTGCCGGCTGCTCACGAACCCGAGCGGGCCGGCCAGCCTCCGCAGGTGAGCCATGGTCAGGTTGTCGAGCACGCTCAGCCGGAGGAACATGCCCTCTTCCTTGCGGTTCTCCGGCACCATCCCCATGCCCAGAGCCAGGGCGTCGGAGGGGTGGCGGATCCGGACCGGCTTCCCGTCGACCTTGACGGTCCCGGAGGTCGCGCGCTGGAAGCCGAGGACGGCCTGCAGGAGCTCGGTCCGCCCGGCGCCCACCAGCCCGGTCAGCCCCAGCACCTCGCCGCGGTGCAGCACGAAGCTGGCGCCGCGCACCCGGTCCCCCACGCACAGGTCCTGCACCTCGAGCACCACCTCGCGCTCGGCGAAGTCGGTGATGAACTGCCGGTGGGGCCGCCGCTCGAACTCCCGGCCGACCATGAAGCTGACCAGCTTCTCGCTGGTGACCTCGCCGGCCGCGACGGTGGTGACGTACCTCCCGTCGCGCAGCACGGTGATCCGGTCCGCGACCTCCAGCACCTCCTCCAGCTTGTGGGTGATGAAGAGGATGGACACGCCCTTGGCGCGCAACCCCCGCATGATCTCGAGCAGCTTGCGGATCTCGCCGGTGGTCAAGGAGGAGGTCGGCTCGTCCATGATGAGCAGCCGGGCGTCGAGCGAGACCGCCTTGGCGATCTCGACCAGCTGCATCTGCGAGACGCTCAGGTGCTTCACCAGGGTGCGGGGATCGATGTCCTCCACCCCCAGGGCGGCGAGGTGCCGTCGGCTCTCTCCCACCATCCGGCGCGCCTGGATGAAGCCCAGCCGGCTGGCGAGCATGCGACCCTGGAAGATGTTGTCCGCCACGGTCATGGCGCGGGAGAGGGACAGCTCCTGGTGGATCATCGCCACCCCGTGCCGCTGGGCCTCGCGCGGATCCCGGAACCGGACCGGCACCCCGTCGAGCTCGACCGACCCGCGATCGGGGTGGAACACGCCGCTGAGGATGTTCATCAGCGTGGACTTGCCGGCCCCGTTCTCGCCCACGATGCCGAGGATCTCTCCGCGGCGGACGGTGAAGCTCACGTCCTGGAGGGCAACGACGCCCGAGAACGTCTTGGTGACGCCCTCGACCTTGCAGATGAAGGATTCGTCGGCCACGGCCGTTCCTCGCTACCTGCGCTTCCGCAGGCTGTCGATGGACACGGCCCCGATGATCACCAGGCCCACCGCCACCGTCTGCCAGTACCCCGGCACCGCCAGGAGCACGAAGGCGTTCTTGAGCACGCCCATCAGCGCGGCGCCCACCATGATGCCGAGGAGGTTCCCCTCGCCGCCGGCCAGGCTGATCCCGCCGATCACCGCCGCGGCGATGACGTCCAGCTCGTAGCCGTTTCCGTAGAAGGCGTCGGCGCCCTCGAGCTGCCCCATGAGGATCAGGCCGCACACGCCGGCCAGGAACCCGGTCAGGGTGAACACCGCGGTCTTGGTGGTCTCCACGCGGATGCCCGACAGCTTGGCCGCCTTCTCGCTGTTCCCGACGGCGTAGACGTTCTTGCCGAGCACGGTGCGGGTGGCCAGCACCCAGCCGGCGGCCACGATCACCAGCATGACGATGACCGAGATGGGGACGACCCCGATGCGGCCGCCGCCGAAGACGGCGATCCAGGTCGGCTCGTAGTGGATGGGCGACCCGAGGGTGATGAGCAACGACACGCCGCGCGCCACGCTCATCATCCCCAAGGTGGCGATGAAGGGCGCGATGCCCACCCGCGTCACCAGGAGTCCGTTGATCAGACCGGCCAGCGTGCCGGAGCCGAGGATGATGAGCAGCGTGAGCGAGGCCGGGGCCCCGGCCAGCGCCGCCCAGGCGCCGACGCAGGCGGTCATGCCCACCAGCGCACCCACCGAGAGGTCGATCCCGGCGGTGATGATGATGAGCCCCTCGCCCA
>DATKKF010000069.1:0-2316 GCA_035543115.1 Myxococcaceae bacterium
AAAGCGCCCCACGACGAGTGGATCGTGGCCAGCACCAGGAGGGCGACGGCAGCGCTCCCCGCCAGCCCATGGACGGCTCCGACCAGCGCGCTGCGGACGGCCCAGCGGCCGTGCCGGCCCGTCAGCGCCGCCAGGAGAGGCTTGGAAGGGTGGAGGTGAAGATGCGAGGCTGCCTGGGCGCCGTGCGGGTGCGCGTGCCTGTGGAGAGCCTCCTCAGGTCCGTGAGCGTGGTCCGCGATCAGGTGAACCGCATCCGCCGTCGCGAGTTCGCGCCAGAGCTCACGGAGCCTCGTCAGTCCAAGCACCACCAGCATGACTGCGACCAGCAGCTCGAGGCCGGCCACGACCCGATGGGGCACGGTCAGGTTGAGCGCGATGATCGTCGTTCCGGCCAGGACGAACGTGACGGTGTGGCCCGCGCCCCAGAGGAGTCCGATCAGCGCTCCGCGGCGGAGGCGGCTCTCCCCGGTGACGATGGTCGCGACGGCAACGAGGTGGTCCGGATCCGTCGCGTGCTGGATGCCCAGCACGAAACCGAGAAGCACGGCCGAGACGACGGGATCGGCCGCGCCCACCTAGGTCCCTTCGAAGCGCGGTGAACGCTTGGCGAAGAAGGCGTCGAGTCCCTCAGCGAAGTCGCGCCCGTCGGCGATGCGAGCCAGGTGCTCCAGCTCCTGGTCCAGATGGAAGTCGAGCCGGTCCACTCCAGCGGCCTGATTCAGGAGCCCCTTGGCGATGCCGTAGGCCCGCGTCGGCCCGTTGGCCAGTTTCCTCGCCAGGGCGCGCACCTCGGCCTCGAAGCGGTCGGTCGGGTAGACCGCCGTGATGAGGCCCATGTCGAGGGCGGTCCGGGCGTCGAGACGCGGGTTGAGCAGGATGAGCTCCATCGAGCGGCGGAGCCCGATGAGCCGCGGCAGGAAGAACGTGGAGCTCTCGGCGCCGGTGAGGCTGGTCTTGTGGTAGGCCCACTCGAAGGTGGCCCGGTCGCTGGCCAGCACGAGATCGCAGGCCATGGCGATCCCGAAGCCTCCTGCTGCCGCCATGCCGTCCACCGCCGCGATGAATGGTTTCGGAGCGCGCTTCATCTCCGAGATCGTGCTGTGGATGTACTCGAGGATCTGTTTGAAGACCTCGCCATGTCCGTCCGGGATTTGCCGGGCCTCGGGTGAGAGGTAGCCGAGCTCGGATCGCTCCCCGCCGGCCCGGATGTACTTGAGATCGGCCCCGCTGCAGAAAACCCCGCCGGCGCCCTGGAGCACCACCGCGCGGACCTCACCGTCGCGCGCATATCGGAGCGCGGCCTTGCGGAGGTCCTGGGCGGTCTCGACGTCGAGCGAGTTGAAGCGCTCCCGCCGGTCGATGGTGATGAGGCCCACCGGGCCGTCGCGTTCCATTCGGACGTGCTTCATGCCGGTGCTGTCCCGCCCTCCTGCCTCGGTTGCCATGGTCATGCCTGCCTCCTCAACAGATCCGCGGTAGCGGCTCTCCCTCCGGCTCGGAGAGGAGCCGCCGGCCGAACCCCGTGTCCAGGATCACGGCGCCGGCGTGCTCTGCGATGCAGGTGCCGACGATGGCCGCCTGCTGCCCGAGCGGGTGCGACCGCAAGGCCGCCAGCACCCGGTCCGCTCTTTCCGGCCGGACACCCAGGACCGCCTTGCCCTCGTTGGCGATGTGGAGCGGGTCGATGCCGAGGAGTTCGGCGGCGGCGCCAACGACCGGCGACACGGGCACGGACCGTTCGTCCAGCACGATCCCGACACCACTCTTGTCGGCCATCTCGTGGAGCGCGCTCGACAGTCCCCCGCGGGTCGGATCCTTCATCGCCGTCACCGCGCTCCCGCCGGCGGCGAGCGCGCACGCGATGAGATCGTTGAGGGGGGCCACGTCTGAGCGGAGATCGCCCTCGAGCTCGAGCCCCTTGCGCAGCGCCATGATGGCGAAGCCGTGGTCCCCCATGGTGCCGGTGACGAGGATGCGGTCGCCGGGAGTGAGACCCGAATCGGGCACCACGCGCTCGGTGAGGCCGATGCCCGTCGTGTTGAGCACGATGCCGTCCAGCTCCCCCCGGCCCATGACCTTGGTGTCGCCAGTGACGATCACGGCGCCTGCTTCCTGGCAGGTGCTGTGGATGGACGCCTGGATGCGCTCGAGATCCGAGCGGGCGAAGCCTTCCTCGAGGATCACGGCGCACGTGAGGGCCAGCACCTGCGTGGCGCCCATCATGGCCAGGTCGTTCACCGTCCCCGCGATGGCCAGCCGGCCGATGTCGCCGCCGGGGAAGAAGACCGGGTGGACCACGTGGGAGTCGGTGGTGAT
>DATKKF010000070.1:0-4027 GCA_035543115.1 Myxococcaceae bacterium
CCCCGCCGCCCCATCCCCTGGGCCGAGCTCCTCAAGCGCACCTTCCAGACCGACGCCCTCACCTGCCCGCGCTGCGGGAGCACTCGACGCGTCGTCGCCGTCGTCCTTCGCTCCACAACCGCCCAGGCCATCCTCGAGCACCTGCGCCTTCCCTCCAGGCCTCTTCCCCTCGCCCCGGCCACCTCCCCGCCCCAGACCGGCCTCCGGCCCGAACGCCCGGTTTGTTCTTCCTTGGATCACTCGTTGAGGGCTTCCTGGAGGTTCGAAGTAGCTCTCCTTTTTCTGGTTCCATGCCTCGTGCGATCGCGTGACCCGCGCGTTCACGAGTCGTAGACTCAGTGTTCTCCCCGGGGAGTTTCCATGGCTCCGGAGCGCAGGATCGAAGCGATCTCGCCAGGCGAGCCGGTGTCGCCGCCACTGACGGAGGGCACCGAGCCACTCGGCGTCCCGGCGCAGGAAGCGTTGCCGCCTGGCACGGTGCTGGAGTCGCGGTTCCGCATCGTCCGGCTGCTCGGTCGGGGCGGCATGGGAGAGGTCTACGAGGCGATCGACACCGCGCTCGGGGCGCGCATCGCACTGAAGACGGTGCGTCTGGAGCCCGGGTCGAACGAGGTCCGGCTGCAACGATTCCGGCGGGAGATCCTTCTCGCCCGGAGGATCTCGCACCCCAACGTCTGCCGCGTGTTCGAGCTCCATCTCGGGAGCCCGGGAGAACCTCCGCTGTTCCTGACCATGGAGCTGCTCGACGGCGAGACGCTCGCCGCCCGTCTGCGCAGGGATGGTCCTCTTCCCGAGCTGGTCGCGAGACAGCTGGCCACGCAGATCGCCTCCGGTCTGGAAGCTGCACACCGGGAGGGGGTCCTCCACCGTGACCTCAAGCCGAGCAACGTCATGCTGGTCCCGGTCCAGGGTGGCAGCGAACGGGCCGTGGTCACGGATTTCGGCATCGCGCGCGGGATGGACGGACTGTCGGCGGCGACGACCTGGGATGGTCCGATCGGCACCCCGGCATACATGGCGCCAGAGCAGGTCACCGGCGGGGATCTCAGCCCGGCGACCGACCTGTACTCGCTCGGCGTCCTCTTGACGGAGGTCGCGACCGGAACGCCGAAGGCGAGACTCCAGCCGGCAGAGGACAGCGACGGTGCCACGCCACCGCTCGAACCAGGCACCGGCAAGCCCCCCGCGCACTACGGGAGGAGCTGGAAGCAGCTCTGCAGGTGGTGTCTGGAGAGCGACCCGTCGCGGCGACCGCAGTCGGCCGCGGCCTTCCTCCGCGCGCTCCGGCGACGGGCCCCCCCTCTCCGCCGGCCGGTCCAGAGCGTCCTTCTCTCGGTGCCGCTGGTGGTCGCTGCACTCGGCGCGATCCTCGTGATGATGCACCGGACGCCACCCGGTCACGCCGGGCCGCCTCTGGTCGCGGTGGCGGACTTCACGAACGAGACGAAGGACCCGGATCTCGATGGGATCGGCAGCCTCCTCGCCACGGCGCTCCAGGAGTCTCCAGGGATCCGGGTGCTTCCCCGCAGCCGGATGCTGGATCTGCAGCGACAGCTCGGGTCGGACGTGGCGGTGCGGATCGACGAGTCCACCGGCCGGGAGGTCGCCAGGCGCGCCGGGGCCCGGACGCTGCTCGCGGGCTTCGTGCGCCCCATGGGGAACCTGATCGTCGTGGAGCTGCGCGGGATCGATCCGGAGAGAGGCGAGTACATCCTCTCGGATCGCGAGCAGGCGCAGGGGAAGCCCGAGGTGCTGGCGCTGGTCGACCGACTCGCCGCCCGGGCCCGGAAGCAGTTGACTGGCGATCGCGGCCCTCCGACCGCCGCGACACCGGTCGCCCAGCTGGTGACGGCGAACCTCGAGGCAAACCGGTGGTACGAGGCGGGAAAGTCGCTCGAGTCGCAGAACCTGGCCGGCGCGCAGGAAGCGTATCGCAAGGCGATCGCGCTCGACCCGGACTTCGCGCTCGCGCACTACGCCCTCGCCACCGCGGCATCACGGGCGAGAGCGCCGGCCAGCGAGCTGGGAGCGATCGCCACGACCGCGATCAAGGTCGCCGGACGGGCCCCCTGGCGCGAGGCGCGGCTCATCCGAGCGTGGAACGCGACCTTCGAGCAACGCCTGGACGACGCCCGGGCGCTCTACGAGGAGGTGCTCGAGCGCTATCCGGACGACAAGGAGGTCCTCACGCTGCGGGCAACGCTGGCGGGCTCGCCCGAGGAGACCCTCGGCTTGCTGCAGCGGGCGCTGCAGGCCGACCCCATGTACGTCCCGGCCCAGGCGTTGATCGTCCACGCGATGTGCGATGTCTCGCGTCGAGCGGAGCTGATCCCACTCGCCCGCACCTGGCTCGCTCAGCCTCCGGTTCCTGGCCGGGCGGGGGCGGCGGCCCTCGCCTTCAAGGCGGCGGGGCAGCTGGACGACGCGCTCGAGGCCGCCAGGCGCGAGGACTTCCTCTCCCCGGGTAGAACCGACCTGGAGTGGGTGCACCTGGCACGCGGCGAGTACCGGGAGACCGAGCGGATAGCGCGGGAGCGAATCGCGCGGTCCGGTCGCGGCCAGCTGGAGCTCGCTGTTGCGCTCAACTATCAGGGCCGGAGGCGGGAGGCGCTCACCGTTCTTGCGGGCACCGCGCCGAGAGGCGGGACGATGGGCTACGGGGCCCTCGCGCTCGCCGCCGGTGACGCCCCGGCCGGGCAGCTCCGCGCAAGCGTCCGGGAGCTCGTCGCCTCACAGCCGCAGCTCGATTGGCTCGGCGCCTTCTCCCTGGCGGTTGCCGGTGACCTGCCGGGCGCGGAGGTCTACGCGCCGGCGCTGACGCGCGAGGGCACCGACCCGACCAGCCAGGTCTTCTCCGACGAGTTTCGTGCCGTGCAGGTCTACCTCCAGGCGCTCGAGGCGCGTGCAGGCGGCGATGAGGCGAGGTTCCGGGCGATGCTGCGCGACCTCGTCGCCTGGAGGCGCTGGAAGGTGCGCACCGTCGGGGCGTTCTTGCTCGGGCAGGCCTGCGCGGAGGACGGTGACCTCGAATGCGCCGTGGCCGCGCTGCGCCAGTACCGGGCGGAGCCGATGACCAACGTGCTCTACCATTCATGGATGCTCCCCCGCTCGACTCGGCTCCTCGCCGAGGTGCTCGAGCGGCAGGGCAAGACGGACGAGGCGCGCCGCCTCGCGGAGGGGCTCCTCTCCGGATGGCGCAACGCCGATCCCGACCTGCTCGATCTCGTCCGGGCACGCGCGCTGTGCGCACGACTCCAGTGCGCGCCGCCGGCGAAGCCGAGCGTGACCCCCTGAACTTCGGTGCCGCCGGGGACGTCGGCTCATCAGGCGCGGACTGGAGGCCGGACAGCGCACGGTGACCCCGGCCGGCGCTTCGATCCGGCCCTCCAGCCGAGGGCAGCGGCAGGCGAGGTGGGCAATTGCTGCCGATGCCTCTCCCGGCCAGAGCTCCGAGCGTGCGCCGAGTTCATCGCCCTCTTCGTCCGGCATCTACGCCCCGACCTGGACTCTCACTCGGAGAAGATCTCCTTCCGGTACAGCTTGAGGACGGGATGGGCAGGAAGTCGCAGTTCACGCAGGAGCAGATCATCCGAGCGCTCCAGGAGGTCGACGCCGGAGAGAAGCCGGAAGAGGTGTGCCGTCGGCTCGGCGTCTCCGACACGACCTTCTACCGCTGGAAGTCGAAGTACGGCGGGATGGACGTCAGCGAGGCCAGGCGGCTGAAGGAGCTCGAGACCGAGAACGCCCGGCTGAAGAAGCTGGTCGCCGAGCAGGCGCTGGACCCGAAGGCGGTGCGATCGGTCCTTCGAAAGAAATGGTGAAGCCCGGCTCGCCAAACGACTTGCGCCGCACCTACGCCAAACGGATGCGCCTGGCCCGCGTGCCCGCCGAAATCGTCGCTCCAACCATGGGCCACCGGGACACGCGGATGGTCGAGCGCGTCTACGGCCGCCTGTCGCCTGAGGAAATCGGCGCGCTCCTCACGGCGCACTTCGCTCCGGACTGCATCGCCGGTGCATCAGTCAGC
>DATKKF010000071.1:0-33656 GCA_035543115.1 Myxococcaceae bacterium
CTCGAGCCGTTGCCGGCCCTCGTACGGCGCGTTCGCGGGGCGAGGGTCCGCCAGCTCGAAGGCGGAAACGCGCGCGGTGGTGGGGCGGGCCAGCGTCCGGTGCTCGACGCCGTGGTGCGCGAGCGCCTCGGCGACCGCCCCGGCCCACCCGGGCGGTGCCGCCCACCCTCCGCGCGGCAGCTCCACCCGCGTGGTCGGCACCAGCTGGCTGCGCAGGGGGACGCGCCAGACCTCGGGGCGGTCGAGGTGGAAGCGCAGGTACGTCCCGCCGGTCGCCGGTGAGGGGGCGTGGTTGTAGGCGTAGGCCGGGAACTCGATGGTCTCGGTCTCCTCGGTGGCGGCGAAGGTCAGGTCGAGCGCGGTCGGCGGCTTCCGCGCCGTCTCCCGGTCCAGGCCGCGCATCCGTACCCGCCACGCCGGCCCGTGCTTCCGGAGCGAGGCGAGCGCCGCAGCCAGCACGTCGCGCGTCGTCAGCACCCGCGTGCGGTAGTCCTTCCAGCTGTGGGTCTCGACCAGCACCGCCAGCCGGTTCCTGAGCCCCCAGTAGCCGTGGGAGAAGCGCGGCGGATAGACGGTACGGGTGAAGCCCGAAGCCGGATCGTCGTCGCGTACCAGCGACGGGTAGAAGTCCAGCGGCAGGTGCCCGCCGGCCCGCAGCTCGGCGTGGATCTCCTCCTGGAGCACGCGCGCCATTGCCTGCATCGGCGGTGGGCCCTCGAAGAGCGGCGCCACCAGCAGCGAGACGTCCGGCAGGAAGTGCGCGCCGTCGGTGACGTGGAGGTCGAGGAACACCAGCGGGTCCCACGCCCGGAGCACCGGGAGCAGCGCTCGCATCTCGGGCGAGTCCACCTTCATCCAGTCGCGGTTCAGGTTCAGGTTCCGGGCGTTGGTGCGCCAGCCCTGCTCGCGGGGGCCGTTCTGGTTCGGGCGGTGGTACGGGGAGGCGTGCTCGTGCCCGTCGACGTTGAAGATGGGGACGAAGACGAAGGTGACCTGCCGGAGCACGCCGGGGAGCGCCGTGCCCTCGAGCAGCTCGCGGAGCAGCTGGAACCCGGCGTCCTTGCCGTCGATCTCCCCGGGGTGAATGCCGGCCAGGGCGAACACCACCGGCCGTCCGCGGCGGCGCGCCTTCTCCGGGGTCAGCGCGCCGTCGTCGCTCGCCGCGAGGACCCACAGGGGCCGGCCCTCGCCGCTGGTGCCGAAGCGCTCGGCGCGGACGCGGCCGCGGTGCCGACGGACGAACGCCCGGGCGAGCACGTCCACCTCGGCGGCGGGTCCGGTCTCGACGTAGTGGGTGCGCTCGGCCTGGGTCTCGAGGAGGCGGGTCGGTCTGGCCATCGGGTGGCGCAGTCTGGACGAGAACGCGCCTAGAGTGGCAGCACGGGCTGGAGCGCGCGCTCGTGCTGCAGCAGCCACCGCTTCCGCTCCAGCCCGCCTCCGAACCCCGTCAGGCTCCCGTCCGACCCGATCACCCGGTGACAGGGGACGACCAGCGGCACCGGGTTCTGCCCGTTCGCCGCCCCCACCGCCCGGGTGGCCCGCGGCTCCCCGAGCTCCTCCGCGAGCCGGCGGTAGGTCCAGGTCTTGCCGGCGGGAATCCGGCGCAGCGCTTCCCAGATGCGGCGCTGGAAGTCGGTGCCGTGCAGGCGGAAGGGTACGGCCGCGAGCGCGTCCAGCTCGCCGGCGAAGAACCGACGGAGGGCGCCCGAGACGCCAGCGGGATCTGCCACTCGCACCACCCGGCACGGCCCGAGCACCCGCTTCGCCCACGACCACAGCGGTGGGAGTCCGTCGAAGGTGATCGCCACCAGCAGGCCGTCCTCCACCCCGACCCCGAGCGGGCCAACGGGCGAGTCGAAGACCGCCACCTCGAGTCTCCTCACGTCGTGCCCTCCGACCAGAGCCACAGCGTCGCGTACCCGCGCCACGGTCGCCAGCGCTCCGCGCGCCGCTCCACCTCCCGGGCGCTGGCCAGCCGCCGCCCGCGACCGAGGGCCCGGCGAAGCCCGAGGTCTGCCGTGGGGAGCGCATCGGAGTCACCGAGCGCGCGCAGGGCGACGATGGATGCGGTCCACGGACCGATGCCGCGGATGGCCCGGAGAGCGGTCTCCACCCGGGGCAGTGCCCAGCTCCCATCGAGGCGGAGGGCGCCCTCACACACGGCCCGGGCAAGCCCGCTGACCACCGGCGCTCGCAGCCGGAGCCCGGGGACATCCTCGAGCGGCGCGCTGGCCAGCGTCTCGGGCGTCGGGAAGCTGCGCCACGGCCCACCGGGCAGCCCGGCGAATGGAGTCCCGAAGGCCTCGACCAGCCTTCGCGCGACGGTCACCGCGGCGGCGACCGAGATCTGCTGCCCGATGACCGCCCGCACCGCGGTCTCGAACGGCTCCCAGGCTCCGGGCACGCGCAGCCCGGGCCGTCGGGTGATCGCCCGCCGCAAGCGCGAGTCGCTCTCCAGAGTCCTGCGGACTTCCGCGAGGTCGGTCCGCGCGTCGAACAGCCGCTCGAGGCGCGCCCGGGTCGGCTGGTCCAGCGGGACCGGCGTCTCGACCTCGAGCGCGTCCGGACGGACCTCGACGCGAAGGAGCGCGGGCTGGCCATTGACCAGGGTCGCCCGCTGCCAGCTGGACCCCTCCACCCGTTCGACGCCAGGGAGAGCGCGCGCCCGGAGGAACTCCAGCACCCAGGGTGCGTCGTAGGGCTGCGTGACGGCGAGCACCTCTCGCATCGGTCCGGAGCGTCGTGGAGGGAGTCCCCCCGCGTCTTGTCGGTTCCTGCGCTGGCCCTCCGTCAGAGGTGTTTGACACCTCGATGGGCAACGTGTCGGCGCGAGTGCGGCGGTGGGTCGTCCCCCATGCCGTGTCGGTTGCTGTATGCGCGGGTGACCCACGAACCGGAGTTCAGTGGGTCTAGAATACATCGTGAACAGAATTGTCGCCTCAGCCCGTGCGCACCCGGGTCATCGTCGGCGCGGTGCTTCCTGCTGCGTGGGGTTCGCCGGCCACCGTCGCGGTCTGAGCCGCAGTCACCCCAGCACCGGTGACCCGGGGCTGAACCCCGGGAACACCGTCGAGGCGTCGCGGAGGGCGAGCTGGTCCCGCGCCGCCTCCCAGAGCACCGACCGGACGTCGGTGCCGATCGCCAGGTCCCGCTCCTCGAAGAGCTCGGACCTGGCGAGCCCGCGGTAGCCGCCCACCACCCGCCCGCCGCGGACGCCGCCGCCGAGGACCAGCATCACCGAGGCGGTTCCGTGGTCGGTCCCGCGGTTGCCGTTCTCGCGAGCGGTGCGACCGAACTCGGTCATCACCACCACCCGGGTGTCCGCCCAGCGCGCGCCGAGGTCCCGGGCGAACGCGGCGAGCGCGCCTCCGAGCTCGGACAGCCGCGCCGCGAGCTGCCCCTTCTCCGCGCCTTCTCCGACGTGGGTGTCCCAGCCGCCCATGTCGGTGGCCGCGACCTGGAGCCCCACGCCCGAGCGGATGAGCCGGGCGATGTCCTGGAGCCGGCGGCAGATGGGCGCGCCGCCGTACTCGGCGCCGTTCGCCGGCGGCAGCTGGGCGAGCCTTGCCGAGCCGGCCTCGCGCAGCGCCTCGAACGTCTCCAGCCCGGTGGTGCGCAGCGCGGTGTCCACCGCCTGGGCGTAGAGGGCATCGAAGGCGTTGCTCCCACCCGGTCCGCCCGGGAGCCGGAACTGACCGAGCGAGGACATGGCCACTGCCGGCGCATCTCCCACCAGCATCCGGGGAAGCGTGGGCTGCACCGCCACCACCCGGAAGGCGCCGTCAGGGCCCAGGGCGCGCTGCACCGCGCGGTTCAGCCAGCCATCCCCGGTGGACTTGGTGCCCGGGGTGCCGCTCTCGCAGAAGTCCTGGGCGTCGAAGTGCGAGCGGGTGGCGCCGGGCAGCCCCGCGGCGTGGACGATGCCCAGCGTCCCGTCGCTCCAGAGCGGGAGCAGGGGTGCGAGCGCCGGATGGAGGGCGAAGACGTCGTCGAGCCGGAGCCCGCCCCCGTCCTTTCCCGGCGGCGCGAGCGCCAGGGTCGGCCGCGCGGCGCGGTACGCCGGGTCACCCACCGGTGGAACGATGGACAGGCCATCGGCGCCGCCGCGGAGGAAGACGAGCACCAGCGTCTTCCCGGAGCCCGGGGTGGAGGCGGCGAGCGCGCGCCCGAGAAAGCCCGGCGCGGCACCGAGCGCCGCGAGCGCGCCGGCGGAGCGGAGGAGCTGGCGGCGGGAGAAGCGGCTTGCATGTCCCGCACTCGTCATTGGTTCTGGAACTCCGGGGCACCGAGGAGGAGGCCCACCAGCTTCGCCTCGTCGATGCGGCGCCGCTCGCCGTCGGGCATGACGTCGGAGGCGCCCAGAGCCGCGAGCACCGTGGCGCGGGTCTGCTCGCCGAGCGGCCGGTGGAGGATGGCGCGGGCGGTCCGGTCCACCATCTGCTCGGGAGGACCGTCGACCGGAGGGAGGGGGACCTCGGTGCCGGTGAGCCGGCCCGAGGCGAGCTTCAGCCCGAAATCGATGCGGGCCACGAGCGCACCCGGGTTCACCCACGGCTGCGCCACCTCGGGCCAGCCGGTGGGAGGCTGGGCGCGGTAGAGGAGCTGCCCCATCCGGTTCAGCGCCTGCACCAGAGGCACGTCGCCCGCCGTCGTCCCGCCGAGCGCGCGCACTGCCGACACGGTGAACTCGAGCGGGGTCTTCACCTTGCTGCCGCGTGCGGTGTCGCTCCAGAACTCGGGGCTCTCGAAGAGCGCGCGGTAGGTGGCGGTCAGGTCGCCGCTGCTCTGGAGGAAGACCTGGGCCATCCGGTCCACCAGTGCGGGGGGTGGCGCGTCCATGACGAACTTCTGCGCCAGCTTCCGGGCGATGAAGCGCGCCGTCGACGGATGGGCGGCGAGCAGGTCCAGCACCCGCTCGCCGTCCTCCATCCCGGCGCCGGCCGGAATCTCCACCCCCAGGACGTGCTTGCTCCCGCGGTCGTGCGCCGCCGGGTGGAATTCGAAGCTGCCGTCCTCGTTCGGCTTGCGGATCCCCCAGCCGGTGAAGCAGCGGGCCACCTCGCGAACGTCCTCCTGGGTGTAGCCGCCATCGACGCCGAGCGTGTGCAGCTCGAGGAGCTCGCGGGCGTAGTTCTCGTTCAGGCCCAGGCGCCCACGCTTCGGGGCGGAGAAGCCCTCCCGGGTCGAGGCCCAGTTGTCCAGGTAGAAGAGCATCGCCGGGTGGTGGGCCACCGCGCCGAGCAGCTCCCGGAAGCTTCCGAAGAGGTGCGGACGGATGGCCTCCCGCTCGTAGGGTGACACCATCCACCGCACCGCGCCCTTGTCCGCCGAGACGTTGAAGTGGTTGAACCAGAAGTCCACCAGCGCTTCTTGAAGCTGCCGCCGGCTCTCGGTGGCGCGGATGAGCCGGGCGGCGACGAGCTCGGCACCCACCTGTCGGGGGAGGTGGAACGCGCCCACCACCTCGGCCAGCTCTGCTCGGAGGGCCTCCGGCCTCTTGCCCTCGAGCGAGATGCCCTTCGCCTCGGCCACCTTCTTCGCCCGGGGGTAGCTGGCGACGAGCTCGCGGGTGCTCATCGCCAGGGACGGGAAGTCCGCCAGGCGTCTCTCCACCGCGCGGTCATCGATGTCCCCCGGACGGAGCTGCCAGGCGATCCACGCCGCCGGCCCCATCTCCTCGACCTGACGGAAGTCTCTAGGAGAGGGGCCGTAGGCGAGCCGGTCCAGCACGTGAACCGCCTGCTCCTCCGCGGACCAGGAGACCCGGGGCAGCTGGAGCGTTCCGGGCCCGGCCTGTTGGGTGGCACCTGGCACCGGGCTTCCTCCCCCGGACGAGGCGGTCGCGCAGCCGAGCAGCAGGGTGAGGACCGGAAGGGCGAAACGCATGCTGATGAGCCCGAACACCGGAGCAGGCCCGGAGTTACCGCCGGGAACGTCACACGGCTGTGGCACACGCAACGCGTCAATGCGACAGTCGGGGTCCATGGACCGACCGACCGTCCGGCCTCCCCGCCTGGCCCTCTGCGCCGCCGGCCTCTGTCTCCCCGCCACCGCCTGGGCACAAGCCACCGAGGTCCACGCGGACACGGGGGACACGGCCTGGATGCTGGTCAGCGCCGCCCTGGTGCTGCTCATGACCCCGGGGCTGGCGCTCTTCTACGGCGGGATGGTGCGCCGGAAGAACGTGCTCGCCACCCTGATGTACAGCCACTTCGCGCTGGCCCTGGTGACGGTGCAGTGGGTGCTCTTCGGGTACTCGCTGGCGTTCGGGAAGACCCACGGCGGGGTGATCGGCGGCGCCGACCACCTTCTGCTCAACGGGATGGTGGGGACGTTGAAGGGCAGCGTCCCGGCGCTGGTCTTCATGGCCTTCCAGATGAAGTTCGCCATCATCACCCCGGCGCTGATCAGCGGCGCCTTCGTGGAGCGCATGAAGTTCAGCGCCTACGTGCTCTTCACCTTGCTCTGGACCACCCTGGTCTACGACCCCATCGCCCACTGGGTCTGGGCGGACGGCGGCTGGATGGCGACGCTGGGCGTGCTCGACTTCGCCGGAGGCACGGTGGTGCACTGGACGGCGGGCCTGTCGGCGCTGGTCTGCGCGTTGTTCATCGGGAAGCGGCTGGGGTACGGGCGCGAGAAGTTCATCCCCCATGACCTGCCGATGACCGTCACCGGAGCGGGGTTGCTCTGGTTCGGCTGGTTCGGCTTCAATGCCGGGAGCGCGCTCTCGGCGGGCCAGACCGCGGCGCTGGCCTTCTCCACGACGCACATCGCGGCGGCGACGGGGGCGATGGCCTGGGTGGTGGCCGAGTGGGTGTTCCGGAGGAAGCCCACGCTCCTCGGCTTCGTCTCCGGCCTGGTCGCGGGCCTGGTGGCCATCACCCCCGCGGCAGGCTTCGTGACGCCCGCGGCGGCGCTGATCATCGGCGGACTGGCGGGTCTGGCCTGCTGGGGCGCGGTGCAGCTCAAGGAGCGGAAGTTCCACTACGATGACTCCCTCGACGCCTGGGGCGTGCACGGGGTGGGCGGCATGCTGGGCGCACTGCTGGTGGGCGTGTTCTCGCGCAAGGTGCTGAACCCCGCGGGTGCCGACGGGCTGCTGGCCGGGGACCCGTCGCTGCTCTGGAAGCAGGCGCTGGGGCTGCTCGTCGCCGGCGCGTACGCGCTGGTGGTCACCCTCGGCATCCTCTTCCTGCTCGATCGGACGATGGGCCTGCGCGTCCACGTCGACCAGGAACGCGAGGGCCTCGACGAGACCCAGCACGGCGAAGCGGCGTACACCTTCTGAGTCAATGAAAAACGGGAGGGGGCGGCTCTCCGCGCCGTACGCCAGGCGTCGTGAAGCGACCGTCGCCGGGCACGGGTGTGGCGGGGTCGATGGTACCCGCCTCGTCGGCCCCGGTGTGCCGGGGAGTCACCGGTGCACGACCAGGGTGACCCCTACTGTGTGACCGGCGTGCGGGTGCAGTCGTAGGTGAGCGAGATGCGCCCGCTCGGGGGGGCCACCATCTCGAAGTCCGAGACTTGAAGGAGCGCCAGGTCCCGCGGGCCGAGGTAGGTGGCCGCGCTGCGGTCCATGGTGAGGGGGATGTTTCCGCCGTCGGCGAGGATCATCCCGTAGCTCTGGAGAGCCATGGCTACCGCCCGCGCTGCGGCGTTCGGGAGCTGGGACAGGTCGAAGGTGGACCGGAGACGGAACCGGGCTCCGTACGGCGGGTAGAGCGCATCTCCGCTCGGGGCCCCGGCGTGCGTCGCCGGATGCACGTAGACGCCTGCTGCCATCCGGGGGTTCGGGAGGATGAAGCGGAGCGCATGCGGAACGACACCCGCCTGGAGCTCGGCGCCGGTGACCAGGAGCGGGGCGATGGGCAGCCCGGCGGCATCGGCGCTGGTGCACTGGTCCCCGCGGCTGTACGGCGTGCCCGCCTGCCAGTAGTCCTGGTCCAGCTGCCAGACCACCGCGCACACCGTGGCGAAGGGCGAGCCGGTGGAGAGGCCGCCGGCGATGTTCGCCTGGTACAGCTCGTACAGACGGCGCCCCTGGTAGACGAGCAGGTGGCAGTCGTTCCGGCTGGTGTCGCAGGCGTAGCTGCTCGAGCCCTCGGTCGTTCCGCCGGGAGGAACGGGGACGGGAACCTGGTCGCAGTCGGGCGTGTAGTACCCGGCCGCCGGGGTGAAGGCGCGCGGCTGCACCGTGCCGTCCGCGTGCAGCACGTCGAAGCTGAAGTCGATCTGCATCGCGCCCGAGCCCCAGCCCGCGTCGGCCAGGTGGGCGATGATCTGCGCCGAGCTCGGGTCGAGCGGAGCGCCGGAGATGTCCTGGTAGATCGTCGCGCTCGTCGGGAAGCGTTCCCCGCCCGTCCCCGCATCCGCTCCGGAGCTCCCGCCGTCGGTGGCGCCGGCATCGGGTCGCCCGGCATCCGGCCGCCCGCCATCCCCCGCACCTGCGTCGACCGTCCCTCCATCCCCCGCCCCGCCGTCGGCGCCATTCCCGCCGGCACTGCCCGGCAGCTGGAGGCCCGGATCCACGGTGGGGTCGATGACTTGCCCGGTGCACGCACCGAGGACGAGGGCGGTCGCAGCGCCACGCAGAACCGTGCCTCCCGGGAGGCGGAACGGGCTCCGGACGGTGAGCAGGTGCGCGACGGCCTTCGAGAACATGAGAGGCTCGTCTCGAACTCTAGCGACCACGGGTCGGCGGATGAGAGGAGCCGGGATGCGCGGGTGTGGGACAGCGGAGCGATGAGGCGTCTCCTCGCCGCGACCCGTCTGACGCTCGGGTACGCGGCCGCGCTGCTCGTGACCGCGGTGCGGCGGATCCGGCGCCCCCCGCTGCGTCCGTCATGGAGCATCGGCGACGAGGCGCGGGCGTCGTTCCTCCGTGCCTTCTGGCGACGGCTCAACTCCCTGCCGGTGGAGGTGCGCCGCCAGGAGATCGACTCGGTTCCGGTGCTCCTGCCCTCAGCGCTGCTGCGGACCACCCGGAGGCGGGCGACGCTCGCCGGGGTGCCGGTGACCTGGGTGACGCCCCGCGCCGGAGCCGAGCCACGGCTCGTGCTCTACGTCCACGGGGGTGGATTCACCATCGGCTCCTCGCACATGCTGCGCGACCTGCTCGGCCGTCTCGCCCTGGCCAGCCGGGCCCGGATCCTCGCGGTGGACTACCGGCTCGCGCCCGAGCGTCCGTTCCCTGCGGCCCGTGACGACGTGCACGCCGTGTGGCGCGCGGCGCTGGCCGAGCACGCACCGAAGCAGGTGGTGCTCGCGGGTGACTCGGCGGGAGGCAACCTCGTCCTCTCGCTCCTCCTCGTCCTCCGGGCCGCGGGCGAGCCGCTCCCCGCCGGTGCGGTCCTCTTCTCGCCGTGGGTCGACCTCCGCTGCACCGCAGGCTCGTTCACCGAGAACGCCGAGGTGGACTTCCTCGACCGGGCGGCGTCGCTGCGGGATGCGGCCGGCTACGCCGCCGGTCGGGACCCTGGAGACCCCGCACTCTCGCCGCTGCACGCCGACCTGGCCGGCCTGCCGCCGCTCTACCTCCAGGCGGGCGGGGCAGAGCTGCTTCGTGACGACGTGCAGGCCCTCGCCGACCGCGCGCGCGCCGCGGGGGTGCAGGCGACGCTCGACCTCTGGGAGGACCAGGTGCACGACTTCCAGACTTTCGGGGCGCTGTCGCGAAGCAGCCTCGAGGCGATCGCCCAGGCGGGCGAGGCAGTGCAGGTCTTCGCCCCGGTGCTCAAGATGGCGCGCGGCTGAGCAGGCCGCGGACGTCGGTCACCTCGCCGAAGCGCACCTCGGCGGGGCGGGAGCTCAGCCGCGGCGAACGCCGTCGGCCGGCCGGTAGACCCGCTGCACGTACTCGGACATCATCCGCGCGCTGGTGAACCCTGCGCCGACTGTCCGGAGCGAGGCCTTGATGCGCCGGATCCACGCCACCGGGATGCCCGCCTGGTCCCGGTCGTGGAACGCCGGGATGACCTCACGCTCCAGCAGCCCGTAGAGCAGGTCGGCATCGCGCGCGTCCTGGGTCTGGTCGTCCTTCATCTCGTCCGCGGGCAGCGCCCAGCCGTTGGTGCCGTCGTATGCCTCGGGCCACCAGCCATCCAGGACGCTCAGGTTCAGGCCACCGTTGAGCGCCGCCTTCATGCCGCTGGTGCCGCTGGCCTCGAGCGGAGCACGGGGAACGTTGATCCACACGTCGCATCCTGCGACGAGCTGGCGGGCGATCTCGAGGTCGTAGTCCTCCAGGAACGCCACGTGGACCCCCGCCTCGTCCTTCAGCGCGAAGATGCGCTGCACCAGCCGCTTCGCCGCATCGTCCGAGGGGTGTGCCTTCCCCGAGATGGTCATTTGCAGCCGCCGAGGCCCCTGTAGGAGCGCGAGCGCGCGGGGAGGATCGTGGATCAGGAGGTCCAGGCGCTTGTACGCCGCCACGCGCCGCGCGAAGCCGAGCGTGAGCACGTTCGGGTCGAAGTTCCGGGCCGCAGCCTCGACGTAGGCGATGGTCTCGCCGCGGGCCAGCCGGTCCCTCACCGTCTTCTTCCGCACGAACTCGACCATTCTCGTCCGGAGTGCGTTGCGCACCGCCCACAGCTCTCCATCGGGGATGCTCTCCACCGCCGCCCAGGCCGCCGGATCTCCGGCGCGCCAGGCGGCGGGAAGCCAGCGGTCGAGGAGCGCCTGGAGCTCGGGGGCGATCCAGGTCGGCGCGTGCACGCCGTTGGTCACGTGGGTGATGGGCACCCCGAGCGCCTTCCACATCCCACGGGCCACCTCGCCATGCTTTGCGCTGACCGCGTTCGCGCTCCGGCTGGTCCGCAGGGCGAGCTCGGTGACCCCGAACGAGTCGGCGTCGGGTGGGCGGGCGAGGCCGAGGAACGTGCCGCGGTCGATGCCCAGCTCCTCCGGCAGGTGCCCGAGCAGCTGGAGGATCTCCTCCTGTCCGTAGTGCTCGTTGCCGGCGGGGACCGGGGTGTGGGTGGTGAAGACCACGCGCTCGCGCGCCTCCGCCAGCGCGCGGTCGAAGGGCAGCCCGGACTGGACGCCCGTCCGCGCGAGCTCGAGGGCGGCGAGCGCGGCGTGTCCCTCGTTGAGGTGGACGACGGACGGCTCGATGCCGAGCGCGTGCAGGGCGCGGAGGCCACCCATCGCCAGCACCGCATACTGCATCACCCGGAAGGTCCGGTCGCCGACGTAGAGCGTGGAGGTGATCCACCGGTCCACCGGGTCGTTCCCCGGCACGTCGGTGTCCAGCAGGAAGAGCGGCACCCGCCCCACCTGGACGTGCCAGATCTGCGCCAGCACCGGATGGCCGCGGAGCGTCAGCTCCACCTTCCGCGGCTCGCCGCGCCCATCGACCTCGAGCCGGAGCGGGAGCTCCTCGGGATCGGCCGTGCTCCACCACTCCTGCTGCCACCCCGACCGGTCCAGCCGCTGGTGGAAGAAGCCGCGCCGGTAGAAGAGGCCGACTCCCACCATCGGCAGCCCGCTGTCCGAGGCCTGCTTCAGCACATCGCCCGCGAGCACTCCGAGCCCGCCGGAGTAGATGGGCAGCGAGACGTGCAGTCCGTACTCGGCGCAGAGGAAGGCCACCGGGCGATCCGGGGTGAGACCGCCGCTGGTGTCGAAGGGCCGGGCCAGCTCTGCCTCCAACGTGCGTGCGAGCGCCTCGGCCCGGCTCACCAGGGAGGTGTCCCGCGCCAGCTGCTCGAGCCAGAGCGGCCCCGCCTCGCGGAGAAGCTTGATCGGGTTGTGGCCCCAGCGCTCCCATCGCTGCGGATCGAGCGCCTGGAAGAGTGCTGCTGCCTCGGGATGCCAGCACCACCAGAGGTTCGTCGCCAGGGTGGCCAGCGGCTGCAGCGGACCTGGGAGCCTCGTCCGGAGCGGCTCCTCGGCGTGCATCGAGCAGGGTGAGACCGAGGCCACTGGGAGACCTCCTCCGGCGAACGTCCGGGCGCACCATCCCTCCCGGACAGCGCGGACACCAGCCGCCTGGAGCGGGCCCGGTCCGTCAGCCGGCCTTGGCCGACCGTCGCCGGGCCACCGGGGCACGGGCGGACTTCCTGCGCACCAGTCTCCGCGCGGGCCGGGCGAGCCGCAGCACGTCCAGCTCCTCCTCGAAGGCCGACACGATGCGCTCCGGATCCGGGATGAGCCCCACGTCGCTCTGAACGCCCACCCAGACTCGCCCTGCGTAGCTGAGAAGGCTCACCCCGAGTCCGAGGTGTCCCGCGCAGGGCACCCAGAACATCGCCTGCCGCAGACGTGCGCCGAGGATGGAGAGCGGCTCCCGCGGGCCGACCACGTTGGTCACCACCGCGGTGGCCTTGGTGGCGAAGAGGTCGACGACCGCGTCGAACAGGGGACGCGGCAGCCGGCCCAGGACCCAGAGGAGCTCGAAGGTCGCGGCCGCGCCCGGGGACTCCTTGATCGCGCGCATCCGGCGCCGCACCTCGGCCAGGCGGGACCTGGGGCTCTCGATGCCCAGCGGCAGCTGCAGGAACACCAGCCCGAAGCGGTTGCCGAGCAGGTGGGCCTCGTTCGCCGAGCGCAGGTTCACCGGGATCACGCCCCGGACGTCCAGCCGCCGCTTCACCGGACCGTGCTCGAGCAGGTACCGGCGCAACGCTCCGGCGAGCGCGGCCATCAGCACGTCGTTCACCGTGGAGCCCGTGGCTCGTCCCAGGCGCTTGAAGTCCTCGAGCCGGAACGCCCGCGACCAGACCAGCTTCTTGCCGATCGTCAGCGGGCCCTTGAGCCGCGTCACCGGATCGGGCGTGAGGAGCAGCAGACGAAGCAGGGCGGCCAGGTGGTCAGCGCCCTCGGGGAGCGCGCGGCTGGCCCCGGCGACGGCGGCGCGGAGCAGGTCCCAGCGCGACCGCGGTCCGGCGCTCCCGCCGGGGAGGATCTGGGGCGCCTCGTCCGCCAGCGAGAGAAGCACGTGCACCAGTGCCAGGCCATCGGCGATGCAGTGGTGGACGCGGACGATGAGCGCCGAGCCGCCCTGGTAGCTCGGCACGAAGTGAACGCGCCAGGGCGGGCGCCCGAGCGGCAGGGGTTTGCTGGCCAAACCGCTGATGAGCGCCTGCAGCGCCGCCTCGTCGGCCGGCGCCGGGAGCCGCTCGACGACCAGGTGGTGGTCGAGCGAGAGCTCGGGGTCGTCCTCCCACGACGGGACGCCCACGCCGGTGAGGGGCCGGACGATGCGCTGCCGGAAGGGGTCGAAGCGGAGCAGCCGCTGCTGGAGCAGGGTGCGGACGCGCTGCGTGCTCACCGGCGTGTCGAGCACCAGGACGCCGGTCACCACCATCGGGTTGGTCGGCTCGTCCATCCGGAACCAGGAGGCATCGACGCTGGCGAGCGGCGTGCGCATGGTGGTCAGGCGAGCAGGTGCTTCCGGCCGGTCTGCTCCAGCCATTGACGGTAGACGGGGTGGATCGCCCCCGTCACCGGCGCGAGCCGGAGGATGGTGGGGATCGGACCGTGGACTTTCACCCGCCCCAGCGCGACCGCGATGGCCACGTTCTCCTTCCCCTGGAAGAACCGGTTGGCGGTCTCGCTGGACATGGTGAGGGTGATGGTCGGTGTCCAGCTCGCGGGTCCCCACACCCACTGGAGGAACCGACCGTTCCGCTCGTCGGAGTCCGGGGCGGCGGTGACGTTGAGCTCCAGGCCCAGGTCGGTGAAGACGAAGCGGTGGGGCGCGTGGGCATCACGCAGCGTGCGTCCGACCTCCGGGTGCTCGTTCATCAGCACGAACACGTGCTCGAAGACGTCTCTGAACTCCTGAGGGTCGTGGAACCCTTTCATGGGGAGTACCTCCCCCCCAAAAAGCTCGCAGCATGCTTCGTGCCGGCATCGGGGCGGGGCCGGCCGCTCACCGGCGACTGCAGTCCGTGCGGAAGTCTGTGCTCGAGGACGCAGGGATTGCGTCTGCTGCGGGTGCCGCGCTCGGGTGAGCACCAGCGCCCTGGGCGCAAGCCCGGAGCTGCTGACTCCTGCCCAACAGGCGCGGTGGGACGCGAGCAATCCGGAGTAGAAGGCGAAATGCGACCCCAGGACGAGGCGTAGTCACCACCCCAAAGCCGAGGCCCTCACTCGTGAACCATCGTCTTTCGCTCCGGGGCGCCGTGGCGGCGCTCGCCCTGCTCTGGACGCCCGCATCCCGCGCGGGCGGCCTGGAGATCTCCGGCGCCGCCGCGTACTGGACCGAGAGCTCCTCGGCCTTCTCGGTCACCCTCGGGAAGTTCTGGGACCTGGCGGGCTTCCAGCTCGGGCCTCGGGTGGGCTTCGGCTACGTCACCTCGCCCAGCTCCGCGGGCGTCCCGGCGGATCTGGTGGCCCGCCTCGGCATCGGAACGTTCTACCTGGAGGGGCAGGCGGGCGCGTGGCTCCTCTTCGTCCGGGAGCCGGTGGTCCGGTTCCATGCCACCGGCGGCGGCGGCCTGGACCTCGGCATCGTGCGGATCGGCGTGGAGGGCGGCTACCTCCACGATGGCGGGCTGTTCGGTGCGCGGGTGTCGGTGGCGCTGTGATCGAGCAGCCGGCGCGGCGCCGCTAGAACTTGTACGACACCGAGAAGAGCAGGGTGAAGGTGTTGAGCGAAAGCTGGGACGCCTCTCCGGGGATGGGCAGACCCGAGGGGACGAGGTCGTCGCTCCCCGTCCCGTGCTCCCAGCCGAAGCCGAGCGAAGCGTAGAGCTTGTCGATCCGGAACGACACTCCGGCCCGGAAGCCGATCATGTCGACCCGCCGGAACACCGGAGTCGCCGGATCGACCGGCGAGTAGTCGAGGTACGACCCAGCGCTGATGACGAAATACTGGGAAAGCGCGATGTGCGCTCCGACGCTTCCGTTCCAGATCTGCCGCGCGCGGTAGGACACGCCCGGAAAGGCCGGCTCACTGATGACCGGGGTTCCGGTGGTGGTGTCCGTGACGCGACCCGTATTGGTGGAGCTGTACAGGGCGTAGGTGTCGGTGCCGTCGTGCCACCGCACGTCGATCTCGATGGCGACCGGCCCGAACTCGAGTGCCGCCCCCAGCCCCGCCTCGAGCGGCATCTTGTACTTGAAGTCGGGGCTGGTGTCCTGGAAGAAGACCTGCCGCGTCCCGGTGGAGGTATTGGTCAGCGCCTCGTACTGGAACGAGCCCCCGGCCAGGATCTTGAGCCCCGGCGTGCGCACCAGCGCACCGAGCTTCAACCAGGTCAGCGGATCCCACTGGACCCCGACCGCCCCCACGACGTGCAGCGTCGATCCGCTCGCGGCGAGAGTCCGCAGCGTCGCCCGGCTGCTCGTCGCGTCGGTGAGCTCACCCGACAGCTCCCCGGTGTTGGAGAGGCTGGTGTACGGAAACTCGATCGAGCCGCCGAGGCGAAAGCTGGGCGCCGCCGCCCACCCCACCGAGAGCGTGGGAGTCAGGGTGTCGAAGCCCGAATGGACCGAGTAGGAGGCCCGCTGCCCCGGGGCGGGCACGGTGCTGGCGACCGCGGTCAGGTCCGAGTGAACCGGGTGGACCACGGCGAAGCCAATCCGGACCGTCTCCCAGTCGATGACCTCCTTCCCCAGGACCAGGCCCAGGAAGGTGGGCATGGTCTCGAAGGCCCCCCCCGAGGAGTGCTGGAAGCCGCTGCCGCTCAGGGTGGTGAGCTGATAGCCCTGGGCGCTGGCATTGAGGACCGTGCGCTCGGTCAGGGCGATGCCGGCGGGGTTGTAGAAGAGCGCCGGAGCGTTCCGGGCCCGGGCGATGAATGCGCCGCCCTCCAGAGCCTCGAGGAGCCCGGGATACACCCGGTCGTAGTTCGGAAGGAGCAGCGTGGGTGGGAGGGGCGCGAAGTCCTGCGCCCGCGCGGAACCGGCCGCGGCGATGGCCAGGAGCAGCGCCCACCACCCGGCGGGAGCCCCCCGCCGACGCGACGAAACGGGCTTCTCGAATCCGTTCATGAAGGTCCCCTCGCCCTGGCCGAAGGCGCGGTCCAGGGCAGCCGTCTTCCGCTCAGGCGCTGGCTCGCAGGAACCGCCTGCCCAGGGCAATCGTCCAAAGTGCCTAGAAAGCCCGGGGTGAGCCTGCTCCGGGGGCCATCGCGCGGTTGTCACGCAGGGGGGTGGAGATTCGACGCAGTGCGCATCGGAGGTCCACTTCTCGTCTGGTGCGACATGCTCGACCTGGCCCCCGGGTCAAGGGCAGCCTGGCGGATGTGACGCTCGACGCGCTCCTGACCGCAGTGTCGCCGTGGCCGCGGCGGGTGGTGTGCCTCACCGAGGAGACGGTGGAGACGCTCTACCTGCTCGGGGCGGGGGAGCGGGTGGTGGGCGTCTCCGGCTTCGTGGTCCGCCCGCCCGAGGCGCGCCGGAAGCCGCGGGTGAGCTCGTTCCTGGACGCGAACTTCGAGCGCATCCTCGAGCTGCGACCCGACCTGGTGCTCGGCTTCTCCGACTTGCAGGCGGACATCGGCCGAGAGCTGTGCAAGCGGGGGGTACCGGTGCACCTCTTCAACCAGCGGAGCGTGGCGGAGATCCTCCAGGCGGTCCGGGTCACCGGTGCGCTGGTGGGGCTGGGCGAGGAGGCCGACGCGCTCGCCAATCGGCTCGGCGCGGGGCTGGCCGGGCATGCCGAGGCGGCGGCGTCGCTCCCCAGGCGTCCGCGGATGTTCTTCGAGGAGTGGCACGAGCCGCTGATCAGCGGCATCCGGTGGTGCAGCGAGCTGCTGGAGCTGGTGGGCGGGGTGGACGTGTGCGCCGAGAGCCGCGCCAGTCACGGTGCGAAGGGTCGAATCTTTCCGCCGGAGGAGGTCGCCCGGCGCGACCCGGAGGGCGTTGTGGCGAGCTGGTGCGGGCGGAAGGCGAAGCCGGACAAGATTCGCGCCCGCCCGGGCTGGGCCGGCGTGCGGGCGGTGGTCGACGACCAGCTCTACGAGGTCAAGAGCTCGGTCATCCTCCAGCCCGGGCCGGCGGCGCTCACCGAGGGCGTGGAGCAGCTCGCCCGAATCGTCTCTGCCGTCGCCCATGGGGAGCGGCTCGGGCGTCCGCGCGAAGGAGACCTCCGCTCGGCAGTCTGAGCGCCTACGGGTGCGCTTGCAGGAACGGACGGATCCGGACCTGGATCGTAGCCCGAGACTGGAAGCCGGGCCCGGATGGGGCAGACTGGGTGGACGTATGGCGCTCGTTCCCTGTCCGGAGTGCGGGAAGCCCATGTCCACCCAGGCACCCTCCTGCCCGCATTGCGGCTACGTGCCGCAGGCCGGTGTGCGATTCGCGGCCGTGGGTGAGGCCACCACCCGGGAAGCAGGTCACCGCACCGAGACCGTGGTGTGGCAGGGCAGCCCTTCGCTCAAGCTGCTGCTGGTCCAGGTGCTCCGGACCCTGATCGTGGCCGCGGCGGCCATCGTCGCTGCCATCCTGGTGCATCCGCTGGTGGTCTCTTTCTTCGGGGACCTCTCTGCCGGGAAGGGCGGTCGCGGCCCGCGCGATGGCTCACCGGCCACGCTCATCCTCATGCTCCTGGTCGGCACCTATCTGGTAGCCCGCGCGGTGGTGCTCACGATCTCCGTGCTGCGGCTGCGCTCGACCAGGTACCGGCTGACCAACCAGCGGCTGGTGGTCGAGCAGGGCATTCTCAGCCGCACGCTGGACGAGGTGGACCTCCGGACGGTGGACGACTCGGGGTTCTCGCAGTCACCGCTCGAGCGTCTGCAGGGCATCGGCACGGTATGGGTCATCGCCTCCGACCGGACGACGCCCCGGCTCGCGCTGCGGGGAATCCAGGACCCACGCGCGCTCCGCGAGACGATCCGCGAGCACGCCTACCGGATGAGCCAGGGCCAGGTCTTCACCCGTTCGACGTGAGCCGCTCGCATCGGGAAGCCTTCGACGTTGAGACTTCTGACGCTCGCCACGCTCGGCTGAGCGCGGTGGCGGCTCAGGGCCTCACCGCGGCGAGCGCGCGCAGCAGGCTGGCCTGGAGGATGGGGGCGCGCTGCGCGTCGATCGCGCCCTCGAACTTCTCAACCAGCTTCCCGTTCCGTCCGTAGACGTAGGTCCGGGGCATCGCCGTGCGATCGTACTTCAGGAGAAAGTCCTCGTTGGCCCAGCAGATCTGATCCCGGAACCACTCTGGTTGCGTGCTCAGCCACCCGTCCAGCTTGTGCCCCGGCTTCTCCTGGGCGAACACCGGCAGGAAGACCACCTGGTCCCCGTACGCCGCCACCGAGTCCAGCACCACGGGCATCTGGGCGAGGCAGGGCTGGCAGTAATCGGCCCAGAACGTCAGGACGACCGCGCGCCCCTTCAGGTCCTCGAAGTTGCTCCTCGCGCCACTCCGGTCGTGGACGATCTGCGGCGAGGCACACCCGGCGACCAGGACGCCCGCGACCGCTGCCCTCACCCCGTTGTGCATCGGCCCCCCTCCTCGAGCCTCCGAGACTATCCGAGTCGGCCGCCGGCCCTCCACCACTGCGACGATGCTCAGCGCACGGCGATCTCTCGCCCCGTCGCCGCCGCCGACCTCTGCACCACCAGACCCACCAGCGCACACCCCGCGCAGAACAGCGCCCACGTCGCCAGGAGCCCGTGGTCGATGAGCAGCCCCGCGAGGGCGGGGCCGAGGATCTGCGCCACCGACTGGAGGGAGGTGTTGAGCCCCAGCACCACGCCCTGCTCGTTCCTGGCCACCGCCTGCGTCACCAGGCTGGTGAGCGCCGGCCGGAGCACGCCGGTGCCGAAGGAGCTGAACACCCCGGCCACCAGCAGCAGCGGCACCGCGTACACCCCGGCGAGCAGGCCGTAGCCCACGCTCATCGAGGCGAAGCCCGCGGCGACCAGCCACGGCTCGCCGAAGCGCCTCACGAGCCGCCCGAGGAAGCTCTGCACCAGGATGCCGAGGAGTCCCGCGTAGGCGAAGACGAAGCCCACCTCGCGTGCCTGGAAGGGGTGCCCATTCCAGGTGAGCCGCCGCTCGAGGAAGAGGGCGAGGCCGCCGGTGAACGCGGCGAAGGCCATCACGAAGCAGAAGTACTGGAGCAGGAGCCGCGAGAGCCCGGGCCGCTGGAAGTACTCCCCGTACTCACGCCAGGCGAGGAGCGAGAGCCGCCGCCCTGCGGGCCCCGACAGCCCCTCCGCCACCACCGGCTTGCTGGAGGGCAGGAGGAAGATGGTCGCCAGGATGCTGACCGCGGACAGCCCGGCCGACAGGAGGATGGGCACCGCCAGCCCGAACCCCGACAGCGCGGCGGAGATGGCCGGCCCGAGCAGGAAGCCGATGCCGAAGCTGATGCCGATGACCGCGAAGGAGCGCGTCCGGTTCTCCGGCTCGGTGACGTCCGAGATGTAGGCCTGCGCGAGGACCAGGTTTCCCGCGGTGAGCCCGTCGATGATCCGCGCCAGGTACACCACCCAGAGGGTGCCGGCGCCGGCGAGCAGCAGCCGCGAGGCGAACGTCCCCAGCTGCGACAGGATGAGCAGGGGCTTCCGGCCCGTCCGGTCGCTCCAGCGGCCGAGGAACGGTCCGGAGAGCAGCTGGCAGAATGCGTAGGTCGAGACTAGGAGCCCCACCGCAGTGGGGCTCGCCCCGAAGTGCTCCGCGTAGAACGGGAGCAGCGGCATGATGATGGTCAGGCCGAGGATGTCGGCCAGGACGATCAGGAAGATGGGGAGGAGCGGCGAGCGCTTCACGGGCCCACCCCTCACACCAGAAGTCGCCCGCGCCGGCAACCCTGGGTGCGGCCGTCCTAGCGGAGAGCCTGGATCAGGGCGTCACTGAACTGCTGCAGATCGTCCGGCTGGCGGCTGGTGATCCAGTTCCCGTCGCGGACCACCGGCTCGTCCTTCACCTTGGCGCCGATCTGCCGCAGGTCCTCCTGGATGGTCCTCCAGGCGGTCAGCGTGCGGCCCTTCACCAGGCCGGCGGTGATGAGGAGCTGCGGGCCGTGACAGACTGCCGCCAGCGGCTTCTTGCTCGCGTCGAACTCCCTCACGAAGCGGACGAAGCGCTCGTCGGCCCGGAGCTTGTCGGGGGAGTAGCCGCCGGGGATGAGCAATGCGTCGTAGTCCTGGGGCCTGGCGTCGCCGATGGAGCGGGTGGCCCGGACCTTCACCTTTTCCTTGTCGCCCACGAGCTCCTCGCCCGCTTCACGGCCGATGATGTCCACCTCGACGCCCTCGGCCTTCAGCCGGTCGTACGGAATCTTGAACTCGCTGTCCTCGAACCCCTGTCCCAGCAGGATTGCAACCTTCTTGGCCATCACGCGCCTCCTCGTGCGAGCTCTGACGCTGTACACCCGGGCGTCGTCTGTCGATGCCCCTCGCCGCGCCCGCTCCGTTGTGCAGCGCACAGGCAGCACGGCCGCAGGGGAAACCCTCAGCGATGTCGATCGCTCCCGGACGAAGCCTGCCGTCCTGGCGGCCGCCTGATACTGGCTTGTTCGGCTCTCCTGATCGACGAATGACCCGGGCTTTCGATGGGACGCGGGGCACTCCTGTGCGTGCAGTCCGAGGCCGAGCGATGCCCTGGCCTCGCGGGCGGGCCGAGGCGGGCCGTCGGGCGTCGCGCACCGGGTCCTCGGAGGGTCCTGCCCCCCGTCGGGGCCGAGCCGTGCGCGGAGAGCCGCCCGGGCGAGCAGAGGCTATCGCAACGACTCGCACTGCGAGCCAAATCCATCGACGACCATTCAGGCTGTTGCGGGGCCACCATCAGTACGTCAACTGCGACTTGTTGCGATAGCCTCTGGGCACCGGAGCCCGCTCCCCCCGCGGGGCTCCCGCCCTCATTGCGCCACTCTGCCCTCAGCGAACGAGAGCGCATCGGGGGCGCGCAGGCCGGCCGAGCTGGGCAGCGTCGAGAGCCCCGGGCCCGCGACAAGGGCATCCGGCGTAACGCCTCGACGTCCGCCGCTGCGCGGCCGTCGTCAACCTCCAGGCCATCGGGCGAGCGATGAAGCCGTTTGGCTCTAGATCGTCGGCGCGCCTTCGTAGAGGTACGCCGCGGTCTCCAGCCGCGCACCCTTGCCGTCCGCCACCGCGAACTGCGAGGGCTTCCCTGACGGGCGGAGGCTCCACATCGCGGCCATCCCGTAGCCCCCGGACTTCGAGACCGCGTAGAAGCTGATCGGGAACCCTGGCCGGCCCCGATCGTCGAGCAGCCGCTTCTCCTTCGTCGTCTCGGCGATGCGCTTCAGCGCGTCCAGGCAGGCGTCCTTGGGGGAGCGACCGGCGCGCATCCGCTCGACGAGGAAGTGGCCGCCGGAGATCAGGATGTTCGCCTCGCCCCGCCCGGTGCTCCCGGCCGCACCGACGGAGTTGTCAACGAAGCAGCCGGCTCCGATGAGCGCCGAGTCACCGACCCGGCCCGGCATCTTGAAGAACAGCCCGCTGGTGCTGGTGCAGCCGGCTAGGTCCCCCCGCCCGTCACACGCCGAGAGGTGGATGGTCCCCTGGCTGCGCGGATCGCGGAACGGATCGCGCCCGTAGTCGCGGATGAACTCCTGCACCTCGGGGTCGAGCTTCGCCGGGTCCGGCTCGAGCCACTTGTCCTTCCCGGAGAGGTTCTGCTTCCAGTACAGCCAGACCTTGCGCGCCTTGTCGGTGAGGAGGTTCTCCACCGGAAAGCCGTTCATCTCCGCGAAGCGGCGGGCCCCGGCGCCGACCAGGAGGATGTGGTCGGTGGTCTCCATGACCGCCTTTGCCACCCGGCTCGGGTTCTTGATCCCCTCCAGCGCCGCCACTGCACCGGCCCGCGCGGTCGGCCCGTGCATCACGCAGCTGTCGAGCTGCACCACGCCCTCCTCGTTGGGGATGCCGCCGTACCCGACGCTCATGTCCTTCGGGTCGTCCTCGACCAGGTTCACCCCGGCGACGACCGCCTCCAGCGGGTCCGCCCCTGCCCGGATCCGGGCCAGGGCGAGCTCGGCCGCCTTGAGCCCGTTCGACGAGCCGATGACCACCGGCCGGTCTCCGGGGGGGCTGCCTCCGGTTCCGGCGGAGCCACCGGCGGCGGCGAACGGGGCGAGCGCGGCGGAGGAGAGGAAGAAGCGACGAGACACCACGGAGAGCCCTCCTACGGCGAGCGGGGGACGATGCGGCTCCACATCGAGAGCAGGTTGCGCACGATGGCTCCGTCCGGGGAAGGCGCCGCCGGCGGCAGGTCCAGCTGGAGCCCGTAGGGCCCGAGCCGGTTGAACGGGTTGGAAGGGTCCTGGTTCTTCAGTGGCACCGCCGGGTCGGCGGGCCGGAAGCCCAGCCGGAGCGCTTGCTCCTGGACCTCGCGCGACCGGAGGTGCTGGAGCCAGCTGCGCGCGGCCTTTCGCTGCTCGGGGGTGACCCACGCGCCCTGGAGCACCGCCCCCGGGTGGTCGCTCCACAGCGTCGTGGGCAGGTAGTAGAGCTTGAGGTTGCCCCAGCGGCCCTGGGCGTTCTCCAGCTGCGAGACCGCGAGGCTCTCGTAGACCACCGCCAGGTCGTACCGCGAGGGACCGAAGCGGACCATGTCGGTCATGAAGGTCCCGGTGGACGCCTCGAACCGCGTCACCCCGCGCTCGATGTCCTTCACCCAGGCCTGGTACTTCGGGTCGAGCAGGTCGGCCACCGTGAGCTGGGTGCGCCCGTAGTAGTCATAGGTCATCGACACCAGCGCCTGGAGCCCCGAGTTGCTCCGCGTCGGGTCGGTGTGCCCGAACTTCACGAAGCCCCACTCGGCCTTTCCGCCGATGGCTGGCCAGCCCTGGTCCGCGGAGAGCGCCTGGTGGAGCGCCTTCCAGGTGATGTGGCCGCCGCCGAGCTTGGCCAGCACCTCCGCCCGGTCCTCCCAGGCGACGAAGACCAGCGGGGAGATGACCAGCGGGGTGGGCGCGTCCTCGCCGGTGCCGAAGAGCGCGGTGCCGTTCTTCGTCCGCCAGTCGGACTCGAGCAGAGAGAGGACCAGTGAATCCGCCGGCGCCCAGGCGGTGGGCTGCAGCTTCCCCTCCAGGATGGCCTGCGCCGACTCGAGCGAGCCCTGGCCCACGAGCTTCAGCTCCACCTCGCGGTGCTTCGCCCGGAAGGACTCGGCCGCCGCCTCGACCCAGTCGTGCTTCTCCGTTCCGTAGACGAAGGTGACGGTGACCCGGTCGCCCGGTGCCATGGTGGCTCCGCCCGGGCCCCCGGTCGTGCCGGGAAGGGTCAGCGCGCCACGCTTCTGCGCGAGCCAGAGGATGGCCGCCACCCCGACCACGAAGAGGACGACGATCAGCAGCTTGCCGCGCATGGGGTCCTCATGACGGGGTCCGCACCGCCTCGAGCGCCGGCATCCGCAGCGTCTCCTCGAAGGCGGAGACCTCGTTGGTCAGCGTGTCCAGCTCGCGGTTCACGTCGCCCGACACTGCGGTCAGCGACTCGGCGTCCATCACCTGCATCCGCACCACCTTGGCCGGGAGCGCCTGGAGCGCGGCGACGACCTTGGAGAGCGTCCCGTTCACCCGGTCGTGCGCATCCTTGATGTCCTCCAGCGCCTTCAGCTGCTCCTGCCGCGAGGCCAGCGCCTGCTCGAACTGGCCGCGGGCCTCGGCGTCGCCGGTGGCCACCGATTCGGCGCGGAGCCGCGCGACCTCGGTCTCGACCAGGGCAGGGCTCACGGTGGCCAGGTAGCTGCCGAGGAGGTCGGCCCGGTTCACCAGCTCGGCGGCGTGCGATTCGAGCTGACCGAGCGAGGAGATGATCATCCCCACGTAGCCCCTGACCTGCGGGCTGGCCTCGCCGATGACCCGCGCCAGCTCGTTCCGCGCAACCCAGAGCTCGCGCACCGTCGAGCGCACCGCCGGGTCCTTGACGTCGTCCGGCTGCGGCAGGCGCGAGGGCGGGAGCAGCTCGCCAGCGGACACCTTGGCCCAGAACTCGGGGGTCACCAGGTCCCAGGCCACCATCGCCGCGTAGGCGAGCCCACCGAGCGCCGCCACCGGCCAGGCATGGAGGAGCAGCCCGCCCACCGCCCCCGCCGCACCGATGGCGAGGTTCACCGGGCCGGCGACCGCGCGGGCGATCACCTTGCCCACCGGGCGCTCGCGCGTCGCTCTCTCGAGTCGGCTGGGCATCGGGCGTCAGAAGAACGAGGCCATGTCCTGATAGACCTGCACGATGTTCGCCGCGGTGCCCCGGGTGGTGGTGCCCCGGCCGGCCTCGGCCATCTCGGCCAGCACCTTCGGGTCGGCGCCTGCGCCGTAGGCGATGGTGAAGACCTTCACCCCCGTGCCCTCCTCGTCGCGCCCGAGCAGGTCCCGGAGCTGGGCGAGCGAGTATCGAGTGCTGTTCTCGTCCACCCCATCGGTGAGCACCAGCAGCGCGTGGATGCGTCGAGGGTCCTTGTGCGCGCGCTCCCTCTGGCCCTCGTAGGCCTGGGCCACGGCGTCGTAGAGCGCGGTGCCGCCCTTGGCGAAGGCCTGGTCGATGCGCGCCTGCAGCTTCTCCTTCCCCTCGCCGAGGGTGAAGGGCCCGAAGACGGGGTACGCCTGGCTGTCGAAGAAGAGCAGGCCCACCGAGTCGCGCTTCCCGAGGTTGTCCAGGAACGACTTCGCCCCGGCCTTGGCCTGGGCGATGGGCTCGCCACGCATGCTCCCCGAGGTGTCGAGCACCATCGTCACGTCCGCGGGACGCTTGTACTGGCGCCAGGTCTCGACGAGCGAGAGCAGCGTCGCCCCATCCGGCACGTCGAGCAGCGTCTGCGGCTGCTTCGGGTGGGCGCCGTGGGCAGCGTCGATCGGTGCGCCGATGGCGATCTGGGTGTCCGCCGGCCGGAAGCCGTGGACCAGCGCCCGCTCCTGCGCCGGCCTCTTCTTGAGGAAGGCGAGGATCTGTCCCGCGGCTTCGCGCTGCTCGGCCGTCACCCAGTCACCGTCGAGGATGCAGAAGGGGTGGTCCGCCCAGAACGTCCCCTCGACCGGATAGAGCGCGACCAGCGGCGGGTTTCCCGACGGTTTCGCGTACGACTCGATGACCAGGTTCTCGTAGAGCACCGCGGCGGAGAGGTAGCCGGGTCCTCGCTCGACCAGCTTGTCGGCGAAGAAGCCGGTGGACTTGCCGTAGTGGACCACCGAGGCCTCGACGGCGGACATGAGCTTGCCGACGCCGGGCGTCGCCAGGTCCTCACGGGTGAGGCCCCGCGTCTTCTTCGCCCCGGCGTACGCCTCGGCCAGCACCGACAGCAGCCCGGAGGACGAGAACTCGGGATGGGTGTGCCCGAGCTTGAAAGGGCCCCATTCCGGATGGCCGAACGCCCCCCAGCCCTTGTCGCCGGTGCTGACCCGGAGGATGTCTGCCCAGCCGAGCTGCTTCTCCGGCCAGCCCAGCGCCTCGGCCATCGGCTTCCACATGGCGATGACCACCGGGGAGAGGACGAGCGGCTCCCCGGCCGGAGACACGGGCTTCGTTCGCCCGGGCTCGCGGAGCCAGGCCTCGTTGAGGAGCGACACGTACGCCCCTGAGGCGGGGCTGTAGATGGTGGGGCGGTAGCTCCCGGAGAGGACGGCCTGCTGTGCCTCGCCGCTGCCCATCGCCTTCGCCTCGACGCGGATGGGCCGGCCCGAGGCGGTGCGCGGAGAGGTGGCGGCGAAGAGCTTCAGCTGCTCCTCGAGCCAGGTCCGCTTCTCGCTCCCGTAGGCCATGGTGACGATGACCGGTTCGGCGCCGGCCCGGCCCGGGCTCGCCCCCGGGCTGGAGGGGACGGACCTACCACCAGGGCAGCCACTGCAGGCGGAGAGGAGCGCCAGCGCGGCGAGGAGCGAGCGCGGGAGGGGGGAGCGCATCGGCGAGGCGGAGCATGCCACGGCGGAGGCGCCCGGAAGCACGACGTTTGCGCGGCAAGTCACGGGATGCGTTGGGGAGCCGTCGTCCCTCTGCCCCTCGCGGACGGGGCCCCGGGGTAGCATCGCGAACCGGCGCACGACAGGCGAGGGGACAGATGAGCGAAGCGCGGCGGTTGGTCGGGACGGTCCTGCTGCTCGCGAGCACCGGAGCGCTGGCCGCCGATGCGGATCGGACCTCGGTCATGGCGGTGGGCAAGTGCGACGAGGCGAGTGCCATTGCCGCCCGGACCTTCCGCTCCGCGCTCGCCGCGAGGCCGGGAAGCAAGGTCGCCTCGGAGGCAGAGACCGCGCAGCCCTTCGGGGGGACGACCGAGCGCACCCTCTCCGCGGTGACCTCGGCCATCGCCTCGGCGCGGAGCGACTTCTACGGAGGCCAGACGTCCCAGGCCCGGACCACGCTGCAGGGTGCGCTGGACGACGTCGCCCGCCTTCCGCCTTCGACCGAGCGGTGGGCCGCCGAGCGCGATGGGCTGACCCTGCTCGCGCAGATCCTCCAGAAGACCGACCCCAAGGGCGCGGAGGCGGCGCTCAACCGGGTGTTCCGCGTCGAGCCGGACTACCAACCGGACACCAGCAACTACCCGCCCTCGTTCCAGAAGTACGTGAACGGCATCCGCAAGGCGGCGAAGAAGAAGGGAACCTCGCGGCTGGACATCACCACCTCGCCGGCCGGCAAGGCGGTGTACGTCGGCGGACGGAGGGTCGGTGCAGGACCGGTGAGCGTGCGGGTGCCACCCGGCGAGTACCGGGTGGAGGCCGACTTTGGCCACCGGGGCGCGGTTCGGACCATCACCGTGCCCTCGGCGCCGGTGGAGCTGAGCGCGGCGGTGGAAGGCGCGGTGTACCCGGACGGCGGCCCCTGCGTGGAGGCCTCGGAGCCGGTGGCGGCGCTCGCCCGCGCGGTTAGGCTCACCGGCGGCCGCCGGATCTTCGGTGTGCACCCCGAGACGGCGGGGGAGGACAGCTTCGTGGTGGTCACCTCGGCCAATGCGCAGGGGCAGGACGTACGCGAAGCGCGGGTGAAGCTGCTGCCGGGAGCACCCACCACCGACGCGATGTGGCTGCTCGCGGACTGGGCGATGGAGGGCGGAGCGGCGAGCCCTCCGGTCGAGGTGACGAAGGGCCCCGGCGCGAAGCCGCTGGTGGTGGCCCCAGTGGTCGCAGTGGGTGCGGCGGCCGGAGCCGCAGGCGCGGCTGCGGGGACGCCAGCGGCGAGCGCTGCACCGACCCCGGCGGTGGCGAGCACTGGGTACGACCCCAACGGGACGCACTTCGAGGCCGCGCTGCGGGTGGGGTTCGGCATCCCGCTCGGTGATGCGTTCGGCACGGACTCCACCGGGCTCAGCACCAAGATGAGCGACTACGCGTCGTTCACCGTCCCGATCTGGCTCGACGTCGGTGTGCGGCTCGGAGGCTCCTGGTTCCTGGGCGCCTACTTCTCGTACGGCTTCGGTGGCTCCACCGATGCCACCGCGTGTGGAACCGGCTTTCAGTGCTCTCCGAGCACCCTGCGCTTCGGCGGCCAGGTGCACTGGCACCCGCTCGGCAGCGCGGGCCTCGACCCGTGGGTCGGTCTGGGGTCGGGGTACGAGAAGCTGTCGATCGGGGTCAGCGGCTCGGCGACCGGGACGTTCGATCTCTCGGGCTGGGAGTTCGGCAATCTCCAGGTGGGGCTCGACTTCGCTCTCGGCTCCGTCGTGAAGATTGGCCCCTGGGTCAGCTTCTCCATCGGCCAGTACGGCACCGAGTCGGCGTCCGGCGCGAAGGGTTCGTACAGCCGGTCGGTCCCGAACACGACCATTCACCAGTGGCTCATGGGCGGCATCCGCCTGGTGATTCTCCCGTGAGGCAATCCAGCGGGGGCGGGGTTGCTCCCGGTCCGTCGACCGGCGACGCTGCCCGCCGCATGTCGCCGCCTTCCACTGCCGCTGCCCGGGAGCTCTCCCTCGAAGAGCTCTGGATGCCGTTCACCGCGAACCGGGCGTTCAAGCGCGCGCCCCGGCTGCTCGCCACTGCCTCGGGGATGCACTACCGGGACATGGACGGGCGGGTCGTCCTCGACGGGACGTCAGGCCTGTGGTGCGTGAACGCCGGGCACTGCCGGCCAGCCATCGTCGAGGCCATCCAGCGCTCGGCGGCGACGCTCGACTTCGCGCCGGGGTTCCAGATGGGCCATCCGGCCAGCTTCGCCCTCGCCCGGGAGGTGGCGGCGCTCGCCCCTGGCGACCTGGACCACGTCTTCTTCGCCAACTCGGGCTCGGAGGCAGTGGACTCGGCCTTGAAGATCGCCCTCGCCTACCACCAGGCCCGCGGCGAGCCGGAGCGGGTGCGGTTCGTGGGCCGGATGCGCGGCTACCATGGGGTGGGCTTCGGGGGCATCAGCGTGGGCGGCATCGAGCCGAACCGGAAGGCCTTCGCCGCGCAGCTCCTGCCCCAGGTCGACCACCTGCCGCACACCCACGACCTCCAGCACAACGCCTTCAGCCGCGGGCAGCCGGCGTGGGGTGCCCACCTGGCGGACGCGCTGGAGACGATCGTCGCCGAGCGCGGCGCGCGGACCATCGCCGCGGTGATCATCGAGCCGATGGCGGGGTCGACCGGCGTGCTGGTGCCGCCGAAGGGATATCTCGAGCGGCTCCGGGCCATCTGCGACGCGCACGGCATCCTCCTCATCTTCGACGAGGTGATCACCGGATTCGGCCGGCTGGGGACGCCGTTCGGCGCGGACTACTTTCGCATCCAGCCGGACATGATGACGGTGGCCAAGGGCCTCACCAACGGCGCGGTGCCGATGGGCGCGGTGGTGGTGCGCCGGGGCATCTACCAGTCGGTGGTGGACGCGACCGAGTCCGGCATCGAGTTCTTCCACGGCTACACCTACTCCGGGCACCCGCTGGCCTGCGCCGCGGGGCTGGCAACGCTCGAGCTGTACCGGCGCGAAGGGTTGTTCCAGCGCGCGGCCGAGCTCGCCCCGTTCTGGGAGGAGGCGGTCCATTCGCTGAAGGGGCTGCCGCAGGTCATCGACGTCCGGAACCTCGGCCTGGTGGCGGGCATCGAGCTCGAGCCTCGGCCGGGGAAGGTGGGCGGCCGCGGCTACGACGCGCTGGTGGAGTCGTTCCGCGCCGGACTGCTGATCCGCGTGACCGGAGACATCATCGCCCTGTCGCCGCCGCTGATCATCGAGCGCCCCGAGATCGAGCAGCTGGTGGACCTGCTCGGCGAGGTGTTGAAGCGGCTGGCCTAGAGCGTCCGGAACATGACCAGCGTGTCCACGAACCCGAGCGTCGGGTGCCGGAACGCCCCCGGAACCCGGCAGAGCGTTTGGAAGCCCATCGAGGTCCAGAGGTGGACCGCCGGGGCGTTGGTGCTGACCACGATGTTGAATTGCATCGCGCGGTAGCCACGCGCGCGGGCGTGATCCAGCGAGTGGGCGCACATCGCCCGGGCGATTCCACGGCCGGCGGCCCAGCTCGCCGTGGCGTAGCCGCAGTTGGCGACGTGGCTCCCCGGCCCCAGCTGGTTGGGATGGAGGAAGTAGGTGCCGGGCACGCTGCCCTCGTCCTCGGCGACGAAGACCTCGTGTCCGGGCGCGCTCCACCAGTCGAGGGCGGCGTCGCGGGACATGTCCCGCGACAGGGCAAAGGTCTCCCCGGCGCGGGCGATCGGTTCGAGGATGGACCAGATGGCGTCGGCGTCGGTCGGGGTGGCTGGACGGATGAGCATCGACACGTCGGTTCTAGCTCAGCGGGTCTCGTGCTTCCCTGGCGTAGACGCGCATCCGGAGCGACGCCTGACGCTCCGGACGGGTTCACTGGACAATTTCCAGGTCGGTCCGCATACCAGGGGAGGAGGTCTGCTCGCCGATGCGCCGCTGGACCCTGGTGGTCATGGTTCTCGCGTTCGCCGCCTGCAAGCGCGGCGAGGCGCCGGCCCCCGAGCCCCAGGCCTCGCTCCCACTCCCGATGGACAGCGCGGTGGACCTCGGCCGTGGCGCGGTCAGCGTGTCCGAGGTCGAGCTGCCCTCGCTCGCCCCGCTGGTGGAGCGGATCAGCCCGAGCGTCGTCAGCCTCACGGTGCTCGCCCCGGCCCGGTTGCCCCCTGGACACGAGCGCTTCCTCGGCAGCCGGTCTCTTCCGATGCAGCAGCGTGGTGGCTCGGGCTTCATCGTCGACCGCTCGGGCCTCGTGGTGACCAACAACCACGTGGTGGAAGGCGCCAGCGCCATCTCGGTGCAGCTCGAGGATGGCCGCCGCCTCGACGCCGAGCTGGTGGGCCGCGACGCGCCCACCGACCTCGCCCTGGTCCGCCTCCGCTCGCTGCCCCCTGACCTCCCGGCCGCCCGGCTCGGCGACTCCGACCGGCTCCGGGTGGGCGACTGGCTGCTGGCCATCGGCAACCCTTTCGGCCTGTCCACCAGCGTCTCGCTGGGCATCCTCAGCGCCACCGCCCGCGACCTCGGGTCCGGGCCGTACGACGAGTTCCTCCAGACCGACGCGGCCATCAACCCCGGCAATTCCGGTGGGCCGCTGTTCGACATGGCCGGCGAGGTCATCGGGGTGAACACCGCCATCGTCAACAACGGCAGTGGGAGCCGGATCGGCTTCGCCATCCCGTCCTCGCTCGTCCGGGCACTGCTCCCGCAGCTCCAGCGAGCCGGCGGCGTGGTGCGAGGCGCGCTTGGCGTCTACACCCAGGACCTCACCCCGGAGCTGGCCACCGCGCTCGGCCTCGAGGGCCGGCACGGGGCGGTGATCAACGGCTTCGTGCCCGGATCCACCGCCCGCGAGGCCGGCGTCGCGGTGGACGACGTCATCGTCTCGCTCGACGGTCGCCCCATCGAATCGGCGCGCCAGCTCACCCGGCTGGTGGGTCTGCACCGGCCTGGAGACCAGGTGAAGCTCGGGGTGGTGCGCGGCAGCACGACCGTCTCGGTCAACGTCCGGCTCGGCGAACGGACCGACCTCGAGGGCACCGGACCGCTCCGTCCTCCGGTGGAGGAGGAGCAGCCCCCGCCGGAGCAGGTGGTCCCCATGCGCCTGGGAGTGGAGATCGGCGAGGTCACCCCGGAAGTCGAGGAGGCCATCGGCGTGCGCGGACCCGGGGCGCTGGTGCTCTCGGTGGAGCCCGGCTCGCCGGCCGAACGCGCGGGGTTCCAGCCGGGGCTGGTCATCGTGGAGGTCGCCGGCCATCCGGTGCGCTCGGCGCAGGAGGCCAGCGAGCTCATCCGTGCCGCCCGGGCGCGTCCGCCCATCGTGTTCCGGCTGCTCGGGCCAGGGCGGGTGACGGCCATGGCCAGCGTCCAGCCTTAGCGGGCCGGAGGCAGCGGACGGACGACGTTGCCGAAGCCGTCCGAGCCCTCGCGCAGAACGCCCGTTGCATACTCCACCACACCGAAGATGCCCCTCGGTCCCGGCGGCCGGCAGCTGAAGCGGAGGCTGATGGCATCGGGGTCACCCGGGCGCACCCGGCGCAGGTGGCGCTCGAGCATGACCTCTTCCCCCTGCCGCACCAGCGCCGGGAGGAGCGGCGATTTCTGCACGTCCGGCACCAGCACCTCGTCGCTGCCCAGGTCGGCGTGGGCGTCGAGCACGAGGCGGCCCTCGCGGCCGGCACGCACCGCGGCCCGCACCACCACCCCGCCGTCGGCTTCGCGGTCGAGGCTCCACTGCTCGAGCTGCAGGCACGCCCCGAGCTGGGCCAGGTGCTCCCTCTCCTGCCGTTCCCGCTCGCGGAGCTGACGCTGCAGCTGCAGTCTTGGCCCCAGCACCGATCCGGCGAAGAGGCCGAGGAGCAAGGCCACCAGCGGCAGACCGAAGATCCACGGGCGAGGCATGACGCAACGCACCCTACCGCCCGGGACGGTGCTCGGCTAAGGGGCGAGGAGCCCATGGTCCTCGCCTCCACGCTCCTCATGCTCGCCGCCACCCCTGCTGCACCGCCGCCAGACCCGGTCCTTCGCCAGCTGTCCGAGACGCGGAAGTTCCAGAACGGCTCCCCGAACACCCTCCGGATGGACCGGAGCGGCGCGCACGTCTTCTTCCTCCGCTCGCCGGCGGACTCGTCGGTGCAGTCGCTCCACGTCTTCGACGTCGACGCCGGCCAGGCGCGCGAGCTGCTCTCCGCCGAGACGCTCCTCCACGGCGCGGCGCAGCAGCTCAGCGGGGCCGAGAAGGCGCAGCTCGAGCGGCAGCGGGTGGCTGCGCGCGGGCTGATCAGCTACGTGCTGTCCGACGACGGGAAGACCCTGGTCACCCCGCTCTCCGGTCGCCTGTACCGGGTGGATGTGGCCGGACTCCTGGCGGGCCGGACGGTCGAGCAGTCGGTCAAGGCGCTGCCGCCCACCGGTGTGCTGGACCCGCGCCTGTCCCCGGACGGAAAGCTGCTCAGTTACGTGAAGGCCTGGGACCTCTTCGTGCTCGAGCTCGCGACGGGGAAGGAGCGCCGCCTCACCACCGGCGGGTCGGAGCGGGTGACGCACGGGCTCGCGGAGTTCGTCGCCCAGGAGGAGATGAACCGGTTCGAGGGCGCCTGGTGGAGCCCCGACGGCAAGCAGCTCGCCTTCGAGGAGGCGGACACCCGCGGGGTCGAGACCTTCACCCTCGGTGACCCGGCGCATCCGGAATCCCCTTTCGAGCACCTGCCGTACCCGCGCCCCGGGAAGGCGAACGCGAAGGTCCGTCTGGGCATCGTCCCCGTGGCGGGCAGCGGGAAGACGATCTGGGTGCGGTGGGATGCCGAGAAGTACCCTTACCTGACCCAGGTGAGGTGGCCGCGCCGGGGCGCGCTCACCGTCTACGTGATGGACCGGGCCCAGCAGCACGCCCTCCTCCTGGCGGTGGACCCGAGGAACGGTGCCACCCGGACGCTGCTCGAGGAGCAGGACCCAGCGTGGATCAACCTCCAGCACAGCGGTGGCTGGCGGCACGCGGAGCCGCTGCCCCTGTGGCTCCCGGATGGCTCGGCGTTCTTCTGGGTCACCGAGCGCAACGGCGCGCCGGAGGCGGAGATCCGCGCCGCCGATGGCCGGCGGCTCGGAAGCTGGGTGCGGCCGGACCAGCAGCTGGTGCGGGTGCTCGGCTACGACGTCGCCGAGCGCGCGCTCTACTACCAGGCCAGCCCCGAGTCACCGGACCTGGTCGTCATGCGGGTGCGTGATGGGGGCAACCCGGAGCGGGTGGTGGGACAGCCCGGCGAGCGGGTCATCGTCACCGGGATGCTCGCCGAGGACGGACCCACCCGGCTGGTGGCGTTCGAGACGCCCACCTCGTTCCCGGACTGGTCGGTGTTCGACCGCGGAGGCCGGTTCGTCGGTCGCATCCCGGCGACCCGGGCCACGCCCCTTCGCCCGCCTGCGCCCGAGTACCGCAAGCTGGGGACCCAGGGCTTCTGGTCCTACGTGCTGCGCCCGCGCGACGCACGCCCCGGGCAGAAGCTGCCCACCATCGTCTCCGTGTATGGCGGCCCGCACTTCAACCAGGTGGAGTCCAGCGCCTCGTCGCTGGTCGACGATCAGTGGCTGGCCGACCAGGGCTTCCTGGTGGTGGGCTTCGACAACCGGGGCACGCCGCGCCGGGGCCGCGAGTGGGAGCGCGCCATCCGCGGGAACTTCGCCGGGCCGGTCATCGAGGACCAGGTCGCCGCGCTGCAGCTTCTGGCGCAGCAAGTGCCGGAGGTGGACCTCGCGCGGGTGGGCATCACCGGGTGGTCCTTCGGCGGGTACGCCTCGGCGCTGGCGGTGCTGAAGCGGCCCGACGTCTACAAGGCCGCGGTGTCGGGAGCGCCGGTGAGCGAGTGGCGCAACTACGACACCTTCTACACCGAGCGGTACCTGGG
>DATKKF010000072.1:0-26261 GCA_035543115.1 Myxococcaceae bacterium
AATCCCCCTTCGAGTGGCCGGGTTCGTCCTCCGGAATTTCGCACACGGCGTCCTGCTCGCCGTCAAACCACGGCGGAGACTCGGACAGCACCGGGTCCATCGCCGGGAAAGTGCTCGGCCTCATCCATGGCCGGAGCGGCATCCCGGCCAGTGGCTCCGGCAGTTCGAGCTCCGGATGTGGTCGAATGTCTCGGTCACGACCTCTGGTCCCACTTCGGGCCGGAGGAGCCGCCCGCGCGCGACGACGCGGAGGATTACCCCGGGTGGTGAGGGCCGGGACTCGGATCGAGACCGGGGCCCGCGAGAACGGCTGCAGGCGCGGAGGTTGCTAAGGGAGCGGCGGACGACGGCGGCGACGCGGGCGGGTGCGACTGGACTTCGTCACAATGTCACCCACAGTTGTCAGACTCCGCCGGGCGGACAGCGGTCGCTCCTCGATGTCCCGGGCAAGCGGCCTTTACACATGTCGCGGCTTCCTCTCTCCACCCACTTCCTCACCCTGACCGTGGCCATCCTGGCCGGCGGATGGGCGCGGGGGGCCGGGTGGACCGAACACCAGAGTCAGACCCCGCCCGGCTCAGCCCCTCGTTGTCATGGGCTCGGCGAAGCCGTGCTCGGCCGCAATCTGGACCGTCTGAAACGCATCCTCGCCGGTGGATGCGACCCGCGGGCGTCGACGGCCGGCATCAACCCACTCCAGCTTGCCATCGCGAGAGGTCAGGTCGAGGAGACGAGGCTGCTGCTCGAGGCCGGAGCAGATCCGAACGCCCTCGGTCACGACGGCTGGCCCATCGTGCGCTGGCTGGGTTCGGGTCAGCGCGTCATGGACGGCGAGCTGCTGGAAGTCGCGACACTGCTTGACCGCCATCACTGCCGATTCGAGGGCGGCTCGAAGCCGGTGGACCTCATTCTCAATCTCTCCGGACGAAAAGTGCCGAGGACGCTCGCCTTTCTCGCGTCGAAGCACATCCCCGGCGACTACGCCCACGCGCTGAGGGCCATTGCCCCGAGCGATGACGTCGCCTCGATGAAGGCTCTGCTCGACGCGGGGGCGGCGCCGGAACCTGCGCTCCGCGACGCAGCATCGGCTGGCCGAACCGCTGCAGTCGCTCTGATGCTGAGGTACGTGAAGGACAAGAATTCCCCTCAGGTCCTCGCCGCCTACCGGAGCGCCGTTCAGGCTGGACACCCAGACACGGCGGAGGCCTTCGCGGATGCTGGCGTGCAGGCTCCGCAGCCGACCGGGTCCCCGCGTCGGACCTTCGAGCGTCGTGAATTGACGCCCGCCCAGGTTGAACTCTTGCGCCGCCTCGGCCTGCCGAACGCAGACCGCCTCGTCGGCCTTGCGGGAGAGATGAAGTGCAGCCTGGCGCAGCAGTGCGGGGAGCTGATTCTGGTCGACTGCAACTCGGCGGCTGACGGACCGGCGTATTACATCGACCAGCAGGCTTCGAGGCTCCTGGCCACCTGTGGTGGGGCATGCATGCACGGGTGCACACACTGTCCGCCTCCAGAGTGGAAGTGCCTCAGGTGAGGACTTCCCTCGCCTCCACGAAGGAGCCGCGGTTCTTGGGGGAGGGCAGTGGAGAGAGGCGAATCCGGGCCGGGGGTGGCGCGGGCGGACCGTGGAGTGACTCCAGTCCGACGTTCACTCGTGGGGCCAGACTCTTCTCGGCAGCCGATGTCCGCGCGGATGAACGGCATCATCGGGTGCGCCACCGGCGCGAGGCCCTCGTCGGACAGCGAGTACCCCGTGTGGTGCGATCTGCCCGGGTCAGTCAATCGGCGACTTCGGTGGGCCGGCCAGCAGCAGCTCGCGTGCCTCGCGCAGCTTCTCGCGAGCAAGTTCCAGAGACGGGCGCAACTCTTCCAGACTGGGCTCATCAATGCGCCGCGCCAGAACATCGAGGACTTCCAAGGTCCCGGAAAGGCGCTCGATGATCGGGGGCACCCACCCCGGGATTTCCGCCCTATCTCCCGACGAGCCGCTGGGGGACCTTGCCGCGAGATCATCGTCGGAGTGGGACTCGTTCTCCTCGGAGGCCGGGTCCGTCACCAGCTCGTGGAGGTCCTTCCAGTCGCCTGCGAGAGCCCATGCACTGGGTGTCGGCATACTTCAGTGCCGTTGCCGCGCGCTCGAGCTGATCGGCGGCGTCGTAGACCGCGTAGGCGCACTTGTCCGAGACCCTGTCCTGGAACGCGTAGAGGCAGGCGAGGACGCGACCCTCGCCCTCCTTCACGCCCTTGCAGAACGTCGTCAGCTCCTTGTTGCAGGCTTTCCTGACGCTGTCGGCCAGCGTCTCCTCGGCGGCAAGTGCTGTCCCTCCGAGGAGCAGCGTCCCGACTGTGATTCCCATCAGCAACCGTTGCATCACTTCTTGGGCTTGATCGCCTTCTTGATCGTCTCGCGGGAGGGCTTCTTCTTCGAGGGAGGGTGCTCCTTCTCGATGTGATCAGCGACCGCGTCGAGGAGCTCCACGTCGGTGTCACTGACGAAGCGGGCCTGACAATCGGGGTCGATGTCGGCGCACTCGAAGGTGTAGCGCATGGTCGGTGCCCTCCGGGAAGCGGGACAGTATCGCGGATGCTGTTGGAGCGACATCGGGGAGCCGCCATGTTGGGGGAGGTTCCTGCTCCGCGGGGGCGAGTCCCTGCAGGCCTGCGCTCCAGCGCGTGGACCCACGCGATGCTCTGGAGAGGCGGCTGTCTTGCTCCAAGGGTCTGCCCGACCCGCTCGCGGAGTGGTTCCGCTCCGGCCAGGCGACGCCCCGGCGTGGGTCGCCGTCAGCCGGTCGAGGGCTTCCAGTCCTTGTCCTTGAGCTCGACCATGCAGAGCCGGGCTCCCTCGGGGCCGAGGTTCTCGGCGGTGTGCGATCCCGCCTCGAACCAGGCGACCTCGCCTGCCGTGCGCTCGGTCACCACCGTCGTGCCGTCGTCCTTGTGCCCCTGGACGCGGGCGGGCGTCAGATAGATGGTGAGGTGCGCAGGGTGGAAGTGACGTCCGGTTCCGCAGACGGGCGAGCCTGGCGTGCTCACGTACTCGAGGACCCGCACGCGGTTGTTCTCGAACGTCACCCGGCTCGTCAGCCCTCCGCCCTTCTGCTCCTCGCCGCGCGCCTCGCTCGCCGGAACGCCGAGCGCCACGAGGAGTGCGAGCGTGTCGCGCCTCGATAGCATTCCTTCCATCGTGCACCTCCGGGTGCGAGGAGAGGCAGCCTGCATCTCCCGGAGCAACCCGGATGGGCCCGAGGTCGTACGTCGGCTTCGAGCGTGCCATCCGGACCGCGGGGGTCTTCGCCTCCGCCGCATCCGCTGGCCTCATCGACGACAGTCCCCGGGGCGCGGATCGAGATCCAAGGAAGAACGAACCGGGTCTTCGCGGCGGAAGCCGGGTACGGACCGGGTCGTCGGGCCCGCGACGGGGAGGGCGACGAAGGCAGGAAGCGCTCGGCGGGAGCGCTCACCGCTGCGGGAGCGCTGGACGAAGGCCATGGCGCCGACGAGCGATCAGCCGGTGCCGCGCGTCGCCGCGGGGTGAAGTTTGGTCGAACAGCGGCGTCGTCTCCTGACGCGGCGCATCCGCCGGCGCGGTGGCTTGCCGGGCGGACCGGAGGCGCCTACAAGCGTTGCCGGCCGTCGGAAAAGGGGACTGGACGATGCGCCGCTCCTGGACATGGGGATCCGTCCTGGGTGCCCTGCTCGTCACGAGCGGCGCGTGGGCTGCCGAGAAGCCCATCCCGCTCCAGCCCGGGGTGCTGCTGAACTACGTCCACCACAACTTCGACTCCCCCGAGGACCGACAGATCTTCGTCGAGGTCGAGGCGGTCACCCCCGAGGCGGTCACCTTCGCCCAGGACCTCCGGCGCGCAGGAGCCGACGGGGGAGCGGTGAAGCGCTACCGCCAGGTGATGACCCGTCCGGAGATGCTCCGCTCGAAGACGCTCGCCTTTGGCTGGGGCTGTGCCGGCCAGGAGGTGGAGCAGGAGGCCACCCAGGGCAGCTCGCGCTTCATGGCGTCCCAGCGGCTGCTCCGGCTGCTCAAGGAGCAGGACGACACCGACATCGCCTCCTACTACGTCAACGGGTGCTCACCCCCGCGGCTGATCAGCGGGTCGGTTCGGCGCGCCGGGGGGGCCGAGACCTTTCCCATCCTGATCAACGGCCAGACGAAAGAGCTCCCCGCGGTCCACGTCCGCGGCCAGATGGCCAAGGCCCTCGAGGGAATCGACTGGTTCTTCGACTGGTGGTTCCTCGACGATCCCGAGCAGCCCTGGCTGCTGGCGGTCAACGGGGAAGAGAAGGGCACCAAGCGCACCTATCGCTACCAGATGGCCATGGCCCAGGTGCCCGATCCGACGTCGAAGACCTCGCTGGAGCAGGCCCTGCAGGGAGACTGCGAGGCGACGGTCTACGGGATCACCTTCGCCACCGGGAGCGCGGAGATCACCGGTGCCTCGCGGGGGACGCTCGACGACGTGGCCGCAGTGCTCCGGAAGCACCCTGACTGGAAGCTCACCATCCAGGGCCACACCGACAACATCGGCGACGAGAAGAGCAACCAGGCGCTCTCTGAGCGGCGCGCCCAGGCCGTCCGGGAGGCGCTGGTGAAGGGGCGTGGCATCCCCGCCTCGGCCCTGGAGACGAAGGGGTTCGGGTTGACGAAACCCGTCGCCTCGAACGCCACGATCGAGGGGCGCGCCCGAAACCGCCGGGTCCAGCTGGTGCGCGGGTGCCGCGGCTGAGCAGGTAATTCCGCAGGAGGCGTCGCATGAAGATTCCAGGCCAGGTCGCGGTCCTCGCTGGATTGACCTTCTGCTCCACTTCCCTGGCAGCGCCGGTAACGCTCAAGGATCCCTGTGTCCTGGTGAGCCGCGCGGAGGCCGAGGCAGTGCTGGGGCCTCTGGCCGGCGACCCGTACCGCTCCCGCGACGATGGGACGGCCGATCCCGGCGGCTCGAGCTGCTTCTACCGGGGGGCCAGCGGTCACAGCTTCACCGTCCATCCGGAGTACACCGGCGGCAAGCAGATGATGAAGGGGATGTCCATTGCGGGTGGGCTGGCCAACCAGGCGATGCGGGACCGGAGCCACGAGGCGGACCTGGTCGAGGGCGACTGGGACGATCAGCGCTGGAGCCCGCCGGGAAAGCTCTCCGCCTTGAAGGGGGACGTGCTGGTCGAGGTGGACGTGGCAGGTGTCGCGGCTGGAGATGCGAACACCGCTGGAAAGCTCGCCAATGTCGCGCTGAAGCGGCTGGGAAAGCCGCTCACCTACGACGGCGCGGCTGCAGCCAAGAGAGCTCCCGGTCCCATCGTGCCACCCCGGGATCCCTGCAGCCTGGTTCCAGCTGCCGAGGCGAAGACCATCCTCCCCAACCTCGCCGGCCCTCCCCGCTCGACCAAGAGTGGCTGCCTGTACCCCCTCACGAAGAAGGGACCCCTGGACCCGGGGGATCTGAGTCTCACCGTGGACTGGTCAGGCGGATTCGTGCAGATGGCCGGTGCCCTGACCACGTTCCACGAGGTCGTCGCGCAGCAGACTCCGACCGAGTACGCGCACGGGACGGCGAAGGTCAGCCCCACCGGGGGAGAGGTGACGGTGGAGAAGAAGACGATCACCCCCAGCAAGATGCAGGAGGACCTGAAAGCGGTGAAGGAGGACCCCGGGTACCAGTCGATGTTGAAGGGAATGGAGGGCGTGCTTGGGGGTGGTCTCTCCACCAGCCTGAGGGACCCCGGGGCGACGATGCGCGCCGACAAGATCGACGGCCCGTGGGAGCGCGGCTACATCATGGGCGGCACGGGCGTGATGGCAGTGAAGAAGGACGTCCTCATCGGGGTGGACGGGCGGGGACTGGACATCGACCAGGCGCGGGCGATGGTCACCCGGGCGATGAGCAAGCTCTGAGTCTCGCGGGGTCCGGGTTCCCTAGCCGCACTTGATGTTCGGGGGATCGGTCTTGACGATCTCCTTCTTGAAGAGATCCACGCTGATCTCCGGCAAGGCCTTGCCCAGCACGCTCGCGTCCGCGCCGGCATCGGCGCGAAAGTTGAAAGTGGTCTTCTGGCAAGGCACCAGAATGGTGGGTCCCGAGGCCAGGAAGGAGCCCACCAGGACGACCTGCACGTGGGCTGCCCCTTCGGTCTTGATCGACTCCTCGGCCTCGGCCAGCCCCTTGGTGACGAAGCTTCCGAAGAGCGTGCGCTGCAGCACGTCGGCGAGACCGGTGGGAAGCGCGTTCTCCAGCATGTCGACGATCGCCCCGGTCCCGAGCTTGAACTCCAGTCGCGGCATGGAGATGCCGGCCACCACCCCGATTCCCGCAAGGGTCACCCCCTTGGCGTCGAGGATCTCCCCGTCCCCGTCGCTGCCCCCCTGCGACGCGGCATTCTTGTTCCCGCCCTGGAAGCTGAAGCCCTTGAGATCCGAGTAGCTGGCGCGGAACTTCGCGGTGGCCAGCTGGTGATTGGCACCGAGCCCCGGAGTGAAGGTGATCGCGGTGGTGATCTCCAGGGTGAGAGGAAGGGCTCCGAGGAAGAAGGGAGCCTTGAGGATGGCCGGCAACCGGACCTGCTTCTTCCCGAAGCCGCCCGGACTTCCCTTGGTGGCCGCGGAGATGTTGAGCTGCACCTCGCCGCTCAAGTTCTTGTTCTGCATGTCCATCGTCTTGACCGCCCCGTCGAAGATCTCGATGCTGGCCAGGGTGTCGAAGTCCGGGACGTAGCCGTTGGCGTCGAGGGAGACCTCGATCTCCGAGATGCTCTTGGTCATGCTCAGTCCGAGATTCACCCGGCTCGGACCCGGCGTGGCGGTCATGGTGTACTTCCAGCCGTTCTTTTCCCCGGAGAGGCTGTGCGGGGTGGCGGCGTGGGCCACTGGGAGGACCGCCCGCCAGATCGAGCGCAGCGGATCGTCGAATCGCAGCGCGGGTCGCGGCCCGAGCTGGGCCAGGGTGGCGAAGCGGACCGGGACGTTCCAGCGGATGGTCCCCTGCTGGATCGCCTCGGGCAAGGTGGTCGGCTCGGTGAGGATGGCCAGGTGTCCTCCGTCTCGCTGCACCGCCTTCACCCTCCGCAGCGCGATGCGCTCGAGGAGCATCACCTTGCCCGGCACCAGCGCCTGCAGCGACGGTTCCGCCTCGTCGAAGACCACCACCGTCCCGTCGGTGCTGACGCTCTGGATCGCCTTGAGGACCGTCGCGCGGGGAATCACCACCGTGTTCGGTGCGTAGGTCACCTTGTAGGTGTTGCCCGGTTCGTTGGTGAGGTCCCGCGCCGCAATTCCCGGCGTTCCAGAACTCGAGGGCGTAGCGGGGGGAGGGCTCTTCGGCTTGCAGCCAATCTGCAAGGACACCCCCAGCACTGTTGCCACCAGCCACGTTCGGCGGAATCGGGTCACGGCGCCCCTCCTTGCCCGGAGACGGTGGGAAAGCATCCTCCTCGCCCCGACCCGCGTCCACGGCGACTGTCGCCTCGTCCACCACGACGGCGGCCCTGAGCGGTGGCAAGGCGCGTCGGCTTGCCCCTGGGTCGCCTGCCTTCGCCCCGAACGCGCGGCCGCGGCCCCGCCGGCGGGCGGGAGGACCCGGCCCGCTCGGTGGTGGACGAACTGCGGGTGCTCGAGTCCGCCCGTGGAGCGGTGAGGCTTCCCCGCGATGGAGCGCGCCGTCGCCGGGCAGCACTACGGCTTAAGCGTCGGCAGGTCGCTGGCCGGCGGCGCGATGCCGATGTCGATTCGCCGGTTCCGGGCGCGGCCCTCGGCGGTGTCGTTGGAGGCGATGGGGTGGTACGAGGCGAAGCCTGCGGCACCGAGCAGCTTTGGGTCCACGCCCGCGGAGGCGAAGAAGTGCACCACCGTCACCGCGCGGGCAGTGGAGAGCTCCCAGTTCGAGGGAAACTGCTTGGTCTTGATCGGCTTGTTGTCGGTGTTCCCGGCCACGTAGAAGGCTCGGCCGCTGACCTGCTTCATCGCCGCGGCGATCTTCTTCAGGCCGGCCTTGCCGCTCTTGGTGATGGCGGCCGAACCGGGAGCAAACAGCAGCTTCTCCGGAACGCGGATGGTCACCAGCCCGGAGAGCCTGGCGATCTCCACCAGACTCGCGGCATTGGCGTCTGCCAGGGCCGAGTTGACCGCCTGGTAGTCGTCGACGGTCTGCACGGCCGTGGCGTTGGTCTGCTGCAGGCTCTGGACCTTCTGCTCGCAATCCTGGATGCGCTGCGCCTCGGTGGCGGCGGTCTGCTTGTACTTTTCGGCGTCGCTGACCGCGGCGTCGTACTTCTCCTTCGAAACGCCGCCGCATCCGGCAAGGGCGGCCAGTGCCAGGACGGCACCGGTGTTGCGAATTGCGACCAGCATGGGCGGAGCTCCAGGCAAGAGGAGAGTCGAGGATGAGCCGTCGCCCATGGAACAGCACGTAAGACCAAAGGCCAAGTCGGAGGGCTCCGGCGAGCCAACCCGGGCTCGCCACCACTCCCCGAGGGCCCCCGGGGCGGGCAGCGGTCAACGGGCCGCTCGCGGCGCGCAAGCGCAAGGACCAAGTCGCGCATTCAGGGATGCAGGTCGACGACCGACGCACGCTGCGGGCGACATCGTGCGGCCACGTCGAGGAAGCCCGGCGGCGCCGCGAGCGCGAGGCGTAGGAGCGGGAGTTGGTGCCGGAGGCCGAGTGGCGGACGAGTCGCGGGCCGCGCCGCTCGGCCCGAACGGGGCCGCGAGAGTCGGGCCGGAGGCGCTCGGAAGGAGTGCTCAGCGCTGCTGAGGGTCGAGCCGTTCCGGGCCCGTCGTCGGGGCAGGGAGTGCAGGTATTCGAGCGAGAGGTCGCCGAAGTCGGCGGACAGCTCTACCTGTCGGCCCACCTCGCCAGGGAGTGGACTTCAGCGGCTCGGGCGGAGCGCCGTGTCCGCGGCGAGCTCGCCGATCTTCTTGCCCATCGCCACCCCAACGACTGTCGAGTTGCGGTAGTGGAGGCCGGCCCAGACCCGGGCCTTGGAGATCTCGTCGGTGAAGTCCTCCACCCGCGTCCAGGTGTGGGTGACGCCGGGAAGGGTCATGCTGGTGCTCTTCAGCCCCGGCACCCGACCGCCGAATTCCCGGGCGAGCACCGCCCCGACCGCCGCGGCATTGATGCAGTGCGCACAGGGATACTCCGGGTGCATCGGAGTCTCGAGAAAGGGAAGCCACCCGGGTTCCAGGGTCGTGGCGTCGTTGCCATCCTGGTCCCCGTTGCGGATGGCCGTCAGCGGTCGCCAGAAGTTGTAGGTGTACTTCGCCTCGAAGACCGCAATGTAGCTGTCGGCCAGGGCCATGGAGGCGAGGGCCAGCAGCCGCGCATTCTGGAGGAGTGAACGGCCTGGAGCCTGGGTCGCGCTGGCGACGGTCTCCTTGTATGCGCCCGCCAGTCATCTCCCAGAACCGTGCCGCCTCGGTCTGGGCCGCCGATCGGGAGGTGCTCGCCTTTCCCCCGAGGTCCTTCACCTCGTTGAAATCCCGCGCCCAGTCCGCGCTGTTCAGCGCCGGAGGGGGCGGCGGGCGGAACTCCGCTCCGCTCTGCATGACCCAGGGCTTCACCTTGCCCCAGAGGACCCCCACCGGAAGAGCCGTGACCACGTACACACCGGGCGTGGTGACGGGCCGGTAGGTCGCGACGGCGTTCGCTCCGTCCGAAGCCCTCAGCGCGAGGATCGCCGCTGCGGCGCGGCGACCGAGCGCGGTTCCGGACGTCCGGGCGTTCGCATCGGTGACCCTCTCCAGCGATCTGGCCAGCAGCGCGTCGAAGCTCGACGCCTGGTCGGGGAAGAGCGCCGCGAGGACGTCATGGGCGGCGATGGACGCGGCCGCCTCCGGAGCACTGGCACGGTCCGACTTCTCCCCGGGGAAGGCGCCGTAGGGCGCGTACTTCCGCTCGATCCCGTTGATCGCGTTGAACATGGCGACGTGCACCATCGCCATCGTCCTCGTCTGGACGAATGCCGCCTGCTTCGCGCCGATGGACGCCTGGACCCCGGCATCCGTCCAGTCGCTCAGGACGTCGGCCTGGCCGGACGCGGAGACGAGGAACGTGAGCACCACCGCGATCCGCCGGCCCCACGGATCCGGCTCCGGGCGCAGTCACCAGTCATCGCGCTCCCCCTGGAAGAAATCCCGCGAACGGTCGAGGGACGGGGCGCCCATACCACTCCCTGCTCGATCAAGCTGGACGTGATGCGGCGAGGGGGCCGTCCGCCGCCGCGCGCTCGATCCCACGTCAGCGGCGCGGCTCGACCTTCGCGCTGCCTGAGGGAGCCGTCGAGTGGCGGGAAAACATCAGCCGGTACGCTCCCGGCGTGACACCCAGGGCGCGCAGGAACGCCTGGGTCATCCGGGGCGCGGTTCCGAACCCTGACCGGGCCGCGATGACCTTCGTGCCGAGTCGGGTGGTCGTCAGCAACGAGCGCGCGTGCTCGACACGGAGCTTCTCGACGAGCTTGGCCGGGGTGAGATCCAGGGCCTGGAGACAGCTCCGGTGGAAGGTGCGCACCGCCATCCCCGCCCGGTGCGCCACCGTGGGGACATCGAGGGGCGCCCTGAGGTTCGAGCGCATCCAGGTGATGACCGGCCCCAGCGGATCGGAGGCCAGCGTCTGGGCCACGAGCTCCTCGCTGAACTGCGACTGGAATCCCGGGCGGCGGGCGAACAGCACCAGATGGGCGGCGACCGCGTCCGCGACCTTCCGGCCGTGGTCCTCCTCGACCATCGCCAGCGCCATGTCGATCCCCGTGCTGACCCCGGCGGCAGTCCAGATGCGGCCGTCGTGAACGAAGATTGCCTCGCGGTCCACGTGGACCTTCGGGTGTAGGCGCGCGAGGCGCTCGCAGGAGTACCAGTGCGTCGCGGCCCGCTTCCCGTCGAGGAGCCCGGCGCTCGCGAGGACGAACGCACCGTCGCACACCGAGGCCATGCGGCTCACCGTGCGGGCCGCGCGGGTGAGCCAGGCGATCAGCACTCGGTTCGAGCCCGCGGCGTCGATGGCCTCGTCCGAGCCCCCAGCCACGATGACGATGTCGTCCGGTTGTGGTCGGATGCTGCTCAGGTCCGTCGCAGCGACCGAGAGCCCGGAGGTCAGCGTCACCCTGCCGCCGCCGACGGCGCTCACCACGAGCTCGTACACCGGAGCCTCGAGGCGACGACCGGCCTCTGCGAAGACCTCGGCGGGACCGAACAGATCGAGACCGTCGGCGTCGCGATATCCAACCAGCAAGACGCGCCTGCGCACGGCTGGAGCGTAGAACGTGCCGCGGGCGCTGCACATCGCTCGCCCACCGGATCCGGCCGCGCGTCAGGCTCGCCCATCCAAGGACCGTCTTCTGGAGCGGGACCGAGGCTCCGTGCGGGAGTGGACGCTCCGCCGAGCGCTACGTGGCGTGCCGACGACCCCGGAGGCCGTGGGCTCAGGCGGTCCTGTATGCATCGCCCGCACCTGCCCCGCTGACTGCCCGGGAGCGGTTTTGACACTCGGTGCCGCTCGGCTTTGATGCTCTGCCGTGGGAATCGCCCTCCCGCGCTCGCGCGCGCAGCTCTCGACCGTCGGGCTCGTCGCGGCCGGGACCGTGGTTCATCTCGTGGTCGGGCTCACGCTCCTGCCGCAATGGATGTTCTCGAAGTATCCGGACTTCGCCCGCCTGCTCGCGCAGGGACGCCTGCGGCCCGAGGAAGGGGCGGACGTCAGCCCGCTCTACCTCCTCCTCAACCTCGCGGTGTCGCCCGGAGCCGTGCGCGTGCTCCAGTCCATCCTCGGCGCGCTCACCGTGCCGCTGGTGTTCCTGGTCGCCCGCCGCCTCTTCGGGCCGCTCGCCGGCTGGGTGGCGCTGGTCCTCACCGCCGCCGCCGCCCCGCTGATGCTCTACGAGGCCACCCTCGAGCCCGACCTGCTCATCCTCGTGGCCAACCTCGGCGCGCTGACCTTGCTCGTCGTCGGCTCTCCACGGGAGAGGCCGCGGAGCGCATGGCTGGCCGGCGCGGTGCTCGGGCTCTCCTCGGCCCTCCGTCCCTCCAACCTCGCCGTCCTCGGCATGGCGGTGCTCTGGCTGGCCTGGATCACCCGGGGGCTGGGCCGGGGACGGGTGGTCACCGCGGCGGGCGGGGCGCTCGCCTGCGGAGCGCTAATGCTGGTGGTCCCGATGGGCCTGGTCCGGCTGAGCGTCGGGCAGCAGCTCGCCGCGACGATGAGCGTCGGCGAGATGCTTCACATCTGCAACCGCCCCGAGGGAAACGGCATCGGCTACCAGTCTCCGGCCCTGGTGAAGCTGCTCGAGCAGCAGGAACGCTCCGCCGACCGGCCCGATCCGTTCCACGCCATCTACCGCCGCTTCGCCCGCGCCGCGGTGGGGCCGCAGATCTCCCCCGTCGCCTGCGAGCAGTACTGGGTGGAACGCACCGCCGCGTTCGTCACCCACGAGCCGACCGCCTGGCTTCGCCTGGTGGGCGCCAAGGCGCTGGTCTTCTTCGCCGGACCCGATGCGCACGACGTCGCCGAGGTCCGCGAGGCCGAGCAGGCGCTCCCGGTCCCGCCGCTGGTGCCCTTCCGGTTCATCACCGCGGTCGGGCTGGCGGGTCTCGCCGCTTGCCTGCTGCGCCGGCGCGCGGTGGGGATGCTCGGCCCGTACCTCCTCGCGCTGGTTGCCGTCTCGCTGGTGTTCTGCGTGACCAGCCGCTACGCGCTCATGGTCCTCCCAATCTGGTGCGCGCTGGCCGGTGGGTACGTGGCCGGAATTCGCGAGGACCAGCGCCAGCCACGGTTGCTGCTTCGATCCGCGGTGGCCCTCCTCGTCCCCTTGGCGATCGCCCTCGCCCCGCCGCTGCGGTCCTCGACCCGGGTGATCGAGCGCGGGGCGATCGCCGGGACTGCGGCCTCCGAGCTGCAGCGCGCCCTCCGCGCCGGGCGCATCGCCGATGCCCGGCGAGCCTTCGTTCGCGCCCAGGCTGCCCAGCCGCTGGTCCGGCTCTCGCGCGATCTCTCCCGCGTTCCCTTCGAGGATCCCGCGCTCGCCCGGGCCTCCGCGGACGAGAGCGCGCGGGCCTTCGGTACGGTGGCTGGCGCCGACGCCTACTTCCAGGCCCGGCTGCTCGGGCACGCCGGTGATTGCGGCGCTGCCCTGCCGCTCGCCGACCGTGCCTCGGACCGGGGCTTCTTCGCCGCGGTGTGGGACGTTTCCCTCGATCCGGACCTGCTCGCAGCCGAGTGCCTCCTCGGCGCCGGCGATCGCACCGGAGCACGAACCCGCGTCGAGCGCTCGCTCCAGAGACACCCGGGCACCCTCAGCGGGCTCGCCTGGGCGGCCGCCGCAGACCGGTCCGCAGGGCGGCGAAATGGACCCGCGGAGAGGGAGCTCCACGCGCTACACGATCCGCTGAGCGCCGGGTACGCGTTCGGTCAGGCGCTGCTCGCGTGGGGAGACCCGGTGGATGGCCTGGAGGAGGCCGACCGGGTGCTCACCTCCCTCCCCGAGGCAGGGGTGGTGCTCCATCTCCGTGCGCGGGCGCTGCTCGCGCTGGGGAGGAGGCCCGCGGCGCTCGACGCGTACGGGAAGGCGCTGGAGGCCTTTCCGGCGCACGGCCACGAGACCCGTCCTTTCGACTCTCTCGTGGCGGAGGCCCGGGCGGCGAATCCCGAGAGTCCAGCCGTTCTTGCGCTCGCCGCCGAGCATGCGGCCCGTGCCGGACGGCTCGACGAGGCGCGCGAGGCGGCGGAGAAGGCGCTCACCCCCTACGGGGTCGTCGCCCCGCCGCAGCTCCGGGACCTGGTGCGCTGGCTGCGCTCCGCCCAGTCCAGCGCGTCGAGGCCCTGAGCGGGGCGCTCAGGCGACGTTGCGGCGCGGTGGCGCGACCTCGACCTGCTCCTCGCGGAGGTAGGCGAGCCGGGCCGAGAGCAGGTCGAGCGTGAAGTCCATCACCCGTGCGACGATCAGCGTGAGCGATACACCGACCAGCACCGATGCGGCGATGAAGCGCGACCAGTGCTCGTAGGTGCCGCCAGTGCGCACCAGCTGGAGGAAGCTCGGCAGGACCAGCAGGGCGGCCACGAGCACGAAGGACCCGGTGACGATCCACAGCCAGCGCCCCCGCAGGAACTGCCCGGTGAGGCGGTGGAAGACGAAGTCCTGCTCCGGGAGCTGCAGCACCATCTGCACCACGCGCCGGGACAGGTAGCTGGCCGCGAGCAGGAGCGTCCCCGAGGTGGTGAGCAGGTCCGCCACCACGAACCGGTAGATCATCCACTCCAGCACGTACCGGTGTCCGAGGTAGTAGAGCGCCGGCGGGAGGATGAGAAGGAACGCCGTCAGGACGAAGAGCGCTCCGAGGAACCCGAGCGGCCGGGAGGGCCGGTACAGCAGCGCCGCCTCGACGATGACCCGGAGGAACCGCAGTCCATCCCGCACCACCCGGAGCTTGGACTCGCCGGCCCGCTCCTCGTAGGGCATCTCCTGCTCGAGGATCTTGAGCTCCGGCGAGAGGATGGCGCGGGCGCTCATCGCCGGCGTGAAGTGCATCCCGTCGGGCAAGGGAGACAGCCGGGGGAGGCTGGAGCGGCGCACGACCCGCATGCCGCTCGCGGTGTCCCGGACCCGCCTGGAGGAGAAGAAGCTGAGCAGCAGCGCGAAGAGCACGTTGCCGAGGCGCCGGACCAGAGGCATCCGGCTCGCGCGCGTCAGGCGGCAGCCGAGGACCACGTCGGCCCGCTCGCGCTCGATGAGCTGGCAGAGCTCCACGAAGAAGGCCGGGTCGCACGTTCCATCGGCGTCGAGGAAGGCCAGGAGCTCGGCGTCGGACTGGCGCCAGGCTTCCTTGATCGCCGCTCCGTACCCGCGGTTCCGCTCGAAGACGATGAGCTGAACCTGGTTCCGGTAGGCCCCCGCCCGCTCGGCCGTCCGGTCGGTGGAGCCGTCGCTCACCACCGTGAGCTCGACCTCGGTCACCGGGGTCTCGGAGAGGATCCGCGCCCGCGCCGCGAGCGTGCGCTCGATGATCGACGCGATGCTCTCCTCCTCGTTCAGCGCGGGAATGACGATGAGGAGCTTGAGCCGGTCCAAGGGTGTCGCCCGGGGAGATCGGGAATCGTCCGCTCCTGCTACACTCGGGTCAAGTTGAGCGACGCCCAGGCACCGCAGCTCACGGAGGTGGTCACCGGGGAGGTGTGCTGCAGTCGGTCCTGGGAGCAGGCCTACCTCCGCTTCGAGACCCCCGAGGAGGAGCGCCGCAAGTTCCTCCGCCGGCTGCGCGTGCTCGGCGCGCCGGCCTGGCCGCGCGACGCCCAGGTGGTGGAGCTGTTCTGCGGGAGAGGGAACGGCCTCGAGGCGCTGGCCCGGCTCGGCTTCGAGCGCCTCGAGGGGGTGGACCTCTCGGCCAGCCTCCTCGAGCAGTACCGCGGAAGGGCCCGCTGCTACGTGGCGGATTGCCGGGCTCTCCCGTTCCCCGATGCCTCGCGCGACGTCCTGGTCGTGCAGGGCGGGCTGCACCACCTCGAAGTGCTGCCCGACGATCTGGTCCGCACGCTGGACGAGGCGCGGCGCGTGCTCCGCCCCGGTGGACGCATGGTGGTGGTGGAGCCGTGGCTGACCCCGTTCCTCCGGTTCGTCCATGCGGTGTGCGAGCTACCCACGGCGCGGAGGCTCTGGCCCAAGCTCGATGCGCTCGCCACGATGAACGAGCTCGAGCGGCCGACGTACGAGGCCTGGCTCGGACGCCCCGAGGAGATCCTCTCCGTTCTCACCGGCCGCTTCCGGCCCGAGCTGATGCGGCGCGAGTGGGGAAAGCTGCTCTTCGTCGGACGCCCGTCGTGAGCTGACCGCTCGCCGTCAGACGAGATACCCGCTGAAGAACAGCTCGGCCATCGCCCCGGCGAGATTTGCCAGCCAGAGCAGCACCGGGAGCAGGACCAAGACCGGGAGATCCACCAGGAGAAGGACGACCGGAAGCACCAGCGCGTCGGCGCGGTAGAGGCTCACCCCCCGGCCGGCGAACAGCGGGAATCCCCAGAAGAGGAGGGCGGACATCGCGGCCCACGCGCGCACGGGGCTCCTCCGATGCCGGGTCAGGGCCGCCGTGCCCAGTCCCAGCACCAGGAGACCGACCACCGTGAGCTCCTGCGCGGCGAGGGTCCGTGGACGCGGGTCGGGGTTCTCGGCGAAGGCGGGCTGGACGATGGCCAAGAACGCCTCGAGCGGTCGGGCCACCGCGGGAAGCCCCTTCTGGTAGACGCGGTACCACCCATCCCAGTGGCCGAGGATCAGCTGCTGGGCGAGCAGCACGGCCAGGAACCCCGAGACCGACAGCGCACCCGCCACCACCGCCGGGCGCAGCGCACGCGCCCTGAGCCAGGTCGCCACCGTGTTCGGCAGCGCGAGCAGAACGCCGGTGACGTAGGTCATCGACAGGAACGCTCCCGAGAGTCCGACCGCGACCCATCGGCGCCTGGCGAGCGCGGCGCCGGCGAGGACGATGAAGAGGAGCGCGAGCGAGGTCGGGAAGATCGCGTGGGCGTACACCGCCCCGGGGAACACTGCGGCGATCGCCAGCACGACCAGCCCTCGGAGTCCTCGCTCGCGCAGCAGCCCGTTCCAGAGCACCACCAGCATCACCAGCGCGGCCGTGCCGGAGATCCAGACCCCGGCCGTCTCGGGCCTCACGCCCAGAGCGATGAGCGGCCGGAGCGACCATGGATACAGCGGGAACCACGCCGCGTTCCCGCATGCATCCTGGACGCGCCCGCCGAGCCGGGCGCAGGAGAAGAGCTCCCAGCCGCGCACCGCGATGACCAGGTAGTGACCGCTGTCCCACCGCCGCCAGGCGAAGGGGTCCGCAGCATCGAAGCCTGCCCGCGCGGCGGCGAATGCGAACAGCCAGCGCGCTCCGGCAAAGACCAGGGCAGGGGGGAGAAGCGCGACGCCCAGACGCAGCGCGGGGCGACTCCAGCGTCGTGGTGTGCTCGGGGCGAGCTCGCCGCCCCCTGTCACCCGTGCACCTTCACCCGGGTGACCCTAGCGGGGAGTCAGGCCCGGAGGCCACGCTGGTGGACGTCTGGTGCACCGTCGCCGGGCTATGGTCTAAGCGGGGTCGCCTTGGAACGTCACGCGCCGGCGCTGATCAGCGTCGTCATCCCGATGTTCAACGAGCAGGAGTCGGTGCGGGCGCTCCTCGAGCGGCTCGAGGCCACCCTCCGGCCGCTGGCCACCCCGTTCGAGGTCATCGCGGTCGACGACGGGAGCCACGACAGCACGCGCGAGCGGCTGCTCGGATTCGAGCCTCTCACCCGTGAGCTCAGCGTCGTCTGCCTGTCACGGAACTTCGGCCTGGAAGGCGCCATCGAGGCCGGCCTCCGCCAGGCCCGGGGCGACGTCGTGATCCTCATGGACGCGGATCTCCAGGACCCGCCCGAGCTCATCCCCACCCTCCTCGACGCCTGGCGGAACGGCGCCGAGGTGGTGTTCACCACCAAGCGCAGCCGCGCCGAGCCCCTCGCGCGGCGGGCCGCGTTTCGTGGATTCCACCTCCTCTACCATCGGCTCGCCCGGATTCCGTCTCCCCTGGGGGCGGGGAACTTCTCCCTGATCGACCGGCCAGCCCTCGACGCGGTGCTGGCGATGCCGGAGCGCTCCCGCTATCTGCCGGGCCTCCGCTACTGGGTGGGCTTCCGGCAGGTGGAGGTCGCCTATGATCGGCCCGAGCGGGCTGCCGGCAGCCCGAGCATGACCTTCTCCAAGCTGGTGAAGCTCGCGCTGGACGGCATCTTCGGCTTCTCGTACCTGCCGCTGAGACTCGCGACCCTGCTCGGGGCGTGCGCGTGCACGCTCGGGGGCGTGCTGGTCGCCTGGGTGCTCGTCGAGCGGTTCATCACCCACACCGCCATCCTCGGCTGGCCGTCGCTGATGATCGCCGTGTGCTTCCTCGGCGGCGCGCAGCTGGTGTCGATCGGGATCCTGGGCGAGTACCTGAGCCGGGTCTTCGACGAGGTCCGCCGGAGGCCGAGCTACATCGTGCGTGCCGTGCTCAGGCCCTCCGCCGGCGCCGCGGAGGTCACCCTCCAGGCCCGGCGAGGGGGGAGATAGTTGCTTCAGCGGCTCGAGCGGTACACGCCGCAACTCGTCGCGGCCGCATATCTGATGTTTGCCCTGCCGCTCCTGCCTCTGCACGGGGTCACCTACGACGCGCCAGCGCTGTATTACGCCGGCGATCGCACGCTCTTCTTCCTGACGCACCCCGGGGTCCCCGGAGCGCTGAGCTTCGCGTCGCGGCAGGAGCCCCCCGGTTTTCACTCGTTCTTCTCGCGGGACGACGAGTGGGAGGACCCGATGCGCTATCCGGTCCTCCCGGGCCTCCTCGCGGCCGTGGTCTCCGTGCTGGTGCACGACGGGCTCGGCCTGCTCGACCCGGCTGCTGCGCATCACCTGGGGCTGGTCCTGCTCAACGCGCTCGCCCTCTGGCTCTTCGCCCTCTACGCCATCCGGTTTCTCGGGCAGCGGGCCGGTGCCTTCGCTGCGGTGGCGCTGATGCTGTTCCCGTCGGCGTTCGGCCACGCCTTCAACAACCCGAAGGACTGGCCCTGCGCGATGTTCTACGGCCTCGCCGTGCTCGCTGCCGGCGAGGGCCTGGTGAGCGGCCGCGGTCGCGACATCCTCGCTGCGGGACTCTTCGCCGGCATCTCCCTCGCTGCGAAGCTGAACGGGGTGTTCGTACTGGTCACGCTCGCGCTCTGGGCGCCGGTCATCTGGTTCTCCCGGATCCGGCGAGCGCCCCAGGCGGAGAAGTATCGCCTCGCCGCGGCCTGCCTCGCGGCCCCCTACATCGCGGGGTTCGTCTTCGTCGCCTCGTGGCCCTGGATCTGGAACGCGCCTCCGGCCGGAATCGTGGAGCGAATGAGCCGGTACCTGAGCTTCATGGCCGCGTATGGAGTGAGCGCCCGCGACAGCTGGACCTGGCACCCGCTCAAGTGCCTGGTGTTCATGACGCCGCCGGTCGTCCTCCTCGCGTCCGCCGTGGCGCTGGTCGCCTGGGTGCGGCGGCGAGACCCGGAGGCGACGGTCCGGGTGGCGCTGCTGGTGAGCTGGGTCGCCGTGCCGTACCTGCGGAGCATGGTGCCCCGCTCGAACTTCTACGACGCCAACCGGCACTTCATCGAGTACGTGCCCGGGCTGTGCGCCCTCGCGGGCTGGGGGTTCGCGGAGCTGATCGAGAGGGTCGAGCGCGCGGCGAGGAGGTCCAGCGGAGCGCTCGCCAGGCCCTCCGCGGGGGCGGTGCTGCGTGCATCGATCTGCGGGGTGGCGGGGGGCTCGATGCTCGTTCCACTCCTCCGCTACGCCCCGTTCGAGACGGCGTACTTCAACGTCCTGACCGGGGGGCTCGGCGGCGCACAGGCGCGCGCGCTGTTCCGGATGCCCCCACCAACCGATCCCCGGTCCGACGGGACGGAGGGCGACTACTGGTATCAGTCACTTCGCGTGGCCTTCATCGAGGCCGCCCGGCGCGTCCCCACGCCCGCGACCATCGCGCTCTGCAACGCGCCGGAGGTGCTGGGGCAGGCGAACCTCACCGGCCAGGCGTTCCGTCCGGTGCGTTTCAACAGCCTGGAGGGACAGGCCGCGCCGATCGTCTGGATCTCGCCGCGCGAGGGCGGCTGCGGATGGCGGCAGGTGCGCGCGCTGGAGAGCGAGCGGCCAGTCCTCCTCCGCGTGGAGCGGGGTGGGGGATTGATCTACGAGCTGCTCGGCCCGCGCTCGGACCGCCGCCTCGAGCCCGTCTCCGCGGGCAACGCGTACACCGGCGGGGCGTAGTTTCGTGTGGGAAGTGTGTCGAAACGTCACCGCGGCGGTTAGTCTCGCCGCCTCATGTCGACGCTGAAGATCCTGCTGCTGGAATCGATTCACCCGGTGGCCGACGACCTGCTCCGGGCCGACGGCTTCGAGGTCCACCGCGCCGACGGCGCGCTCAAGGAGGAGCAGCTCTGCGAGCGGCTGAAGGGCGTCCACCTGCTCGGGATCCGGAGCAAGACCCAGGTCACCAAGCGGGTCCTGGACGCGGCGGATTCGCTGCTCGGCATCGGCGCGTTCTGCATCGGCACCAACCAGGTCGCGCTCGATCACGCCATGAAGCGCGGGGTCGCCGTCTTCAACGCCCCGTTCTCCAACACCCGCAGCGTCGCCGAGATGGTCATCGCCGAGATCATCATGCTCTCCCGCCACCTGGGGGACCGGTCACGCGAGATGCACCACGGCGTCTGGAAGAAGGTGGCCACCGGCTCGCGCGAGGTGCGGGGAAAGACCCTCGGCGTGGTCGGCTACGGTCACATCGGCAGCCAGGTCTCGATCCTTGCCGAGGACCTCGGGATGCGGGTCGTCTTCCACGACACCTCGGCCAAGCTCCCGCTGGGCAACTCGCAGCCGGTGAAGTCACTGGAAGCCCTGCTGGAGCAGAGCGACTTCGTCACCCTTCACGTCCCGGAGACTCCGCAGACCCGCGGGATGATCGGCGCCGCGCAGCTCGCCCGGATGAAGAAGGGCGCCTGTCTGATCAACGCCAGCCGGGGGACGGTGGTCGACCTGGAGGCGCTGGCCCAGGGACTCCGAGAGAAGCGGATCGACGGCGCGGCGGTGGACGTCTATCCGGAGGAGCCCGACGCCAACAGCGCCGAGGGGTTCGAGACACCGCTCCGCAACCTCCCCAACGTCATCCTCACCCCGCACATCGGCGGCTCCACGCTCGAGGCCCAGGAGGCGATCGGCCGCGAGGTCTCGGCCAGCCTCGCGCGGTTCGCCCACACCGGGGCGACGGTCGGGTCGGTGAACTTTCCCGCCGTCGACCTCGGCCGCCTGCCCGACACCTACCGGGTGATCAACGTCCACCAGAACGTGCCGGGCGTGATGCGCGACCTGAACCGGATCGTCTCCGAGCACGAGGCGAACATCCACGCCCAGGTCCTCTCCACGAATGCCTCCATCGGCTACCTGATCATGGACCTCGATTCGAACGTGGCCGCGCAGGTCGTCGAGGACATGCGCCGCCTTGCCACCACCATCTCCGCTCGCACCGTCGCCTGAGCGGGGCGCTGGGCGGCGCTACTGCTCCGTGCAGCCGCCGCCCACCGGGCAGGAGCCGACGCCGGGAATCAAGCCGTTGTAGGTCTGCTTGCAGCCACCGATGTTGTTGAACAGGTTGCCGGTGCCCGGATCGGCCAGGTTGGGGCATTCGGCGTCCCCGCCTCCCAGGTGGCGTCGATGCCGTGTCCGGCGCTGTACTGGATGATGCTGCTCACGATCGTCGTCTCGGACGGCGTGTAGTCGGGGCCGCCGATGATCAGCGCGGCGTTGTCCGAGGAGCCCGTCGGGCGGCAGTTGGTCGAAACGACGCCACTGAAGCCCCCGGCATACTCGATGATGTTGTACATCATCTGCGAGTTGTCGGACGTGGCCAGCTGGAGGCCCGCCCGGTCTCCCGCTGCGGGCAGGTCGGCGGCGGAGGTGAAGCGGATTGGCGACGTGGGCGTTCCGAGCGCGATCAGGCGACCGACGAGGTTGTTCGGGGCGTTCCCGACGCCCGCCGAAGATCATCCGGTAGTCCGCGCCGGGCTTGAAGCGCAGCTCGGCTCCGGCCTGGAGGGTCAGGGTGACCCCGAGCGGGTTGGGATTCGCGCTGTTGTCGATGACGTTGACCGACGTCTCGAGGTAGAGCGGGATGTTTCCGTTCAGCGTCGTGTCGGCGCCGATGTTCGGCGCGGCGGGCAGGATCCGGGCGTCCCGGCTGCGGACGAGCTTCACTGCAGCCGCGCGCTCGAGCCGCCGGTCCCAGTCCCGCTGCACCTCGCCATCCCGCCCGCCCCCAGCAGCCCACGGAGCTCGATCTGATCGTCGAGCGGTGCGAGGCGCTCGCTCACCGGAGGTCTCCCAGCGCCGAACGCATCCGGCGCGCCACCTCCTGGAGCTCTGGCTCCGGGTAGTTGGAGAACCCAAGGCGGAGGCCCGGGACCGCGCTCCCGTCGAAGGAGAAGCGGCGTCCCGGCTGGAAGGACACCCCGCGCTCCAGCGCTCGCGCGGCCCAGGCGTCGACGTCGACCGAGCCCCGGACCTGCGCCCAGATGGCCAGGCCACCGGTGGGCGGATCCACGGCGAGGGTTTCCCCGAGCGCGTCTGCCAGCCCGGCGCAGAGCGCGTCTCGCCGGCTCCGGTACACCTTGTCCATCCGGTTGAGGTGGCGCTGCAGCTCGCCGTCCTCCATCAGCTCCGCCATGGCGCGCTCGAGCACCGGATCACCGTGCCGGTCGTAGGTCGCCCGGAGCGCGTTCATCCGGGCCAGGAGCGGCGCTGGCCCCACCACGAAGCCCAGCCGGAGATCCGGGCTGAAGATCTTCGACAGCGTCCCGACGTGCACCACCACCTGGACCGGGTCTTTCGCTGCCAGCGGCGCGAGCGGACGGCCCTCGAAGTGAAACTCGGAGTCGGGGTCCATCTCGATGACCGCGAATCGATGGGTGGCCGCGAGCTCGATGAGCTTCGCCCGCCGCTCGGCAGAGAGCACCGCCAGGGTCGGGTACTGGCGCTGGGGAGTGACGAAGACGGCCCGCACCGGCGTCTCCCCGAGCAGGGCCTCGAGCGCGTCAGTCTGGAGCCCGTGCTGGTCGATCGGAACCGGCAGGCAGCGCGCGCCGGCCCGGACGAACGCATCCCAGGCACGCCGGGCGCCGAGGCTCTCCACCGCCACCGTGTCCCCCGGCGAGACCAGCGCCTGCGCCACCAGCACCAGCGCCATCTGGCTCCCGCGAGCGACGGAGATCCGCTCGGGGCCGGCGGAGATGGCCCGGGTGCCACTCAGCATCCGCGCCAGCGCTTCCCGGAGCTGCGGTTGACCCTGCGGATCTCCGCTCTCCGGGCCAGCCCTGCTCCGGAGGATGGCCCGCCGGTAGGCACGGGCGAGCGCCGCGCCGGGGAGAAGCCGGGGATCGGGGACACCGCTCGCCACCTCCAGCATCCCGCGCCGCGCTCCGGCGGTGGGTGGCCCGGGCTCGGGCCCGAGCGCGAAGCCGATCGCCTCCGGGCTGGCCCTCGGCACCTCGTTCCGCGACTGCAGCCGGGCGGGCAGATGGGCGGGCACCCGGCCCGCCACCGCGCTTCCCTCGCCGGGCGCGGACACCACCCAGCCCTCGACCTGGAGCTCGTGGTACGCCGACATCACCGTGTTGCGGCTCACCCCGAGCTGCTCGGCCAGGGTTCGGTAGCCGGGGAGCGGGTCGCCGGGCCGGAAGCGTCCGCGGTGAATCTCCTTCATCAGCGCGTGGGCGATCTGGAGATAGACCGGGTCCTTGCTCCGGGGATCGAGGAACAGCGCTGGAGTCCACTCGGCCACGTCCGGCGACGGAGCCTACCTCCATGACCTCTGTGCAGCAGGATTGCGCCTGAGACGGGTGGGCCGCCCGGTCAGGGTGGGCTGTCGCGCCGGGAGATGCATCTCCGGGGGTGCGCCGGGACGCGGCGCACCGGCTCAGCCCGAGGTGACGGCCAGCCCGGGCGTCGGCTCGCCGGCCCCGGCTCCGAGCGCCGCGAGCTGTCGGTCGTGCCAGCGAGCGAGCAGGAGTAGCGCGGCGATCGCACCCACCAGGCAGGTGGCCATGTCCTCCTGCGTGTCCCAGGGGTCGCCCTGGGTGCCGAGGAACGCCTCGGCGCCCTGGTGGAGCGTCACCGCGGCGCCCCATTCGAGAAGCTCGTAGAGCGCGCTGATGGCGAGGCATACCGAGACGACCAGCAACGTCAGCCACCCGCCCCGGCGAAGCGGCGTCCGGCGGAGAAGCACCTCGCGGGTGATCAGCGCTGGGACGAACCCCTGGAAGAAATGGCCCACCCGGTCGTAGTCATTCCGCGCCAGGCCGAACACCCGCTGCGCCCAGGCCCCGAGCGGGACCTCGGCGTAGGTGTAGTGGCCGCCGAGGAAGAGCACGCAGGCGTGCACCGCAATGAGCAAGTAGACCAGGTCGGTGAAGCGGAACCGCCGGTACGTCGCGAGAAGGATGGGGAGCGCGAGCAGGAAGGGCGCCACCTCCAGCCACCAGGTGAGCCGGTCCCTGGGTCCGATACCGGAGACGACCAGGGCCCCGAGGTCGACCCCGAGCAGGAGTAGCGGAAGGTCCCTGCGCCGCACGTGGCGGAGGAGTGTAGGCCGACCGCCCTCGACGCGTCAGCGATGCAGCAACCTGCTCAGGGACAGCCCGTGGTGCCGCGGACCGCAGTCCGGCGCTGGAACGCCGTCGCGGCTACGGGAAAGCCGAGCTCTGCTCCAGCGTGCTCTGGAACTCGACCGGGACCGGCTTCCCCTGCGGGTCGGCGAAGGTGACCCGCGCCGTCTTCGAGAAGCTGGCCGCGTGGTCCACCAGCGTTCCGGGCTCCACCAGCAGCTCGTCGCGGTACTCCATTGTGGCGTCGAGCACCTCGGCCTCGGCCGGGTCCACCCCATTGCGGACGAGGAACGCCGCGGCCGAGCGTAGCGCGCGCCGCGCGGCCTCCCGTGGGTACACCTCGTACTGGGCGCTGACCCGGGCGCACCGCACGGTTCCGCAGGGTTCGATCCGCTCCACGGTCATGGTCTTCTGGCGCACCGTCGCATCGGAGTCCACGACCGGCCAGGTCGACCCGGGCGCGGTCGGGTGGCCCACCACGTCGCGCACCAGCATCTCGAAGCGAGCCACCGCGAACTCCTTCACCTGCTCGGCGCCGAGCAGCGTCCCCGAGCTCCGCTCTGCCCCTGGAAGCAGGAGGCCCGAGAGCACCTCCGCGGCCCGCTCGGCGCCCCGTACCTCCACCACCCGTGGCTCGGGGCTCACCACCAGGTCCACCGAGAGGGCGCTGCCGGGAACGCGCTCGCCGTCGAGCACCTCGGCGTCATTGATCCGCATGGCCACCCGTTGCAGCTGGTGGCTCGCCACGGTGCGGTCGCCCTCGCGGGTGAACCCCACGTTCCAGACGAACTCCTGCTCCTCACGCTGCCGGTAGGGGCTGCCGACCATCCGGGTCTCGCTGACCAGCCTGACGGTTCGCACGTAGCGCGTCCCGGGCGGGGGCGCGTAGGTGAAGGTGGGGGCGACGGAGGGAGTCGTCGCGCAGCCCGAGCCGAGTACCGCCATGAGCAGCCACCACCGTCGAATCATCACCGCACCCTCCGGGCCGCAGCGGCGCACCGTAGCCCCCACCTTCCGCGGCGACAATGGTCACCCTTCGCTGCACGACGCGTCGAGCCAGGGGTGCGCGCACCGGGTGAGCTGTGGTGGAACCAGCACCGGAGGACACGGGATGAAGCCACAGGCGTGGTGGGGAGTCGCCCTCTCGACGCTGCTGCTCGGCGCCGCGCCGGCTCCGGACGCCGGGGCCGAGGCGCCTCCGGCCATGGAGCGCTACACCCTGGTGATCCTCAAGCGCCCGGCGAACGGCGGGACGAAGGTGGCCGACCCGGAGGCGCTCCAGCGCCAGCACCTCGGCCATCTCCAGGCCATGGCCCGGGCGGGGAAGCTGGTCGTCGCCGGGCCGTTCGACGACCAGACCGACCCGCGGATGCGTGGGCTGTGCATCTACCACGCTCCGCTCGAGGAGGCGCGGCGCCTCGCGCAGGAGGACCCGGCGGTCAGGGCGGGCCGCCTCGAGGTCGAGGTGCTCAGCTGGTGGGTGGAGAAGGGGGCGATGTCCTTCCCCATCGCCCAGGCCATGGCGCGGGGGAAACAGTAGCCGTCAGGGCACGGCGTCGGCCTGCGCGAGCAGCTCCCGGACGCTGGCCGAGAGCGAGCGCGCCGGGGGCGGGCCGCCGCGGAACGCGAAGCGGCCCTCGTTCCAGCAGAGGACCTCGAACAGCGCGCTCGCTCCGGTGCGGGAGCCGCAGGCGGCGTGCACCAGGTCACCGTCCTCGAACCACACCGAAGCGGTGCGCGCCGGGGCCTGGACGTCGAGCACCCCGGTCCGGCCGGCGCGGGCGTACAGCGCCAGCACGTCCGACAGCAGCGTGGTGGCGATGGAGCCCGCGCCGGTGAGCGGCACCCAGCGCCCGACCTCCTCGCGGAGCCGCACCGGATCGACCGGGGCGGTCAGCTGGGAGACGGGCGGGGAGAGGGTGACCGCGGGGCCGTGGGTCACCACGACGGGGACGGGTCCCCAGCGACCACGCAACTCGTCGACGACGGGACCGGCGACCTCGGCGGAGGTCACGAGCACCTGGGGACGCTCGAAGGCAATCCACCCGGCAGCGTCGTCAGGCTCGGTGGTTCCGC
>DATKKF010000073.1:0-21203 GCA_035543115.1 Myxococcaceae bacterium
GACGGCCTCTCGCTTCACCACCGGCTGGGTGCAGTTCCCGCCCAGCCAGCCGTGGTAGCCGCCATCGGCGGTGATGATCGCCATGTCGCCCGGCTGGGCAGAGCTGAAGGACTGCCGGCGCACGACCATCGCCAGGACGAAGGGCTCGCGGCGCCCGGCCAGTTCTGCGGCGAGCTGGAGGAGCTCGGCCCTCATGCGGCCCCCGCCAGCTCCGAGCGCACGCGCTCCAGGTCGTCCGGCCGGTCCAGGTCGGTGAGCGCGCGAGACGGCCAGGCGATCCGGATCGCCTCGGCCGAGTGGCGCTTCACGACCCGCTTCCCGCAGCCCTCCCCCTCCAGCTCGCGGAATTCTGGAAAGAGCCGCCGGTCGTAGAGGATGGGCGGGGCGTCCACGTCGCCGTAGCGCGAGACCACCAGCGCGGGCCGGTCCGCCCGGTACCGCTCCACCACGCCGCGGACCATCGCCGCGTCCACCAGGGGCATGTCGGCCAGGAGCACCACGGCGGCGGTACAACGCCCCGGCACCGCGCCGATTCCGGTGCGCAGCGAGCTGTGAATCCCCTCCGGGTACTGCGGATTCGGGACCACCTCGCAGGGAAGGTCGCCCAGCTCGGCGCGCGCCCGCTCGCTCTCGTGTCCGAGCACCACCAGGACCGGATCGAGCCCGGCCGCGAGCGCGGTGTGCACCGCCCGACGGAGCACGCTCTGCCCGCCGATCTGGAGGAGGAGCTTGTTCTGCCCCATCCGGGTCGAGCTCCCCGCGGCGAGGACCACGCCGGCGACGCTGTCACGCCGATCCACGGCCGGGACCTCCCGGGGACTCCGAGCCTCGACGGCGGTACATGAACACGCGGGTCCTCCGCACTGTCAACGACACCCGCTGATGCCACGGTGCGTCGGGAAGCGAACAGCTCGCTCGCGTGCTTGACCGGCGGCGACCGCGCTCGGCAATGTCCCGGGCGCCTCGCGTCGTGCCGGGCCCGCATTCCCCGGAGGTGAACCGATGGCGCGCATCTCGGTGAAGGTGAACGGGACGCAGCAATCGCACGAGGTCGAGCCGCGACAGCTCCTCGTGCACTACCTCCGCGACGTGCTCGGGCTCACCGGCACCCACGTGGGTTGCGACACCAGCCAGTGCGGAAGTTGCACCGTCATGGTGGATGGGCGCACCGCCAAGTCCTGCACGCTGCTCGCGGTGCAGGCCGACGGCAGCGAGGTGGTCACCATCGAGGGGCTCGCCTCCGGCGGGAAGCTCCACCCGGTCCAGGAGAGCTTCTGGGAGGAGCATGGCCTGCAGTGCGGCTTCTGCACCCCCGGGGTCATCCTCTCCGCGGTGGGGTTGCTCCGCGAGAACCCGCAGCCGGACGAGCACGCCATCCGCGCGGGCATCGAGGGAAACCTCTGCCGCTGCACCGGCTACCACAACATCGTCAAGGCGGTTCAGTCCGCGGCAAAGAAGCTGGCGACTGCACCGGCCGATCCCGGACCCGCCCGGGCCCAGGGTCGATAGGAGGCTGCGCATGGCGACGGCGACCGTCGAGCGCCTGGTGGGCAAGGCCATCAGGCGGCGAGAGGACCCCCGGTTCATCACCGGGCGAGGAACGTACACCGACGACGTGAAGCTTCCCGGGACCCAGCACGCGGTCTTCGTCCGGAGCTCGCTCGCCCACGCCCGCATCCTGCGGGTCGATCCCTCGCGGGCGCTGGCCCTCTCCGGGGTGAAGGCGGTGTTCACCGGGAAGGACCTCGCCGAGGGAGGGGTCAACCCCATCCCGGTGGGGTGGCTCCTCCCTGGTCTGAAGACCACCGACTTCCGGGCGATCGCGGTGGATCGGGTCCGCCACGCCGGCGAGGCGGTGGCGGTGGTGGTGGCCGAATCGGCGGCGATCGCCCGCGACGCCGCGGAGCTGGTCCAGGTGGACTACGAGGAGCTCCCGGTGGTGGTGGACGCCGTCGCCGCGCTCCGGCCGGGTGCGCCCCAGGTTCATGCCAGCGCGCCGGACAACCGCTGCTTCCACTGGGAGATCGGCGACCGGGCGAGAGCGGAATCCGCGCTGCGCGGGGCGGCGAAGGTGGTCCAGACACGGCTGGTGAACCAGCGGCTGATCGCCAACGCCCTCGAGCCGCGAGCCTCGCTCGCCACCTACCAGGCGGCCACCGACGAGCTGACCCTCTGGGTCACCTCGCAGAACCCCCACGTGCACCGGCTGATCATGGGCGCGTTCGTTCTCGGGCTTCCCGAGCAGCGGTTCCGGGTCATCGCCCCGGACGTCGGCGGGGGCTTCGGCTCGAAGATCTTCATCTACCCCGAGGAGGTGGCGGTGGCCTGGCTGGCCCGCCGGCTCGGCGTCCCGGTGAAGTGGACCGCCCAGCGCACCGAGAGCTTTCTCACCGATGCGCAGGGAAGGGACCACGTCTCCGAGGTGGAGATGGGGTTCGACCCGAGCGGCAAGCTCGCCGGGCTCCGGGTGAAGACGGTGGCCAACCTGGGCGCGTACCTGACGCTCTTCGCCCCCGCGGTCCCCACCTATCTCTACGGGACGCTGCTCAACGGGGTCTACGACATCCCCGCCATCTTCTGCGAGGTGGACGGCGTCTTCACCCACACCGTTCCGGTGGACGCCTACCGCGGCGCCGGCCGGCCCGAAGCCTGCTACCTGCTCGAGCGCACGATGGACCTCGCCGCCCGGGAGCTCGGCGCGGACCCTGCGGAGCTCCGCCGCAAGAACCTCATTCCCAAGGAGCGGTTCCCCTTCCAGACCCAGGTGGCGCTCACCTACGACAGTGGCAACTACGCGCCGGCGCTGGAGCGCGCGCTGCAGATGGTGGGTTACGAGCGCTTCCGAGCGGAGCAGGCCGAGGCGCGCAAGAAGGGCAGGTATCTCGGGCTCGGGCTCTCCTGCTACATCGAGGCGTGTGGCATCGCGCCGTCGCAGGTGGTGGGCTCGCTCGGGGCGCAGGCCGGCCTGTACGAGAGCGCCACGGTCCGGGTGCACCCCACGGGCAAGGTGACGGTCCTCACCGGCTCGCACAGCCACGGCCAGGGACACGAAACGACCTTCTCCCAGCTGGTGGCCGACATGCTCGGCATCCCGCTGACCGACGTGGACATCGTGCACGGGGACACCGGCCGGATCCCCTTCGGGATGGGCACCTACGGGAGCCGCAGCGGCGCAGTGGGCGGCACGGCCATTCACATGAGCCTGCAGAAGATCATCGAGAAGGGCCGGGCACTGGCCGCGCACCTCCTCGAGGCGGCGCCGGACGACGTGGAGTTCAAGGGCGGCCGCTTCTCGGTGAAGGGTTCCCCGGACCGGGGGAAGGCGTTCGCCGAGGTCAGTCTCGCGGCCTACCTCGCCCACAAGATGCCCGCGGGCATGGAGCCCGGGCTGGAAACGACCAGCTTCTTCGACCCCTCGAACTTCACCTTCCCGTTCGGGACGCACATCGCGGTCGTCGAGGTGGACGTGGAGACCGGGCTCACGACGCTGCTCCGCTACGTCGCGGTGGATGACGTGGGCAACGTCATCAACCCGATGATCGTCGACGGCCAGCTGCACGGCGGCATCGCCCAGGGAGTTGCGCAGGCGCTGTGGGAGTGGGCCAGCTACGACGAGGCCGGGCAGCTCACCACCGGGTCGCTGATGGACTATGGCTTGCCGCGGGCCGACCAGCTCCCGAGCTTCGAGACCGACCGGACGGTGACTCCCTCTCCGGTGAACCCGCTGGGGGTGAAGGGCGCAGGGGAGGCGGGGACCATCGCCGCCACCCCTGCGGTGGCCAACGCGGTCATGGACGCGCTGGCCCCGTTCGGCATCACCCACCTGGACCTGCCGCTCACTCCCCAGAAGGTCTGGAAGGCGGTGCAGGCCGCTCGCGCGGCGGGGAGGAGGTAGCCATGTACCCCGTTCCCTTCGAGTACCACCGGGCGGGCAGCGTGCAGGAGGCGGTGGACCTCCTCGCTCGCTACGGCGAGTGGGGCAGGCTCCTCGCCGGCGGACACTCGCTTCTCCCGCTGATGAAGCTGCGGATGGCCGAGCCCAGACACCTGGTGGACATCCGGCGCATCCCCGGCCTGTCCGGCGTGCGCGAGGAGGCCGGCGCGCTCGTCGTCGGCGCGGCCACGCCACATCAGATCCTGGAGCGCTCGCCTCTCGTGCGCCAGCGCCTCCCCATCCTCTCGGAGGCCGCGGCGCAGATCGGCGACGCGCAGGTCAGGAACATGGGCACCATCGGCGGGAGCCTGGCCCACGCCGACCCTGCAGCGGATCTCCCGGCGGTGATGCTCGCGGTCGGCGCCGAGCTGGTGGCGGTGGGCCCGAAGGGGAAGCGGACCATCCCGGTGGACGGCTTCTTCCTCAAGCTCTTCACCACCACGCTCACCCCCGGGGAGATGTTGACCGAGGTGCGCATCCCGCTGCCGCCCGCGGGGACCGGCGGCGCCTACGCCAAGTTCGCGCATCCGGCCTCCCGCTTCGCGATCGTCGGGGTGGCAGCGATGGTGACCGTCGCCGCGCGGAAGATCACCGCCGCCCGGGTGGCAATCACCGGGGTGGGGGCGAGGGCGGTGCGAGCGACCGCCACCGAGGCGGCGCTGGTGGGCGCGGCGGCCGAGGCGGCGGCTGTCGCCTCCGCGGCGCAGAAGGCCTCCGAGGGGCTCACCGTCCGCTCCGACGCGCGGATGGACCCCGACTACTGGCGTGCGCTGGCGGTGACCTTCACCCGGCGGGCGCTGACCACGGCGGTCGAGCGAGCCCGGTAGAACGACCCGTGCGCGAGGAGATCCAGCGGATCCAGCAGTCGATGGAGCGCCAGGGGTACGTCACCGACCGCGCGGTGGCCACCGCGGTCCACCTGGCCACCACCCTCGGGAAGCCGCTGCTGGTCGAGGGGCATCCCGGGGTGGGGAAGACCGAGATCGCCAAGGTCCTGGCGACCGTGCTCCAGGGCGACCTGATCCGGCTGCAGTGTTACGAGGGACTCGACGCCACCACCGCGCTCTACGAGTGGAACTACCCCAAGCAGCTCCTGCACATCCGGCTGGAGGAGCACGGCGAGCGACCGCTCGCGGCGCGCGAGGCGGACATCTTCAGCGAGAGGTTTCTCCTCAAGCGCCCCCTGCTGCAGGCCATCACCCACCAGGGGCGCCCCCCCGTTCTGTTGATCGACGAGGTGGACCGGGCGGACGAGGAGTTCGAGGCCTTTCTCCTCGAGGTGCTCTCGGACTTCCAGGTCACGATCCCCGAGATCGGCACGGTGCGCGCTGCCGCACGACCGGCGGTGGTCCTGACCTCCAACCGGGCCCGGGACCTCTCCGACGCCCTCCGCCGCCGGTGCCTCTACCTGTGGATCGACTATCCCCCGCTGGACAAGGAGCTGCGCATCGTGCGCACCCGAGTGCCCGGAATCGCCGAGCGCTTGGCCCGCGAGGTCACGACCTTCATCCACGCCCTGCGGAGGATGAAGCTGGCCAAGGTGCCGGGAGTCGCCGAGTCGCTCGACTGGGCCCAGGCGCTGGTGGCGCTGCACGCCTCACACCTCGACGAGGAGCTGGTCCGCGAGACGCTGGGTTGCTTCCTCAAGGACGAGGAAGACCTGCGCACGGTGACCGCCCGGCTCGACGCCGGAGAGCTGGCTGCGCTCTCCTCGCCGCTCTAGATGAGCCTCGCCGCAGCGGATCTGGTCGAGCACACGGCGCGCTTCTGCCGCCGCCTCCGCTCCGAGGGCCTGCGGCTCGGGCCGGGGGACACGCTCGACGCGGCCCGGGCGCTGGAGTCGGTGGACCTCGTCGACCGGGAGGACGTGCGGCTCGGCCTCCGCACCGCGCTGGTGAAGCGGGTGGAGGACATTCCGCTGTTCGAGGAGCTCTTCGAGCGGTTCTGGGGCGGGGGCGCGCCGGTCCCGCGCAACCCGCTGGTGATCCCCCCTGACGCAGAGGACGACCGGGAGAAGCGAGGCGCCGCCTCGAGCCGCCGGCGCACCGGGAGCGACCGGCAGTCGGTGGAGGAGATCTCCGTTCCTGCTCCCAGCGCGCGGGAGGCGCTCGGACAGCAGGACTTCGCGTCCTTCGGGGACGAGGAGCTGCGGGCGGTCACCGCGCTTGCCCGCCGAATCGCCCGGCGGCTCCGTGCGCGTCCGGGCCGGCGCTGGAGGCACGCCCGCCGTGGAGGCCAGCTGTCGCTCCGCCGCACGATGCGCGAGGCGATGAAGACCGGCGGCGAGCTGTCGACCCTGAGCTACCGGGAACGGAAGCTCAGGCGCACGCGGCTCGTCGTCCTGGCCGACGTCTCGGGCTCGATGGACCTCTACGCCCGGCTCCTGCTCCAGTTCCTCTACGCGCTGCAGAACGCGTTCTCCTCGGTGGAGACGTTCGTCTTCGCCACCCGGCTGAGCCGGGTCACCGAGGAGCTCCGGGCGCCGGGGTACCGCGAGGCGCTGGGCGGGCTCTCGGCGCGGGTGCAGGACTGGAGCGGCGGGACGCGCATCGGAGAGTCCCTGTCCGCGTTCCTCGAGGGATGGCCGCGGCTGGTCGACCGCCGCACCGTGGTGGTGGTGCTCAGCGATGGGTGGGAGACCGGGAACCCCGAGGTCCTCGGGCAGGCGCTGGCCAGTCTCCGCCGCCGGGCCGGTCGCCTGGTCTGGCTGAATCCGCTCCTCGGAAGCCCCGGGTACGAGCCGCTGACCAAGGGGATGCAGGCCGCGCTCCCGCACCTGGACGTGTTCGCCCCGGCGAACGACCTCGCCAGCCTCGAACAGCTGGCGAGGCACCTCAGTTTGTAGTGAGCCGCCGTCAGTCGTAGAGCTCCGCCGCCTTGACCGGGAAGGCACCGGTTCCCTCGGCACCGCCGAGCAGCAGCACCTGCCCCTGCGGGAGCAGCGACGCGGTGTGCCCGACTCGGGCGAGCGGCAGCGGGGTCCGCTCGGTCCAGGCACCGGTGAGCGGGCTCCAGGTCTCCACGGCGGTCAGCGCGTGCCCGTCGCCGTTGCGCCCACCGATGGCCAGGACCTCGCCGCTGGCGAGCACCACCATGCGCAAGTCGGCCCGGGGCAGGCGGAGGGAGCCGGTGGCGGTGCATTGCCCGGTGAGCGGGTCCCAGACCTCCGCCGCGCCGGTCGGCGAGCCCGCCGCGTACCCGCCGGCGAGGAGCACGCGCCCGTCCGGCAGAGCGGCGGCGGCATGGGCCCAGCGCTCGCTGGCCAGCGTGCAGGCGCGGGTGAACGTCTCGGCGGCGGCGTCGTAGATCTCTGCGTTCGAGACCTCCTGGTGGGTGAAGGCATTGAGGCCCCCAGCGAGCAGCACCCGGCCGTCGGAGAGGCGGGTGGCGGTGTGCAGGAGCCGCGGCTCGACCATCTGGCCCTTGGGCGGCCTCGGGGTGCCCAGGTCGACGTCGAAGAGCTCGACCGGCGTCACCGTCGCGGGGTCCCGCCGATAGAAGTCACCGCCGGCGACCAGCAGGACGTTGCCCTCGACCGGAAGGCGGGTGGCGCTGTTCCCGAAGCGGACCTCGAGCAGATGCCCCGGGGAGTTCCACGCGCCGGTCTCCGGGCTCCACACCAGCACCGCGGTGGCCTCGTCGCGGCGGGAGGCGCTGGTCTCGCCGCCGGCGATGACGATGCGTGAGCCCGAGGCGCCGGCCCAGACCGGGTTGAAGCGCGTCGTGGGCATCTCGCCGGTCTCGGTGAACGATGCGCTTGCCGGATCGAACAGCTCGGTGACCACCCAGGGCGTGTACGTCGGCGAGCGCCCGCCGAAGACCAGCACCCGGCCATCCGCCAGCACGGCGGCCCCGTGGTCCACGCGGGCGTAGTCGCTGGGCGTGAGCGGCCTCAGCCGGTGCCGGTACACCAGCGGCAGCCGCAGCTCCTGGCGGAGCTCCTGCGCGCCGTCGCCGACGACGAGGGTGAAGAGCATCCCCGAGCCGAACGGTCCCACCCGGTAGCGCTTGCCGCTCTCGACAGCCCCGACGCCAGGCTCGATGCGGGCGGTCGCACCCACGAAGCGCGGCAGCAGCTCCACCGGGTCTCCGACCCGCAGGACAGCCGGGCTGGCGGTGAACGACTCGATGTGGGCGAGGTCGCTCCCCGAGCCGGAGGGTCCGCAGGAGAGGACGAGGGCGAGGACGGGGAAGCAGGGATGGCAGACACGACCGAGCGAGGACACGGGGGCTCCTTGAGGTGGGACGCTCAAGTGCAACTAATCTCCACCATGAAACGCCCCCCCGGCGAGGTGTCAGACACCTCTGTCGGGACACCTCTGTCGGACCGCCGGCCCGTCAGGGTTCACGGGCGGGCTGCGGGAGCGGCTGACCCGCGGAGGCGACCTTCCGGACGGAGCTCCCCTCGACGAGCGCCAGCCCGTCGCCGCGGGGCCCCGTGCCCTCGACCGCGACCACGTCGCCGCGCCGGAGCGAGAAGAAGGCCTCGTTCGCCGCCGTCCGGTGCTTCTCTTGGAGCGCCAGGCCGAACCGCCCCTCGGGGCCGCAGCCAACGTACCGCTGGCGCCCCTTCCCCTCGAGCGGCTCGGAGACGATTCGGAACACGCGTCCGGGTGGCGGCTCCGGCCAGGCCTCTCCACGCGGGGCCAGCACCAGGTAGCTCATCTTGAGCGCCTCCTTGTGCAGCCCAGCCTCGCGGGCCAGCGCCTCCAGCAGCGGCGGCGGCGACCAGCTCCGCTCGGCGTGACACCAGTCCGAGGTCTTCACCAGCGCTGGACACCCCCCCCGCCAGAGGCAGGGCGCCCGCACGGCAAACCCGCGCGAGACGATCAGGTCGCGGACCTGGAGCAGCTCGCGCGAGGTGTCCCGGAGGGCCGGCTCGAGGACCACCACCGAGCCTCCCGGCCGCAGCTGCGCCGCCGCGCGCTCGAGCAGCGCCGCGCGCTCGGCGATGGCCGATGGCCCCTGCCCGAGCTCGTTGAGCACATGCCCGAGAGTGATGGCGTCGAACTGCCCGTCCGGCAGCGCGGCGCCACCGTTCCAGGACCGGGTGGCGAGCGGCTCCTCCGCCTCGGCCGCCAGCGTCCGGGCCAGCGTCAGCGCCGGAGCGCTCCGGTCCGCCGCGGTGACGTCCGCGGCGCCGGCATCGAGCGCGGCGAAGGCCACCGGCGCCGGTCCGCTCCCCAGGTCGAGCACCGAGCGCGGGCGGCGCGGCAGCTCGCCGAGGACTGCCCGTGCCTGCGCGTAGCTCACCGGCCAGTAGAACAGGAGGTAGGCCCCGAGCAGCCGCGGATCGTCCAGGTACCGCGCCCCCACCAGCGCCCGGTCGCGCGTCAGGCCCGCCGACAGGGTGCGGATGCCCTGCGCAACCTCCTTCAGCTCGCGCCCGACCAGCGTCGGCGGCCCCGGGGGCAGTTTGCGGTGCCGGCGCCACACGGCGACCAGCCGCGGCATCCAGCGGGCGAGTTCGCGATCGACGTCGGCGGTGGCCACGGCTCGCGCTTCACTAGCACCGGTGGAGCGCTCGCGCCCTCAGCCGCGCCGCCCCGGGCCTCGCAGGAACGCCCCGAGATTGCCGGCCATCCGTTCGAGCACCGACACGGTCGTCCGGTAGTCCGCCTCGCCCACCCCCTCGGCGATGTGGCGGCGCTGCGCGGCGACCGTCGCCTGGAGTCGCCGGTGTGCCTCCCGCCCGGTCGAGGTGAGCTGGACGCCGACGCCGGGGAGTGACTCGGCCCACCCGCGATGCACCAGGTCCGCCAGCGCGGCCCGCACGCCCTCGGCGTCCGTCGCCGCGAAGGGCGCGACTGCCGATTCCAGCCCGGACTCGCTCGCCGGTCCCGCCTCGAGCACGTTCAGGAGCTGCCAGTGACGGCGGCTGCAGTGCTCCGGGGCGAGCGCCTGAGCGCACGTCGAGGCAAGCGGCTGGTGGCTCCCGGGGACGCCGGCTCAGCCCGCCTGCGAGAGCGTGCCCCCGCCACCGCGGACGAAGTCGCGGACCTCGTCGGCCCGGGCCCGCGTGTCCTCGTAACCAAGTGTCACCAGCCGCTCGATGTACTCCTGCTCGAACGCCAGGTAGCTCAGGAGGTCCGCGCCGCCCTTCTGGCTGACGCCCAGGCCCTTGAGGAGGAACCGGAGCGTCCGCGGGAAGCGCATCACCTGGTCGGCGGCCAGCGCCGCCAGATCCTGGCTCGGCTGGAGCAGGAGGATCCGCACCGGACGGAGATGCGACTCGGCCGGCCGCTGGATGGTGTCCAGCATCTCGGTCACCCGCTCCACCCGCTCGATGTCCGGCTCGAGCGAGTCGAGGAACACCGCGTTCATCAGCACCCCGAGGATCTGCGAGAGCGGAAGCTCGTCGCGCTGGGCGGCGTCGTTCAGCTCGGCGGTCTCCGCCGCCGTGCGGGGGTGCCGGATGCCAATCGCCAGCACCCGGTCGGCGCCCAGGTGCAGCGCCGGGCTCATCGGCGCGTTCAGCCGCACCCCACCGTCGCCGTACCAGGAGCGTCCCACCTGCACCGGCGGAAAGAAGATCGGGATGGACGCCGAGGCCATCACCTGATCGAGGGTGATCTGCGTCTTCACCCCCATGCGCCTGCTCCTGGCCCACGGATGGAGGTCCGGCGCTCCGTCGAAGAACGTCACCGAGGTCCCGGTCTCGTAGTTGGTGGCCGAGATGGCCAGGCCCCGAAGGTGACCGCGCTGGATGTTCTCGTGGATCCGCTCGAACTCGATCTCCCGTCCCAGCAGCTCGCGCAGCGGCGCCGTGTCCAGCAGGTGGTTGTAGCGCCGCGGCGGCTGCGCCCCGCCGGCGGTCAGGCCCCGGAACCAGCCCGAGCCGATGGAGACCAGGCTCAGCGCGTCGGTCCGGTACACGTGGTCGGGCGTCAGCGCGAGCCAGGTGTCCGCTAGGTGCTTCACCGCACCCTGGAAATCGTCCGCCTCCGCAGCGAGCGAGGAGCCGTTGATTGCCCCTGCCGAGACCCCGCACACCACCTGGAAAGGGAGGGGTCCGCTGTCGAACAGCTCCGCCAGCGCTCTCAGAGCGCCGACCTGATACGCGGCGCGCGCTCCGCCGCCTGTGAGCACGAGGCCGAGGTTCACCGCTGCGGCCCAGAGCGTAGCACGCTAGGAGAGGGGACCTTGATGGCTCAGACCATGGTGTCGGTGCAGGCGCTGCGGAAGCACTACACCGTCCACAAGCGTCCACCGGGGCTCAGGGCCGCCCTGGGCTCCCTGTTCCGGCGGGTCCCCACCGTCGTCAAGGCGGTGGACGGCATCTCGTTCCAGATTGCCCGGGGCGAGCGCGTGGGGTTCCTCGGCCCGAACGGAGCCGGCAAGACGACCACCTTGAAGGTCCTGGCGGGTCTCCTCCACCCCTCCTCCGGCGAGGTCCGGGTCGACGGACACGTGCCGCAGCGCCGGGAGGATGCGTTCCTCAAGAAGATCACCCTGGTCATGGGCCAGAAGCAGCAGCTCCTCTGGGACCTCCCGCCGTCGGAGACCTTCGCCCTCAACCGCGCCATCTACGAGGTGCCCGAGCCCGAGTTCCAGCGCACCCTCACCGAGCTCACCGAGCTGCTGGAGCTGGGCGACCTGGTCAACAAGCCGACGCGGACGCTCTCGCTGGGCGAGCGGATGAAGTGCGAGCTCGCAGCGTCGCTCATCCACCGGCCGCAGGTCCTCTTCCTCGACGAGCCCACCATCGGCCTCGACGTCTCGATGCAGGTGGTCATCCGCGACTTCATCAAGGCCTACAACGAGCGAACCGGGGCGACGCTCATCCTCACCAGCCACTACATGGACGACGTGGCCGCGCTCTGCCCCCGGGTGGTGGTCATCGACAAGGGCGTGCTCAGCTACGATGGCGCGCTCGACGAGCTGGTGCGACGCATCCGTCCGGAGAAGCGCCTCGTCCTCCGCCTCGACGCCCCGGCCGATCGGGCCGCGCTGGACGCCGTGGGAAGGGTGGTCTCGAGCGATGCCGCGGGCGTCACGCTCCAGATCCCGCAGGAAGGAGTCAACGCCGCGGTCTCCCGCGCCCTGGCCACCCTCCCGGTCCACGACCTCACGGTGGAGAACGCCCCCCTCGAGGAGGTCATGAGCGAGCTCTTCGCCCAGAGTCGCGCCGCCCGCGGCGAGGTGGAGGACGCGGCATGAGCGTCCGCAGCACCGTACGCGCCCTCCCCACGCTCTTCCGCGTCGGCTTCGCGGAGATGGTGGCCTACCGGGCCGAGATGCTGGTCTGGGTGCTTGCCACCACCATGCCGCTGATCATGCTCGCGCTCTGGTCGGCGGTGGCGCACGACGCGCCGGTGGGCCGCTTCGACCAGGCCGACTTCGTGGCCTACTTCCTCGCCACCTTCATCGTCCGGCAGCTGACCGGGGCCTGGGTGGCGTGGCAGCTGAGCTTCGAGGTGCGCACCGGGACGCTGGCCATGCGCCTGCTCCGGCCACTGCACCCGATGGTCTCGTACGCGGTCGAGAACCTCGCTGCGATCCCGCTCCGGATGGTGGTGGCATTCCCGGTGGCGATGCTGGCACTGATCCTCACCGGGGCCAGCCGGCTGCCGCGCGACCCGCTCCTCTGGGCCGTCTTCCTGCTCTCGTTGCTCGGTGGCTGGCTCATCACCTTCCTCGCCAACGCTGGCATCGGCACGCTCGCCCTCTGGACCGGAAGCAGCGTGAAGGTGATGGACGTCTGGCTGGCGCTGTTCATGGTGTTCAGCGGGTATCTCATTCCGGTGGAGCTCTTCCCCCCCGCCATCCGGGGGACGATCGAGGTGCTCCCCTTCCGCTACCAGATCGGCTTCCCGGTCGAGCTGCTCACCCGCGGCCTGGACCTGCGCGCCGCGCTGCGCCTCTTGCTCGGGCAGTGGATCTGGGTCGGGCTCCTCACGCTCGGAGTGCGCGCGCTGTGGCGGAGGGGCCTGCAGCGGTTCGCGGCTTACGGCGGATGACCGGCGTGGCCCGGTACTGGCGGCTCTTGCGGGTGCAGGTCCGGAGCTCGGTCCTGCTGGGGCTCCAGTACCGGGCGGACTTCGTGCTCGACGGCGTGGTGTCGCTGTTCTGGACCCTCACCGCGCTGGTTCCGCTGTTCACCGTGTTCCACCTCCGCCAGACGGTGGCCGGCTGGACCTTCGAGGAGGCGCTGGTGGTCACCGGCTGGTTCACCTTGCTGGAGGCCATCCTCGAGGGGGCGATCAACCCCAGCCTCACGGCGGTGGTGGAGCACATCCGCAAGGGCACGCTGGACTTCGTGCTGCTCAAGCCCGCCGACGCTCAATTCCTGGTCTCCACCGCCCGCTTCGAGCCGTGGCGGAGCACCAACGTCGTCACCGCGCTCGTGCTTTGGACCGTGGCCTTCGTGCGGATGGGGCGGCTGCCGTCACTGCCGGGCTCGCTCTCCGCGATCCTGCTCCTGGTGACCGCCACCTCCTTGCTCTACTCGCTGTGGATCCTCACGGTGAGCGCGGCGTTCTACGTGGTGAAGATCGACAACCTCACCAACCTCTTCAACTCCATCTTCGACGCCGCCCGGTGGCCGGTGCAGGTCTTCCGCGGCGTGATGCGCTGGGTGTTCACCTTCATCGTCCCGCTGGCGCTGATGACCACCTTCCCCGCGGAGGCCATGCTGGGTCGGCTCCCACTCCCCGCACTCGCCGGGTCGGTGGTGGGAGCAGGTGTGTTCGGCTGGCTCTCCCGGCGGGTGTGGCTCCTCAGCATCGCCCGGTACACCTCGGCCAGCAGCTAGAGCACCCCCCCGCAACTCACCCCCGGCTCCCCGGGTTGGAGGAGGCAAGCGATGCAACCGGCCCCCACCACCCCGGTGCGCGTGTCACTCGATGGTCTCGAAAGAGGGAGTCATGAAGCTCGCACGTCAGTCGTTCCTCGTGGCCGGCCTGTTCCTGGCGGCCGCATGTGGCAACAGCAGCAGCAACGGTCCGGACGAGTACCAGGCGGCGGTTCCCACCTTCTCCGGCGTCTCCGCGGAGGTCTCGGGCGCCTCGTCCGAGGGTGCCAGCCTCACCGCGTCCGGCGGAGCCGAGGCGGCCCTGATCGCACCCGCCCCGGGCGCGGAGCTCCAGGCGAGCACCACGCCCGACTGGCTTCCGAAGATCCGCGACGCCATCAAGAGCCTGAACCAGGGCCTGAAGGACGCCTTTGCGCCGGTGGAGCAGCTGGTCCTCACCAGCGGCCCGACGCAGGTCCGGGGGCAGGTCTACACCTACGGCCCCTACGACCAGAACGGTGACAGCTACCTGCTCTCGGTGGTCCGCGTCGCCGGCAACCACTACGGCTGGAGACTTCAAGTCAAGAAGACCGGTGACGCCGACTCGGCCTATGTCGGCTTCGCCGCCGGCACGACCTTCAAGGCCACCGGCGACGGCGCGCACCGCGGCCGCGGCACCATCGGCATCGACCTCGACGCCTACAAGACCGTGGTCACCACCTTCCCCGGGCAGGGCAAGCTGTTCGTCGCCTTCAGCCACCATGGGTTCGGTCCGGCCGCGACGGACGCGGGCGTCACCGGTCAGAGCAAGACGCTGATCTACGGCCTGAGGAAGTTCTCTGCCGACACCACCAGGTGGCAGCCCGTCGACGCGGTCTTCTACGCCCACAAGAACGGGCTCAGCGGCGTCACCAGCGTGCGCGTGGCCAGCTATGCCGACATCCCGGAGATCCCGAACGACACCCCGGCCAAGGAACTGCTCGTCGGGCGCGCCCGGTACAACCCCGGCGTCGGTGGCCGCGCCGAGGTGGCGATCATCGGCGGCGACCTGGCCGGCAAGGTCTTCTTCGGGGCCGAGTGCTGGGACAAGGCGGAGGCCCTGGTGTTCAAGGCCACCGCGCTGTGCACCCTCGGCGAGGAGCCGGGCACCGGCAGCTGCACCTGGACCACCAGCGGCAACGAGGCCGCCTGCGACGTGGTGCTGGCCACCGGGATGCGCGACCACGCGGATCCGTCGGACCAGAACGACCCGAGCCCCGATCCCGACGCCCCGGCGAACGACGTCCCGGGCGTGCCGACCCAGATGCCCACCGGCGACGGCAACTGACGCCTCACCCCGGGAGCGGCCAGGTCGCCGCTTCCGGCCTGGAGGCCCCGACCGCTCCCTCCCCCCGGGCGGTCGGGGCTTCTGCTTTTTCGGGCCAGTGCACTGGCCGGGTCGGCGGAGACGCGCCGGCCGTGTTACAGGAGCCGGCCGCCATGACGTCCGAGCTCGAACGGGAGGTCGCCCGCCGGCGCACCTTCGCCATCATCAGTCACCCCGACGCGGGGAAGACCACGCTCACCGAGAAGCTGCTGCTCTATGGCGGGGCCATCCACCTGGCCGGGAGCGTGAAGGCCCGTCGCGCCCGCCGGCACGCCACCTCCGATTGGATGGAACTGGAGAAGGAGCGCGGCATCTCGGTGACCTCCTCGGTTCTCCAGTTCGACTACCGCGGCCACGCGGTGAACCTGCTCGACACCCCGGGCCACCAGGACTTCTCCGAGGACACCTACCGGACGCTGTCCGCCGCCGACAGCGCGGTGATGCTCATCGACGCCGCGAAGGGCGTCGAGCCCCAGACCAAGAAGCTCTTCCAGGTCTGCCGGATGCGGGCCATCCCCATCTTCACCTTCGTCAACAAGCTCGATCGGTACGGGCGCGCGCCGCTGGATCTCATGGACGAGCTGGAGCAGGTGCTCGGGATCCGCGCCTACGCGATGAACTGGCCCATCGGCATGGGCCCCGAGTTCCGTGGCGTCTACGACCGCGCCGCCCGGGTGGTGCACGCCTTCTCCTCGGTTGGCACCCACGGCGAGGCCGAGGTGGCCGAGCGCAGCGTCTCGCTCGACGCGCCGGAGATCTCCGAGGTCCTCACCCCAGCCGAGCTCGGCCAGCTGCGCGAGGACGTGGAGCTGCTCGACATCGGCGGCGACGCCTTCAGCCGCGAGAAGAGTGACCGGGGGCAGATCACCCCGCTGTTCTTCGGCTCGGCGATGACCAACTTCGGCGTCCGGCCGTTCCTCGACGCCTTCCTCGACCTCGCCCCCGCCCCTGCGCCGCGCAGCACCGACAAGGGACCGCAGCCGCCCACCGCGGAGAGGTTCAGCGGCTTCGTCTTCAAGATCCAGGCGAACATGGACCCGGCGCACCGCGACCGGATCGCCTTCGTCCGGGTGGTCTCGGGCCGCTACGTGAAGGGGATGAACGCCCACCACGTCCGGCTGGGAAAGACGGTCCGCCTGGCGAACCCCAGCCAGTTCATGGCCGCCGAGCGCACCGCGATCGAGGAGGCCTGGCCCGGAGACGTCATTGGCCTCTTCGATCCCGGCCTCTACCGCATCGGCGACACGCTGGTGGACGGCGAGCCGTTCCGCTTCGACGGTGTCCCGCGCTTCTCCCCCGAGCATTTCGCGGTGGTGCGGAGCAAGGACCCGCTCCGGCGCAAGCAGGTGGAGAAGGGCCTCGAGCAGCTGAGCGAAGAAGGCACGATCCAGATCTTCCAGCAGCTGCAGATGGGCATGCGCGATCCCATCGTCGGCGTCGTCGGTGCGCTCCAGTTCGAGGTGCTCCAGTACCGGATCGAGCACGAGTACGGCGCGGCGATCGCCCTGGATCGGCTCCCGTACGCGCACGCCCGCTGGGTGGTGGGGGAGAAGTTCGACCCGCGCTCGTTCGACTGGGAGGGTAACCGCCAGACGGTGCAGGACCGGGATGGCCTGCCGCTGGTCCTGTTCCGGGACGACTGGGCGCTCGAGCATGCGCGGGAGAAGCATCCCCAGCTGAAGTTCGTGGCCGAGGCCCCCCAGCTCCAGCAGGGGAAGCAACTGCCGTCTGGTGAACGGAGCGCCGGCGCCTCCGCCTGAGGCGCTCCGGTGATCGTGAAGGGCCCTGACCCCGGAGAGCGGCGGGAGGACGGCCGCGCGCTGAGTGCCGAGGCAGCTGGGGCGGGAGGCCCCCGAAGAACGACCGCATTCCGGTGAGGGAGCCGTCTGGAGCTGGCGGCGAGTTGCTGCTGCCCGGCGACCCTGATACGTCCCTTGGGCGCCGCCGTTTTGCACCTGCAACTGGAGCCAAGGACGCTTCGGACCCGCAGGACGGTCTCGCGACCCCCCGTCCGGCATCCAAGGTCTCCATGGCCCGCATCACCGTCGAAGATTGCGTCGAGTTCGTCGACAACCGCTTCGCCCTCTGCATCCTGGCCACGCGACGCGCTCGCCAGCTCGCGTCCGGCGCCACGCCCCTGGTCCAGACCCAGCGCAACAAGTCGGCGGTGGTCGCGCTTCGCGAGGTGGCGACCGGGAAGGTCCGCTTCGAAGGCGACGTCCGGGAGGCACTCTCCAGGCCGCCCCCCAAGCGGGGAGTGCTGGAGGCCGCGGTCAACGCGACCGAGATCGACCGGGCCAAGGGGCCCGACCCGTTCCATCGCTGGGACCGCTGAGCAACTCGCGGGACGAGCCGGTCGAAGCCTGGCCGTGCGCCCGACGTCGGCGACAGCCCGAGGTGCGCCCTCCGCAAAGATGATCCGGAGGTTGACCATCGCCCAGCCGGTGTTGTGCCCGCGGCAGCCCCGGGTATCCCAGAGCAGCACGGACCCGTCCGGCCGGACGCGGAAGCGGTCGCTGGTCCCACCGGGTCGAGAGCGACGGGCGGCGTCCGGGTTGGCGGGGGCGCCCGGGTCTTGCCGGGCGGCGGAGCCGGCTGGGCGAGCTTGCTCCGGCGCCCAGAAGGACCGGCAGTGTGACCGCGCGGCTCAGGGTGCTCGCTCCCGGTCAGGACGAAGGCCACTGGACTCTCCCCCGTCCACCCGGGCAGGGTCACTCGCCTCCCGCTGGCGCCTGATCGGAGCAGCGGGTGGCGGCGCTCCAAGGAGCGAATCCCGCAATGACCCGATCAGCGCCTCGACCAGCGGTGAGCCCGAGCTCCCGGGGGCGACCACGGCGCGCAGTACCAGCGGCGGCAACGCGGGGCTGACGGAGATCTCGGCGAGCTCGCCGTCGCGCAGCTCATGTTCGATGGCGTGGGCGGGCAGGAGACCGACGGCGTCACCAGCGGCCAGGACTGCGCGCTTCAAGCCCTCGACGCTGCCCAGCGCCTGGGTCCTCGGCGCCGGCACCTGCGCTGCTTCGAAGTGTTGCCGGAGCACCTGGTTGTAGTTGCCTCCCGCGTCGCACATGTAGAAGTCGCAGCGGCGGAGCTGATCCGCCGAGGCCTGACGGTTCGCCAGCGGATGGGCCGGCGCGCCGAAGACGACCAGCCGGCCTCTGGCGAGGATCGATCCCTCGACTGCTCCCGTCTCTCCCTCGAGGGTCAGGCCGAGATCGCTCTTTCCGGACGCGACGCTCTCGCGGATGTCGGGGCACGAAGCGGTGATGACCTCCAGCCGCACCCTGGGCCAGCGCGCCCGGAGTGCCGCCAGCCGCAGAGGAAGGACGTAGGCGCTGATCGACTCGACCGTCGACACCACCAGCGTCGCGCTCAGGTCGGCCGACGTCCTGGTCAGCTCGGTGACCAGCTCGTTCGCCAGCGCCAGCATCCGCCGCGCGTACGGCAACGTCGCCTCGCCCGCCGGCGTCAGCAGTGGCCCCTTGGGCGCCCTCCGGAAGAGGGCGGTGCCGAGCGTGCGCTCCAGGGCGCTGAGCGTCTCCGAGACGGTCGACTGCGAGATTCCGAGCACCCGGGCGGCGCGGGCGTGGGCCCCCACCTCGACCAGCGTGACGAAGACGCGAAGGTGTCTGAGCTCGATCTCTGACTTCACCGCTGACTCCTTCATCGACTTGGCGATCGGCGGAATCGACGTTTTGGAGCGATGAAATATACCCGTAGGTACTCGCAAGCCATGATCCGATGTCTCGTCGTCGTGCTTGCGGCCGCGCTTGCGACCTGTGCGAGCTCTCCCCAGCGTGCACCGGAGGCGGCTCCTGCCGTCGCGCCGAGCGGCATCGAGGTCAGCGACCTGAACCGCGCGATCGATCCCTGCACCGACTTCTACGAGTTCGCCAACGGAGGGTGGCGTGCCGCGAACCCCATACCTCCTTCGATGAAGCGGTGGAGCCGGCAGCTCCTCAGCCGCGAAGCGAACCAGCGCCAGCTGCAGGCGATCCTCGAAGCGCTCTCGTCGAGGACGGACTGGCCCGCGGGGAGCATCGAGCAGCAGCTGGGCGACTACTACGCGTCGTGCATGGACGAGGGGAGCGTCGAGACCGCCGGACTGGCGCCGCTCGCTCCGTTGCTGGCGGAGATCGCCAGTGCTCGAAGCTCGGAGGACGTGCAGCGCATCATCCGGCGGCTGCACCGACTGGCGATCCCGGTCGGGTTCGCGTTGACCGGAGCCTACGACTACCAGGTTCCGGACAACACGCTCGCCAACATCACCGCTGGCAGCCTCGGCTTGCCCAGCCGCGACCACTACCTGAGCCCCGAGCCGCGCTTCGCCGCGGTGCGGGAGAAGTACCGGGCGCATCTGGCCATCGTCCTCGGGCTGGGAGGAATGCCCGAGGCTCGGGCCAGCAAGGCTGCCGAAGAGGTCTTCGCCCTGGAGAAGCGGCTCGCCGAGGCGTCGCTGGACGCCGCCACCGCAGCGGACCCGGCCGCGACCGCCCACCGGACGACCCCTGCGCAGCTCGAGCAGCTGGCCCCACGTGTCGATTGGGGTCGGTACTTCGCCGAGGCGACGCTGCCGCGGAGCGACCTCAACGTCGCCGAGCCCAAGCTGCTCCAGCAGCTCGACAAGGAGCTGAAGGACACGTCGCTCGCGACATGGAGGGCGTACTTGACCTGGCAGCTGCTCGACTCCGCGTCACCCTGGCTGTCGAAGCCGTTCGCCAAGGCCTCGTTCGACTTCAGAGACAAGCTCCTCGGCGGTGCCACCACGATGAGGCCACGCGCCGCGCTGTGCATCGAGTCGAGCAACGCGCTGTTCGGCGATGCGCTGGGCCAGAAATACGTCGAGCGGTACTTCCCGCCCGCCGCCAAGGCTAAGGTGCAGGAGCTGATCCGCGCGCTCCTCGGGGTGATGAAGGAGGACCTCACCGAGCTGCGGTGGTTGGGGCCCGAGACGAAGAAGCAGGCGCTCGAGAAGCTCGCGACCTACGACGTCCAGGTGGGCTATCCCAACAAGTGGAAGGACTACTCCACGATCACGATTCGTCGAGATGCCTTGTGGGCCAACGTCGTCGCCGGGCGAAAGTTCAACGTCGAGGACAACCGCAAGTTGATCGGCAAGCCCACCGATCGGGAGTTGTGGCAGCTGCCCCCCTCCTCGCCCGATGCGTACATCGAGCCGCAGCTCAACCAGATTGTCCTGCCCGCCGGATTCTTGCAGCCTCCTGCCTTCAACCTCGAGGCGACGGACGCGGTGAACTTCGGGGCGATCGGGATCGGGGTCGCGCACGACATGACGCACACCTTCGACAGTCTCGGAGGTCAGTTCGACAGCGCAGGGCGGCCTCGGAGCTGGTGGGCGGCGGCGGACCTCGAGGAGTTTGGAAAGCGCGGCCAGTGCGTGGCAGAGCAATACGAGGGCTACTTCATCGAGCCGGGCGTTCACCATGACGGCAAGCGAGTGCTCAATGAGGCGATCGCCGATCTCGCCGGCGTGCGTCTGGCCTACCTGGCGATGAAGAGAGGCCGGCCGGGTCCGGCGGTCGATGGCTTCACCCCCGAGCAACAGTTCTTCCTTGCCTGGGGCCAGTACCGCGGCGCCGCGGAAAGCCTGGAGTATCAGCGGCAACTGGTGAAGGGCGATCCTCATCCGACTGCCAGGTTCCGGATCATCGGATCGCTCTCGAACCTTCCGGAGTTCCAGCAGGCGTTCTCGTGCCAGCCGGGCGCGAAGATGGCGCGGTCGGCGGAGCAACGCTGTTCGGTCTGGTAGCACGGCCAGGACGGAGTGGGTCCGGAGCGTACCTGCGCTCCGGAGACGGCACTGGAATCCCGGCCCTACGATGGGGAGGTGCGAAGCGCTTCGCTCCCTTCCGGCGTCCTTCTCGCCGTCGCGCTCGTCCTCTCGACGGCAGGCTGCCTGGGGACCGTCACCGGCGCCGCGGCCACCGGCCTCGCGCCCGATGGGGGAGACGCCGGCAGCTCCGGCGATCGAGGAGGCGGCGGCGATGGTGGCCAGCCCGATGGAGGCGCCGCGGATGCGGGACAGGACGTGTTCCTGCCCTGGGAGAACCCGCCCCAGCACTACGCGCGGTTCTCGCACGGGCCCTCCTCCGACGCGGGCTTCTTTCCCATCGCCGTCTGGCTCCAGAGCCCCTCGAACGCACGGGCCT
>DATKKF010000074.1:0-20466 GCA_035543115.1 Myxococcaceae bacterium
GGTGGCGATCGCCATGTTCCTGTACCTGATCTTCCGCCCCGAGACGTCGATCGTGTTCTACGCGATGATCGGGCTCGCCCTGATGCTCGGCGTCTTCATGGTGCTGCCCATCGGGGGCGCCGACATGCCGGTGGTGGTGTCGCTGCTCAACTCGTACGCCGGTCTGGCCTCGGCGGCGACCGGCTTCGCCATCGAGAACAACGTCCTCATCATCTGCGGGGCGCTGGACGGGGCCTCCGGCTTCCTCCTCTCCGTCCTGATGTCCAAGGCGATGAACCGGAGCTTCGGCAACGTGCTCTTCGGCGCCTTCGGCTCGGCTCAGCCGGCGCTGGCCGCCGGGGCGGAGGCCAAGGACCTCACCGTGCGCAGCGTCTCGGCGGAGGACGCGGCGATCCAGATGGCCTACGCCGGGGAGGTCATCGTCGTCCCGGGCTACGGGATGGCGGTGGCGCAGGCGCAGCACGTGGTGCGGGAGCTGGCCGACCTCCTGGAGAAGCGGGGGGTGACGGTGAAGTATGCCATCCACCCGGTGGCGGGCCGCATGCCCGGCCACATGAACGTGCTCCTGGCCGAGGCCAACGTCCCCTACGACCGCCTCTACGACATGGAGGACATCAACCCCGAGTTCGAGCGGGCGGACGTGGCGCTGGTCATCGGCGCCAACGACGTGGTCAACCCCGCCGCCCGGAGCGATCCGCAGAGCCCGATCTACGGGATGCCGATCCTCGACGTGGACAAGTCCAAGGGCGTCATCGTGCTCAAGCGGAGCATGAACCCGGGGTTCGCGGGCATCGAGAACCACCTGTTCTACGCGCCCAACACCTCGATGCTCTTCGGCGATGCCAAGTCGTCCCTGACCCGCCTGGTGAGCGAGGTGAAGGCGCTGTAGACCCCGGCGGGGCGCCTTCCTGACCGCCGAGTGGCATCTGCTTGACGGACCGAAGGCGTTGCTCCTAGTGTCCGCGGACTTTTTCGACCCCATCGGGAGCACCCGCCGGGGGGCTTCCGCCTCACTCCGGTCGGCGGTGGTCTCGACTCAATCGCCGGAGTTTCCCCGAGGAGTACGCACGTGATGTCGTCCCGTCGCCTGATGGTGGCCCTGGCCGCCGTGATCCCGCTGATCCTCTCCGCCCCTGCGTACGCCGAGACGAAGCTCGGCTACGTCAACTTCCAGAAGGCCCTCGCTGAGCTCGACGAGGCCAAGGCTGCCAAGTCCCGCCTCGAGTCGCTCAAGGAGCAGAAGCAGAAGGACCTGGACAAGGCCCAGGACACGCTGAAGAAGGACCAGGAGACGTTCCAGAAGCAGGCCGCCACCATGACCGAGCAGGCCCGGGCCGAGAAGGCCGAGGCGCTCCAGAAGCGGTTCATCGAGCTGCAGCAGAACTTCGAGAAGGGCCGGGCGGAGCTGGCGCAGAAGGAAAACGACGAGTTCCAGCCCATCGTCGGCAAGATGCGGACCATCATCAACTCGCTCGCCCAGCGTGAGGGCTTCACCATGGTGTTCGACGCGGGCGGCATCGCCTACGCGCCGGACTCGCTGGACCTCACCCCGCAGCTGGTCCGCACCTACAACGAGCAGAACAAGGTCAAGACCAGCTCGACGGCGCCGGCCGCCACGCCGGCCAAGAAGAAGTAGCCCCGAGGGAGCGGATGGAACGCTCCCTCGCAGAGCTCGCTGCCCACGTGGGCGGCACCGTCGAGGGCGACGGGTCGCTGCGCATCCGGGGCCTGGCCTCGCTGGAGGAGGCCGGCCCGGGCGAGCTCTCGTTCTACGGGAACCCCCGGTACCGGAAGGAGCTGGGCACCACCCGCGCCGCGGCAGTGCTGCTGCCGCCCGGCGAGCCGGTGACCCGCACCGACCTGGGCTGGATCCGGGTGGCCTCGCCCCACCTGGCGTTCGCGCGGCTCCTCTCGCTCTTCCATCCCGGGGTGAGACTCGCGACCGGCGTGCATCCCCGGGCCGAGGTGCACCCCTCGGCGCGGGTGGACGCCTCGGCCGTGGTGATGGCGCTGGTGGTGGTGGAGGCCGGCGCGGTGGTCGGGCCGCGGTCGGTGCTCTGGCCAGGCAGCTACCTCGGCGAGGGCTCGCAGCTGGGGGAGGACTGCGTGCTCCAGCCCGGGGCGGTGGTGCGCGAGCGCTGCGTGCTCGGCAACCGGGTGCTGCTGCAGCCGGGCGTGGTGGTGGGCTCGGACGGCTTCGGATTCGCCTTCGACCCTTCGGGCCCGGCGCACGTGAAGGTGCCGCAGGTGGGCACCGTCCGAATCGAGGACGACGTGGAGGTGGGCGCCGGAAGCTGCATCGACCGGGCGACCACCGGCGAGACGGTCATCGGCCGGGGAACCAAGATCGACAACCTGGTGCAGATCGCGCACAACGTCCGGGTGGGGCCGCTCTCCATCCTCTGCGCGCAGGTGGGCATCTCCGGATCCACCGAGGTCGGCGCGGGGGTGGTGCTCGCCGGGCAAGTGGGCATCGTGGGCCACGTGCGGGTGGGGGACGGAGCCCGCGTCGCCGCGCAGTCGGGCGTGCCGCACGACGTGCCGCCCGGTGCCACCGTCTCCGGATACCCCGCCGTGGAGCGCGCGCTGTGGCTGCGCCAGTCCGCGGCGCTCAAGCACTTGCCGGACCTCCTGCGCGAGCTGAGAGAGCTGCGCGCGCGGGTGGCCGCGCTCGAGTCGAGGAAGGACGAGCCCGCGACATGATGGACGTGCAGGAGATCCAGAAGCTGCTGCCCCACCGCTACCCGTTCCTCCTGGTGGACCGGGTGGTGTCGATCGACCCCGGCAAGGCGCTGCGGGCGTACAAGAACGTCTCGGTCAACGAGCCGTTCTTCCAGGGCCACTTCCCGGGCCACCCGGTGATGCCGGGGGTGCTGGTCCTGGAGGCGCTGGCCCAGGCGAGCGCCATCCTCGCTTACCGATCCACCGGGTTCGATCCCTCCCGGAAGGTCACCTACCTGATGGCGATCGACGGGGCGAAGTTCCGCAAGCCCACCGTGCCGGGCGACCGGCTGGACCTGGAGGTGGAGGTGCTCCGGTTCAAGGGGGCGATCCTCAAGACCCGTGGGGTGGCGAAGGTGGACGGGGAGGTCGTGGCCGAGGGCGAGTTCCTGGCGACCGTGGTGGACAGGGACCGATGAGCATCCACCCCACGGCCATCATCGCCCACGGCGCCCGGCTGCATCCCACGGTGGAGGTTGGGCCGTACGTGGTCATCGGCCCCCAGGTGGAGGTCGGCGCCGGAACGACCGTCGGCCCGCACGCGGTCATCGAGGGGCGCACCCGGCTCGGCGAGCGCAACAAGGTCTTCCAGTTCGCCTCGGTGGGCGCCCAGCCGCAGGACCTCAAGTACGCGGGCGAGGACAGCGCGCTGGAGATCGGGAACGAGAACCTGATCCGGGAGTTCACCACCCTGCACAAGGGGACCACCGGCGGGGGCGGGGTGACCCGGATCGGCGACCGGAACCTCTTCATGGCCTACACCCACGTGGCGCACGACTGCCAGGTGGGGAGCGGGTGCGTGTTCGCCAACGCCGCGACGCTGGGCGGGCACGTGGAGGTGGGGGACCACGCCATCCTCGGAGGCTTGGCGGCGGTGCACCAGTTCACCCGGATCGGGCGGCATGCCTTCGTGGCCGGCGGCTCGATGGTGGTGATGGACGTGCCGCCGTTCTGCACCGCCCAGGGCGACCGGGCCGAGCTGGTGGGCGTGAACGGCATCGGGCTTTCCCGGCACGGGTTCAGCGAGGAGCAGATCGCCCGGGTGAAGGAGGCCTACCGGATCCTCTTCCGGAGCAAGCTCCCGCTAGAGGAGGCCATCGAGCGCCTCCGGACCGAGCTCGGAGACCAGACCGAGATCCAGGTGCTGCTCGCGTTCGTCACCACCAGCCACCGCGGGCTCACGCGCTAGGGCGCCGTGGCCGGACCCATCGGCCTCATCGCCGGAAACGGCGCGCTGCCCCGGCTCTTCGCCCGGGCGGCCCGCGGCCGCGGCCTCTCGGTCCACGCGGTGGGGCACGTGGGGGAGACGGACCCAGAGCTGGCCTCGGAGGTGGAGCGGCTCGACTGGGTGAAGGTGGGGCAGGTGGCGCGCATCGAGCGGCTGCTGCGCGCGGCGGGGGTGGAGGAGGCGGTGCTCGCCGGCGGCTTCTCGCGGATGCGGGCGGTGCAGACGATGCGGCCGGACATCGGGCTCTTCCGCATCGCTGCCCGGCTGCGGAGCTTCCGCGACGATGCGCTGCTCCGCGCGGCGGCGGACGAGTTCCAGTCGGCGGGCATCCGCATCGTCGCGCCGACGGAGCTGCTCAAGGAGATCCTCGCTCCGGAGGGTCACCTCGCCGGTCCACCGCTGGACGCGGCCCAGGAGCGTGACCTGGCGCTCGGCGAGGAGGTAGCGACGCTGCTCGGCCGGGCCGACGTCGGGCAGACGGTGGTGGTGAAGAACGGGCACGTGCTGGCGCTCGAGGCGGTGGAGGGCACCGACGCCTGCATCCGCCGCGGCGCCCAGCTCGGCGGCCCGGGCGTGGTGGTCGTCAAGCGAAGCAAGCCCGGGCAGGACGAGCGCTTCGACCTGCCCGCGGTCGGGCCGGCGACGATCGAGGTGCTGCGCTCGGTCGGCGCCCGCGTCCTGGCGGTCGAGGCCGGGAAGACGCTGCTGCTGGATGGGGAACGACTGGTCGCGCTCGCGAACGACAGCGGCATCTCGCTGGTCGGGCGGACGGAGGCACCGCGGCCCGGTGGCGCGGGGACCTAGCCCGGGAGCGGGGGAAGGCCGACCAGTTCGCGCCCTCCCTCGGCGATGAACTGCACCGCGATGGCCGCGAGCAGCAGCCCCATCACTCGCTGGAGGATCGCCACCCCCGACTGACCGAGGAACCGCTGCACCAGCGAGGCGCCCCGGAGCAGGAAGTAGCTCGCGGTCATGGTCACCAGGATGCTCAGCAGCACCGCGAGCACCGAGGCGACGCCCGACGCCCGCGACATCAGCACCATCACCGTGGCGATCGCGCCCGGGCCCGCCAGCAGCGGGATGGCCAGTGGGACGATGGCCACGTCCTCCTTGCCGGTGGCCTCCTGGGCCTCCTCGGGCGAGGTGCGGGTCTCGGACTGACGGGCCCGGAGCATGTCCAGGGCGGTGATGAGGAGCACGATGCCACCCGCCACCCGGAACGCGCTGAGGCTCACCCCGATGACCTTGAAGAGGAACGTGCCGCAGAGCGCGAAGAAGACCAGCAGCGCAGCGGCGACCAGCGACGCGCGCCGGGCGGTGTCGCGTCTCTTCTCCGGCGGATCGCCCTGGGTCATGGCGATGAAGATCGGCACCACCCCGATGGGGTCGACCACGAAGAAGATCGCCGAGAGGGCGACCAGCGCGGAGGAGACGACGTCGCTCACCGGATCTTCCACACCATGGCCAGGGCCTCGAGCACGATGGCCCGCGACATCTTGGACTGCCCCACCCGCCGGTCCTCGAAGACGATGGGGACCTCCACCACCCGGAAGCCGCGCTTGATCGCCCGGTAGGTGAGCTCGATCTGGAACCCGTACCCGGTGCTGGTGACGGTGGGCAGGTCGATGGCCCGGAGCACCTCGGCCCGGAAGCACTTGAAGCCGCCGGTGAGGTCGCGGATGTCGAGCCCGAGGATGGTGCGGGCATAGAGCGAGCCGCCGCGGCTGATGAGCTGCCGGCCGATGCCCCAGTTCAGGGTCCCTCCCCCCTTCACCCATCGGCTGCCCAAGACCAGATCCGCGTCGGTCGAGGCGCGATCGAGGAGCGCCGGGAGGTAGCGCGGGTCGTGGCTCCAGTCCGCGTCCATCTCCAGGACGTAGGCGTAGCCGTGCTGGAGCGCCCAGTCGAACGCCGCGAGGTACGCCTTCCCCAGCCCCGCCTTCCCCGCGCGGTGGAGCACCTGCACCCGCGGGGACTCACCGGCCAAGGCGTCGGCCAGCGCACCGGTTCCGTCGGGGCTCGCGTCGTCGACCACCAGCACGTCCACGCGCGGATCGGCGGCGAGCGTGGCGCGGACGATGGACTCGATGTTCTCGCGCTCGTTGTAGGTGGGGATGCAGACCAGGGCTGGGTTCATCGGGCGAGGGCGCCCGGGTCCTTACCACGCGCGTCGAGGACCTCCAGCACTTCGTCTGCCACGCGCGAGGCGGTGGGCCCCGTGCCCAGCTGCGCCCGGAGCGCCCGGAGCCCCTCGAGCTGGGCCTCGCGTGCGCTCCCCGGAACCCAGAGCCGGCGGACCTCGTCGGCCACGGCCTCGGGGCGGAGCTCGGCCTGGAGCAGCTCGGGGACCAGCCGGCGACCGCTGAGGAGGTTCACCAGCGAGACGAAGGCCACCCTCACCAGCAGCTTGCCGATGGCCCAGCTGAGCGCCGACATCCGGTAGACGACCACCATCGGGCGCAGCATCAGCGCGGTCTCCAGCGTGGCCGTCCCCGAGGCCACCACCGCCACGTCCGAGGCGCCCACCACCTCGGCGGCTCGGCCGTCGACGAGCGTGGGGTGGAGGCCGCGCGCGGAGAACGCCTGCTCCACGGGCGCCCGGTCCAGCCCAGGCGCGATGGGCACGACGATCTGCAGCTCGGGGCGCTCGCGCTGGAGCAGCGCCGCGGTCTCCACCATCGGCGGGAGCAGCCGGTGCAGCTCGCTCCGGCGGCTCCCCGGGAGCAGCGCCAGGGTGGGGCGAGCGGCGTCGAGCCCCAGCGCGCGCCGGAAGGGCTCGGGCGCGCCGGGTGGGGGAACCTGCTCCACCACCGGATTCCCCACGTACCGCGCGCGCACGCCGTGGCTCCGGTAGAACTCCTCCTCGAACGGCAGGATGCAGAGCATCCGGTCCACGTCACGGGCGATCTGCCGGACGCGGCCGCGCCGCCACGCCCACACGGTGGGGCTGACGTAGAACACCACCGGGATGCCGGAGGCCCGGAGCTTCCGCGCCAGCCGCAGGTTGAAGTCCGGCACGTCCACCAGGAGGGCGGCCGCCGGGCGTCGCTCCCGGGCGGCGCGCAGAAGGGCGCGGAACACCCGCCAGATGCGTGGCAGCCGCGGCAGCACCTCCGCGATGCCCATCACGGAAATTTCCCGTGCGTCGAACAGCCGCTCCAGCCCGGCGGCCTGCAGGCGTGGGCCCCCCATGCCGAAGGCGCCGAGCCCGGGGCGGCGGCGGCGGAGCTCGGCCAGGACGTCCGCCGCGTGAAGGTCGCCCGAGGCTTCGCCTGCCACCACCATCAGCTCACCGTTGGCCATGGACGCTCGAAGGCAGGATGGTACACCTCGGGTCCCTGGTGACCACCGCTCCGGACAACACCCTCGGCCGCCGTTCGGGGTGGCGCGCGCTGTGGCGGCTCGTGCCCTACGCGCGTCCGCACGTGGGCCGTCTCTTGCTGGCGACGCTGGCGATGGCGGTGCTCGCGCTGGCCACCGGCCTGTACGCCTTCCTGGTCGGACCGGCCCTCCGCTTCCTCCTGACCGGAGGCGCCTCGGCGCTGGGCCGGGTGGCGAGCTGGGCGCCGGCGCTGGAGGCGGCGGGCCGGGATCGGTTGTTGCTCTCGCTCCCGCTCGTCCTGGTCGCCGTCGCCCTGGTGAAGGGCCTGGCCTACGCCGCGCAGTTCACCTGGACCGGGCAGTTCGGACAGCGGACCGTGGCCTGGCTCCGGAGGGCCCTGCTCGATGCGCTGCTGCGGCAGTCGCCGGTGCAGCTCGCGGCCCGGATGAGCGGCGACCTCCTCTCGCGGTTCTCGGCCGACGTGAGCGCGGTGGAGACCGCGGCCATCTACGCGGTCGGCTCGTGGATTCGCGACGGGCTGCAGATCGTCGTGCTCGCGGGCGTGGCGGTGGCACTCGACTGGCGGCTGGCCCTGGTGGCGCTCGCGGTCGTCCCGGTGGCCGGGGTGCCGGTGGCGCGGCTCACGCGCTCGGTGCTCCGCCGTACCCGGGAGGGCCAGGTCCGGCTCGGCGGGATGGCGGGGCAGCTCCGGGAGGCGCTCGCGGCGGTGCGGACCGTCCAGGCCTACGGGGTGGAGGAGGCCGAGGCTGCGCGGTTCTCGGCCCGCGCCGAGGCGCACGCCGCCACGCTCGCCCGGGTCGCCTGGGCCCGGGCCGCGGTCCCCGCGCTGACCGAGGTGCTCGCCGCGCTGGCGGTGGCCGCGGTGCTGGTGTGGGCGGCAGGAAGCATGCAGGTCGCGCCCGAGCGGCTGCTCTCGTTCCTCGCCGCGCTCATCCTCCTGTACCAGCCGGCGAAGGAGCTGGGGCGTGCCTCGCAGTTCGCCACTCAGGGCGCGGCGGCGGCGGAGCGGCTGCTCGAGGTGCTGGAGACCCCGCCGCTGGTGACCGACGTGCCCGGGGCGAAGGCAGGCCCGCGGCTCGCCCGGGCGGTGCGGTTCGACACGGTGAGCCTGTCGTACGGGGACCGGCCGGCGCTGTCACGGCTGGAGCTGGAGGTCCCGGTGGGGAAGGTGACCGCGCTGGTGGGCCCGAGCGGGAGCGGAAAGAGCACCGTCGCTGGGCTGCTGCTCCGCTTCCTCCGCCCGGCCGCCGGGCGCATCCTCTGGGACGGGGTGAACGTGGAGGCGTGCACCGTGGCCTCGCTCCGCGTGCAGGTGGCGCTGGTCACCCAGGAGCCGCTCCTCTTCTCGGGGACGGTGCGCGAGAACCTGCTCGCCGCGAAGCCGGAGGCGACCGGGGGGGAGCTGCGCGCGGCGCTCCGGGCGGCCCGCGCCGAGGAGTTCGTCATGGCGCTCCCGCGCCAGTGGGACACCCCCATCGGCGAGCGGGGGGCGAGGCTCAGCGGAGGACAGCGGCAGCGGCTGGCGCTCGCCCGGGCGGTGCTGCGCGACGCGCGGCTCCTGGTGCTCGACGAGGCGACCAGCAACCTGGACCCCGAGGGGGAGCGCGAGGTGCAGGCGGCGCTCGACTCGGTGCTTCCGGGCCGGACGGCGCTGGTCATCGCCCACCGGCTGGAGACCATCGCCCGGGCGGACCGCATCCACGTTCTGGTGGCGGGGCGGGTGGTGGAGGAGGGGGGGCACGAGGCGCTGCTGCTCCACGGCGGCTGGTACGCCGGGGCCTGGGCGCTGCAGCACCCGCCTCCGGCGGCGACGGGGACGACGCGGTGAGACGCCCCAGCATGGTGCTCCGGCCCATCCGCCGCCGGAGGAAGACGCCAGGATGGATCCGCCTGCTGCGCTGGGCCCTGGGCCTCCTCGCCCTGACCCTTGCCTGGTTCGCGCTGCTGGCCGCGGTGCGCCCACTCCCGCTGACCCCGCCGCCCACGACGCGCGAGCTCCGGGGCGCCTGGCACGTGCACACCACACGGAGCGACGGGCGCGGGAGCCCCACCGACGTCGCCCGGGCGGCGCACGCAGCCGGACTCGACTTCCTGGTGCTCACCGACCACAACCCCAAGGAGCTGCCCACCCCCGCCCGCGAGGAGGGCGTGCTGCTGGTGCCGGGAGAGGAGTCGAGCACCCCGTTCGGCCACCTCGCCGACGTGGGGGGCCAGCGGGCACTGACCGACGCGGAGAAGGTCTCGGCGCCGGTGCGCGCGGTGCTCGACCTGGGCGGCATCGCGGTGCTGGCCCATCCGCTGCACCCGCAGCGGGCGTGGACCGACCTCGCGCAGGCGCGCGGCGCGAGCGGGGTCGAGGTGTGGAGCGGAGACTCGGCGTGGGGCGCGCTCCGGGAGCAGCCGCTCACCCGGTTGCTCCCGGCGCTGGGGACGGCGCTGGTGAGCCCCGAGCGCGCGCTGGTGTACGCGCTGGCCGAGACCCGGCCGGTCGAGGATTGGCTCCTGGCGCTGGACGGGCCCGAGCCGAAGCTCGCGTTCTGCGGGCCGGACGCGCACGGCTACCCGAGCTACGGCGCAGCCTTCCGCTGGATGTCGCTGCACCTCACCGGCATCACCTCGCTGCCCGAGGCGCCGGCGGAGGGCGCGCAGATGGTGGTCCAGGAGCTCCGGGCCGGTCGCTTCTACTGCGCGGTGGACGCTCTGGCGCCCGCGGCCGGGTTCGCGGTCTTGCCGGCGGACCGGCGGTCGTTCCGGGTGGGCGACGTGCTCGAGGTGCGCCTCCCGGCGGTGCATCCACCGGGCGTCCAGGTGCGGCTGCACGGGCCCGCCCGGATGGTGGACGCCTCGCACCTCCAGCTGGAGGGGCCGGGGCAGGTGCTGGTGGAGGTCCGGGTGGAGACGCCGGGGCTCGGGCTGGGGGACGTGTCCTGGCCCTGGCTCCTCGGCCAGCCGGTGAAGGTGGAGGCGGCGCCGTGAGACGGGCGCTGTACGTGCTGCTCAGCACCTTCCTCTTCCTGCTCCTGTCCCCGGTGCTCCTGCTCGCGCGGAAGACACGCGCAGGCCTCCGGGAACGGTTCGGGTTCTACCGGCTGGGAGCGTTGCCGGAGGGAGGCTGGCCGCGGGTCTGGCTCCACGGGGCGAGCGCAGGCGACCTCCAGGCCCTCGCCCCGATGATCGGCCGGTTCCGCGAGCGGTTTCCGGATGCGCGCATCGTGCTCACCACCATGACCGACACCGGCCGGTCGATGGCCGACCAGCGGCTCCGGTCGCAGGTGGACGGCGTGCTGTACGCGCCCTGGGATCTGGCGGGGAGCACGCGGCGCGCGGTGCGGGCGCTCCGGCCGGACCTCCTGGTGCTCGAGTACGCGGAGATCTGGCCGAACCTCATCCATGCGGCGCACGCTGCCGGGACGCGGGTGGTGCTCACCAACGGACGCTTCTCGCCCGAGCGGCTCCGGGGATACCGGACGCTGTTCGCGCTCTTCGGAAATCCTCTCGCGGAGCTGGATCTGCTGCTGATGCGCGAGGACGAGGAGGCCGAGCGCGCGCTCTCGCTCGGCGCGCCGCTGGACCGGGTGTGGGTGACCGGGAACACCAAGTTCGACGGGCTGGCGGTGCCCGCACCGTCGCCGGAGGACGAGGCGCTCCGGACGGCGCTCGGGCTGCCGCCGGACGCGCTGGTGCTGATGGGCGGGAGCACCCACGAGGGCGAGGAGGAGATTCTGATCTCGGTGTGGCAGCGGCTGCGCGAGGCGCACCCGGGGCTCCAGCTGGTGCTGGCGCCACGCTACGTGGACCGGGCGGCGCGGGTGCAGTCGCTGGCCCAGGCCCGCGGCCTCGAGGCAGGCCGGCGGACCGGAGGGCCCCAGGGCGCGCCGGTGATGGTGCTGGACACCATCGGCGAGCTGGCGCGGGCCTACCGGCTGGCCACGGTGGTGTTCGTCGGCGGGAGCTTCACCCCGCGGGGCGGCCAGAACATCCTCGAGCCCGCCGCGCAGGGTCGCCCGGTGCTCTTCGGCCCCCGCATGGAGAACTTCAAGGACAGCGTCCAGGTGCTGCTGGGGCGGGGAGGCATCCAGGTGGCCGACGCCGAGCAGCTGCACCGGGTGCTCTCGGAGCTGCTGGGCCGTCCGGACGTGCTCGCCAACCTCGGGGCGCTCGCGGCGCAGTCGGTCCGTCAGGTGTCCGGCGCGAGCCAGCGCAACGTGGACCTGGTGGCCAGGCTGCTGCTCGGCGCCGGGACGCGCTCGGTCCCGCGAAGAACCGGGTCGGTGGGATGATCCCGGTGGTGCACCTCCACTTCCACGGACGGCGCACCGGGGTGACCCGTCACGTGGAGGACGTCGCGCGACGGTTGCCCGCGGAGGTCACTGGCTGGGGGCCCCTGTCGGGCGTGCGGCGACTTCCGTGGCGCGGGCTCAGGGCGAGAGCCCGGACCGGCCCGCTGGTGCTGCACGCGCACCGGAACCTCGAGCTCCTGGCCGCGCTGCTGCTCCGGGCGATGGGGCGATCGGTCAGGGTCGTCTTCACCCGGCACTCGGCGGGACGGCCGTCGGCCTGGACGCGCTTCCTGCTGCGGCGCGCGGATGCGCGGCTGGTGCTCACCCCGGTGGCGCTCCGCGAGCTGGGGCTCGCCGCCGAGGTGGTTCCGCACGGCGTGGACGTCGAGCGGTTCTCGCCGCCGGCGGACCGGATGGAGGCCTGGCGCGCGCTGGGCGTGGGAGGCTTGCGGGGCCTCGGGGCGGTGGGGCGGGTCCGTCCGTCGAAGGGGCCGCAGGACCTCGCGGCGGCCTGGGCCATCCTCGGCCCGAGGCTCTCCGGCTGGCGGGCAGTGCTCGCCGGCCTCGTCACCCGGCGCTGGCGGGCGTTCGCCGGCGGGCTGGCCGGGCTCGAGCAGCTGGGGGAGTTCGACGACACACCGGCGCTCTACCGTGGGCTGACGGTGCTGGTGCAGCCGTCCCGGCAGGAGAGCTTCTCGCTGGTCCTGCTCGAGGCGATGGCCAGCGGCTGCTGCGTGGTGGCGGCGGCACTCCCGCACTACCCGGAGCTGGTCGAGCACGGGGTGACGGGGTTCCTCTACCCGGCGGGAGACGTCGCGGGGCTGGTCGGACTCCTCGAGCCGCTGCTCGCGGATCCGTCGAGGGCCGAGGCGGTGGGCAGAGCGGCGGCGGCCGAGGTCCGGGCACGGTGGACCCTGAGCGCCGAGGTGGAAGCGCTCCGCGCCGTGTACGCGCGGATGGAGCGGCTCCGGTGAGGATCCTCCACCTCCTCTCGAGCCCGGTGTGGAGCGGTCCGGCCGAGCCGGTGGCCCTGCTGGCGTCGGCCCAGCGGGCGCTCGGGCACACCGTCTCGGTGGCCATCGACTCCACACGCGAGGGGACGGGGTCGGAGGAGCCGGCGGCCCCCCACCTCGAACGGCTGGGGTTGCTGGACGGGCAGGGGCTCCGGCTCTGCACTCGCGACGGCGCGGCCGGAGTGTGGCGGGATGCACGCCGGCTGGGGACGCTGGAGGTCGACGTGGTGCACACCCACTTCAGCCACGACCACTGGGTGGCCGCGCTGTCCGGCCACCGGGGCATCCGGGTGCGCTCGTTCCATGCCGCCCGGTCGCGCCAGGCGCTCCGTCCCCCGGCCGCGGCCTTCACCGTTCCCACCACCGAGCTCGGCGTGGGGCTCCGGCGTCCGTGGATGGTGCTGCCCCCGTTGCTCGATCCGAAGTTTCGGCCGGCGGCGGACCGCGCCTCGCTCCAGGCCTCGCTCGGGCTCACCCCTCCGGTCATCGGCATGGTGTCCACCTTCCAGGCATCGCGCCGGCACGCGCTGGCGCTCGCGGCCTTCGCCCGGCTGCACATGCGCGAGCCCGGGGCGATGCTGGTGCTGGTGGGCGACGGGGAGCTCGGGCCGACGCTCCGGGCGCAGGCCCACGCGCTGGGGCTGTCGGCGCACGTCCGCTTCACCGGGTACCAGAGCGGCGAGTCGCTCGTGCACTGGATGCAGGCCTTCGACGAGCTGTGGGTGCTGGGCCTCGGAAACGACGGGGCCGGACGTCCGGTGGTGCAGGGCCGCGCGGTGGGGGCGCGCGTGGTCGGGGTGGACGAGGGAGCGCTGCGGCACTGGGTGGACACGGTGGTCCCCGGGCCGACGGCCGAGGCGCTGGCCAAGGTGGCGCTCCGCGGGGACCGGCGGTCGCTCGCCCTGCCGGACACGCCCGGCGTGGCACTGGAGCTGCTCGGGGTCTATGCGCGGGGGGGGGCGAAGGGGTGAGCGAATGGGTCGAGCGGTTCTTCTATCCCCAGCGCCCGGATGGGGCGATGCGCGAGCTCGCCTTCCTGCCGCTGGCGGTGGCCGAGGCGCTGTTCGCGACCGGGGTCCGGGTGAGGACGCTGGCGCGCGCGCAGGGGTGGATCCGCGCCGAGCGGGTGCCCGGGCTCCGCGTCGTCTCGGTGGGAAACGTGCTGGTGGGTGGGACGGGGAAGACGCCGGTGGTGCGGGCGCTCGCCGAGCGCTTCCTCGCGCGGGGGCAGCCGGTGGCCATCCTGAGCCGCGGCTTCGGGCGGGAGTCCAGGGCGGACGTTCGGGTGGAGGGCCCTCCCTGGCCGGAGGTGGAGCGGGCCGGAGACGAGCCGCTGATGCTGGCGCGGAGCCTCCCCGCGGCGACAGTCTGGGTGGGGGCGGACCGGCTGGCCTTGGCGAAGCTCGCAGCGCGGTGCGGCGCGGCGGTGGCGTTGCTCGACGACGGCTTTCAGCACTGGCGCCTGGGGCGCGACGCCGACGTGGTGGTGGTGGACGAGGCAGTGGGGCTCGGCAACGGGCACCTGCTCCCGCGCGGCCCGCTGCGCGAGCCGGCATCGGCGCTCGGTCGGGCGACGCTGCTCTGGGTGCGTGCCGCGGAGAGGCCGGTCCCGGTGCCCTGGCCGGAGGGCGTGCCGCGGGTGCGGGCGCGGCACGGACCTCGGGACCTGGCGGATCCGGCGGGCGAGGTGCACCCGGCGGACATGCTGCGCGGGCGGCGGGTGGTGGCCTTCGCGGGCATCGGCCGGCCCGCGGAGTTCCGCCGGACGCTGGAGGCGCTCGGGGCCGAGGTGGTGTCTTTCCGCGGGTTCCCGGACCACCACCGCTTCGAGGCCGGAGAGCTGCGGGCGCTGGAGCGGCAGGCGTCGGCCGCCGGCGCGTGGCTGGTGACGACGGAGAAGGACCGGGTCCGGTGTCCCGAGGGGGCGGGGGTGCACGTGCTGCGGCTGGGCGTGGAGGTCCTGGAGGGGGAGAGGCACCTCGAGCGGCTGGTGTCGGGCGTCTGACGGCGAGGAATTGGCGCCGGGGGGGCGGGGTGTGGGACAAGCGAGGGCCAACGTGGCGTCCGAATTGTCGCGGCTGCTCTCGGCGTTCCGCTCGCGCAAGCTGGTGGTGCTCGGGGACCTGGTGGCCGACCACTACGTCTGCGGGCAGACCGACCGGGTGAGCCGCGAGGCCCCGGTGCTGGTGGTGCGCCACGAGTCCTCGGAGGTGACGCTGGGCGGGGCGGCGAACGCCGCGGCGAACGCCCGGGCGCTGGGGGCCGAGGTGACGGCGGTGGGGGTGCTCGGCCGGGACGAGATGGGCGAGGCGCTGCGGCAGCGGTTCGCCGAGCGTGGCATCCGGGTGGTGGCCACGGACGCACCGTTCACCGAGACCAAGACGCGCATCCTCGCCGGCGGGCTGAACACCACCCGGCAGCAGATGTTGCGGCTGGACCGCGGGAACGCGGTGCCGCTGCCGGCGAAGGTGGCCGAGGGCGTGGCGGGCGCGCTGGAGCGGGCTGTCCAGGGCGCGGACGCGGTGCTGGTGAGTGACTACGGTGGAGGCGTGGTCGGCGAGGCCACCCGGGCGGCGCTCCGCCGGCTCGCCGCGAGCGGGACGCTGGTGTCGGTGGACTCGCGTTACGCGCTCGGGTCGCTGGTGGGGTTCCGGGCGGCGAAGCCGAACGAGCCCGAGCTGGCTGCGCTGACCGGGTTGCCGGTGGAGGACGACGCTGCGCTCGAGCGGGCGGCGGCGGCGGGCCTGTCGCTGCTCGGCGCCGAGGTGCTGCTGGTGACGCGGGGCCGGCGGGGGATGGCGCTGCTCGAGCGGGGCAAGGCAGTGCAGCTGCTCCCGGCGCACGGGACGCGCGCGGCGGTGGACGTCACCGGGGCGGGGGACACGGTGATGGCGTCCTTCACCCTGGCGCTCGCGGCGGGGGCGCGGCCACGCGAGGCGGCGGAGCTGGCGAACGTGGCCGGGGCGCTGGTGGTGCAGAAGCCCGGGACGGCGCCGGTGACGGCGGACGAGCTCGCGGCGGAGCTGGGCGGCCGGTGAGCACGGCGGGGAAGGTGCAGCCGCTGGAGGCGGTGGCGGCGGCGGTCGAGGCGGCGCGCGAGGCGGGGAAGACGGTGGCCCTGGCGAACGGCGCGTTCGACCTCCTGCACGTGGGGCACGTGCGCTACCTCGAGGGGGCGAAGGCGCTGGCGGACATCCTCGTCGTGGCGGTGAACGATGATCCGTCGGTCCGTGCGCTGAAGGGGCCTGGCCGTCCTCGCGTCCCGGCGGCGGAGCGCGCGGAGCTGGTGGCGGCGCTGGCCTGCACCGACCACGTGGTCCTCTTCGGCGAGAAGGACGTGCGCGCGGTGCTCCGTCGGCTCCGGCCGCACCTCCAGGTCAAGGGGACGGACTACACGCCGGAGACGGTGCCCGAGCGCGACGAGCTCGCGGTGTGGGGCGGCCGGGTGGCCATCGCCGGCGACCCCAAGGACCACAGCACGACCGAGCTGCTCGAGCGCCTCTTGCCGGAGGAGAGCTGAGGTCCTCGAGGCCAGCTCACCGCAACCCTCATCCGAGCGGAGGTCATCCCCCGGGCTCCATCGTCTCGCCGACGCCGACCAGCGGCTGCCGGCGCAGCTCCTGGCATTCCTTCACCAATCCCGCGAGCAGGGGGCATCGCGCCGCGCGGAGCGGCTTCGCGAACGCAGCAACTTGGGAACCATTCTCGGACGCTCCGCCCCGAGGGCACAGCCCCCCCTCTCCGGGAGACCGTCCGATTCGGCTCCTTAGCTTGGGCCAGCTGACCCGAGGCCGGCCGCGAACGCCGTGACTGCGCGCTCGACCTCGAGTGCGGCCCGACCGCGGTCGTCGATTGCCGGGGTGAGGTCGAGCACCGCGTGTGGCGCCACTCCGTATCCCCACCGCTCCGGATCCATCTTCAGGAACAACGCGAGCGTGGGCGCGCCCACCGCGACCGAGAGGTGCATCGGCCCCGAGTTGTTGCTGACGGTGCATCCCGCGGCTGCGAGCAAGGCGCCGAGGCCGTCGAGGTCGGTTGGTGGCGCAAGCTGCGCGCCAGGCGCCTCGGAGACGACGGTGTGCCCGAGATCCTCCTCGCCCGGTCCCCACGCGACGATCACGGTCCGCCCGAGGGAGGTGAGCACGCGAGCGGCCACGCCGAACAGCCAAGGAGGAATCCGTCTCCACCCGAGTCGGCCCCCCGGGACGAGGACGGCGTGGGGGCTCGCGCGCACCTGGGCGAGGAACGGCCCGAGCGAGGTCGAGACCCGTGGCGTCCGGAATGTCGGCAAGAGGCGCGGCGGCTCGAGCAGGGGCGAGAGGAGGTGCAGCCTTTGCGCGAGCTCCGACCGGGTGTCCGTGCGCGCTGGCACCGGCACGTCGTGCAGGGGCCCCGTGGGCGCGACCGCCGGTCCGATGACCTGGGCCGTGCCCGCCACGAGCCGGGCGATCAGCGCGGAGGTGACACTCGGGACCTCCCAGTTCCCGCAGTCCACCACCACGTCCCAGGGGCCAGCGCTCCGAACGGCGCGGATGCCGGGCGCCAGCGGACCCAGCCCGAGGAGCCGGCGGTCGAGGGCGAGGATCCGGTCGATCGCCGGATGGTCCTCGAGAACCCGAGCAGTCCTCCGATGGACGAGCACCTCCACCGCCGGGGGCGGCTGGAGGCGCTTCAGGGCGACGGCGAGCGGAGTGGTGAGGAGCGCCTCCCCGACCCGGTCGTCGACGCGGACCAGCAGCACGCGCCGGAGCCCCGCCGGAAGGGCGCGGGTGGGCCTCCGGAGCACGAGCGCCGCGACCCGGGCCAGGGCCCTCTTCCCGGTGCCTTCCAGTCGCTTGTGCCAGGGGTGCATGCGGTAGGCCTTGACGGCCGGGTCGCGGGCCTCCTAGCACCCCTGGGCACATGCTCAAGAGCATGACCGGCTTCGGGACGGGTCGGGCGCGCGCCGGGGACGAGGAGATCTCCGTCGAGGTCCGGGCCGTGAACCACAAGCACCTCGAGGTGAAGGTGCGGCTCCCGCGCGAACTGTCGGCGCTGGAGCCGGCGGTGCTCAGGGCAGTGCGGGCCCGCTGCGTGCGCGGGGCGGTCGAGGTGGCGGTGCGGCGGAGCGCGGGCATGGCCAGCGGGGCGGTGCCCACGGTCGATGCGGCCATGGCCCGGGCCTGGCGCGAGGCGCTCCGAACGGTGGCGCGGGCGGTGGAGCTCGCGGACGTGCCCACGGCGGCGCAGATCGCCACCCAGCCCGGCGTGGTGCGGATGGAGGAGCCGGTGACCGACCTCGGGCTCGCCGAGGGCGCGCTGGACCGGGCGCTGGCCGAGGCGCTGGACGTCCTGGTGGCGATGCGCGAGCGCGAGGGGCGGGCGCTGGCGGCAGACCTGTGGTCCCGGCTCGGGCGGGTAGCGACGCTCGCCGGCGAGGTGGCGGAGCTGGCGCCCCGGACGGTCGAGTCCTACCGGGCCCGGCTTCAGGAAAGACTGGCCGAGCTGCTGAAGGGGGCGCCGGTGGACGAGGCGCGCCTGGTCCAGGAGGTCGCGCTGTTCGCCGAGCGGACCGACGTGGCCGAGGAGGCCACGCGGCTGCAGGCCCATCTGGAGGCGTTCCGCGGCTTCCTGGCGGGCGTCGAGCCGGCGGGACGGCGGATGGACTTCCTGGTGCAGGAGATGCACCGCGAGGTGAACACCACCGGCAGCAAGAGCCAGTCGACGGAGATCTCCACCCGGATCGTCGAGCTCAAGGCGGAGCTGGAGCGGATCCGCGAGCAGGTGCAGAACGTCGAATGATTCCGGCCCCCACCCATCGCGGTCTGCTCCTGGTGCTCTCCGCCCCCTCGGGGACGGGGAAGACCACGCTCGCCCGGCGCTTCGTGCAGGCGCACCCGGAGGCCGGGTTCAGCATCAGCATGACCACCCGCGAGCCGCGGGGGGCGGAGCGGGACGGCGTGGATTACCACTTCGTGGAGGCGCTCACCTTCCAGCGGATGATCGAGCGGGACGAGTTCGTGGAGTGGGCGGAGGTGCACGGCAACTTCTACGGGAGCCCGCAGGCGGCGGTGGACCGGGCCTTCTCCACCGGAGGCATCGCGGTCTTCGACATCGACGTGCAGGGTGGGCAGTCCATCCAGCGGCGCTACCCGGAGGCGGTGCTGGTGTTCGTGCTCCCGCCGACCATGGCCGAGCTGGAGCGTCGGCTCCGCGAGCGGGGGACGGAGAGCGAGGACTCGATCCGCCGGCGGATGCTGGCCGCGCGCTCGGAGCTGGAGCACGGGGCGCGGGCCTACGACTACCTGGTGGTGAACGACTCGGTGGAGCGGGCCTACGCGGAGCTGGAGGCCATCGTCACCGCGGAGCGCTGCCGGCGGGGAAGGGTGGACCTGGCGGGGCTCGGTCTCGAGGCGCCGCGCAGAGGGAGTTGACACCCGCGGTCGAAGTCTCTATCTAGCGCGCCCCTCGCGGTGGTCGGGCGAGGAGCGTGGGCAGCATGTCGGGCGGGTGGAGGTGGGAGGGGCAGGACGACAATCGAATAGGTTCCCGCGCGGATTCGACAGGTCCGGTCACCGCGTGGCGAAGGACGGACCCCTCGGAAGTTCCCGAGGTTGACAGGGTCGGGGCACGGCGGTATGTACGTCGCCCCCTCGGACGAACCACCCCCGGATCAGCGGCGGGCTGGCTCCTCTCCGAGCCCCCAGGTCACCTCACGGATGCTGGTCCAGGTCCTTGAAAGTACTGGGTTCCCGCCCTCGGCGGGGTGCTTGACAGCCTCCGATGCCGACCGTAGAAGGGTCGGCCCGCCAACGGATCGGTGACGGTCCGGAGGACGGCGGCTCGGTCTTTGAAAACCGGATAGCAAGTCCAAGACGATTGCGGAAACCGCAGTCAATTCAAATGGATGCGCACGTCTTCACCCCGGGTCTGCCGCGAGGCAGCTCGAAGGGGAGGGCGGCGTGTCCCGAACAGCGACTCCTGTTCGGTCCGGACTCCATAGGGTACGCCCGTGAGGGCTTGTCCGAGGACGACGGGGCGAGGAGGAGATACGCCAGTTCAAATCCTTCAATTTTTAATTGGAGAGTTTGATCCTGGCTCAGAACGAACGCTGGCGGCGTGCCTAACACATGCAAGTCGAGCGCGAATGGAGCAATCCTAGTAGAGCGGCGCACGGGTGCGTAACACGTGGGTAATCTGCCCTGAAGCCCGGGATAACCTGCCGAAAGGCAAGCTAATACCGGATAAGCCTACGGCCCCCTCGGGGGCTGGAGGAAAAGGTGGCCTCTGCATGCAAGCTATCACTTCAGGATGAGCCCGCGGCCCATCAGCTCGTTGGCGGGGTAACGGCCCACCAAGGCAACGACGGGTAGCTGGTCTGAGAGGACGATCAGCCACACTGGAACTGAGACACGGTCCAGACTCCTACGGGAGGCAGCAGTGGGGAATTTTGCGCAATGGGCGAAAGCCTGACGCAGCAACGCCGCGTGTGTGATGAAGGTCTTCGGATTGTAAAGCACTTTCGACCGGGACGAAAACCTGCTGGCCAATATCCAGCAGCTTGACGGTACCGGGAGAAGAAGCACCGGCTAACTCTGTGCCAGCAGCCGCGGTAATACAGAGGGTGCAAGCGTTGTTCGGAATTATTGGGCGTAAAGCGCGTGTAGGCGGCTTTGCAAGTCAGATGTGAAAGCCCTCGGCTCAACCGAGGAAGTGCGTCTGAAACTGCAGAGCTTGAGTACCGGAGAGGATGGCGGAATTCCCCAAGTAGAGGTGAAATTCGTAGATATGGGGAGGAACACCGGTGGCGAAGGCGGCCATCTGGACGGATACTGACGCTGAGACGCGAAAGCGTGGGGAGCAAACAGGATTAGATACCCTGGTAGTCCACGCCGTAAACGA
>DATKKF010000075.1:0-2010 GCA_035543115.1 Myxococcaceae bacterium
GCCAGGCTCACCTTCCAGCTCGCGCCATCCAGGGTGATGCGGCGTTCGATCATGGCCCGTCGTCCGTGGGGATAAGGTCGCTCACACGCCGTTCTCGGGGAAGCTCTCCAGCTCCGCCTTCAGGTCCGACATGAACCGGTCGGCGTCCGCCCCGTCCACGATACGGTGGTCGTAGGAGATCGAGAGCATCGTCATCATCCGGGGCACGATGACGTCGGAGCCGTCCTCCAGCGTCATGACCTTGGGGCGCTTCTCGATCGCGCCCACCCCCAGGATTGCCACCTGCGGCTGGTTGATGATCGGCGTGCCGGCGTACGAGCCGAACACCCCGGGGTTGGTGATGGTGAAGGTCCCGCTCTGCACCTCGTCCGGCTTGAGGCGCTTGGCCCGCGCCCGGTCGGCCAGGTCCGCCATCGTCTTCGCGATGCCGAACAGCGACAGCTCGTCGGCGCCGCGGATCACCGGCACGATCAGCCCCCAATCGAGCGCGACCGCGATGCCGATGTTCACCTGGCCGCGGTAGATGATCGCGCTCCTCTGCACCGCGGCGTTGAGGACGGGGTGGCGGCGCAGCTGGTCGGCGACCGCCTTCACGATGAAGCCGAGGTAGGTCAGCTTCACCCCGCGGTCCTCGTACCCCTTCTTGCTCGCCGCGCGGAGCCGCGCGATGCGCGTCATGTCCACCTCGTAGAAGGTGGTGACGTGGGCTGAGGTGCGGCGGGAGAAGATCATGTGGTCCGCCGTGAGCTGGCGGATCCGGCTCATCGTCTCGACGCGATCGCCCGGCCAGGGTGTGCCCTCCCACTGGCCACCGGACGCCGGGCTGGGGGCCCGGGCCCCGGATTCCGGGGTCAGGGCGGGGGCGCCCGGCTCCCGGGTCCCGGACTCCGGACCCCGGACCCCGGTCTCCAGGTAGCCCAGGATGTCCTTCTTGGTCACCCGCCCGGCGTATCCGGAGCCCGGCACGGTGCTGATGTCCACCTGGTGCTCGGCCGCGATCTTGCGCACCAGCGGGGTCGAGCGGCGGCGCAGGCGCTCCTCGGCGGTCTCGAGGGACACTGGTGTCGGGGTCCGGGATCCGGGATCCGGGGTCCGGGGCCCGGGTTCCGGGACCCGGAGTGCTGGAGGAGCAGCCGGTGGCGCGGCGACCCGAGCCGGAGGAGCGGGCGGCGGGGCCGGCGCCTCCCGAACCCCGGATTCCGGAACCCGGGCCCCCGCCTCCGTCTCCAGCACCGCCACGACGGTCTGGATCGGCACCGTCTGGCCCTCGGTCACCTTGATCTCGGCCAGGACGCCGGCCGACGGCGAGGGGATCTCCGCGTCCACCTTGTCGGTCGAGATCTCGAAGATGGGCTCGTCGCGCTTCACGGCATCACCCACCTTCTTGAGCCACTTGGAAAGCGTGCCCTCGGCAATGGACTCGCCCATCTGGGGCATGATCACGTCGATGCGGGCCATAGGACTCCCAACAGCAGGGTGTAGGGTGATAGGGTGTGGGGTGTAGGGTTTGCCACACCCTACCCCCTACACCCTACACCCAGCCTTTCAGTAACTCGCGAGCCTTCTCGCCACGCGAACTATGTCCGCGGTTTGCGGTAAGACATAGTCCTCGAGCGTCGGCGCGTAGGGCAGCGGCGTGTCGGCCGCCGTCACGCGCAGCACCGGGCCATCGAGCCACTCGAACGCGGTCTCGTTGATGCGCGCGGTGATCTCTCCTGCCACGCCGCCGGTGCGGGTGTCCTCGTGCACGATCATCACCTTGTTGGTCTTGCGCACCGTGGCCGCGATCGCCGCATCGTCCATCGGCAGCAGGGTCCTCAGGTCCAGCACCTCGACCCGGAGCCCGTCCTCCTTCTCCAGGATCTCGGCCGCCTCGAGCGACTTCCAGACCATCGCCGAGTAGGTGATGATCGAGAGATCCTCCCCCTCCCGCGCCACGCGCGCGCTGCCGATCGGCGTCACCAGGTCGCCGTCCTCGCTCAGCTGCTCCTTGATGCGGCGGTACAGGTA
>DATKKF010000076.1:0-8237 GCA_035543115.1 Myxococcaceae bacterium
CCACCCGGGTGGCGCGCCAGCCGATCTGCACGATGCGCCCGAAGACGTCGGTGCCCACCGAGACGATGTCGCCCACCTGGAATGGACGCTCGAGCTGGATCGCCAGGCCGGCGAAGAGGTTCCCCAGGGTCTCCTGCAGCGCCAGACCGATGACCACCGAGACGATGGCCGATCCAGCGAGCAGGCTGGAGAAGTCGATGCGGAACTCGCGCTGGACGATGATCAGCGTGGCCACCAGGTACAGCGTGCCGTCCAGCACGTCACGGAGGATCTTCGGCGTCGGCCGGGCGCGCAGCCGTGCCAGCTTCAGCACCACCGAGACGCTCAGCCGGATGAAGCCGAAGGCGAGAGCCAGCATCCAGGCCAGCTCGAGCGCCCGGTGCAGGCCCTCGGGCAGCGCCGCCCCCCGGTACAGGTCCACCGTGCGGAGGACGAGGTACCCCGCCAGGAGCGAGGCCGCGCCGCGCAGGTCGCGCTTGAACTGCGGGTCTCCGCTCAGCGCCTGGAGCCCGACGAGCGAGACCAGGAGCCCCGCGCAGGCGGCGAACAGTCCGTGGCTCTGGAGCAGGGGGAGCACCAAGTGCGGGGCGGAGGATGCGGGCCGCTCGCCTGCTCCGTCAAGGTTGACGGCGGCCTCGGGCAGAAGCATGTGAGGAGGTCCTTCCGATGGCCCTCTCCGACGTCCAGGGACAGCCCCGTTCCGTCCACGCGCTCCAGGCCGCCCTCAGTCACGGCACGGTGCACCATGCGTGGCTGCTGACCGGGCCCTCCGGGGTGGGCAAGGAGCTCGCGGCCCTGGGCATGGCCCAGGCGCTGGTCTGCCCGGTGTCCCCGCTGGTCGGCTGTGGGAAGTGCCCGGCGTGTACCCGGGTGTCCCACTTCCACCACCCGGACGTGCTCTGGCTGATGCCGGAGGAGGAGGCGGTCCGGCGGAAGCTCGCTGCCCGGAGCGACTTCGACCACGTGCCGTCGAGGGAGATCCGCGTCGACCAGGTGCGCCGGCTTCAGGAACGGCTCGCGCTCCGCCCGCTCGAGGCGGCGCGCAAGGTGGTGCTGCTCCTCCCCGCGGAGGCGATGAACCCGCAGGCGCAGAACGCCTTCCTCAAGACGCTGGAGGAGCCGCCGCCGGACACGGTGCTGCTGCTGGTGTCCGCCGCGCCGGACCGGCTCCTGCCCACGCTCCGGAGCCGCTGCGTCCGGGTGGCCTTCGGGCCGCTGCCGCACGCCTTCGTCCGGGACGAGGTGCAGCGCCGGCTGGAGGTGACGCCGGACGTGGCCGAGGCGGTGGCCTCGCTGGCCGACGGGAGCCTCGAGCGCGCGCTCTCGCTCGACGCCGGGCGCCTCGCGGACCGCCGGGGACGGATCGAGCGCTTCGAGGCGGTGACCGGCGCGGACCTCCGGACGGTGCTCCGCTTCGCCGACGAGGCGGGGAGCAGCCGGGAGGAGGCCGAGGCGACGCTCGCCCTGCTCACCGTCTGGGTGCGCGACGTGGCGGTGGCCCGGGCCGGGGGGGACAGCCTCTTTCACCCCGAGCTCAGGCCGCTGGCCGAGCGGGTGGCCAGCCGTCTCGACGACGACGCGCTCCACCGCCGCTTCCGCCTGCTCGACGACGCGATGGTGGCCATCCGGCAGCGGAACGCGTCCCCCCGGCTGCAGCTCGAGCGGATGCTGCTGGAGATGGAGGGATGAGCGATCCGCTCGCGCCGCTGCTCGCCGAGGTGGAGGCCGGCAAGGTGCGGCCGCTCTACCTCTGCTGGGGCGAGGAGTTCCTGGTGCGGCGGGATGCCGAGGCGCTGGCGCATGCGCTCGTCCCGGACGCGGCGGCGGGCCTGAACTTCGCGGTGCTGGACGCGGCCTCGCCCCGGGAGATCGCCGCCGAGATCCTCACCCTGCCGCTCTTCCCCGGCCAGAAGGTGGCCCTGGTGCGCGACCCCGAGTTCCTCGCCCCGAAGAAGGGCCGGGTGGACGCGCTGGGGAAGGTGCGCGAGGCGTGGAAGGCCGGGCGACGGAAGGAGTCCGCGCGCCGGCTCCTCGCCCTCGTCGCCCGGGCGGGCTGGGGACCGGCGGAGGTGGATCCGTCCGTGCCGGGGGCCCCCGCGCCCGAGGCCTGGAGGGAGGAGCTGGGCATCACCCTGGCGGACCCCGATCTCGACTGGCTCCGGGAGATGGCCGCCTTCATCCGCGAGGAGGGGGTGACCGCGCCCGAATCCGACGTGTCACCGCTCCTCGACGCGCTGGAGCGGGGGCTCCCTGACGGGCACGCGCTGATCATCGCCGCGACCGACGTGGACGCGCGCCATCCCCTGCTCAAGGTCGCCCAGAAGCAGGGTGCGGTGCTGGAGCGGAAGGTGGGCGGGCGGATCCGCGACCTCGACCTCAGCGGGGCGGCCCGGAGCTTCCTCGAGGGGACGGGGAAGCGGCTCGGTCCCGGCGCGGAGGAGGCGCTGCGCGACCGCCTCGGCGGGCAGATGCGTCTGCTCCAGTCCGAGCTGGAGAAGCTGGTGGCCTACGTGCAGGGCCCGGTCATCCGGCGCGAGGACGTGGAACAGGTGGTGGCCCGGGTGCGCGAGGAGGAGTTCCTCGAGCTGTCGGACGCGCTGCAGAAGCGCGACCTCGCCGCCGCCCTCCGTTACGTGGACGAGGCGCTGGAGCACGGCGCGGCCCCGCTGATGATCCTCGGCGCGGTCGCCAGCGTGGTGCGGGGGCTCATCGAGTCCCACGAGCGGATGACCCAGCTCGGCCGCGGGCAGCCGCCGCGCAGCTTCGACGAGTTCAAGTCGCGCATCTTTCCCGGGGTGGAGCGCGAGGCGAAGCAGCACGGGCAGCGGGTGCCCCACCCCTGGGCAGCGTTCCTGGGGATGCAGGCGGCGGCGCGCTACGGACGCCCGGCGCTCCGGCGGGGGCTCCTCGCCTGCGCCGAGGCCGACGTGGCTCTCAAGTCGTCCGGGGCAGGGAAGCTGGTGCTCGAGCGGCTGTTGTGGACCGTGTGTCCCCCGGGGCGCGCCCCGGCTTGACCTCGGCTTAACCTCCCGATGCACGGCCGGGTTCTCCCCGGTGTGCTCGCGCTGTCCATGACCCAGAGCGGACGACCCCGGCAAGCGCTGCAGCTGACCCTGGTGGGGCCGAGCGTGCCCACCGACGAGGCGCTGGTCCGGGCCCATCTGGACGGGCATCCAGCGGCATTTGGCGCTCTGGTGCAGCGCCATCAGCGGCTGCTGCTGGCGCTGGTGCGGCGCTACGCCCGCTCGCCGGACGAGTCCGCGGACCTGGTCCAGCAGTCCTTCCTCCGGGCGTTCGCCGCAGCGGGCCGGGTCTTCCCCCGCATGCGGCTGGGCGAGGAGGGCGCCTTCCGGGCCTGGCTACTGCGGGTGGCGGTGAACGTGGGGAAGAACCACGCGCGGGACGGCCGCCGCTGGCGCCTCGAGCCGGTCGAGTCGATGGACCTCCCGGCCGCGGAGACCACCGGGGTGACGGACCGCCTCGAGGCCGAGCAGCGCCGCCGGATGGTCCGGGAAGCGCTCGACGCTCTCACCCGCCGCCAGCGGGAGGTGTTCGCGCTCCGGGTGGATGGCGAGCTGCCCTTCGCCCAGGTGGCGCGGGTGCTGGGCATCACCGAGAACAACGCGAAGGTTCACTTTCACCACGCGGTGAGGCGGCTGCGGGAGCGGCTGGGGGGGGAGGGCGAGGGATGAGCATGGACTGCGAGATGCTGGGAGCGCTGCTCTCCGAGCGCCGCCGGGGCGAGCTGTCGGCGGACCAGGCGCGGGCGCTGGAGTCCCACCTGGCCGGCTGCGCCCGGTGCCGGAGGGAGGCGCGCGCACTGGAGTCGGTGCTCGCGGCGGTGGAGCTGCCGCCCGTGGGCGCCGCGGAGCTCGAGGCGCTGCGTTCCCGCCGTGTCGGAGAGGCGCCTCGCCGGAAGCCGCGGGCCGCAGGGTGGCGGGTTCCGGCGGTGCTGATGGCGGCGGCAGCCGCGGCCGTCCTGACCGTCTCGGTCCGCCCCGCGCCGCACCGGCACGCCTCTGCCGTCGAGCAGATCGGGATCGCCGCGGCGGCGCAGGCCGAGGCGCTGCCGGAAGGCAACACGCAGGAGCTCTTCCCGGAGATGAGCGCCGACACCGTCGACGAGACCGCCGACACGGTGGAGGACGACGCGCTGTCGCTCGAGGGTCCGGGGCTGTTCGGAAACCTGGATGGATAGGCTGAAGAGGAGCAGGACGATGAAGACATGGATGGTGCTCGGGATGGTGTCGCTCGCGGGTGTGGCCCGGGCTGCCGGCCCGAAGAGGGCGGACGATCCGGCCTCCGCCCAGCGGCGCGAGCAGATGGACCAGCGCGCCCAGATGATGGTGACCCTCCAGCTCGCCGAGGCGCTGGAGCTGGACGATGCCGGGACGCTGAAGCTGAGGCAGACCATCGCCCAGTGGGACGCCCAGCGGGCGCCGCTCCGGCAGCAGATGTTCGATCTGGCGCAGGTGCTCCGCCGCGCGGCGAAGGGCGACACCACCGCCTACGGCCAGGTGGATCCGTCGATCCAGAAGATCATCGACCTCCGCGCCCAGATGCACCAGATCGACCAGAAGATGTTCCAGCAGCTCTCGCAGGGGCTCCCCCCGCAGAAGAAGGCCAAGCTGGCGCTGGCCATCGCCCGGATGCCCGGGACGATGCGGGGCATGATGCACGGTGGGCGGGGCGGTCCGCCGGGAGAGCCGGACGACGTGCAGTGACGGCGTCGCCTGGGCCTCGCCAGGCGCCCGGAGCCGTGCAGGAGGAGTGCCGAGCCGCTAGAGTGCCCGGCCCCTCGCTGCACCCTCCGGAAGCCACGCCTCGATGCACGGGAAGAAGAAGTACCTCGTCACCCCAGCGCTGCCCTACGCCAACGGTCCCCTCCACGTCGGTCACATGGTGGAGCATGTCCAGACGGACATGTTCGTCCGCTACCTGCGCTCGGCCGGGCACGAGGTGGTGTACGTCTGCGCCGACGACACCCACGGCACGCCGATCGAGCTCTACGCGGCGAAGCAGGGGCTGACGCCCGAGGCGCTGGTGGCGGCCGTGTGGGAGTCGCACCGGGCGGACCTGCGCGACTTCGGGATCTCCCTCGACGCGTTCCACTCCACCAACAGCCCGGAGAACAAGCACTACTCCGAGCTGATCTACGGGCGGCTGAAGGAGGCGGGGGACATCCTCCGCCGGCCGATCCGTCAGACCTACTGCGAGGTCGACAGGCGGTTCCTGCCCGACCGCTTCGTCCGCGGGACCTGTCCGAACTGCAAGAGCCCGGACCAGTACGGCGACGCCTGCGAGGTGTGCGGGAAGACCTACCGCCCCGAGGAGCTGATCTCTCCGCGCTGCGCGATCTGCGGCACGCCGCCGATCACCCGGGAGAGCGAGCACCTCTTCTTCGCGCTCTCCAGGCACCAGCCCTGGCTCCAGGAGGTGGTGCGGAGCCCGGGCTTCCTGCACCCCTCGGTGGCGAACCAGCTCCAGGCGTTCTTCGACCAGGGGCTCCAGGACTGGGACATCAGCCGTGACGCGCCGTACTTCGGCTTCCCCATCCCCGGGGAGAAGGACAAGTTCTTCTACGTCTGGTTCGACGCCCCCATCGGGTACATCTCGGCCACCGAGAAGTGGGCCAAGGACTCGGGGCGGGTGCGCTCGGCGATGGACCTCTGGGCGGAGGACTCGGAGACCGAGATCCGCCACTTCATCGGCAAGGACATCGTCTACTTCCACGCGCTCTTCTGGCCGGCGGTGCTCAAGGTCGCCCGGCTCAAGCGGCCGGCGAGGGTGCACGTTCACGGGCACGTGACGCTCAACGGCGAGAAGATGTCCAAGTCGCGCGGGACGCTCATCGCTGCGCGGACTGCGATCGAGGCGTTCGACCCGGTGTACCTCCGGTACTTCTACGCCGCGAACCTGGGGCCTGGGCCCGAGGATTTCGATCTCTCGTTGCCCGAGTTCCGGTCCCGGGTGAACGGCGAGCTGGTGAACAACATCGGCAATCTCGCCAACCGGACGCTCTCGCTGCTCGCCGGACCGCTCGGGGGCAGGCTCGCCGCCGCGCCCGGGGAGGCCGGCCGGCAGCTGCTCGAGTCCGCGCTGGCCCGCATTCCCGAGGTCGTCGAGGCGTACCAGTCGCTCGACTTTCGGGCGGTGGTGCGGACGACGGTGGAGGTCTCGCAGTCGGCGAACCAGTTCCTCCAGGCGCGGGCGCCGTGGGCGAGGGTGAAGACCGATCCCGAGGTGGCCCGGGCGGATCTGTCGGACGCCTCGGACGTGGTGGCGCTGCTGGCGACGTTCCTGACGCCCATCGTCCCGTCGGTGACCGAGAAGCTCTTCGCGCAGCTCGGGACTCCGCCGCTGACCTTCGCCGACCTCGCCGCGGCGCGGCTGCCGCTGCTTCCGCGCGGGCGCGCGCTCGGCACCCCCACGCCGCTCCTCCCGCGCCTGGAGGAGGCGCAGGTGAACAAGCTCATCCCTCCGGAGGAGCTGGCGCGCATGTCCGGCGGACCGGCCCCGAAGGCAGCGACGGCGCCGACGCCACGCGCCGGTCCCAGGGCTGCGCCCGGAGCGGCGAAGGAGGTGGAGCCGGAGGAGATCGACATCGACACCTTCGCCCGGGTCGCGCTGCGCGTGGGCCAGGTGCTGGCGGCCGAGCGGGTGCCCAAGGCGGACAAGCTCCTGAAGCTCACGGTGGACGTGGGCGAGGGGACGCCCCGCACCGTGGTGGCGGGCATCGCCGAGGCGTACGCGCCCGAGGTGCTGGTCGGCCGCAAGGTGGTGGTGGTCGCGAACCTCAAGCCGCGCGCGCTCCGGGGCATCGAGTCGCGGGGCATGCTCCTCGCTGCGGGGGGCGGCGGCGCCTCGCTCAGCCTCGTCGATCCAGGGGACCTTCCGCCCGGAAGCCCGGTGAAGTGATGCGCCTGGTGGATGGGCACTGCCACCTCGAGCCCGATGACTATCCGGACCTGGGCCCGGTCTTCTCCCGGATGTCGGCGGCGGGGGTGGTGCACGCGGTGGTCGTCGGCCAGTTCCAGGCGCCCGGTGACTTCGGGCACGCGGTCGCGGTGGCCCGTGCGCATCCGGAGCGCCTGACGGCGACGCTCGGGATTCACCCCCACGAGGCGGCGCGCGCCACCGAGGCGGACTTCACCTTGCTCGAGGAGGCCTGCCGGCAGCCCGAGGTGCACGCGGTGGGCGAGGCGGGGCTCGACTTCTACTACGACCGCTCGCCCCGCGACGTTCAGGCGGCGGTGTTCCGGCGGCAGTGCGCGCTGTCGGTCGCGGTCGGCAAGCCGCTGGTGGTCCACGTCCGGGACGCGCATGCCGAGTGCGCGGAGGTCCTCCGGTCGGAGCGGCCGACGCCGGGGGTCATCCACTGCTTTACCGGCGACCTCGCGGCGGCCCGCACCTACCTGGATCTCGGCTTCCAGCTCTCCATCTCCGGAGTCGTCACCTACAAGAAGACCGAGGCCCTCGCCGACGCGGTGCGGTTCGTGCCCCTGGAGCGGCTCCTGGTGGAGACGGACTCGCCGTACCTGGCGCCGGTTCCGTACCGCGGGAAGAAGAACGAGCCGGCGTACGTGGTCGAGACCGCGCGCCGCGTCGCGGAGCTGAAGCGTCTGCCGCTCGAGCAGGTCGCCGAGGCGACCAGCGTGAACGCGGCGCGGGTCTACCGGTTCCAGCTACCGGACGCCTGACGGGGCAGCCTCTGGGGCGGGGCCCGCAGCGTCGCCGGGTTGAGCGTCCTCCATCGGTACCTGCGTTCCGTCGGGCGCATCCGGCCCCGAGGCTCATCTCACACCGGCTCGAGTGCCCGCACCACCAGCTCCAGGTCCGTATCCAGCTGCGGCAGCTCCATGAGCAGCGCGTCCGGGTCGTAGACGAACTCGGTCGCCTTGGCCCGGAGGATCTGGGTCAAGGCCTCCTCGCCGCGCACCTGCCCGGCCCCGGCCCACACCACCCGCCCGCGCTCGAACTGGAGCAGCCCGTCGCCCGCGTCTGCCCGGAGCACCAGACGCCCGGATTTCCGTCCGCTCCCGAGGATTCGGAGCACGTCCCGCGGCGGGAGCTCGTCCGCCGTGCCCTGGACGAGCCGCGCGGGCGCCCCGTGGCCGATCCGTTCCCGGACGGCATCCACGATGCGCGCGGCGACGTCCGGCGGCTCTCCCATGCCGAGCAGCGCGTTGACTCCCGCCTGGAGGAGCCGCTCCGAGCCCGCCTGGTCCACCGGGCCG
>DATKKF010000077.1:0-3097 GCA_035543115.1 Myxococcaceae bacterium
CCAGAGGTTCCCATCGGTGCCCGCCGCGATGCCGGTGGGGTTGTCGCTGGCGCTGGTCGGGACCGAGAACTCGGTGATGGTCCCACCGGTAGTGATGCGGCCGACCTTGTCGGCATGCCACTCCAGGAACCAGAGGTTCCCATCTGGGCCTACGGTGATGGCAGACGGGGCGCTCAGGCTGGTCGGGGTCGGGTACTCGGTGATGGTCCCGCCGGTGGTGATGCGGCCGATGTACACCGGCGTGCGGGACTTCACGCGCCCCCTCTGTTGATGCTAACCAGGATCCGCACGTTTCTGGACTGCCAGCCGGAGCCAGGCCTCGGCGGACAGGTGGAAACCGGCCAGGTGCGGACGGGTCAAAACCGGCCAGCGGCCGGGGCCCGAGACCGGTTAGCTTCTACCCTGCGGCCTCCTCCTTTTGCAACGTCTGACGGGTGCGCCAGCTGCGGGGTCCGCACTTGAGGACGTGGGCGTGGTGGAGGAGCCGGTCGAGCATGGCGGAGACGGCGGCGACGTCGCCGAGGAGCTTTCCCCAGTCCTCGACGGGGCGGTTGGAGGTGATGAGGGTCGAGGCCCGCTCATAGCGACGCATCACCAGCTCCAGCAGGTCCTCCGCGGCCGTGGCCGGCAGCTTGCGCATGCCCAGGTCGTCGATGACGAGTAGCGGGACGGTGGCCAGCTCGGCGAGGTGATCCCTGCGGGTCCCGTCGAGGGTGGCCTCGGCCAGTTCGTCGAGCAGCACGTGCGCCTCCCGGTACAGCACCTTGTGGCCCTGCTGGATGGCGGCGTGGCCGATGGCCTGGGCGAGGTGGCTCTTCCCGGTGCCAGGCGGGCCAAGGAAGAGTGCGTCCTCGTGCTTCTCGATGAAGTGCCCGGCAGCGAGGTCGAAGATGAGCCGCCGGTCGAGCTTGCGATTGAAGTCGAAGTCGAAGGTGTCGAGGGTCTTGCCGGTGTCGCGGAAGCCGGCGCGCTTCGCGCGGCGGTCGAGGAGCCGGTCCTGGCGCCGCTGGAGCTCGTCCTGTACGAGCGAGGCGACGAGGTCGAGCGGGGCCCAGTGGTCGGCCTGGGCTTGGACGATGCGGGGTTCGAGGGTGGCTGCCATGCCCGAGACGCGCAGCTGGCGGAGGGCACGGGTTACTTCGGCGAGGGTCATGCTGGGCTCCTGGTCATGCGGTCGATGAGGTCGCGGTACTCGGTGAGCTGGCGGATGAGGGGATCGACCTGCTTGAGGCCGAGACGCAGCGGTGAGCCGCGCTCGAGGTACCGCTTCACGAAGCGGTAGGTGGGGGCGCCCATCTCCAGCGCGGCGGCGCAGGCGTCGTCGACGGTGGCGCCTCCGTGCTTCTTCGCGAGCGACAGGACGCCCAGGATGCGGCGCACTCCGGCCTCGCCGTCGGCCGCGTGGATTCGCTGGGCCACCGTGCCGATGTGCCGGCCAGCGCGGCCCGCGCGGGCGAGGAGATCGATGGTGGTGGGTGGCGTCCGGCTCGGCCGGTCGTCGGGGTGAACGGCCCGGCGGCCGCGCCCACCGCGGAGGTGCTCGCGCAGGAGCTTGCCGGTCGCTGGGTCGATGAGCCGCACCACGCGCTCGTCCCACTGCACGTGGATCTCCCTGCCAATCCAGCCGGGCGGCGGGGCGTAGTAGGCGCTCTCGATCTCGACGCAGCCGTCGAGGTGTACCGGCCGCTTGCCGAAGGCGTAGTACCGAAAGGGCTCGATGGGGAGCGGCTGGAGGGCCGGCCGCTCCTCGGCAAACACCGCCGCCACCTGGCGCTTGGTGGTGCCGTGGATCCGCGTGTCGGCCCAGTGCTCCTCCCAGCGATCCAGGTATGCCTGGGCTTCCTCGATGGTCTCGAAGCGCAGTCCCTTGAGCGGCGTCTTCTGCGCGTGCCCCACGCCGCTCTCCACCTTGCCCTTGCGATCCGGGTGGCCGACCCGGGCTGGCACGGCCACCGCGCCGTAGTGCCGGACCAGGTCGCGGAAGAGCGGGTTGAGGATCGGGTCGTAGATCTCCGGTTCGAGTACGCCCTCCTTGAGGTTGTCGAGGACGACGATCCTCGGGACGCCGCCGAGGCGCCGAAAGGCGCGCTCGTGCAGCTCGGCCCAGATCCGCGTTGACGACTTGAACGTCAACAGCCGGACCGACTTGCGGCTGTAGCCGAGCGTGAGGACGAAGAGGCGGGTCCGCCGGTACTTTCCCGTTTCCGGGTGGCGCACCATCGGTCCCTCGCCGTAGTCGACCTGGGCCTCCTCGCCCGGCGGCGTGAAGATGCTCGGGTGGGCCTCCGGCGGCGCCGACGCCTTCAGCCGCGCCACGAACCGCTTCACGCTCGCGTACTGGGCCGAGAAGCCGTGGTCGTCGACCAGGTCCTGCCAGATGGCAGTGGCGTTGCGCCCCGCGGCGAAGGCCGCCTCGATGACCTCCCGGTAGGGCTCGCAGGCGCTCGCCGCCGGCGCCCGGCCCGGCCGCGGGGACCAGGCGGAGTCGGTGGACACCTCCCTGGCCGGATTTGAGGCCGCGCCGGGGTCGGTGGACGGGGGGCTGGCCGGTTTTGAGCCGGTGGCCGGGTCGGTGGACGCCCCCCTGGCCGGATTTGGCGGAGTCCACTCCCCCGAGCAGCGCGGTGGCCGGACCGCCACCCCGGCCGCCTTGAGGTAGGCGCTCGCGGTCTCCCGCCGGACCCCCGTCGCCGCTTCGATGCGCCGCAGGGTCCAGCCGAGCTGACCCAACGCCACCACTTGCTGTCGTTTCTCGTCGTTCAAGACGTTGGCCATCCGGGCGAGGGGCCACGCCCCTCCGCCCTCGTCAACGTCTCGAGTCCCTCAGCTCCCCTGGCCGGTTTTCAGCCGTCCATCACTGGCCGGTTTTGCCCGTCCGCCGAGGGAGCCAGGGAGTGGAGTCGGGCGCGGAGGAGCGTCAGCGAATAGCCCTGACGATGTTCGTGTCGGCCGTCGAAGGTGAGGCGCGCACTCTGCTGTTCCCGTTCACTCGCCTACCACACCTGCGCCGAGCAGCGAAGCGCGAGCCCGGGAGACGTGGGTTGCTTAGAGTCCCCCTGGCGGTTTGGAAACGGTACGCAGCCGAGGTGCTGTCATG
>DATKKF010000078.1:0-76974 GCA_035543115.1 Myxococcaceae bacterium
GACGCTCCTACGAGCGCCAGCAACCGCTGATCATCAAGGCCGGGTTCGATCCGAACCGCCCGGACCTGCACCTCGGGCACTCGCTGCTCCTCACCCGGATGCGGCGGTTCCAGGACTTCGGCCATGAGGTGGTCTTCCTCATCGGAGACTTCACCGCGATGATCGGCGACCCGTCGGGGAAGAACGTCACTCGCCCCGCGCTGAGCCGCGAGGAGGTGCTGGCGAATTCCGAGACGTACAAGACCCAGGTCTTCAAGGTCCTGGACCCGGAGCGGACCCAGGTCCGGTTCAACTCCGAGTGGCTCGACGCGCTTGGCACCGAGGGAACGGTCCGGCTGGCGGCGCACTGGCCGCTGGCGCGGATGCTCGAGCGCGACGATTTCAAGACCCGCTTCCGCGAAGGCCGGAGCATCTCGATGCACGAGCTGCTCTACCCGCTCTTTCAGGGCTACGACTCGGTGGCCTTGAAGGCGGACGTGGAGCTCGGCAGCACCGACCAGCTCTTCAATCTCCTGGTCGGGCGCACCCTGATGCGCGAGTACGGGCTCGAGCCGCAGGTCATCCTCACCGGGCCGATCCTCGAGGGGCTCGATGCCCGGACGGAGAACGGGCGCGTCGTCGGCGAGAAGATGTCCAAGTCGCTCGACAACTACGTCGGCATAGCCGAGCCTCCGCCGGAGATGTTCGGCAAGCTGATGAGCATCTCGGACGACCTCATGTGGCGGTACGCCGAGCTGCTCTCCGGGCAGCCGCTGGAGGCGATTCGCTCCGAGCGCGAGCGGGTGGCGCGCGGAGAGCTCCACCCGAAGGACGTCAAGGTGGCGTTCGCCCGGGAGATGGTCGACCGGTTTCACGGGCCAGAGGCGGCGGCGCGCGCGGCCGAGGAGTTCGAGCGGCGGTTCTCGCGACGGGAGGTGGACCCGGAGAAGTTCCCCGAGGTGGTGGTCGGGACGCGCGGATCCGCCGTCCCACTGGTGCGGGCGATGCTCGACGCGCAGCTCGTCGCCTCCACCTCCGAGGGGCGCCGGCTCCTGACCCAGGGAGCGGTCAGGGTCGATGGTGAGCGCATCACGGACCCGAAGGCCGAGCTCGCCCCCGGGACCCACCTCGTTCAGGTCGGTAAGCTGCGTGCGGCAAGGCTCACAGTACGTTGAAGTTTTCACGGGTTGAGAGGACTTCCAGGGCGACATGGCGCGTCCTGAACGCCTGGCTGATTGGCCGCTTGGCTTGCTGGCGAGCGGAGCGGCGCCTAGCGTCGGCTGCGTGAGGCGCTCCCGCATCACCGTCCTCGCGGTTCCGCTGGGGCTGTCCGCCCTGGGGGGCTGCGCCCACGAGGTGTACCAGCCGGCGCCCGCCCGGGTGGAGGCCCCGGTCGGCTCCCTCACCTTCGACGACTGTGAGCTCGGGGACGGGAGCAGCGTGCCCGCCGCTTTCCCGCGCGGCTCCCTCGCCCCGCCCGGGGCCCCCGAGCACGCGCTCGCCTGCGGCCTCTCGGCCGAGCTCGCCGCGCTGGGCGAGCCCTCGCTCTTTCCCCTCCCGCGGACCGCCGAGGTGTACCGCGTGCTGTGGATCCGCGCCGGCGCGCACCCGGTGAGCGTGCGCTTCGAACGACAGGGAAACAGCGGACAGCTCCGGGGCGCCCAGACCTCCGGCAAGGGTCTGGCCGCCCCCGGCGACGTGCTCGAGGAGTCCACCACCGTTGCCACCACGGACCAGGTTCGCGACCTGCTCGGCCGGATCGAGGCCGCTCGGTTCTGGGCCCCCGCCGCGCCGCCCACCGCCCCGTCCACCGTCGATTCCGGGTCGCTCTGGGTCTTCGAGGGCGTCCGCGCCGGCGACTACCGGGTGCGCGTCTTCCAGCGCGACACCCTCGCCCGTGACCCGGCGTTCAGCGCGCTCGGACGCGGCCTCGTCGGCGTCTCGGGGCTTCACCTGGAAGGCGCGGTCTACTGACCCCGCGGGCTGGACGCCGGCACGCGGAGGCCGAGGCCCACCAGGTACACCTCGACGCTGGCCGAGCGCGTGGCCTCGGGCCGCACCACCTTCACCTCGCGGTAAGCCTCACGCACCCGCGCGCGGAACGACTCGAAGTCCCCGCCCATGAAGAGCTTTGCCACGAAGCTCGACCCGGACTTCCCGAGCGCCCGGGCCAGCTCCAGCGCGCGCTCGGCAAGGCGGAGCGAGCGCGCCTCGTCCGTCCCGCGGACCCCGGTGGTCTTCGGCGCCATGTCCGAGATCACCGCGTCGTACCGCCCGGGGGCCAGCGCCTCCACCTGAGCTTGCGCGTCGTCGGAGAGAACGTCGAGCACCCCCGTCCGCACCCACGCCTCGGTGAAGGGCCGGAGCGGTACCAGGTCCACCCCGACCGCCAGGCCGGATGGACCCACCGTCCGCGCGATGACCTGCAGAAAGCCTCCCGGTGCCGCGCCGAGGTCGAGCACCCGCGCGCCGGGGCGCAGCAGCCCGAAGCGCTGCATCAGCTCCTCGAGCTTGAACGCGCTCCGCGCCCGGAATCCTCGCTGCTTGGCGCGTTGGAAGTAGTGATCTTTCGGTCGGTACGCCTTGCCCATGCGTCGGACCCTCTCCATACCATCCGGGAGGAGAGGTGCGATGCGGACCCGCGGCGTGCTCCTGGCGTGGGCGTGGACGGTGCTGTCGATCTCGGCGGCGGCACTGTCCACGGTACGGATGCAGCCGCTCCGCCAGCAGTCGGATGCGCTGCTCGTCCGCTCCCGCGCCCACGCCGACGCGTTCGCCGCCTCCTTCGACGGGCAGTTCGCGGACCGCCAGCTGGACACGTTCCAGCAGCGGCGCGAGGTCGTGTCCCGCGTCCAGTCCTGGCAGCGGCTGCAGCTGCTCGGCGCCCTCGGGACGCTGGGAGGCCTCTTCGCCGTGTGGCTCCTGTGGATGCTCGGGCGCCTCCACGCGGACCTCGCGATGGCCGAGCCACGCCCAGAGCGCGGCTCACCGGCGGCCTAGACAGTGGAAACCACGCTGGTCGATCGGCCCTCGCTTGCCCTCCAGCGCGATCATCCGACCGACCAACCTGGTCTCCGCTGTGCGGGCCTCGCGGGCCCCGGGGAACCGCTCGCACGGCCTCAGTTCTCGGCCTTCGCCTTCACCAGCCGGCACTGCATGCGAGGAACGCCGCTGCCGGTCGCGCCGGGAGCGGTGGCCGAGCCGAGGATCTCGTCGCCTCCGGCCACCACGGCGAAGTCGAACGTGGCCGGGCCGACGTTCACCCAGTACCCGGGCGCGAACTCGATCTCGAACGTGGTGTAGCTCACCCGGCCCAGACACTCGCGCGCGGGATCGAGCGTCGCCTGACCGTCGATGCGCGCCGGCAGCGAGCCGAAGTCGAGGCTCACCGTCGCCGGCCCATGGAACCGTCCCTTCCCGTCACCCCGGACGAAGCCCACAAACCCGATCGGCTGCAGCGCCGTCGACCCCGGCGTGGTCGGAGGGAAGAACCCGGTGCAGTTGAAGCCGTAGAGCCCCTCGGTGTTGCGGAAGCTGCAGCTCCGGGGCTTCGAGGCCGGCCTCTCCTCCGCCCGCGCGCTCTGCAGGGACAGCATCACCCCCAGCGACACCGACAGCACCGCCGCACTCCAGTGAACGCGCATCATCGGACTCCCTCTCTTCCTGAGGCGGCGCGCCCCCCAGTGAGCAGCGCCCTGGAGCCGGGGAGTAGCTGGACCACCGTCACCGCAGCGTGACCGGAAGGTCCAGCCGGCGGAGGATGGCCGTGAAGCGCGGGTGTCCCCGGAAGGGATCGAGCGTGGGGTGCACCGCGGCGAAGACCAGGAAGTTGCTCCGGTTCTCCACCGCCCGCTCGAGCGCGTCGAGACCCTGGTCGATGCCGCCGAGCGCCGCGTGTGCCCCGGCGACCCAGTACCAGACCGGGCTCTCGGGGGGCAGCCCGGCAGCGAGCGTCCCGAGCTCGCCTTCTGCCTCGACCCGTCCGAGCAGTCCCAGTGCCCGCGCCAGGTGCGCCCGGAACATCGCGCTGGCCGGGCTTCTGGCCACCAGCGTCCGGGCGACCCCCAGCGCGTCCTCGAACTCGCCCTTCGCCTCGAGCACCATCTCCAGCACCCAGAGGGCGAGCGGGAAGCCGGGATCCAGGTCCAGCGCCTCGCGCGCCGCGGCCTCTGCCCGCTTCCAGTCCCGAGCGAGGTAGGCGACGTAGCCGACGTAGGAGATGGCCGGAAGCGAGAGCGGATCCGCATCCCGGGACGCCGTCGCCTCGGCGAGCGCCTGCTCGAACCGGCCGTCGTGCGCGTGGACGTAGAAGGCGCAGGTGGACCGCACCACCGGGTCCTTGGGCGTCCCGGCGAGGGCAGCCAGAGCGCTCTCCTCCGCTCCCCGCCAGTCCCACCGGTGCATGGCCAGCGCCAGCGATCGCGCCAGGTGCGCGCTCGCCACCGTTCGGTCGAGTCCGAGAGCGATGTCGGCCACCTCGAGCGCCCGGGGACAGGCGACGCCGGTGGGGGTCCCGCAGTAGACCGGCATCGAGGCGAGCGCCAGCGCCAGTCCGCCGTGGGCCGCTGCGTACCGTGGGTCCCGCTCCCCGGCCCGGGCGAAGAGCTCGGCCGAGCGTGCGAGGTCCTCGGGCGTCCGGCGGTACAAGTGATGCTGTCCGCGAAGGAAGAGGAGGAACGCCTCGCGGTCCTGCGTGTCCTGGCTCGGCCTCCGGGGCACGGGCTCGAGCAGCGAGCGTTGCAGCGCGGGCGCGATCCGCCGGACGAGCTCTGCCGGCATCCGGACCGCCTCCGCCAGCGAGTGATCGAAGCTCTCCGCCCAGAGGTGGAAGCCGCGGGCGGTCTCCACCAGCTGCACCGTGACCCGGACCGCGGCCCCGGCTCGGCGCATGTTTCCCTCGACGAGGTTGGCCACCCCGAGCCTCCGTCCGACGTCTCGCACGTCTGCGGCCCGGTTCCGGAAGGCGAAGGAGGATGTCCGCGCCGCGACGGAGAGCCCTGCGAGCATCGAGAGGTCGGCGATCAGCTCCTCGGTGATCCCGTCGCAGAAGTAGTCGAGGTCGGGGTCCCCGGTGAGGTTCAGGAACGGGAGCACCGCCACCGAGCCCGGAGAGGGCTCCGTCGCCGGTCGCTCTGCGGCGCCGCCCGAGCCCGCGCTCCACCGCCCCGTCCGGAGCGAGTCGACCAGGGCCCGGGTCTGGGTCGAGGGCGTCGCCCCCAGCTCGCGGCGAAGCCGCGTCTCGAACTCGGAGGCCAGCTCGAGCGCACGCGTCCGGAGCTCCTGGCGCATCAGCGCGCGGAGGGAGACCCGCAGCGGTTCCTCGTCGTCCGGCTGGAGCTCGAGCCAGCGCTGCGCCCAGGTCGACGCCTCGTCCCAGGCGCCGGCGCGCTCCGCCTCCCGGGTGAGCACGGCGGCCGAGGTCGCGGCCCGCCGCCTGAGCCGGAGCCGGACGTCGGAGCACCAGACCTCGAACTCGGGACACTCCGGCAGCGCGAAGCCGGCCAGGAAGTCTCCGCCGAAGAGCCGCAGAGCCTCGGCGTCCCGCCCGGCGTCCGCCGCCCGCTCCAACGCGACCGCATCGCACCAGAGCCGGTCCGGGGCCAGCGCGATGGCGTCGGTGCCACGACCGGTCAGAAGATCCGGCCCGAGCGTGGTGACCAGGAACTGCAAGGACTGGCGAAGGGCACCCCGTCCATGCTCCGGCGAGGCGTCCGGCCAAAAGAGCTCGAGCAGCTGGTCTCGACGCCGGGGTCCGGCAGGCCGCGCCGCGGCGAGGTACACCAGCAGCGCGAGCCGCTTCGAGCGTCCGGCGAGCGCGTCCAGCGGCCCGCCTGGCCCGCGGAGGTGGACGCTTCCCAGGGTGCGGAGCTCGACCATTCCCCCCTCCGAGTGCCCGGGGTGGGCGGCCCCAGTCTATTCTCGCCGCCATGCCCGGGTGCGCCTGGTGCGGCAGTCATCTCGACGTGGTCGGAAACGCGGTGGGCCGCAGGGACACCTGCCCCCGCTGCGGGCACGATCTCCACGCCTGCCGGCAATGCCGGCACTTCGATCCTGCCGTCGCCAAGGCCTGCAAGGAGCCGTTTGCCGAGGTGCCTTCGGACAAGGACCAGGCGAACTTCTGCGAGTTCTTCCAGCTCGGCGACGGCGGGCTCACCGACGAGGACCCGCTCCGGGCGGCGCGCGAGGCCGCGGACGCGCTGTTCAAGCGCTAGCCGCTGCGCCACGGAGTTGCACCCTGCGCAGGGGGCTACAGGCCCTCGAGCTTGACGATGATCTCCTTCATGATCTCGCTGGTGCCGCCGCCGATGGTGATCAGGCGGACGTCGCGCCAGGCCCGGGCCACGGCGGTCTCGTCGACATAGCCCATGCCCCCGTAGATCTGCTGGCAGTCGTAGGCCACCCGCTGCGCGAGGTCGCCCGCGACGAGCTTGGCCATGCTGATCTCCTTCACCGGATCCTGCCCGGCGTCGAAGAGGGTGGTCGCGTGGTAGGTGAGCCGCTTCGCCGCCTCCACCGAGGCCAGGTGCTCGGCGAACTTGTGGCGCCACACCTGGAAGCCGATCAGCGGCCTGCCGAACGCCTGACGTTCGCGGGCGTAGTGGACGGCGTCCTGGAGCATCATCTCCATCCCGGACACCGCGATGACCGCAGCCACCAGCCGCTCGCCCTGGAAGTTGATCATGATGTGGGCGAAGCCGCCGTTCTCCTCCCCGAGGAGATACCGGGCCGGGATGCGGCAGTCCTCGAAGTAGAGCACCGCGGTGTCGCTGGACAGGTTGCCCACCTTGTCGAGCTTCTTGCTCACGTTGAAGCCGCGCACGTCGGTGGGGAACGTGACCAGCGAGATTCCCTCGTACCCCGGCCCGCCGGTCCGCACCGCGAGGGTGATGAAGTCCGCGCGGGTCCCGTTGGTGATCCACATCTTGCTGCCGTTGATGACGTACTCGTCGCCGACCTTGCGGGCCGTGGTACGGAGGTTCGCCACGTCGGAGCCACAGCCGGGCTCGCTGATCCCCAGGGCGCCGATGCGGTCTCCGGCGAGCGCCGGCACCAGGAACTCGCGCTTCTGCTCCTCGGTGCCGAGGGTGCCGATGACCGGCGTGGCGATCTGCGCCTGCACCAGGAGCGCCATGTTCACCCCTGCGTTGCGGCTCCGGGCGAGCTCCTCGGTGAAGGCGACCACGAACCAGTAGTCACCTCCTGAGCCGCCCCACCTGGGGTCATGGTTGGCACCGAGGAAGCCCAGCTCGCCAGCGCGCTTGAAGACCTCGCGTGGGAAGATGCCCGCGCGGTCCCACTCCAGCGCGTGCGGGGTGAGCTCCTTCTCCACCCATCCCCGGACGCTCCGCCGGAATGCCTCGTGCTCCTCGGTGAACGGACTCTGGTTCCTCGACACCCCTGACCTCCCCGGATTGATTCTTGAGTCAATGACAACGGTGGGACGGGTGCAAGTCCCACCCTCCAGCTCCAGGTCCGGCCTCGACCGCACGGCCGCCGCCGGTTCGTCGAGCGGGCGACGGGCTGCGCTGCCCTGCAAGAGACTGGAATCACTGAACATCACCCAAGACGGGCGGAATCTCAGGGCACGAGCACGTCGATCTCGGCCGCCGTGAGGCCGGCCTCGGTCAGAACGGCCCGGCTGTGCTCGCCGAGTGCGGGGGCCGGCGTGCTCGCCGGAAGCCCGAGGCGCAGCGGCGTCGCCAGCACGCCCGGGCGCGGAAACAGCCCGCGGTCCGCGAAATGGCGGTCGCGGAACACCTCCTCCGGCAGCAGCACCGGCTCCACGCAGGCGTCGAGACCCGCGAGCCGCTCCTGCCACGCGGCGAGCGGCGCGCTGGCGAAGGTCTGGGCCAGTACCCCGCGCACGCGCTCGGCGTCCTCCCCGCCGCCGTACGCCTCGGCGGTCAGGTCACCGATTCCCAGCCGCTCGCTGAGCGCGGCGAAGAACTTGGGCTCGAGCGCCGCCACCGCCAGCCAGCGGTCGTCAGAGGTGCGGTACAGGCCGTACGAAGGGAGCCCGCCGTCGAGCGCGCTCTGCCCTGCGGGTGGCACCGGGACGCCGAGCAGCGCCGGCCCGAGGTGCAGCGCTGCGAAGGAGGTCGCCGATTCCGCCAGCGACACGTCGACCAGGCGCCCCCGCCCCGACGTCGCCCGCTCGAGCAGCGCCGCGAGAATTCCGCTCACCGCCACCCAGGCCCCGCCGATGTCGGCCACCTGGGCCCCAGGCATGGCGGGCGCGCCGGCGCAGCCACCCATCCCCAGGAGGCCCGCGCGGGCGACGTAGCCAAGGTCGTGTCCGGCTCGCCCCCGGTCCGGCCCGGACTGCCCGAAACCCGAGAGCGCACAGACCACGAGCCGCGGAAACGCCGCGAGCAGCTCAGTGTGACCGAGGCCCAGCCGGTCCATCACCCCCGGCCGGAAGCCCTCGACCAGCACGTCGCACCGGCCGAGCACCCGCCGCACGGCGTCCACCGCGCCCGGCTTCTTGAGGTCCAGCGCCAGCGAGCGCTTGCCCCGGTTCAGCGCAGCGAACAGCTCGCCCGCGCCGCCGGGCGGCATGAGGCGCGTGCCATCCCCCTCGGGCGGCTCGAGCTTCACCACCTCGGCGCCGAGGTCCGCGAGGACGAGCGTCGCGTACGGCCCCGGCGCCAGCCGTGTCAGATCGAGCACCCGCACGCCCGAGAGCGGCAGGCCCAGGCGGCCACCGGGCTCGCTGGGGCGGCTCAGGTCAGCAGCTTCCCGAGCTTCATCGCCAGGCCCATATCCATGGGCTTGAACTTCAGCTTCCCCTGCATCGCCGCCATCTGCGCGTTGAGCTGCTTGTGGCGAATCTTCAGGAAGTCCTGGTCGCTCACCGTGACCGTCATCTTCGGCGTGCCCTCGGCGCCGCTCTTCACCCAGTCGGAGCTCTTCGTGGTGTCCAGGGTCCAGGTCCCGCCCTGGTCACCGGTGATGACGAAGTGGACGACCGCGTTCATCTCCTTCGCCAGCTCGGGCTTCGCCGACAAGAGCTCGGGGATGTGCTGCTCGAGGATGGTCTTCGGGGTATCGGACATGTGCCGCCTCCTACGGGGGCTCGCGCTGACTCGCGAATCAACAGGCGCGCCGGACCGTAGCGACCGGCCACGCGACGCGTCAAGGCGTCTTCGAAGGCAACGCCCAGCGGACCACCATGAGCCGCAAGGTGAGCCAGCCGTCCATCACCGGCATCATCGGTCCAGCAGCATCAGGGCGGGGAGGCCCTGCTCGGGCCGCTGGAGCGACTCGCGCCCGTTGCACGTCGCATCGAGGATGTCCCCCTCGTCGTCCGACGACCAGCACCCGCCGCACCACGTCCTCCTCCTCGTGCCTCCAGGCCCTGCCGCGGTCAGGCGCTTGCGCCACGGGGAGGGATGGTGTCTACCCTTCTGCTGTCCCACCACAAGGTTGGTCTATGTTCGGTCTCAAGATGGGTGAGCTGCTGATCATCTTCCTGGTCATTCTGGTGCTCTTCGGAGGCACCAAGCTGCCCCAGCTCGGCTCGTCGCTCGGCCAGGCCATCCGGAACTTCAAGAAGGGATTCGGCGGAGAAGCAGACGCCGGCGATGCCCACCGCCAGGACACGCTCAGCACCGGCGGCCCGGACGCGAACAAGACCGGGCCCCGGTCCCCCGCTTCGGCCAGCAAGGACTCCTGAGCCGTCGCCAGCGCCTGCTCCCGGCGCGAGCCGAGCGTCAGTCCGCGATCGTCTCGCCGTCGTACAGCCCGTCGAGGATGCTCTGGTAGCGCTGGGTGCAGGCCTTCCGTTTCACCTTGAGGGTCGGGGTCAGGTCGCCGGCCTCCTGCGTGAAGTCGTGGTCCATCACGTGGAAGCGCTTGAGCTGGTTGTAGGGCGGCTCGTGCGCGTTGAGCGTGTCCAACACCTTCTGCACCGCAGCGACGATCTCCGGCCGCGCGGCCACCTCGGCGTACGTGGCCGGCGGGGGGATGCCCGCCTCCTGGAGCACCTTCCGCGCCGACTCCTCGCTCACCGCGATCAGCACCGAGAGATACTTCCGCTTGTCGCCATACACCATGGCCTGGCTGATCAGCGGGAAGGTCTTCAGGCTGTTCTCGAGGTTCTGCGGGGCGATGTTCTTTCCGCCGGCGGTGACGATGATGTCCTTCTTCCGGTCGGTGATCCTCACGAAGCCCACGGGATCGATCTCTCCGATGTCGCCCGAGTGCAGCCACCCGTCCGGCTCGAGGATCTCCCGGGTCGCCTCGGGGGCGTTGAAGTAGCCCTTCATCACGTTGGGCCCACGGATGAGGATCTCGCCGTCCGAGGCGATCTTCACCTCGCAGCCCGGCATCGGCGGCCCCACCGTCCCGATCCGCGCCCGGCCCGGCGGATTCACCGTCGCCCCGCCGGTGGTCTCGGTGAGGCCGTAGCCCTCGAGCACCTCGAAGCCGAGCATCTCGAAGAAGAAGGCGATCTTCCTCGAGAGCGGTGCGCCACCCGAGACGAACAGGCGCATCTTGCCGCCGAGCTTCTGGTCCAGCGTGGCCTTCACCTTGCTGAACACCAGCTTCTTGGCCAGGGTCAGCGAGAGCGAGTCGTAGCTCCGCCCCTGCAGCCGCGCGTCGACCGACTCCTCGAACAGCCGCATCGCCCAGCGGAACAGCTTCCCCGCCACCCCGGGCTTGGAGGTGCCCCCCGAGACCACGGCGTTGTAGATCTTCTCGAAGATCCGCGGCACCGCGGGAAGGATCGTCGGCGAGGTCTCGCCGATGTCCGCGAGCAGGGTGTCGGTGCTCTGGGCGAAGATCATCCGGTAGCTCAAGCCCACCCAGGCCGCCTTCACGTCCTGCGCGAAGCTGTGCGCCAGGGGGAGGAAGAGCATCACCGCGTCGTCCGCACGGAGGACCTGGAGCGTGGTGAGCGCCCTGGCCTCGAACCCCAGGTTGCCATGCGTCAGCATCACACCCTTGGGGGCGCCGGTGGTCCCGGAGGTGTAGATGAAGCAGCAGGGGTCGTCCATCCGCAGCGCGGCGACCCGTTCCTCGAACTTCCGGGGGGCCTTCTGATCGAGGGCCGTGCCCTCGGCGAGGAGCTCGGCCATCGAGACCTCGGCGCCCGTCCCCTCCTCCTCCATGGTGATCACCGTCCGGATCGACGGGCACTCGCCGAGGATGGAACGGGCCCGGGCGAATCGCCCGGGCTGCTTCCCGGCGCTCCGGTCGTGGTCGACGAAGAGCATCACCGAGCCGGAGTGCTGCAGGACGTACTTCACCTCGTCCGGCATGTTCGAGGCGTAGATGGGAACGGTGATCGCCCGCGCGGCGCAGATCGCCATGTCCACCACGCACCAGGTGAGCGAGCTGTCGGCGAAGATGGCCACCCGGTCGCCGGGCTGGATGCCGCGCGCCACCAGCGCGGCCGAGAGGTGACGGACGTCACCGAGGATGGTCTCCCAGTCGACGTGGGTCCACTTGCCGAACTTCTTGTGGGTTGCCGCCTCCTGCTTGGGCGTCCGCGCCGCTCGCTCCTGGAGGAGGTGGAGCAGCGTTCCGCCCGCCGACGGCGGGCTCGCCACCTGGCTCTCCGCTCTCATCGTGCGCCCTCCTTGTCCATCTGGGCGGCGATCTTCCGCGCGATGGACTTGACCCGCGCTTCCTCGGCCGGGTCGTCCGGGATGTGGCCTTCCTCCACCTTCGCCAGCTGTGCCCGTGCGCCGGCGACGTCACCGTCGCGCCAGAGCGTCTCCGCGAGCCAGGCCGTCGCCCGGAGATTGTTCGGATTCACGGCCAGCGCCTTGCGGTACCAGGTGGCCGACTTGCCGAGGTTCCGCTTCGGCCAGGGCAGCTCGAAGTAGTACCGGCCCTTGGCGATGAGCGGCATCTCCTTCTGGAACCTCGGGTCGATCTCGATCGCCTTGTCCAGCCGCTCGTTGAACTTGCTCTCCAGGCCCTCGCCGAGCGCCTTGAGAATCCCGACCGCCTGGCTGTAGATGCCGATGCCCGCCGCCGCGTAGTAGTGCCCGCCGACCCACGCGGGCTTCGCCTTCGCCATCCGGTCGCCCACCTCCCAGACGTCGCGGCCGAGCTTCTGCTTCCGGTCGTTGTTCTCCTCGCCGTCGCCGACCCAGAGGGTGGCGCGGGCGAGCCGGAACATTCGCTCCACGTCGTCGGGCTTCGCTGCCACCGCCGCCTGGGCCTGGCGGATGGCCTCCTCGGCCTTCGCGGGGTCGCCCCGCTCGCTCCACAGCGCATCGAGTGCGGCCAAGGTGGGGTCACCCGACGTCGAGGGACTTCCAGCGTCTGCACCGTCGGCGGCGAGACACACGGCCGGACAGATCAGGAAGAACGATAGACAGGTCCACCGCATGGAACGGCCCGCGTAACACGCGGCCGTCGGGGGTCGCAAGGAAGCACCGGCGCGCTGGCGCGCTGCGTCAGCCCCGCGCGAAGCCCGGAAGGACGGAGCCCGCGCCGGGGTGAGTGCTCAGGCTGCGTCGGCCTCGGCCGGCGTGTCGAGCTGCTCCTCGTCCTGGTTGAACGCCGAGAGGTACCGGGCGAGGAAGTGCTTCGTCTTCAGCTCGACCTGCCGGACGCGCTCACGGCTGACGCCCCAGCGCTGACCGAGCTCCTCCAGGGTACGCGGCTTGTCCTGCGTCAGCCGCTCCTGGACGATGTCCCAGCCGAGGTCGCCGATGCGCTTGCGCACCTTGGCGAGCGCCTCCTGCACGTCAGCATCCTGCTCCCGACCGAGGAAGGTCTCCTGGGGCCCGGCGCTGGGCTCCTCGAGGCGGTCGAGGAAGGTGGTGTCGCCGTCGTCGTCGATGGCAGTGTCGAGGCTGAAGTCGACCATCGACCCGCGCTCGGACTCGCCGCCGCGCACCTGGCTACGGTTGTCCTTGAGGTACCGGGTGATGTACGCGCGGATCCACCACACCGCGTAGGTGGCGAACCGGACGTTCTTCTTCGGGTCGAAGTGCTCGATGGCCTTCATCAGGCCGACGTTGCCTTCCTGGACGAGGTCATCCAGCCGGGCGCCGCGGTGAGCGAACTTCTTGGCGACCGCGACGACGAACGGGAGGTTCGAGAGCGCGAGGATGTCGCGGGCGGAGGCGTCGCCCTTCCGGGCGCGCCGGGCGAGCTCGTATTCCTGCTCGCGAGTGAGCTGAGGACGACCGCCAATCTGGCGGAGGTACGAGGAAAGACTTTCGGAACGGGCTGCTGAGGGCATGTCTCAAACCTCCTTTCGTCGGATTTGCTGGAATGATTCGGACCCGGGGGGGGGGCGGGTCTTCAGGGGCACCTGTTGGACGCTCGAGGGGCTCGAGGGTTTCGCCGCGCCGCAACAGCCAGGAACCTGGTCATTCTTCCTGCTTACGCAAGGAATCGGCTTCGCTTGCGCCCCTCCTGGGCGGCGGCAGGGCGGGTCCCTGTAGGACCGCGGAACCGCTCGGAATATTCCATCGGCCGGTGACCCGGACGAGTCCTCCGAGACGGTCCGGGAGCGGAGCGACGTCCGCACCGAGACGCCCGGAGCCGGCCCCGGGGCGAGTTCTCCGAGATGCTGGAGGAGGAGGGGGACTGGTCTTTTCAGTCCGGCAGGAACTTGCCCGGGTTCAGGAATTCCTCGGGATCGAACACGTGCTTGAGCTTCCGCTGGAGCGCCAGGACGCCGGGCGACTGCTCGAGCGGCAGCAGGTCACGCTTGGCGAGGCCGATTCCATGCTCGCCGGTGATGGTTCCCCCGAGCTCGATGGCCACAACAGCCATCTGCCGGAGCGCCTCGTCCACCTTGGGCCGGTCGTCCGCGGAGTCGAAGAGAACGTTGGCGTGGAGGTTCCCATCGCCGGCGTGGCCGTAGGTCGCCACGGTGAGGCCGAGCGCCTGCCCAATGGCCTTGCACCGGTCGATCATCTCAGGGATCTGCGAGCGGGGGACCACCATGTCCTCCGACAGCTTGTGCTTGGCGAGACCCCTCAGTGCGATGCTCACGGTCCGTCGCGCGGCCCAGAGCTTCTCCCGCTGCCCCTCATCCTGCGCGAGCCAGGTCTCCTTCGCCCCATGCTGCTCGGCGATCTCCCCGATGCGCGCCAGCTCCCCGAACACCGCCTCGGGCACGTTTCCGTCCACCTCGGCCAGCACGCAGGCCCCGGTCCCGGGCGGGAAGTTGAACCCCTTGCCATCCACCGCCTTCACCGCGAGGTCGTCCATCAGCTCGAGCGTGCGCGGGAGCACGCCCGCGGCCAGCACCGCGCTCACCGCCCGCGCCGCCGCTCGCACGTCGGAGAAGACGAGGAGGGCAGTCTGGACCTCGCGGGGGAGCGGGAGGAGCTGCAGGGTGATCTCGGTGGCGATACCCAGCGTGCCCTCGCTGCCGACGAGCAGCCCGACCAGGTCGTACCCGGCCACGCCCTTGATCGTTCGGCGTCCGACCCGGAGCACCTCGCCGTCGGGCATCACCCACTCCATCCCCAGCACGTAGTCCCGGGTGACGCCGTACTTCAGTGCGCGGGGCCCGCCCGCGTTCTCGGCGATGTTGCCCCCCAGGGTGCACCACTCCCAGGAGTTGGGGTCGGGCGGGTAGAACAGTCCCTTCGCCTCGACTGCCTTCATCAGATCGCCGGTGACAACCCCCGGCTCCACCACCGCGACCAGGTCCTCGCTGGAGATGGACCGGATGGCGTTCATCCGCTCCACGCTGAGGACCACGCCTCCGTGGAGCGGCATCGACCCACCGCTCTTCCCACTCCGCGCCCCGCACGGCGTGACCGGCACCCGGTGCTGGCGGGCGATCTTCAGGGCGGCCGAGACCTCCGCCGTGGTCCGGGGCAGCACCACGAGGTCCGCCGGCGTCGTCCCGAGGTCCGACTCGTCGCGGCCGTAGTCGGAGAGCGCGTCGGGATCGGTCTTCAGCGCCGACGACCCGAGCGCCTCGACCAGGGCGGCACGGCAGGACTCCAGCTGCTGCTTGGAAGCACGGTTCATCCGAACATCTCCACCAGGCTCCCGCTCATCGCCAGCGGGGCCTCCGCACACAGGAAGGTCACCACCCGCGCCACCTCCGCCGACGTCATGTCGGGCTTCCAGCCGGAGCCCTTCAGCATGTCGGTGTCGGTGCTGCCGGGGAGCACGGCGGCGACGAGCACGTTTCGCTCCTTCACCTCGGCGGCGAGCGCCTGGGTGAAGCCATTGAGCCCCCACTTGCTCGCGCAGTACGCCGCCATCCCCGGCGTCCCGAGCCGGCTGCTGATCGACGAGACGTTCACCACCCTGCCCCAGCGTCGCTCGGCCATCCCCGGGACGCACCGCCGGGCGAGGTAGAAGGGCCCGTTCAGGTTGACGGCGAGCACACGGTCCCAGTCGGCGTCGCTCATCTCCGCCACCGGCCGGCGCAGCGCGACCCCCGCGTCGTTCACCAGGACGTCCACCGGTCCGAGCCCCCGCTCCACCTCTGCCACGGCCTGGTCCACGGCGCGGACGTCCGCCACGTCGGCGGCGACGGCCAGAGCCCGGGCTCCGCGCGCCCGGAGCGCATCGGCCACCGCGAGGCTGCCGGGCTCGGTCGTGGAGAGGACGGCCACCGCCGCACCGGCCGCCGCCAGCTGCTCGGCCACCGCCCGGCCGATGCCGCGGGAACCGCCGGTCACCAGGGCGATCCGTCCTCCGAGGCTGCTCACCAGGCCGCTCCCGCGGCCGCGATGCGAGCCCACAGCTCGCGCCGGAGCATCCCGTCCTTGCGCAGCAGGCCCTCATGGGCCTCGGCGTGGGTCACCGCGTCCCGCTGCTCCTCGCCGCGCACCCGCAAGCAGGCCTGGTGCGCCTCGATGATGCAGGCGGCGCCGGGGCTCTCCAGCCCACGGGCGAGCGAGCGGGCCACGCCCCGCGCCAGGTGTTCCTGGAGGATGAGCCGGTGGGCCCAGGCATCGAGCAGGGCTGCGATCCGCCCGAACCCCACCACGAACGCGCCGGGGACGTAGGCGATGTGCGCCCGTCCTTCGACCGGAAGGAGGTGGTGGGGGCACATCGAGTGGAAGCGCAGCCCGGTGACCACCACCAGCTCGCCGCGGGAGCCCTCCGGGACGGGGATGCGCTCGGCGAGCACCGTGTCCGGGTCGCGGGCGTAGCCGTCGAGGAAGTGCTCGGCCCAGGCCTCGGCCACGCGGGACGGGGTGTCTCGGAGCTCGGGGTCGTCGGGCGGCAGGCCGGAGGCCTCGAGGAAGGCCTGCACCGCGCGGCGCATCGCCTCGAGGTCCGGCGCCTGGCTGGCGCGCCGGGCTAGTCCGCGCTGTACGTGACGCAGTACTCGGGCGTTTCCCACAGGCGGAGCTCCTTGAGCTGGGGAAGCTGCGGCTTCAGCCGATCCCAGATCCAGACGATCACGTTCTCCGCGGTGGGGTTGTCGAGGAAGTCGTTCAGGGTGTGGTGATCGCACTGGTTGAGCGCGAGCTCCCACGCCTTCTTCCGGATCTCCTCGAAGTCGATGATCATCCCGTCGCGCGGATTCGGCTTGCCGGTCACCACGACCTGCAGCTTGTAGTTGTGCCCGTGCATCCGGAAGCAAGGGCCGTCGTAATAGGGCAGCCGGTGCGCGGCGCAGAAGTGGAAGTCGACCGAGAGGTCCATCGGCATGGGACCGTCGTAACCCCGATCTCCCGGACCTGCAATCGCCCGGCCGCCCGCGGAAGCGGCAGCCGGAAGGCGCAGGTCCAAACTCTGGCAGGCCCGCCGGACAGCTGCCCGAGCGAGTCCATCCATTCGACACGCTCTCGCATCGGCCTGTCGCTCGGCTTCCCGCTCGGGTGACTCAGCTCGTGGCGCGTCAGCGTCGCATCGCGGTCCTGCCCTCCTCCAGCACGCTCGCCAGCACCTCGACCCCGCGGCGGATCTCGCCGGGCGGCACCGCGGCGAAGCCGAGCAGCAGCCCCTCGCGCCGGAAGCCCCCGCGCCATTCCCGTCCGAGCGCGGTGACCTCCACCTCCTGCTCCGCCGCCGCACGGACGATGCCATCCGCGCGCAGCCCCGGGGCGAGCAGCCCGGAGGTTTGCAGCCCCGCCTCCACCGGTGAGAGCGCGAGCACATCCCCGAGCGCGCGCCCGGCAGCCTCGTAGAGCACCCCCCGGCGCTCGGCGTACACCTCGCGCATCCGCCGGACGTGCCGGCCGAGGTGCCCGTCGTCGATGAACCGGGCGAGCACGGCCTGCTCCAGGACCGGCGGGTGTCGCACCGTGGCCGAGCGCAGGGCGGCGACCCGTTCCACCAGCGGGCCGGGGAGAACGAGGTAGCCCAACCGCAGGGCCGGGAAGAGCACCTTCCCGAAGCTCCCGGCGAGCAGCACCGGCGCGTCCGGATCGAGCCCCTGCAGCGAGGGGATGGGCCGTCCGTGGTAGCGGTACTCGCCGTCGTAGTCGTCCTCGAACAGCACCGCGCGGCTCGTGCGCGCCCAGCGCAGGAGCGCGAGCCGCCGCGCCACGCTCATCGTCACCCCGAGCGGGTACTGGTGCGCTGGCGTGGTGTAGACCAGCCGCGCCCCGTCGAGCCGCCGCCGGTCGAGCACCAGGCCCTCGGCGTCGACCGGAACGGGCACCAGGCGCGCACCCACTGCCGAGAACGCGCGCGCCGCGCCGCCATAGCCCGGGTCTTCCAGGCACACCCGGTCGCCCGGGTCCACCAGCATCCGCGCCGCGAGGTCGAGCGCCTCCTGGACCCCGGAGACGATCGCCAGCTGGTCCGCCTCGCAGCGCGCGCCCCGGGTCGCGCGGAGATGCGCGGCGACGGCGGCGCGAAGCGGCCGGTACCCGAGCGGCTCGCACCCGAGCAGCAGCCTGGTCGAGGCCCGGCGGAGCACCCGCCCCGTCACCTGCGCCCAGAGCGTGGCCGGGAACAGCTCGAGCGCCGGGAGATCGGTGCGGAACGCCCGGGTCCTCCGCCCCTCGAGGACGGGGAAGGATCGGACCCGCCGCGCGAACCGCGACAGCTGGACACGGCCCGGACGGGGGGGCTGGGCCGTCCGCCCCGCCGGCCCTCCGAGCCCGAGCAGCGCGTCCGGGGGCACCTCCCCGACGAACGTTCCGGAGCCCACGGTGGACCGGACGTACCCCTCGGCCCGGAGCTGGGCGAAGGCAGCCACCACGGTGCCCCGGGCGAGGCGGTGCTGGCGCGCGAGGTCACGGGTGGCCGGGAGGCGGGCCCCGCCATGGAGCCGGCCGGCGAGAATGGCCGAGCGGAGCGCCTCGTACACCCAGCGCTGCGCGGGCTGCCCGGGTGCGCGGGGTTGGAGGACCAGCTCGAGCGTGCCGCTGCGCCGAGGCATGGAAGTGGACCAGTCGGACCAGCCTAATTGGGTGTTTCCGGGTGGTCCAGCCGCCGGTACCTCTCCCGCCATGCACCTTCCTGACTGGCTCGTCCGCGCCGCCCCCCGCTACGCGCGGATCGCGCTCGGCGCCTCGTTCCTCTCCGGCATCGCCAGCCGGTTCGGCCTCTGGGGCAAGGACGTGGGTTACGGCAGCTTCGAGGCCTTCGAGCGGTACACGGCCGAGGTGAACGCCTTCATGCCCCGCGCGACCATCCCGTTCCTGGCCTGGGCGGCGACCATCGCCGAACTCGGGCTGGGCGTCGCGCTGGTCCTGGGCCTCTGGCCGCGAGCCATGTCGCTCGCCTCCGCGGCGCTGCTCGCGATGTTCGGGCTGGCGATGGCTGTCTCCCTGGGAATCAAGTCGCCGCTCGATTACTCGGTGTTCTCTGCCTCGGCGGCCGCGCTGCTCCTGGCGGTGGGCCACCCCGGCACCGAGCACCCTTGACCCGGACACCATGCGCGCTCCGCTCGACGTCTCCCCCGCTCCGGCTCCGACCGTCCCCATCGCCCGTCCGGCCGATGCGGGGGCCAGGCCTCATGGACTGGACTGGCTGCTCCTGCTCGGCCCCGGGCTCATCTGGGGTGCCTCGTTCCTCTTCATCGCGGAGGGGCTGCAGGCGATCCCACCGAACGGCCTGACCTTCACCCGCATCCTGGTGGGCTTCGTGACCCTCGGGCTCGTCCCCAGCGCACGACGGCCCATCGCCCGCGAGGACCGGGGGAAGGTGGTGCTCCTGGGGCTCATCTGGCTCGCGCTCCCGCTGAGCATGTTTCCGTTCGCCGAGCAGCGGGTCTCCTCGGCGCTCACCGGGATGCTGAACGGGGCCAATCCCCTGTTCGTGGCCATCGTCGCCGCGGGTCTCTCGCGCCGGCTTCCAGGGCGCGAGGTGCTGGTGGGTCTCGCGGTGGGGCTCGCCGGAACCCTGCTGGTGGCGTGGCCGAGCCTTCGCCTCGGTGGGAGCAGCGTGGACGGCGTTCTGCTCATTCTCGTGGGGGTGACCTGTTACGGGTTCGCGCTCAACCTGGCCCGCCCCCTCCAGCAGCGGAGCGGCGCGCTCCCGGTCATCTGGCGCGCGCAGGGCTGGGCCCTGCTGATGACCGCGCCGCTCGGCGTCCCCGAGCTGCTGCGCGCGCACTGGACGCCCGGGCCGCTGCTGTCGGTGCTGGCGCTTGGCGCGCTGGGGACGGGGGTGGCCTACGTGCTGCTCGCGGTGGCTGCCGGACGGGTCGGCGCCACCCGGGCCTCGGCGACGACCTTCCTGATCCCCGGCGTGGCCCTGGTGCTCGGCTGGTTGATCCGGGGCGAGCACGTCGCGGGACTGTCCATCGTCGGTGGCGTCGTGTGCGTCGCCGGCGCGTGGCTGATGCGCCGCGCGCAGCTCGCCGCGCACTGACCCGGGGGGCTGGGCCCCGGGGGGGGCACACCCTCACCGGCCTCGCCCGGGAGGTCCCGCGCCCGACGGGGCCACAGGTCACCTCGGCACTTCCGCGCGCCTCCGGGATGAGGTCTCCTCTTGCACCGCAATGTCCCGCCCAGAGCCCGAGCAGCGCACGGCATATCCCTACTTCCGGCGCATCCCGACCCGATGGATGGACAACGACGTCTACGGGCACGTCAACAACGTCGTCTACTACTCGTACTTCGACACCGTGGTGAACGCGTTCCTGGTGCACGAGGGCGGTCTGGACATCGAGTCGGGCCCGGTCGTCGGGCTGTGCGTCGAGTCTCAATGCCGGTACCTCTCTCCGGTGGCCTTCCCCGAGGTGCTGGACGCCGGGTTGCGGGTGGCGCGGATCGGCCGATCCAGCGTGCGCTACGAGGTCGGCATCTTCCGCGCCGGCGAGAGCGCGGCGGCGGCGCAGGGCCACTTCGTCCACGTCTTCGTGGACCGGACGACCCGCCGGCCCTTGGACCTCCCGGAGAGGATGCGTTCGGCGCTCAGCCGGCTGACCTGAGACGGGCTAGGCTGGGGCAGTGGACAGGCTGACCCCAACGCCATCGGCCATCGACCCGCGGAGCAAGCGGTGAGCACGGCGCCGGTAGAACACGTGGATCTCGCGACGGTGAACAGGATCTCGCAAACCGTCTCGGGCGAAATCGTCCTGGAAAGACTGGTGGAGGCGCTGATGCGGGTGGCGCTCGAGCAGGCAGGGGCCGAGCGCGGGCTGCTCATTCTTTCGCGAGAAGCCGAGCCACGGATCACCGCGGAGGCCACCAACAGCGGTGAGACGGCGCTCGTGCAGCTGCGCGACGCGGCAGTCTCGGACGCCGTGCTGCCCCAGTCGGTGCTCCACCACGTCCAGCGCACCCGCGAGAACGTCATTCTCGACGATGCCGCGGCCCAGTCACCCTTTGCCGCTGACCCGTACATCCGCCAGCGACAGGCTCGCTCCATCCTCTGTCTGCCGTTGATCAATCAGGGCAGGCTCATCGGAGTGCTCTACCTGGAGAACAACTCGGCCCCAGGCGCCTTTTCCCCGGCACGGGTGGCGGTGCTGAAGCTCCTCGCCTCGCAGGCCCCGATCTCGCTGGAGAACACCTACCTCTACCGAGATCTGGCAGAACGCGAGGCCAAGATCCGGCGCCTGGTCGACGCCAACATCGTCGGGATCTTCTTCTGGGATTTCGACGGTCGCATCCTCGAGGCCAACGACGAGTTTCTCCGGATCGTGGGATCCGATCGTGAGGACCTCCTCGCAGGACGCATGCGCTGGACAGATCTGACGCCCGCCGATTGGCGAGAGCGCGACGTACAGTGGATAGAGGAGCACAAGACGACTGGGCTCCGGCGACCGATCGAGAAGGAGTTCTTCCGGAAGGACGGCAGCTGCGTGCCGGTGCTCATCGGCGCGGCGACCTTCGACCAGGGTGGGGACCAAGGTGTCGCCTTCGTGCTCGATCTGACCGAGCGCAAGCAGGCCGATCAAGCGCTGCGCGAGAGCGAGGAGCAATGGAAGGCAGTCTTCGAGAACAACCCGGCCATGTTCTTCATGGTGGCCCCGACCGGGAAGATCCTGTCCGTGAATCCCTTCGGTGCCCAGCAGCTCGGATACACCACCGAAGAATTGATCGGTCGTCACGTGGAGATCCTGTTTCACGAGGCCGACCGCGAGTCCGCTCTGAGGAACAAGGCCACTTGCCTCGCGCATCCCGGGCGAACCTTGAGCTGGGAGCTGCGCAAACTTCGCAAGAATGGGGAGGCGCTCTGGGTTCGCGAGACCGGCAGGGCCATGTTGATCAAGAACCAATCCGTGATCCTGATCGTGTCCGAGGACATCACCGAGGGCAAGCGTGCCGCAGAGGCGTTGCGTGAGATCCAGATGCAGCTGGCGCACGCCAACCGCGTCGCAACGATGGGGCACCTGACCGCCTCGATCGCCCATGAAGTGAACCAGCCCATCACCGCGACGGTCTCCAACGCTCAAGCGGCGCTGCGGTGGCTCCGTGGTCAACCACCGGATCTGGAGGAGGTGCGGCAGGCCCTCACTCGCATCGTCAAGGATGGCAATCGAGCGGGCGAGGTCATCGGCCGGATTCGCGCCCTGAGCAAGAGGACGCCGGTGCAGCACGAGCGCTTCGACATCAATGTTGCAATCCGCGAGGTCATCGAGTTCACCCGTGGCGAGGCGGTGAAGAGCGAAGTCTCGGTGCAGACGGAACTCGCGGACGGCCTGGAGCCCGTTCACGGAGACCGAGTCCAGCTCCAGCAGGTGATCCTAAACTTGATCCTCAACGCCATCGAGGCGATGAGCGGGATGAGGGAGGGGGCGCGAGAGCTGCGGATCACCACCGGGAAGCTGGAGCCGGGTGGAGTGCTCGTCGCGGTGCGGGATTCGGGTCCGGGACTGACGCCGGCGGCTCTCGCGCACCTCTTCGAGGCCTTCTACACCACCAAGGCTGGCGGCCTCGGGATGGGCCTGTCGATCTGCCATTCGATCATCGCCGCCCACGGCGGACGATTGTCGGCGACCGCGAACGTGCCCCGGGGTGCCGTCTTTCAGTTCACCTTGCCTTCGCCGCCCGCCAGCGCAACGTGATCTGGCGGAGCTCCTCGCCTCACTTCACCGCAGCCGAGATCCTCTTGAACTCGGGCGTGCTCGCTGTCCCGAGCAGATCGAACAGCACTGCCTCGACCGAGGAGAGCGTCGCCCCGGCGGCGCGTGCCAGCTCGAGCCCTGCCTGGCGATCCACGGCCGTCCGGCTCAGCACCGCGTCCATGCACACCGTGGGATGGCGCCCCTCGAGAACGAGGTCCCGGGCGCTCTGGTAGACGCAGACGTGCGTCTCCATCCCGGCGACCACCACGTGACGCCGGCCGGAGAGCCGCGCCCGCACCTTGTCGTCCAGCGCGGAGAACTTCAGCTTCTCGATGACCGGGAGGTCCCCGAGCCGCTCGCGGATCGCGGCGACGGTGTGCCCGAGCCCCTTCGGGTACTGCTCGGTGACGACGATGGGGAGCCCGAGCGCGCGGGCCCCCTCGATCAGCGCTCCGAGCCGCCCGAGCATCCGCGTCACCGCCTCGGGCTCCATGGCCGCTGCGAGGCGCTCCTGGACGTCGACCACCAGGAGGGCGGTGTCGTCGCGCGCGAGCTGCTGCGGCTTCATACCGCGTACCCCATCGCCCCCGAGGTGGCGGGGGCCTGCGGATCGAGCATCACGTTCACGCAGGCCACGGTCCCCGAGGCGAGCGCGCGCTCCAGCGCCGGGCGGATCTGCGCCGGCTCGGTGACCAGCTCGCCCCAGCCGCCGAACGCCTTGACGACCTCGTCGTAGCGGGTGGGCGCGAGCAGGGTGGCCGGCGACTTCTCCGGTCCGAACATCCCCACCTGCGGCAACCGGATCTGCCCCCAGGCGGCGTCGTTCCCGACCACGCAGACCATCGGGAGCTTGAAGCGGACCGCGGTCTCGAAGTCGAACCCGTTGAGCCCGAAGGAGCCGTCGCCCTGCACCACCCAGACCTGCCGCTCGGGGTGGAGCAGCTTGGCCGCGATCGCGAACGGCGCGCCCACACCGAGGCAGCCCAGCGGGCCCGGGTCGAGCCACCGGCCTGGCGCCTTGAGCCTCAGCACCTTCGCCGCGAGCGCGACCCAGTTCCCGCCGTCGGCGATGAACATCGGGTCCCGGTCGCCGGCGTTGGCGACGGTCGAGAGCTCCTTCGCCAGCCGGTAGTGGTGGATGGGCACGGCGTCGCTCCGCGTCCACTCCTCCAGCGCCGCGAGTTTCTTCTGCTCTGCGGCCCGGAGCTGCTGGACGTACGCGGTGCGGGTGGCCTTCTTCGCCCCGTCAGCGAAGGCCGAGAGCGCCGAGCGGCTGTCGGCGACGATGCCCACGTCCACCGCGCGGTTCCGGCCCACCTCGGTCGGGTCGATGTCCACCTGGACGATCTTCGAGGCGGCGCTGAAGGTGGGCTCGGCCCCGTAGTTGAGCCGGAAGTCGAAGGGCGTGCCGACCACGAACACCACGTCCGCCCCGGTGAGCGCCTCTTTCCGGGTGTGCTGGAAGAACATCGGGTGGTCGGGCGGGAGGCAGCCCCGCCCCGCGCCGTTGAGGTAGGTGGGGATCTGCGCGCGCTCGACGAAGGCCCGCAGCGCGTCGGCGGCGTCGTCCCAGTAGACGCTCGAGCCGGCGATCACCGCCGGGCGCTCGGCGGCGGCGAGCAGCGCCAGCGCCTCGTCCACCGCGATGGGGTCCGGGTACACCCGGGCGCGCGTCCGGTAGAGCCGGGGGATCTGCAGCGCCTCCTGGTCGACGCCGTTGCACAGCACGTCCCAGGCGAGCTCGAGGAACACCGGCCCCGGCCGCCCGCTCAGGGCCACCCGGAACGCCTTCGCCATGTAGAGCGGGACCAGGTCCGGCAATGGCACCCGGTCGGACCACTTGGAGATGCGGTGGAAGAGGTCCACCTGCTCCATCTCTTGGAGACTCCCGCGGCTCTGGTTGAAGAGTGGCGCCGCGCCGCCGAGGAGGATGAGGGGCGAGTTGGCCGCGTTGGCGTTGGCCACTCCGGTCAGCGCGTCGGTGACACCCGGGCCGGCGGTGACCACCGCCACACCGACCCCGCGGGTGATGCGGGCGTAGGCGTCCGCGGCGTGGGCCGCGGCCTGCTCGTGCCGGGTGTCCACGACCTCGATGCCCTCCTCCACCAGGCCCGCGTAGATGGGAGCGACGTGGAGGCCCGAGAGGGTGAAGACGTGCCGGACCCGCTCCTCCTTGAGCATCCGCGCCACGAGCTGCCCGCCGGTCACCATCCCCATAGGCTCGTCTCCTGCCTGGCGCCGGGGCGCAGGCCGTCGTAGGACTGCGGGTCGTCGTTTATCCCCCGTGCCCGATCCTTTCCAGGACCTCCGCCCGCTCGCCGGCGCCTACGCAGCGGCGCTCGCCCGGGAGGCGTTCTCCCGTGGCCTGGTCACCACGGCTCCCGACGGGACGCAGAAGGCCATCACCCCTGGCGCGACACCGGTGGTGCTCCCGGGCCGGGTCATCGCCGAGCGCCGCACGCTCGCCAGCACGCTCGCCCGTGCCGGATTCCAGATGGCGCAGGCCACGGTGCAGGGCCCCTCGCGCGAGCTGCTGCTCGGCGCCCTCTCGCCGCTGGAGCGACGGGTGGTCGAGCGCTCCGCGCCGGGCACGCGGCGGCTGGCCATCGCCCGCGTCGACTTCCTGGTCTCGGACCATCCCGCCGCGCTCGAGCTGAACGCCACCATCCCGGCGATGCCCGGTTACTCGGACCTGGCCGCGGGCGCCTTTCTCCACGTCGTGGGGCGTGCCGCTGGGCTGGATGAGGCCGCGGTGCGGCGGCTGGAGCGGGACAACGGCAGCAACGTCGAGGCGCTCTACCGGGCGCTGCTCACGGCGTCGGTACAGGAGCGTGGCCGTCCCCCGGAGCGCATCGCGGTGCTCTGCCGCCGCGCGGACAGCCAGCTCTCGGAGGTGGACCATCTGGTGAAGCGCTTCGGCGAGCTGGGCACCGAGACCCACCGGGTCTACCCCGAGGAGGCCAGCGGCGACGAGCGCTTCACCGCACAGGGGAAGGCCTTCGACCTCGTCTACCGCCACCTCTTCGTCCACCGTCTGAGCGAGACGCCGAGCCCGTTCCTGGAGGCGTTCTTCGCCGGCGAGACGGCCCGGGGCTCGCTGCTGTTCAACCGCCCGGCCGCGCACGTCGAGGCCAAGAGCAACTTCGCGCTGCTCTCGCGTGCCCTGGAGGACCCGGCCCTGGCCAGCGCGGCCGGGCTCGGTCCCGACGCGCTCGAGGCCATTCGCCGGGCGGTGCCCTGGACGCGCGCGCTCGCGCCGGGCTCGGCCCGCGGTCCCACCGGGGAGGTGGTGACCGACCTCGTCGCCCATGTCGCCGCGCATCCCGAGTCCTTCGTCCTCAAGCGGGCGTGGGACTACGGCGGCAAGGCGGTGTTCATCGGTCCGGCATCCGACGAGCCCGGCTTCGCGACCCGCTCCGAGATGGCGTTCGGCGAGCGCCTCTCCTGGGCGGAGCTGGTCCGGCGAGCGGCGAAGGACACCCGCGGCGGCGGCTTCGTCGTCCAGGAGGTGGTCGACATCCCGCGCGAGAGACACCTCCTCGCCACCCCGGCGGGTCCGGTGGAGGCGGAGGTCTTCGTCGACTATTCGGCCTTCGCCTCGGTGGGCCTCGACCCCGAGCCGGCGTGGGGCGGCGTGGTGCGGGCCTCGGCCTCTCGCATCGTCAACATCCAGGGAGGCGGCGGGGTCCTTCCGCTGGTCGAGGAGAGCGTCTGGGCGCGGGTCCGGAGTGCACTCCGGGCGGAATCCTGACCCCTTCCCGGGTGTTCGTCCGCGCTGGCCACCGACCCGCGCTGCGTTATGAGAATTGAAATCAGGGGCGGTGGCCCCTCCAAGGAGAAGGACACGATGGCCTGGGAATTCGATGCACGCAGGGCGGCGCGCGACGGCCGCGACCTCGGCGAGACGGGCGGCTCTGGCCGGGCGAGCGAGCTCACCGGCACGACCGCGGCGGGCTTCATGGCCGGGGTCTACCGCTGGATGACGCTGGGTCTGGCGGTGACCGCGGGCGTGGCGCTGTACACGGCGAGCAACATCCAGCTGGCGATGACCGTGGCCCGCAATGTGTGGCCGCTGGTCATGGTGCAGTTCCTGGTCGTGCTGGCGCTGTCGTTCTTGGCCCAGCGGATCAGCGGGCCGGTGGCAGCGCTGCTGTTCATGGTCTACGCCGGCCTCACCGGCCTGACCCTGAGCGGCATCTTCTTCGTCTATTCGGTGGGGTCGATCGGGACGGCATTCCTGGTGACCGCCGGCTCGTTCGCGGCCCTGAGCCTCTACGGAACGGTCACCAAGCGCGACCTGAGCGCCTGGGGAACCTTCCTCTTCATGGGGCTGATCGGGGTGGTGATCGCCAGCATCGTCCAGTTCTGGTGGAGCAGCCCGGCGTTCAGCTTCGCCCTGTCCTGCGCGACGGTGGTCGTCTTCGCCGGCCTGACCGCGTACGACACCCAGAAGCTCCGGATGCTCGGGGCGCAGTTTGCGGGCGCGGGCCTAACCTCGCTCACCATCGTGGGCGCGCTGAACCTGTACCTGGACTTCATCAACCTGTTTCTGGCGCTGCTCCGGCTCTTCGGCGACCGGCGCCGGTAAGCGAAGCGCGGGCACCAAGCAGAACGAGGCACCTGAGCCCGGCACCTCACGCGAGGTGACCGGGCTCTGGTCTTCGGCGGGCCTCAGGGTCTCTTCGCCGCCCAGCTCAGACAGCTTCCCTCGGGGTTGACCGCGCCCGCGAAGAGCTTGCAGCCGCCGCACTCCTTGTACTTGCCCGCCTCGTACTGGGCACAGGTGGAGCATTTCTTCCCGGGCTGGGTCGACTTCTCCGCATACTGGAGATTGCGCCGGATCTGGACCGCGGCCGGATCGACCGGGATCTTGTTCTTGCAGTTGAGGGCAGCCTCGGCATGCACATCCGTGCTGGCCAACGCGAGCACGCCACTCGCTGCGCCGAGCCCCGCTCCGAGGATCTGGAGCGCCCGCCGGCGGTTGAAGCGCATGGTCTCGTCGTCGTGTCCGTTCACCTGTCGTCTCCTCCGGAAGATGGAAAATCGAGAGTGCCACCCAGCCCTCGGGCGGCTGGAGACTCTCGGGGACGCCGGGAAACGAGTCAAGATTCAGCTGTGGTCTCGGCCACTTGGGCCGGAGGAAGCGGCTTTGGGTCGCGATGGGAGCAACGCGGAGAATGGTCGAGTGTCCACCAGGCTGATCGGGCGAATTCGCCGGCAGTCGACGAAACACGGTGCTGGATCGAAATCACCCGAGGTCCTAGATCATCGCGATTCACTTGCAGGTCGCGCGAGGGAGGTTGCTCGTGGCCGAACCGTCCGCCGCACAGAGTCAGGCAGTGCACCCACCGAGCAGCCGGTGGGGCCAGCTGGTCTTTGGCGTCCTCAGCATGGTGATGATCGCCAACCTCCAGTACGGGTGGACGCTGTTCGTCGGGCCGATCGACCAGACGTTCCGCTGGGGGAAGCCGGCCATCCAGGTGGCCTTCACCCTGTTCGTGCTGACCGAGACCTGGCTGGTGCCGGTGGAGGGGTATCTCATCGACCGGTTCGGCCCGCGGATCGTGGTGCTGGTCGGGGGGCTCCTGGTGGGCATCGCCTGGGTGATGAACTCGATGGTCACCACCCTGCCCGGTCTCTACACCGCGGCGATCATCGGCGGCACCGGCGCCGGCGCGGTCTACGGCACTGCGGTGGGGAACTCGCTCAAGTGGTTCACCGACAAGCGTGGGCTGGCGGCGGGGCTGACCGCGGCGGGCTTCGGCATGGGATCGGCCCTCACGGTGGTGCCCATCGCCAACCTCATCCAGAGCTCCGGCTACCAGACGGCCTTCCTTCGCTTCGGCATTCTCCAGGGCGCGGTGGTGATGCTCTGCGCGCTGTTCCTCCGGGCGCCCCGCGCGGGCGAGGTCCCGCCGATCACCGTCACGCTGAAGAACAAGCAGACCGCGCGCGACTACTCCCCACCGGACTCGCTGAAGACCCCGATGTTCTGGGTGATGTACGTGATGTTCGTGATGGTCGCGACCGGCGGCCTGATGGCCGTCGCCCAGCTCGCGCCGATCGCCAAGGACTACAAGGTCGCGACCATTCCGGTCTCGTTGATCGGGATCACCCTCCCCGCGCTGACCTTTGCCCTGACCATCGACCGGATCATGAACGGCATCACCCGGCCCTTCTTCGGCTGGGTGTCGGACCATCTCGGGCGCGAGAACACCATGTTCGGGGCGTTCATCCTCGAGGGGCTGGGCATTCTGCTCCTGCTCAAGTTCGCGGCGAACCCGGTCGCCTTCGTCGTCCTCACCGGTCTGGTCTTCTTCGCCTGGGGCGAGATCTACAGCTTGTTCCCCGCCACCACCGCCGACATCTTCGGTCGGAAGTACTGCACCACCATCTACGGGATGCTCTACACGGCGAAGGGCACCGCGTCGCTGCTGGTTCCGGTGGGGAGCGTCATCGCCCAGCGCTCGGGCTGGTCGTCGGTCTTCATCGTCTCCGCGGTGCTGAACTTTCTCGCCGCGGCGCTGGCGCTCTTCGTGCTCAAGCCGATGCGTCACCGGAAGATGACCGAGGAGCTGATCCCCGACGCGCTCGGCATCAGCCGCGTCTAGACTCCGGGGCGTCATGCCACACGCATCGATCGTTGCACTCCTCGAGGCAGGACCTGCCGACGCGCCGGCCATCGGCGCCCCGGAGGGCGTGAAGTCCCTCACCTACCGGGACCTGCAGGCGCTGGCCCGCCAGACCGTCGAGACGCTGAACGCGCACGGCATCGGACGCGGAGACCGGGTGGCCATCGTGCTCCCCAACGGGCCGGAGATGGCCAGCTCGTTCCTCTCGGTGGGGGCGGGCGCGGCGACGGCGCCGCTGAACCCGGCCTACCGCGCCGAGGAGCTGGAGTTCTACCTCGGCGACCTGAAGGCCAAGGCGCTGGTGCTCGAGGCGGGGGTGGACTCTCCGGCCCGGGCCACGGCGAGGAAGATGTCCATCCCGGTGCTCGAGCTGACCGCGGACCGCTCCCGGGGCGCGGGCTGGTTCACCCTCTCCTCCTCCGGCGCGGCGCCGGGTGAGCCCGGGCGCGGCGGGATGGGCGAGAAGGACGACACGGCGCTGCTCCTTCACACCTCCGGGACGACGTCGCGGCCGAAGCTGGTCCCGCTGCTCCAGCGGAACCTCCTGGCCAGCGCCGAGCACATCGGCCGGGCGATCGCCCTGACCCGGGACGACGTCTGCCTGAACATCATGCCGCTGTTCCACATCCACGGCCTCATCGCGGCGACGCTGTCCTCGCTCGCGGCCGGTGGATCGGTCTCCTGCACGCCGGGCTTCAACGCGCTCAAGTTCTTCGCCTGGCTCGATGAGGTGCGGCCCACCTGGTACACGGCCGTGCCGACGATGCACCAGGCGATCCTCGCCCGGGCCGACCGGAACAAGGAGATCATCGCCCGGAGCCGGCTGCGCCTCATCCGCTCGTCCTCGGCCCCGCTCCCGACGCCGGTGATGCTGGAGATGGAGAAGGTGTTCGGCGTGCCGGTCATCGAGAGCTACGGGATGACCGAGGCCTCGCACCAGATGGCCTCCAACCCCTTGCCCCCGCGGGCGCGCAAGCCCGGCTCGGTCGGCGTGGCGGCGGGGCCCGAGGTGGCGATCCTCGACGAGAAGGGGAACCAGCTCCGGCAGGGGGAGATCGGCGAGGTCTGCATCCGTGGACCGAACGTGACGCCCGGCTACGAGGCGAACCCGGAAGCGAACGGCAAGGCCTTCACTCACGGCTGGTTCCGGACCGGTGACCAGGGCCTCCTCGACGAGGAGGGCTACCTGCGCTTGACCGGGCGCCTCAAGGAGTTGATCAACCGGGGCGGGGAGAAGATCTCCCCGCTGGAGGTCGACGACGTCCTGTCCTCGCACCCGGCGGTGGCGCAGGCCCTGACCTTCGCCATGCCACACGACAAGCTGGGCGAGGAGGTGGCGGCGGCGGTGGTGCTGCGGGAGGGGGCGACCGTCACCGAGCGCGAGCTGCGCGACTTCTGCTCGGGGCGGCTGGCGGACTTCAAGGTGCCGCGAAAGGTGGTGGTCCTGACGGAGATCCCCAAGGGCGCCACCGGCAAGCTCCAGCGCATCGGCCTGGCCCAGAAGCTGGGCCTCGGGGCGTGAGGTGAAGATCTGCGTCGTCGGCGCCGGGGCGATCGGCGGGCTGCTGGCGGCGAAGCTGGCCGCGCTCGGGCACGAGGTCAGCGTGGTGGTCCGCGGCCCACACCTCGCGGCGATCCGTGAGCGCGGGCTGACGCTCCAGGCGGACGGCACCGAGCGGACGTTCCCGGTGCGCGCGACCGACAGAATGGCCGAGCTCGGCGTTCAGGACCTGGTCATCATCGGGCTCAAGGCCCACCAGGTCGCCGGCGTGGCGGCGGACATCCGCGGGCTGTGCGGACCCACGACGACCGTGGTCACCGCGCAGAACGGGATCCCCTGGTGGTACTTCTTCAAGACCGGCGGGCCGTACCAGGGCACGGTGCTCGAGTCGGTGGACCCGGGCGGGGTCATCGCCAGGAACATCGACGTGGACCGGGTGCTCGGGTCGATCGTCTACCCCGCGGCGGACATCGTCTCCCCCGGGGTCATCCGGCAGGTGGAGGGTGACCGGCTCTCGCTGGGCGAGGTGGACAACTCGGACAGCGAGCGGCTCCGCAGCACGGCGAAGCTGCTGCGGGACGCGGGCTTCAAGGTGCGGGTTTCCACGGACCTGCGCTCCGAGATCTGGGTGAAGCTCTGGGGTAACTGCACCTTCAACCCGATCAGCGCGCTGACCCACGCCACGCTGGTGGACATCTGTCAGTTCCCGCCGACCCGCGCGCTCGCCGAACGGATGATGCGCGAGGCACAGGAGATCGGCGAGAAGCTGGGTGTCCGCTTCCCGGTCACGCTGGAGAAGCGCATCGCCGGCGCCGAGGCGGTGGGAAAGCACAAGACCTCGATGCTCCAGGACGTGGAGACCGGCCGGCCGCTGGAGCTGGATGCGCTGGTCGGCTCGGTGCTCGAGCTCGGGCGCATCACCGGCGTGCCGACTCCGAACCTCACGGCGATTCACGCCTGCGTCGCGCTGCTCGCCAAGACGCTCAGCGATTCAAAGGGGCGGCTCCGGATCGAGCCACGCTGAGCCCCTCGTCGCATTCCCACCCGCTCCATCCCCCAGGCTGAGCACTTGGCCTTGCAGCCTGCGACTCCCCCCTCGACCTTCGGCGACCCCGAGAACGTCGCGGCACGGCCAGAGACAACGAGCCCGGAGATCAGGACGACGACGAATCTGCGGTCCGACATGACAGACCGAGTCTTGCCCGCTGGGCTCTCGGCCCGGAGCGCGCACGGGCGCACCATCCATTGAAACTCAGCCCTCGCCCGGCTCGGCGCGCTTCACCTTGGGCGATTCGAAGTGGCCCTTGAGACGGAGGCGTTCCACCGGCCGGCCCCCGATGATGTGGGACTGGACGATCTCGTCCACGTCTTCGACCTTGACCCGGCCGTACCAGACCCCCTCGGGGTAGACGACCACCGTCACCCCGAAGGCGCAGGCGTCCATGCAACCGGCCTGGTTGGCCCGGACCTCCCCTTTCAACCCGAGCTTTGCCACCTGCTCCTTGAAGCGGGCGTGCACCGCCTCGCTGCCCTTCTCCGCGCACGACCCCTTCGGATCGCCGTCGGGACGGCGGTTGGTGCAGGTGAAGATGTGCAGTCGATAGGGCGGCACGCCCGATGCTCTAGCACCGTGCCGCTCGCGGAGTCAGGGCCCCGGCACCGGAGCTTTCTCCTGGGCGCCGGTCCGTCGTCTCGGGCACGCTCCGGGCGATGGACGCTCTTCCCGAGACACTCCGCTCCGCCTACGACCCCGAGCGCTTCCGCCGCGAGGGCCACTCCCTGGTCGACCAGCTCGCCGATTACCTGGGCGCCGTGACCGCGGGCGAGGGCCCCGTCCTTCCCTGGGCCGACCCGGAGACCAACCTCGCCCGGTGGCCCACGACGCCTCCGGAGCAACCCGCCACCTCGCTCGGCGAGCTGATGATCCGCGTGCTCGCCGGGTCCAACCACCTCCACCACCCGCGCTACGTCGGGCACCAGGTCACCGCCCCCCTGCCCTCCGCGGCGCTGCTCCACCTCGCCTCTGCCCTCCTCAACAACGGAACCGCCGTGTACGAGATGGGGCCGGTCTCGGTGCCGCTCGAGCGACGGGCGCTGGCCTGGATGGCACAGCAGGCCGGATTCCCCCCGGAGGCGGACGGCGTGCTGACCTCGGGCGGGTCGGTCGGCAACCTGACCGCGCTGCTCGCCGCGCGCCAGGCCGTCACCGGTCGTGACGTGTGGGACGAGGGGCTCGCCGGAGCCAAGCCGCTCGCCATCCTCGTGCCGGACGAGACCCACTACTGCGTGAAGCGCGCCGCGCAGATCCTCGGCCTCGGCAAGGCGGGCATCGTCTCCATCCCGGTCGACGAGCGATTCAAGCTTCGCCCCGAGGCGCTGCCCGAGGCGTTCGCCGCGGCGGAACGCTCGGGACGCGAGGTGTTCGCGGTGGTCGCCAGCGCAGGCTCGACGTCGACCGGCGCCTTCGATCCGCTCGAGCCGGTCGGGGAGTTCTGCCGCGAGCGTGGGCTGTGGTTCCACGTCGATGGCGCCCACGGCGCCGCGGCGGTGCTCTCTCCGAGGTACGCGCACCTCGCCGCGGGCATCGGGCACGTGGACTCGCTCGTCTGGGACGCCCACAAGATGATGCTGCTCCCGGCGCTCCTCACCGCGGTGCTCTTCCGCGACGGGCGGCGCTCGTACGAGGCGTTCTCCCAGCGGGCCGACTATCTGCTTCGCCAGCATGGCCAGGGCGAGTGGTGGAACCCGGCACACCGCACGCTGGAGTGCACCAAGCGGATGATGGGCCTGGAGCTGTGGGGGGCGCTCACCCTCCACGGCACGCGGATGTTCTCCGAGTACGTCACCCGGATGTTCGACCTCGGACGCACCTTCGCGGCGATGGTGGACGACGCCGACGACTTCGAGCTCGCCGTCGAGCCGGACTGCAACATCGTCTGCTTCCGGCACGTACCCGAGGACTTCCAGGACCTGGACGCGCACCAGGAGCGGGTGCGTCACCGCCTCCTCGCCGAGGGCAGCTTCTACCTCGTGCAGACCCGGCTCCGCGGCCAGCTGCACCTCCGGGTGACGCTGATCAATCCGCTGACCACCGAGTCGGACCTCGAGGCGCTGCTGGCCGCGATCCGCCGGGTCGCAGAGGCCTGAAAGGGCTCCACCGCCTCGCGCGCCGACCCGGCCGTGGCGCTTCGCTCTCCGAGTGCCCGCCTGGTTGTCCGTCCCAGGCCCGGTGAGCGCGCCGACGACGCGTGCGGCCACCGGCTCGGTGCACCGGGCCGGTGGGGGCGCGCCCGGCTCGGCAGAGCGCATCAGTCCTCGGGCGGCCGGGCTCCCTCGGATGGAGGCGAGCCGTCCGGCAAGGTCGGCCGGAACGGCGCCGGCGGATCCGGGTCCGGCACCGGAGCGATGGCCGGCGGCCGCTGGATCGGGACCTGAGGGCAGAGCGCCTCGACCTTTCGCGCGTCGCGGCATCGTGCGGTTTGATTGAGGCCGTGGAGCCCCGAGGTCACGAACGTCGCGACGATGCCGCTCATGACGAGCAGGACGGGGATCTGCTCCTTCACCGAACCGAAGCCGCCTTCCGGAGCTGCCTTGGCGTAGACGTAAGCGAACTCGCCAGTCAGCAGCGTGCCGAGCGTGAGATCGACGATCGGGGCCGCATTCGACTCCGTGCACTGCACCGGCGGAGGTGCCTCACGGTCCGGGCCCCGGACGAAGAGGAAGGAGCAGCCCGGCAGGGCCAGCAACCCGAGCGCCAGTGCCCCCGGGCATCCGAGACGGGCACGGATCGTTCCGCACGGTGATGGGAGCAAGGGCATCCCTCCGCGCGGTCCATCCAGCACGATGCGCGCCAGATGCGGGTGAGACACCGGACGCGTGGGGCCTGTGCAGCTGCCTGCACGTCCCGACGCGGCCCGTTGCACAGCGGGAGCACGGACGTGTCAGACCCGCGAGCGATGGTCGATCCTCTGCCTCCGGACTCCCCGGAGACGGGTTGGGATCGACCAGGGGACGCCATGACCGTGCAGCACAGGGGAGACACGGTGCACCTCAACACATTGAGTGTCGGCGAACAGAGTCCCCCTACAGATTGAGCTTTTGAGCGGTCAGGCGCTTGACAGCCTGCTCGCTTCTAGCAAGATCGCTTCTGCATACGGCGGCGCTTCGGAAGGCGCTGAAGAGACGAACGAAAGTCGGTCCGCCGCCGAAGACCACCCCACCACCCCAGCACGGTGTTCCGGACGCGCCCGGAGGCGCGTTCCGAACGGCTCCGTGCGCCCGACGGCGTTATTTCAGGAGATTCCATGGAGCGTGAGCTGAAGTCCCCGGCGTCGAAGGAGCGGAAGCAGACCAAGGAGCGCAAGGCCGCGGTGCGCGGTGGCGGCCTCATCGTTCCGCGCTACTTCACCACCCCGGGGGTGGACCCGGCCGACGAGATGGCCTGGGAGTACCGGACCGCCGGCATCACCGGCGAGGACGGAAAGGTGGTCTTCGAGCAGAAGGCCGTCGAGGTCCCCAAGTCCTGGTCGATGCTGGCCACCAACGTGGTCGCCTCGAAGTACTTCCGGGGCACCCCGGGCACTCCCGAGCGCGAGACCAGCGTCAGGAAGCTCGTGGGGCGGGTGGTGGACACGCTCACCCGCTGGGGCCAGGAGGGCGGCTACTTCGCCACCGAGACGGACCGGCTGGCCTTCCACGCCGAGCTCACCCATCTGCTGTTGCGGCAGAAGGCGGCGTTCAACTCGCCGGTCTGGTTCAACGTGGGCGTCGAGGCCCACCCGCAGTGCTCGGCCTGCTTCATCAACTCGGTGGACGACTCGATGGAGAGCATCCTCGGGCTGGCCAAGACCGAGGGCATGCTCTTCAAGTACGGCAGCGGCACCGGCAGCAACCTCTCCCCCATCCGCTCGAGCAAGGAGCTGCTCGCGGGCGGCGGCACCGCCTCCGGCCCGGTGTCGTTCATGAAGGGCTTCGACGCCTTCGCCGGGGTCATCAAGAGCGGCGGGAAGACCCGGCGCGCGGCGAAGATGGTCATCCTCAACGCCGACCACCCGGACATCCTCGAGTTCATCCACTGCAAGGCCGAGGAGGAGAAGAAGGCCTGGGCGCTCATCGATGCCGGCTACGACGGCAGCTTCAACGGCGAGGCCTACGCCTCCATCTTCTTCCAGAACTCGAACAACTCGGTGCGGGTGACCGACGGCTTCATGACCGCGGTCATCGAGGACCAGGCGTGGCAGACCCGCGCCGTCCGCGACGGCCACCCGATGGAGACCTACCGGGCGCGGGACCTCTTCCGGGAGATCTCCGAGGCGGCCTGGCTGTGCGGTGACCCGGGGCTGCAGTTCGACACCACCGTGAACGAGTGGCACACCTGCCCCAACACGGCGCGGATCAACGCCAGCAACCCCTGCTCCGAGTACATGTTCCTCGACGACTCGGCCTGCAACCTGGCGTCGCTGAACCTCATGCTCTTCCGGAGCCCGCTCGACGGCAGCTTCGACGTCGAGGCGTTCAAGCACGCGGTGGACGTGGTGCTCCTGGCGCAGGAGATCATCGTCGGGTTCAGCAAGTACCCCACCCAGAAGATCGAGGTGAACAGCCACGCCTTCCGGCCGCTGGGCCTCGGCTACGCCAACCTCGGGGCGCTGCTCATGGCCTCGGGTCTGCCGTACGACTCGGACCAGGGCCGCAACTACGCCGCGGCGGTGACCTCGCTGATGTGCGGCGAGGCGTACCGGATGTCGGCGAGGATGGCGGAGAGGATGGGCCCGTTCAGCGGTTACGCGAAGAATGCCGAGCCCATGCTCCACGTCATCGGCAAGCACCGCCGCGCGGCCTACCAGGTCGCTCCGGACGGGGTGAGCGAGGAGCTGTTCTCCGCCCAGCGGGGAGTGTGGGACGAGGCATTCACCCTGGGCAGCGAGTTCGGGTACCGGAACAGCCAGGTCACGGTGCTCGCCCCCACCGGCACCATCGGCTTCATGATGGACTGCGACACCACCGGCATCGAGCCAGACATCGCGCTCATCAAGTACAAGAAGCTGGTCGGCGGCGGGATGCTGAAGATCGTCAACAACACCGTCCCGCTCGCGCTGCAGCGGCTCGGCTACAGCACCACCGAGGCGCAGGGCATCGTCCAGTTCCTGGACCAGAAGGAGACCATCGAGGGCGCCCCGGGCCTGAGGCCCGAGCACCTCCCGGTGTTCGACTGCGCGTTCAAGCCGGCCAAGGGCGAGCGGAGCATCCACTACCTCGGGCACCTCCGGATGATGGGCGCGACCCAGCCCTTCCTCTCCGGGGCGATCAGCAAGACGGTGAACCTGCCCAACGCGGCCACGGTTCAGGACATCGAGGAGGCCTACCTCGAGGCCTGGAAGCTCGGCCTGAAGGCGGTGGCGGTGTACCGCGACGGTTGCAAGCGCAGCCAGCCGCTCAACACCTCCAAGAAGGAGGAGGCCAAGGTCGAGGCCCCCACGGTTCCGGCCGAGGCCACCCGTGCGGTGCGGCGGCGGCTTCCGGACGAGCGCCGGAGCATCACCCACAAGTTCAGCATCGGCGGCCACGAGGGCTACCTGACGGTGGGCATGTACGACGACGGCACGCCGGGCGAGCTGTTCGTGGTCATGGCCAAGGAGGGCTCGGTGGTCTCGGGCCTGATGGACAGCTTCGCCACCTCGGTGTCCCTGGCCCTGCAGTACGGGGTGCCGCTGCAAGTCCTCGTCGACAAGTTCAGCCATACCCGGTTCGAGCCGTCGGGCTTCACTGGCAACCCGGACATCCCGATCGCCAAGTCCATCACCGACTACATCTTCCGGTGGCTGTCCCTGAAGTTCGACAAGCCGGCGCTGGAGGAGAGCGAGGACGCCGACGCCGCGCCCGAGGTCCGGGCCCTGCCCACGCCGGCGCCGGAGCGGATCGCCGAGCCGGTGGAGGCCGCGCCGCGGCAGGCGTTCCTCAACCAGCAGGACGCACCGCCGTGCCACACGTGTGGAGCGATCATGTACCGGAGCGGCGCCTGCTACAAATGCAACAACTGCGGCGCCACCAGCGGTTGCAGCTGAGCTGCGGGCCGTTGCAGTCCTCGCCATGGAGCTTCCGGAGCCCACGAGGGCTGTCAAGCGATCCCGCCTGGAGTAGAGGAGCCGGTTCATGACCCTCTGGCCCCGGGCGATCCTCCTCCTGGCCCCGCTCCTCTCTGCACCCGGGTCGGCCGCCGAGCCACGACCCTCCTCCGCCCTCGCCGCGCTGCTGGCGGAGGACTGGCAGCACCACCTCTCGCGGAGCCCGACCTACGCGTCGATCCTCGGCGACCGCCGCTGGAATGACCGCTGGGACGACCTCTCGGCGCCGGCCATCGAGGCCGACCACCAGCACGACGTCGCATTTCTCAAGTCGCTCGGGAAGCTGACCAGCGGCAAGCTGTCCGAGGCCGACCGGCTGAACGCCGAGCTCATCGGCCGCGAGCACCGGGAGAGCGTCGAGGCCCACGCGCTGGGACTGCAGCTTCTCCCGCTGAATCACCTCCGTGGGCTGCCCGAGGCCACCGGCGAGTTCCCCGGGGTGCAAAATGCCGGGGAGCTCGGGAGCCAGCTCCGCTTCACCACGGTCGAGGACTACCGGGACTGGGTGGCCCGTCTGGACGGGTTCGGCAGTTACATCGACCAGACCATCGCCCTCCTCCAGGAAGGCGTCCGGCGGAAGATGGTGTGGCCGCGGGTGGTGCTGGAGCGCATCCCGCCGCAGCTCGACAAGCTCATCGATGCCGGGCCGACGGCGACGCCGTTCTACGCTCCATTCACCCGGATTCCCGACTCGCTCCCCGAGGCCGAGCGGAGGACGCTGGCCCAGACCGCCGAGCGGCTGATCCGCGAACGGGTCCAGCCGGCGTACCGGCGGCTCCGGGACTTCGTGGTCCGGACCTACCTCCCCGCAGCCCCGACCGAGGTGGGGGTGGGACGCTGGCCCGATGGAGAACGCATCTACGGCTGGTCGGTGCGGCACTACACCACCACGGACATCACCGCGGAGCAGGCGCACCAGCTCGGCCTCTCCGAGGTGGCCCGGATCCGGGCCGAGATGGAAGCGGTGAAGGCGAAGGCGGGCTTCAAGGGGACGCTGACCGAGTACTTCCAGCACCTCCGCACCGACCCGCGCTACTTCTTCAAGACCGGCGACGAGCTGCTGCTCCACGTGCGCGACCTCGCCAAGCGCATCGACCCGAAGCTGGTCCGCCTCTTCGGGACGCTGCCGCGCGCGCCGTACGGGGTGGGGCCCACCCCGGCGGCGATGGCCCCGGATGCGCCCACCGGCTTCTATTACGCAGGCGCCGAGGACGGTTCGCGCGCCGGCACCTACTGGGTGAACACCTACCGGCCGGAGACGCGGCCCCGGTGGGAGATGGTCCCGCTCACCCTGCACGAGGCGGTGCCCGGCCACCACCTGCAGACGGCCCTGGCGGCGGAGCAGCAGGACCTCCCCGCCTTCCGCCGCCACCTGTACCACTCGGCCTTTGGCGAGGGCTGGGGGCTCTACTCGGAGACCCTGGCCGACGAGCTCGGCCTGGTGGACGAGCCCACCGACAGGTTCGGGCAGCTGGTCTTCGAGATGTGGCGGGCGGTGCGCCTGGTGGTGGACACCGGGATGCACATGAAGGGCTGGAGCCGTGCCCGGGCCATCCAGTACTCCCTGGAGAACACGCCGCGGGCGGAGCTGGACGTCACCAACGAGGTGGACCGGTACCTCGTCTACCCGGGCCAGGCGCTGGCCTACAAGATTGGGCAGCTGAAGATTCGCGAGCTTCGCACCCGGGCGGAGAAGGCGCTCGGTCAGCGCTTCGATGTCCGCGCGTTCCATGACGCCGTCCTGCTCCAGGGCTCGCTGCCCCTGGACGTGCTCGAGCGGCGGATCGACGCGTGGATCGCCGCGCAGAAGGCACGCTGAGCCTCACCCAAGCGAGCCCCCGATGCCCCGAACGGCTCGACGTCGCGACGCTGCGCGCGCACGGCTCCGTCGTCGCGTCTCCACCGGCGTCCTCGGATCGGCTCCCGTCCGACTCCGCACCGGCAAGGGGACGTCCGGCGAGCCCCTGCACCGCACCCGCCCGGGCAGGCCGGACGACCTCCGCCACCTCACTCGCCCAGAGCGACCTGCGCCCGGGGACGCAGTGACCTGACCCGCGTCCCGCTTCCGGGACGAGCGGCCGGTCCGCCCCGGGGCAAGGCCCGTTCGCGGCTCCCCGGCTGCCGAGGGCGCGCTGCCGCGGTACAGGGGCCGAGGCGAGGAGGGTCCATGCTCTTGGCGCTCTGGTTCGCGTGCGTACTCGGGTCAGGGGACGAGGCCCCGGTGACCGTGGAGGTCCATCCAGCAGCGGCAGCGCTCGAGGCCACGGAGCAGGACCAGCTCCTCTCGGTGGACTTCGTCCTGACCAGCCAGTCTTCCGAGGAGCTCACGGTGGGAGCCATCGAGCTGTCGGTGCTCGATCGCGCCGGCAAGCTCCAGCTGAGGAGCACGGTCAACAGCGATGGCGAGCGCCCGAGCATCGACGTGCTGGGCGCGCACCGGCTGCGGCCCGGCGAGCCAGAGCTGATCATGAACCCCTTCCAGCGGCTCGACGGCGCGTTGGACGCCTCCGAGCTCCGGTTCGACTTCAAGCTCTACGGCAAGGAGCAGGTGAGCCACGCCACGGTCACCCTCCATCCGCGGCGAACCACGCCCACCGCGGTGCGGCTGCCGGTCGAGGGTCGCCTCTGGGTGTTCGACGGCGACGACTTCTACTCGCACCACCGGCGCTTCGACTTCGTCTCCTCCACGGCGCGCCAGCTCGGGTTCCGCTCCAACCTCCTCCGGCACGCGGTGGACCTGGTGCTCCTCGACGCCGCGGGCGCCACCCACCACGGCGATCCCGATCGCAACGAGAGCTGGTTCGGCTTTGGCCGCCCGGTCCTCGCGGCCGCCCCGGGCACCGTGGTGGCCGCCGTCGACTCCCGACCGGACTCGAGGCGGCTGGACCTGGCCCTCCTGAAATCGGACCAGATGGCGATGTTCGGCAATCACGCCGTGGTGAAGCTGGACTCCGGCGAGTTCGCGCTCTACGCGCACCTCCGCCAGGGGAGCCTGCGCTGCAAGGTGGGGGAGCGGGTCCGCGAGGGCCAGCAGCTCGGCTCGATCGGGGCATCTGGTGGCTCCGCCATGCCCCACCTCCACTTCGAGCTGCAGACCTCAGCCGATGCCAATGGCGAGGGCCAGCCAGTGAGGTTCAAGGGCTTCCGGAGGATCCTGGGTTCGCGGGTGGTGGCCGTGCGCTCGGGCCGGGTCGAGACCGGGCAGATCCTCGAGGCAGCGCCCGCCAGCCGGTAGACGTGGGGCAGCGGGAGCTGCCACCGCCCGAGCACACCCGGGGGGGGCTCGCCGAGGCGAGTCGAGACGCCGCGGAGGCGCCTGGGCCTTCGTCGACCGGCAGCCGCGGCGAGTGGGTGCGCAGAGGCCTGGGCAAGGGATCCGCTGCGGCGACTGGCGTCCCGCTCCCGGATGCCCGGCGCTGCGAGCCGCCCCGGCCCGGAGGCTAAACGGTCCGGGAACCGCTGACTCAGCGGGCACCGAGCGCGGCCAGCAGCTCCTCGAGCTCCACCCGGTGGCCCGCGTCATGCTCGGCCATGAGCTCGGCCAGGCGCTGGACGGTGATGATGCCCTGCTCGCCGAAGCGGGCGGTTCGAGCGAGCGCGCGCGAGTCGAGCCCGTCGAGGACCGAGAGGTTCCGGCCTCGCGCCTCCCCGAAAGAGCGCACCGCTTCGGCGAGGTCCTGGGAGGGGTACGCCCGGCGCGCTGCCACTGCGCCGCCGTCGAAGTCGTCGAGCACCGGCTCTTGCTCGCGGAGCATCCGGCGGACCCTGAGCGTGTACCCCTCCTCTTCCAGGTCACGCAGGTGGCAGCAGTGCTCGACCAGCGAGAACACGCCGGGAGCAGGCTGCCGCGTCCAGTCGGCTCGCGGCAGACGGTCCGCGCAGGCCTGCAAGAGGCGCGGCATCGCAGCGAGGCGGTCGGTCAGCTCGCGGGGCAGCACCAGGACTCCTCCTCGGGGGCAGCCGGCAGAGGCGACCCATCGCCGCGGCCGGGCGCACTCATCCAGCTGCCCCCGAGCGAAGGAAACGCGAGCTGCGCACCACCTCGGCCACGTCCATCTCGTAGAAGTCGTACCAGCGCTCCCGGCCCCGGCGCTGCGCCTCGAGGTGCCGCGGGTGCATCTTCCAGCTCCGGAGCGACTCCTGATCGCGGAACCAGACCAGCGTCAGCCGCTCGCCGTCCGTGGCGAGGTACGACTTGTGCGACAGATACCCGGGCTCCCCGAGCACCAGGTGCTCCAGCTCGGTGTCGAGGTCCTGGTAGTCCTGCCCGGCCTCCGAGGTGAGGCGGGAGCGGAAGAGGATCACCACCATGACCCGAAGGCTAGCGGACCAAACGAGGTGGCGATCGGTACAGACCGGGCCCATTCGGGCCGGAACGGCCCTCGGCGACGGACCCACCCCACGCGCCCCAGGAAGAGCATCTCGCCCGAGATGAGCCCGCGGGCCCGGAGAAGCCCTCCGGCCGCACCGCAGGCGCTGCCGCCGCGTCAGGCCTCGACGATGTCCTGCACGCCCCCGAGGATGACCTGCTCCAGCAGCGCCTTCTGCACGTGCATCCGGTTCTCCGCCTCCTCGAAGACACGCGACTGCGGGCCCTCGAGCACCTCGTCGGTGATCTCCTCGCCCCGATGCGCGGGAAGGCAGTGGAGGACGATGGCCCCGGGGCGTGCACCGGCGAGCAGCGCGGCGTCGACGGTGAAGCCCCGGAAGGCCTTCACTCGGGCGGCGGCCTCGGCCTCCTGCCCCATGCTGGTCCAGACGTCGGTCACCACCACGTCGGCGCCGGCGACGGCCTCCCGTGGATCGGCGGTGACCACCAGGTGGCGACCGGCGGCCTGGGTCTCGGCGGGCGGAGGCCGGAACTCCGGGGGAGCGGCGAGCTGCAGCGTGAAGTCGAAGATCGGCCCCGCCTCGAGGAACGAGCGCACCATGTTCCCCGAGCCGTCACCGACGAAGGCGATGCGGCGGCCGGCGACCGCGCCGATGGACTCCTCGATGGTGAAGAGGTCGGTCAGCACCTGGACCGGATGCCCGCCGTCGGTGAGCCCGTTGATGACCGGCACCGAGCTCCAGCGAACGAACTCCTCCAGCCGTGCGTCGGTCGTGGTTCGCATCACCACCGCGTCCGCATACGAGGAGACGACCCGGGCGGTGTCGGAGAGCGGCTCTCCGCGGGCGAGCTGGCTGGTGCTGGCGCTGAGCTCGATGGCATGCCCGCCGAGCTGGAACGCGGCCGCGGCGAACGAGAGCCGCGTCCGGGTGCTGGCCTTCTCCATGAGGAGCACCACCGTCTTCCCCGCCAGCGAGTCCTCCAGGTGCCCTTCGCGCCGGCGCCGCTTGAGCTGCGCCGCCCGGGAGAAGAGCCGGCGGCTCCCCCCGCGGTCCAGGTCCGTCATCCTGAGGAAGTGCCTCATCGGGAGGCCCCGGCGAGCGTGGTGAAGAGCTGCGTGAGGCGCGGGACGGCGGCCGCGGCGGCCCGGGCCTCGGCGGCGGAGCTCCGGAGCGCGGCGATCTGACGCTCGACCTCGACCGGAGCGGTGGACCCCGCGCTGCGCTTGCCGGCGACCGAGGCCCGTGCGTCGCCGACCGAGGCGAGCGCCGCGCCGAGCTCCGGGTCCAGCGCGCGGGCGAGGTCCTGGGCCTGCATCAACCCGAGTCCCGCGCCCTGCGCCTTGCGCACCAGCGTCCCCACCCGGCGGTACGCGGACCGGAACGGCACCCCAGCGCGGACCAGCGCCTCGGCGACGTCGGTGGCCTGGGTGTAGTCGCGCTCCAGCGCCGCCAGGCAGCGAGCGGCGTCGAAGCGGATGCGAGGGATCGCCACCCGCAGCGCGCCCAGGACCGCGGCCACGTTGGCCGAGGTGCCCAGCAGAGGCGCCCGGTCCTCCTGGAGGTCGCGGTTGTAGCCACCGGGCAGCCCCTTGATGATGGTGAAGAGCTGGACCAGAGCCCCGATGGCCTGCCCGCTCCTCCCGCGCACCAGCTCGAAGACGTCGGGGTTCTTCTTCTGCGGCATGAGGCTCGAGCCGCAGGCGATGGCGTCGTCGAGCACCAGGAAACCAAACTCGCTCGAGCTGAAGTCCACCACGTCCGTCCCGAGCCGCGAGGCGTGCAGCAGGATGCGGCTCGCGGCGTAGATGAAGTCCAGCGCGAAGTCCCGGTCTCCCACGGTGTCCAGCCCGTTGAGGGTCAGCCGGGAGAAGTCGAGCAACTCCTGCGGAATGCGCCGGTCGGTGGGCAGCGACGTCCCGGCGATGGCGCCCACCCCCAGCGGGGAGGCATCGGCCTGGCCGAGGGCGAAGCGCATCGCCTCCACGTCGCGGGCGAACATCGCGCCGTACGCCGCCCACCAGTAGCCGGCGCTCACCGGCTGGGCCCGCTGCCGGTGGGTGTACGCCGGGAGGATGACACCCCCGTCGGCCTCGGCGCGGGCGGCGAGCAGGGTGATCAGCTCGGAGAGGCCGGTGAGCAGGTCGGCGCACCGCTCTCGGACGAACAGCCGCAGGTCCAGTGCCACCTGGTCGTTCCGTGACCGGCCGGTGTGGAGGAAGCCCGCCACGTCGCCCAGCCGGCGCGTCAGCTCGGCCTCCACCGCCATGTGCACGTCCTCCTCGCCGGCGGGCACGAAGGCCCCGGATTCGGCGTCGTGCCACAGACCGACCAGCCCGTCGTGAATGGCCCGGGCGGCCTCGGCCGGGACGATGCCCTGGCGGGAGAGCATCGCCAGATGGGCCAGCGAGCCGACCAGGTCCTCGCGCAGCAGCGCCCGGTCCTGCTCCAGGGAGCTGGAGAAGGCCAGCACCTCGGGCAGCAGGCCCGGTCCCCCGGCGGCGTCGGTCTTGGCGATCAAGCCCCTCCCCCGTGCAGGCGGCTGTACTCCTGGAGCTGGAGCCCGAGCAAGTTGATGAAGCCCTCCGCGGCCCGGTGGTCGAACTTGTCCTCGCGCCCGTAGGTGGAGAGTAGCTTGTTGTACACCCCGAACTCCGAGCTCCGGCCGACGACGCGGAGCGACGCCTTGAACAGCTTCAGCGTCACCTCGCCGGTCACGTACTTGTTGTTCTCGTCATTGAATGCCTGGATGGCACGCCGGAGCGGCGAGAACCAGAAGCCGTCGTAGGTCAGCTGGGCGAAGGTGTCGTCGAGCTGGGCCTTCGTCCGCGCCGAGAGGCCCAGGGTGGTGAAGCGCTCCAGGTCCTGGTGCGCGGCGATCAACGCCACCGCTGCCGGGCACTCGTAGGTCTCGCGGCTCTTGATGCCGACCACTCGGTTCTCCATGAGATCGATGCGGCCCACGCCATGCAGGCCGGCGAACTCGCCAACCTTGGAGATGAGCTTTGCGGGTGAGAGCCGCTCGCCGTTCACCGACACCGGATACCCGGCCTCGAAGCCGATGCGGATGGACCCCGGCTCGGCCGGGGCGTCCTTCCACGACTTCGTCCAGGCGAACGCCTCCTCGGGGGGCTCGGTGTTGGGGTCCTCGAGCACGCCGCCCTCGATGCTCCGGCCCCAGAGGTTCTCGTCGATGCTGAAAGGGCTCTTCCGGGTGGTGGGCACGGCGATGCCGTGCTTGGCGGCGTAGTCCATCGCCTCGTCGCGGCTGATGTTCCGCTCGCGCTGGGGGGCGATGATCTTCAGCGCCGGGTCGAGCCCCTTCACCGCCAGGTCGAAGCGCACCTGGTCGTTGCCCTTGCCGGTTGCCCCGTGGGCCACCGCGGTGGCGCCGTACTGGTGGGCCACCTCCACCAGGTGCTTGGCGATCAGCGGACGGCTGAGCGCGGCGCTGAGCGGATAGATGCCCTCGTAGAGCGCGTTGGCCTGGAGCGCGGGGAAGCAGAAGTCCTTGGCGAACTCCTCCTTGGCGTCCACCATCTCCATGGCGATCGCCCCGGCGGCCTTGGCCCGCTCGGTCAGCGCCTCGGGGTCGCGTGCCTCGCCCACGTCGGCGTGGCAGCAGATGACGTCGTAGCCGTAGTCCAGCGACAGGACGCGGACCAGCACCGAGGTGTCCAGGCCTCCCGAGTAGGCGAGGACGATCTTCTCTTTGCTCATGACCTTCTTCCCTTCCGTAAGAGTCCCTGGAGGACCCGGGTGAGCCTCGACGCCGAGGCAGCCTGCAGCGGGGCGACGAACACCGTGTCGTCGCCGGCAATGGTTCCCAGCACCTCGGGCAGCCGCGCCTGATCCAGCGCCAGCGCCACCGCCGATGCGGCGCCCGGGGTGGTGTGCACCACGACCAGCGCACCGTTGTCCCTGACCCCGCGCACCAGCGGGTCGAGCGCCTCCAGCAGTCCGGACGCCGTCCCCGGGGTGCCCTCGGGCGGGAGCTCGTACACCGTGCCGCCCTCGCTGCCCGATGCGCGCCGGGCGCCGAGCCGGGCGAGGTCGCGGGAGAGCGTGCCCTGGGTCACCTCGAAGCCCTGGCTCGCCAGGAGCGAACGCAGGTCCTCCTGGGTGGCGACCCGGTGCCCGCGGATGAGCCGGCGGATGGCCTCCCGCCGGGCCTCGGTGGTCTGTTCTTCCCGCGCCCTCATCTCGCGGTCACCAGGGTACCGACGCCATGGTCGGTGAAGAGCTCGGCGATGGTGGCGTGGGCCACCCGGCCATCGAGCACGTGGACCCGCTCCACACCGCCGGCGAGCGCGCGGAGGATGGCGTGCACCAGCGGCTTGGATTTCGGCGGCACGGCCCCGTCGGCGAGCTGGCGCTCGAGGTCCATCACCGTGAGCTGGTTCCGGATCTCGCCGCCCGCCAGGAGCCCCTTTGCATCCTGGAGAAGGATCAGCTTGGGGGCGCCGAGGGCGATCGCCACCTCGGCCGCCGCGCCCTCGGGGGAGAGGTGCAGCGTCTCGCCCGAGGGGCCAATGCCCACCGGGGCGATGACCGGGAGGTAGTCCTTCTCCATGAGCATCTCGAGGAACTGGCGATTCACCTCGCGCACTTCCCCCGTCCGCTCGCCCGGGGCGACCGCATCGGAGACCGCGGGCACCGCGCGAAGCAGCGGGCCGTCCTTGCCGGAGACACCCACCGCCCTGCCGCCGCCTGCGTTGAGCAGCGCCACCAGATCTCCGGTGATCCGGCCGGTGAGCACCATCTCCAGCACGTCGGGATCGAGTGGAGGCATCCCCTCCTCCGGGGGGACGGCCCCGTGCACCACCACCGGTCGCAGTCCGACCGAGCGGAGGAGGACCACGTCCTCGCAGAAGCTCGCCCGGAGGGAGCTCTTGCGGAGCCCCTCGCCGGCGTAGCCCAGCACGCAGGTGGTCCCGGAGAAGCGGGAGATGTACTTCAGGGCCTCCACCAGGAGCGTCTGCTTGAAGCCCGGGCTGTAGCGGGTGAGCCGGTCCTCCCGCCGCACCGAGCCGTCCGCCTGGGGGACGATGAGCGAGGTGTAGTCGGCGTTGATCTTCACGTAGTCGTAGCTGAAGTCGCAGCCCCAGGCGGTTGCCGAGTCCTCGCCCGCGGCGAGGGCCACCTCCACCACCACCTCGGGCTCACGCATGCGGGCCCGCAGCATCTCGGGGTCGTGCGGCTGGGGCACGCGGTCGCCGAAGACCCGCACGCCCTGGATGCGGACCTCGGCCTGCTCGGGATCGATGGGGTAGTCCTGGCTCCCGGCACGTGCGCCCACCGTGGCCAGGATACGGCCCCAGTTGGGGTCGGCGCCGAACAGCGCGGTCTTCACCAGCGGCGACACGGCGATGGCCTTGCTGAGGTCGCGGGCGATGGCCTGGCTGGGAGCCTGGGAGATCTCCACCGTCAGCAGCTTGGTGGCGCCTTCGCCGTCCGCGGCGATGTCGCGGGCCAGCTCGGCGCAGACGTCGGTCAGCGCTGCGCAGAAGCTCTCGTAGTCCGGGCCGGCCTCGCCGACCGGGGCGTTGGCCGCGAGGCCATTGGCCAGGGCGAAGACGCAGTCGTTGGTGCTCATGTCGCCGTCGACCACCACGGCGTGGAAGCTCGCGTCCACCGCGCTCCGCAGCGCCCGGGCGAGCACCGGCGGCGGGACCGCTGCGTCGGTGCAGACGACGGCGATCATCGTCGCCATCTGCGGGGCGATCATCCCCGAGCCCTTGGCAAAGCCGAGGATGCTCACCTCGCGCCCGCCGAGGTGCAGCGACCGGCGCGCCACCTTGGGGTGGGTGTCGGTGGTCATGATTGCCTCGGCCGCGGGCTCGCAGCTCGCGCCGATCGACTCGGCCAGCCGGGGGAGCGCCTGGGTGATCTTCTCGACCGGCAGCGGCACGCCGATGACCCCGGTGCTGGCGGTGAAGGTCGACTCGGGCGGGACGTGGAGCACTGCACCGAGCGCCCGCCGGACAGCGACCACGTCCTTGCGGCCCTCCTCGCCGGTCAGCGCGTTGGCGTTCCCGCTGTTGACCAGGATGGCGCGGACCCCGGTGGCGGGGAGCCGGGGCTGGGCGTCCTGCACCGGGGCGGCCTGCGCACGGTTGACGGTGAAACAGCCGGCGGCGGAGGCGGGCACCTCGCTGACCACCAGCGCCAGGTCCTTCTTCGCCGGCTTGATGCCCGCGTGGAGCCCGGCGAACCGGAAGCCCTGCACCATCATGGGGAGACTCCGGGGGTGGGCTCGAGCGCGGTTGTCTCCGGCAGGCCGAGCATGAGGTTCAGGTTCTGCACCGCCTGGCTCGCGGCGCCCTTGAGGAGGTTGTCGATCGACGAGACGACCACCACCCGGCCCGGGTCGAAGCCCGAGTCGGCGGCGGAGACGGCCACCGCGGCGCGCGGCGTTCCGACGACCCGGGCGATGGACACCTGCTCGGGCGTGTCCAGCACCTCCACCAGCGGTTGGTCCCGGTAGGCGGCGCGGAGCGCCTCGGCGAGCGCTCTCGGTCCGGCGCCGGGGGCCAGCCTCGCCGAGGCGGTGGAGAGGATGCCTCGCTTGATGGGAAGGAGGTGCGGGGTGAAGGTGAGGCGCACTGGCTTGCCGGCCCCACGCGCGAGCGACTGGGCGATCTCCGGCGTGTGCTGGTGGCGGAGGACCTTGTACGGCCGGACGTCGTCGGCGATCTCGCAGAAGCTGTATGCCTCGGAGGCCTGCCGGCCGGCGCCGGACACGCCAGACGCGGCGTCGATGACGATGGACTCGCCGGCGAGCAGCCCCGCCCGGAGCAAGGGGACGAGGGCCAGCGCGGCGGCGGTCGGGTAGCAGCCGGGGTTGGCCACGAGGCGGGCGGAGGCGATGGACTTGCGGTCCTCCAGCTCAGGCAAACCGTACACCGCGGTCTCGAGCAGGGCGGGCAGGCGGTGCTCGAAGCCGTAGTGCCTGGGGTATGCAGCGGCGTCGGTGAGCCGGAAGGCCCCCGAGAGGTCGACCACCTTCGCCCCGCGCTCGAGGAGGGCGGGCGCCAGCTCCATCGACGCCTCGGCCGGGGTGGCGAGCAACACCGCGGCGCAGCCCTCCGAAGCCCTGAGCGCCTGGGCGTTCGGGACGTATGCCAGCGCGCCCACCGCCCCGCCGATGCCGGTCCTCGCCCGGACGGTCACCCCCTCCCAGCGGTCGCTGGCGACGAAGCGGACCTCCACCGCCGGGTGGGCGGCGAGGATGCGGCAGAGCTCGATGCCGGAGTAGCCGGAAGCCCCGACCACGCCGATGGCATAGTTATGCATGGGTGCTGCATATCTATACGGCTGCTCCTCCCCGGCGCAAGTGACGTCTTCGTGCAGGCGGGCGGCGTCGTCCCGACGCGACTCGGTGGTGGAGGCGGCGCTCCACCTGGCCTCGTCCGAGGGGCGGTTCGTCGTGGGGCAGATCTTCACCGTGGACGGCGGCGTCAGCGCCCACTGACTTCTGCTGAGTGTTCCCGCGGGGGCCGGGTCGCTCGACCGCCTTCGCAGGCAGCGGCGCCAGTTGGACCGAGGTCGTACGCACCCGCCGCCCGGGGCAGCCGGGCCCCTGCTCCCCTCCCCGGGTGTACGGTCGGGCCATGCCGAACCTCTCGCTGGTCCAGATGAAGGAGCTGTCGTCCTTCCGGAAGATCGCGCTCGGCACCTGGCAGACGGCGTACGACCCTTCCATCTACGGCACGCTCGTGCTCCGGATGGACCGCGCGCTCGCGTACATCACGCGCTTCCGGGCGCGGACCGGTCGTCACCTCACCGTCAGCCACCTGATGGCCAAGGCCTCGGCGATGGCGCTCCAGGCCTGCCCCGAGGCGAACGCCATCCTCCGCTGGAACCGCATCTACCTCAGGCAGCGGATCGGGGTGTTCTTCCAGGTGCTGATGACCGACCAGGGGAAGGCCGACCTCTCCGGCGCCACGCTGTACGACCTGGAGCGGAAGTCTCTTCTGGAAATCATCGACGAGTTCGAGAAGAAGGTCGCGCTGGTGCGCCGGCGCGAGGACCCGGCCCTGGAGAAGACGCGCGGGACGTTCCAGCGCCTCCCCTACCTGCTCCTGAGGCCGTTCCTGAAGGTGCTCTCGTTCCTCTGCTACACCCTGAACCTGGACCTCCGCCGGTTCGGCATCGCCTCGGATCCGTTCGGCAGCCTGATGATCACCAACGTCGGGACCCTGGGCCTCGACACCGCCTACGCGCCGCTGGTCCCGTTCTCTCGTGTGCCCCTCCTCTTCGCGCTGGGGGAAGCCAAGGAGCAGGTGCTGGTGGTGAACGGCCAGCCGACCGTCGCACGGGTGATGAACGTCAACGCGACCATGGACCATCGGGTGATCGACGGCTTCCACGCCGCCCGCATCGCCCAGGTCCTCCGGGAGTGGATGGAGGACCCCGACGCGCACTTCGACCCGTCCGAGCTCTCCACCTCGCCTCCCGGGGAGGACGAGCCTCATCCTGGCGCGCGTGGGCCGGAGTAGAGAACGGGAAGCTCGGGCCCGAGGAAGTCGAGCACCGCCTTCCGTCGCAGCTTCAGGGTCGGGGTGACGAGGTCGGGATAGTCCGTCGGACTGCCGGGGATGACGAGCAGCCGCTTCGGCTTCTCGTAGTCCGAGAAGGCGCCGAGGGGCTCGAGCGCAACCGGCAGGAGCGCCTCGGCCGGGTTCTTCCCCTCCTCCTTCAAGCGGGCCAGCTCGCTGCGGGGAACGAACACCGCGGCGGTGACGAACGGGCACCCGTCGCCGAGCAGAAGCGCGCCCTCGAAGGGCGGGGTGGAGCCCAGTGCCGTCTCCAGCGGCTCGGGCGCCACCTTCTTCCCGGTGCTGAGCACCAGCAGATGCTTCTTGCGCCCGGTGATGTGGAGCCATCCGTCGGCGTCGAGCTCCCCGAGGTCTCCGGTCCGGAAGAATCCGTCCGGGGTCCAGGCGTCGGCGTCGTCTACGGGCTCGAGGTAGCCGCTGAGCATGAGCGGGCCCCGCAGGAGCAGCTCGTGATCCTCGGCGAAGCGAAGCTCGTGGTCCGGGCTGACCAGTCCGACGCTCAAGGGCCGCCGGCGCTCGCCGAAGAGGTTCGAGGAGATCATCCCCGCCGTCTCGCTCATCCCGTAGAGCTCGACCAGCGGGATGCCCAGTCCCTCGAAGAACCGGAACAGCGTGGCGGAGGTCGGTGCTCCGCCGGCGAACAGCCCCTCGACGCGCCCGCCCAGCGCGGTGCGCACCTTCCGGCCCACCAGCAGGTCGGCCGCCCAGGTCCCCAGTCGGTTCAGGGCACCCGATGCCCCGTCCACGCGGACCCGCGCCGCCGCCTCCAGCGCAGCGTGCAGGAGGCGACGCAGAGGCCAGGGAAGGTGTCCCAGGCCCTCGAGCGCCCGCGCACGCATCCGCTCGTACACCAGCGGCACCGAGAAGACGTAGGTCGGTCCGAGGGCGAGCGCCGGGGGCGCATCGGATGGGTGCGCGATGAGCAGCAGGGTGTGCCCCTGTGCCAGTGCCAGGGCGAACTGGTCATGGCCGGCGACGTGCCCGAACGGAAGCAGGTGCAGTCCGACGTCGCGCTCGGTGCGCGCGGTGGAGAGCGCGCCGGCCTCGATGGCATGGACGATGGTCCGCTGCGGCAGCCGGACCCCCTTCTGGCGGCCGGTGGTGCCGCTGGTGAAGAGCAGGAGGAAGGGATCCTCTTCGCTGATGGACGCCGCGCGGGCCTCGAACTCCTCGAGGCCGAGGCCTGGTGCACCCTCTCCGAGCACGGCGTCCACGCTCGCGCAGCGGATGCCCTCCGGGAAGAGGTCGCCAATGCTGCTGTCGGCGGCCAGCACCGAGGTCAGCCCTTGCCCGGCAAGCGCCTCCGCGACGGGGGCCAGCTTGGCCCATTGCTCCCTGGTCGAGACGAACCCCACGTGCGGACGGACGCGCAGCGCGATGTCCTGCACCGCCGGACCGCCGAGGCTGGCGAACAGGGCCGAAGGCTCGGCACCGAGAAGCTGCGCGCCGAATGCCACGGCCTGCCACTCGGGGGAGTTCTCGGCGAGGAGCATCACCCGGTCGCCGCGCCTCACCCCGGCACGCTCGAGAAACGCGGCGGCCCGGCACACCTGCGCGCGAAAGTCGGAGAAGCGAACGTCTCGCGGCGGGCCGCCCACCCCCGGTGGCAGGAAGCGCAGGAAGACACGGTCGGGGACGCGGCGCGCGGTCAGCGCGAGCAGGCCCGGAAGAGTCCGGGCCTCGAACCGCACGATGGGGAGAGTCCGCATGGCCTGGGGCTCACCCTAGCGGGCGACTCTCTCCCCCGGAATCCACCCTTGGGAGTATTCAAGGTTCCGGAGAGACAGACTGATAGAAAATAGGCTCAAACCCCGCTTGGACCTATTGAAAATCCGCCTGCCAGGCGCAATACGTGGATTCCATGGACGACGTCGACGCCGGCATCGTGGACCTCCTCCAGGAGGATGCCCGCCTCACCCAGGCGCAGATCGCCAAGAAGGTCGGCCTCTCCCAGCCCTCGGTGGCCGACCGGATCCGGAAGCTCGAGGAGCAGGGAATCATCACTGGCTACACGGCGAAGGTGGACCCCCGGAAGCTCGGCAAGGACATCACCGCCTTCATCGGGGTGGGCATTGAGCACCCCAGGTACTTCGACGCCTTCGCCAAGAAGGTGATGGGCCTCGAGGAGGTGCTCGAGTGCCACCGCGTGGCGGGCCAGGACAGCTACCTGCTCAAGGTGCGCACCGAGAACACCGGCTCGCTCGACCGTCTCCTGACAGAGGAGCTTCGTACGCTGCCCGGCGTCACCCGGACCCACACCACCATCGTCCTCTGCTCGGTGAAGGAAGAGACCCACGTCGCGCCGAGGAAGGAGCCAGTGCCATGACCGTTCGGACTGCAAGACGGATGCGGGGTGTCGTGCCCTCGGCGGTCCGGGAGATCCTCAAGGTCGCGGAGCGGCCCGATGTGCTGTCCTTCGCCGGGGGCCTGCCCGCGCCGGAGCTCTTCCCCGCCCGGGAGCTGAGCCAGGCCTTCGAGGCGGTGCTGCGAAGGAGGCCCGCGGCGGCGCTCCAGTACGGCATCACCGAGGGCTTCCTCCCGCTGCGCGAATGGCTGGCGGCGCGGCTGCGCGCCCGGGGCATCCCGGCGACCTCGGAGAGCGTGATGGTGGTGAGTGGCAGCCAGCAGGGTATCGACCTCGTTGCCCGCGTGCTGCTCGACCCGGGCGACACGGTGCTGGTCGAGAACCCCAGCTACCTCGCCGCGCTGCAGGCCTTCGCCGCCTACGAGGTGAACGTCGTGGCGCTGCCCGGCGACGACGATGGCCTCCGCACCGGGCTGCTCGAGGAGGCGGTGCGCGAGCACCGGCCCGCGCTCATCTACCTGGTGCCCGAGTTCCAGAATCCGCGCGGCACCACGCTCGCCGGGGACCGCCGACGGGAGCTCGCCACGGTCGCAGCGCGTCACGGCGTCCCGGTGCTCGAGGACGATCCCTATGGCGCCCTGCGCTTCCGCGGGTCGCCGTCCACGCCCATCGCGGCGCTCGCCGACGGCCTCACCTTCCACCTCGGCACGTTCTCCAAGACGCTCGCGCCCGGGTTGCGCCTCGGCTGGGTCCATGGGCCGAAGCCGCTGGTGCGCACCATGACCATCGCCAAGCAGGCCTGCGACCTCCAGACCGCCACCCTCGCCCAGCATGCGGTGGTGGAGCTCCTGGAGACGTTCGACTACGAGGCGCACCTCCGGCGCATCCGCTCGGCGTACCGCACCCGCTGCGAGGCGATGCTCCAGGCGCTGGAGCGCACCATGCCCGCCGGGACGCGCTGGTCCACCCCCGACGGCGGCCTCTTCCTCTGGCTCGAGCTGCCACCGGGTCTCCGCGACGACCAGGTCTTCCACGCGGCCATCCAGCGCTCGGTGGCGGTGGTGCCCGGGAGCGGCTTCTTCGTCGGCCCGCCAGAACACGGCTTCCTGCGCCTCAACTTCTCCAACCAGAGCGCGGCCAACATCGAGCTCGGCATGGACCGGCTCGGGCAGACGCTCGCCGAGCTGCAGGCCAGGTCGATGCCGCTGCGCCCGAGACAGGCCGAGCTCCACGCCGCCCCGCCGAGCCCCTGAGCGCAGGCCGCCCGTGGCGCCCCCGCAGAGCGGCGGCGGCACGAAGGTGCTGGCCCGAGTCCGCTCACCGCGTTTCCGCTGTCAGTAGGCGTTGCGTGACAGGAAGCCGCCCAGCGCCGTTCGCACGAGGATCTTGAGGTCCAGGAGCAGCGACCAGTTCTCGATGTAGTACAGGTCGTACTCGATCCGCTTGTGGATGGACGTCTGTCCCCGGAGCCCGTTGATCTGCGCCCAGCCGGTGATGCCCGACTTCACCTTGTGGCGGAGGTGGTACTTCGGGATCTGCCGCTTGAACTCCTCGATGAACACCGGGCGCTCCGGGCGCGGGCCGACCAGGCTCATGTCCCCCCGCAGCACGTTGAACAGCTGCGGCAGCTCGTCCAGGGAGGTCCGGCGGAGGAACGCGCCCACCGGGGTGCGCCGGTCGTCCCCCGCGGTCGCCATCCGCGGCCCCGCCTGCTCGGAGCCCACCCGCATGGTCCGGAACTTGAGGATGGGGAAGACCGCCCCGTCCATGCCCATCCGCTCCTGCCGGTAGAGCACCGGGCCGCGGCTGGTCAGCTTCACCACCAGCGCCACGACCCCCATCACCGGCGAGACCAGCAGCAGCGCCACCGCCGAGAACAGGATGTCGAAGGCGCGCTTGAGCACCAGGTTCCAGCCCTCCAGCGGCCCGCCCTGGAGGCTGACGATGGGCAGGCCGCCGAACTCCTCCAGCCCGCCGTACAGCGTCACGTACTGGAAGAGGTCGGGGACGATCTTCACGTCCACCGTGTGCAGCGCCAGCCGCTCCATCAGCGACTTCATCAGCGGCATGTCCTCGGAGGGCAGCGCGAGGATGACCTGGTCCACGCTCTGCTCGCGGAGCACCCGCTCCAGCTCGTCCGTCGTCCCGATGACCGGCACGCCGCGCACCGTCGTTCCCGGGAGGAGGAGGTCGCGGGAGAGCACCCCCGTCACCTGGAAGCCCAGCTCGCGGTGGTGTTCGATGGTCTCCACCACCCGCTCGCCGAGCTCGCCGGCGCCCACCAGGAGGATGGACTTGAGGTTCAGGCCCCGCCGGCGCACCGACTCGAGCCACATCCGGAAGGCGACCCGCGTCGTCGCCACCAGCACGAAGGAGTAGCCGGCGAAGATGAGCAGCGTGAGCCGGGAGTAACGTTCACGGCCGAAGTAGGTGAGCGCCACCAGCACCAGGCTCCCGGTGATGGTGGCCTTGAAGAGCTCGAAGACCTCCTCGAGGTGCGTCCGGACCCGGTTGGTGGCGTAGAGGCGCGACTGCCGGTACGCGACCGGGAAGAGCACCAGCACCAGGGCGAGCGTGACCAGCGTCTCGCGCACCGGTGGGCGGGGCGCGGTCAACGCGTCGAAGCGCGTCAGGTACGCCAGGACGAACGCGAGCGTGAGCATCGCGACGTCGATGGCGACCTTGATCGATGTCCAGAACCGCTGCAGCCGGTTGAACACGGCTCCTGCACTACCACGGAAGCCGGTCCCGAAGGCCGGGACGACCGGCGAGCAGCGCCTCCACCTTCGAGCGCAGGGCCGTCCGGAACCGCTCCTCGGAGAAGAGCTCGGCACGGGCGCGGGCGGCTGCCGGCTCGAAGCCCCGCTCGAAGGGCTCGAACCGCTCCAGCGCGGCGATCAGCGCCTCCGGCGTGGGCCGGTCGAAGAACAGCCCGGTCTGTGGGGTGAGGGTCTCCAGGGCCCCGCCCCGGCCCAGGGCGATGACCGGACGCCCGGAGGCGAGCGCCTCGAGGGGGGCGATGCCGAAGTCCTCCTCGCCGGGGAAGATCAGCGCCCGAGCGCCACGGTACAGCTCCGGAACCTGCGCGTCGGGCACCTTCCCGAGCCAGCGGACGTTGGGCGGAAGCCCAGAGCGGAGCAGCCGTGCGTCCTGCCCGTCCCCGGCGATCCACAAGGCGTGCCCCGTGCGCCGGAAGGCCTCCACCGCGAGGTCCACCCGCTTGTAGGGCGCGAGCGCCCCGAGCCAGAGGAAGTAGGCCCCCCGACCCCCCGCCGGCGGCCTCCCGAACCGGTCGAGCGCCACCGGCGGGTGGATGACGTCCGCCTTGCGGCCCCAGAACTGCGCGATGCGACGCGCGACGTGGTGGCTGTTCGCCACCAGCGCGTCGGGGTCGGCCGCGGTGCGCCGGTCCCAGGCCTGGAGCGCCGGACGGCTCGCCGCCGCCGCGAGCCGCACCGGAAGGCTCGCCCGCCCGGGACCGAAGTACGCGTCGAACTGGTCCCACATGTAGCGCATGGGAGAGTGCACGTAGGCCAGGTGCGGCGTGCCCGGGGGCACCCGCACGCCCTTGGCCACGCAGTGGCTGGACGAGACGACCAGGTCGAACCCCCGCGGTTCGAGGAAACGCAGCGCCGCCGGCATCAGCGGCAGGGCGACCCGGTAACGGCGCGCGATGCCCGGCAGGCGCTGGAGCGGGGAGGTGTGGATGGGCCGCGACTCCACGTCCGGGCCGACGCTCCCCGGCACGCGGAGGAGGGTGAAGATCTCCGAATCGGGAAAGAGCCGCACCAGCTGCGCGAGCACCAGCTCCCCGCCGCGGCGCCCGGTGAGCCAGTCATGGACGAGAGCGACGCGCATCAGGGGGGCGTTCGGGCCGGTGGGTGTAGCATGCCGCGGCCGCGACGAGTGCCTCGACCGGGGTGTCGTGAGCACAGGGAGATGGCAGAGACCGAAGCGAGACGGCGCACACGAGGACCGGACAGCGGAGGCGTGCCTCGTGGCAGCGAGCCCGGACGTGCCGCGCCCTTGCGCGGCTCCGCGAGCCTCCCCCGGCCGCGGGGGGCGCCGAGCACCGCGGGGCCGAGTCCGCGCGTCGCAGCAGGGGGATCGGCCATCGCCGCGCCCAGCCCCCCCCGGTCGAGGCGCTAGATGGCCTCCCGGGTGCTCATCGATCTTCGAATGGTGACCGGCCGGCTGCACGGCATCGCCCGGTACGCGCTGGAGCTCGCCCGGGTGCTCCCCGCGCTCGCGCCCGACCTGGTCTTCGAGGGGCTCGGGCCGCCCGGTGGCCTGCCGGAACTCGGGCCGCTCGCGCCGACCTTCCCGGTGCACCGCGCGCCGGCGGGCTTCCTTTCGCCACTCGAGCAGCCCGCCCTCGCCGCCGTCCTCCGCCGGCTCGAGCCCGACCTGTTCCACGCGACGTCGTTCTCGGTGCCGCTCCTCTGGCGGGGGCCGCTGGTGGCGACGCTGCACGACGCCGCGCACCTCGCCCGGAGCGAGGAGTTCGGCTGGCTCACCGCCGTGTACTACCGGGTGGTGGTGGGCCCGAGGGTGCGCCGCGCGCGCGGGCTGCTCACGGTGTCCGAGTTCGCGCGCCGCGAGCTCGCCAGCCGGCTGGGAGTCCCGGAGTCGCGCTGGAGCATCGTCCCGCCCGGAGTGGACCCGCGCTTCCACCCCCCGACCGCGGAGGAGCGGCTGCAGGCCCGGGCGCGGCTGGGACTGCCGGCGCGCTACCTGCTCGCGGTGGGCAACCCCAAGCCGCACAAGAACCTCGCCCTCCTCGCGCGCATCGCCACCCGGCTCCCCGTCCCCCTGGTGCTGCTCGCCGGCGACGGGGCCGGGCGCGTCTTCCCGCGACCCACCCGCGTGCTGTCCGAGGTGGAAGAGGCGCACCTGCCCGCGCTCTACGGCGGCGCCGAGGCCCTGCTGCTCCCCTCGCGTCACGAGGGCTTCGGCCTGCCTGCGCTCGAGGCGATGGCCACCGGCACCCCGGTGCTCGCGGCCAACGCCGGCTCCTTGCCCGAGGTGACCGGCGGCGCCGCCGAGCTGCTGGATCCAGACGCCCCCGAGGCGTGGATCGCCGCGAGCAACGCCATCGTCGCGACCCCGCTCCTACGCGCCCGCTGGGCCTCCGCCGGCCGCGAGCGCGCCCGCGCCTTCACCTGGGAGCGCTGCGCCCGGCACACCCTCGCGGTCTACCGCTCGGCCCTCGGCTGAGCCGGGGTGGACCAGGCCCACGCCCCAGATCAGCGCGAAGCCGAGCGCCACGCTGGGGTGGAACGGGAGGTGGTGGGCGATGCCCAGCGTCTGGTACCCGGCCCAGGAGAGCGCCGCCCCGAGCGCCACCGTGCTCCCGCCGCGGGCCCGGCGCAGCAGCGCGCGAAGGAGCGCCGCGTGCAGCAGCGCCCAGAGCAGAAGGCCGAGGAGCCCCGTCTCCGCCCAGACGGTGAGCGCGATGGAGTGCGCGTCGCGCGAGAGCATGTCGGTGATGCCGGTCACGCCCTGCCGGGCGAGCGCTGCCGTCCGGTAGTTGCCGAAGCCAACCCCGAGCCACGGGTGCCGGTGGACCAGGTCCCACCCGGCGGCCCGCGCCAGCGCCCGCTCGCCCCCGACGAAGTTCTCGGTGGCCTGGCCGAGCCGGACGTGCCACCCCGGGCTCACCAGCGCCGCCGCGGCGACCGCCAGGACCAGCGCGACCACCGCGGCCCGGACGCGTGCGCTCCGGGTCACCACCACGCCGGCCACGAGCACCAGCAGGCCCGTGGTGAGGAGCGCGGCCCGGGCGTAAGCGAGGACGATGCACCCGACGCAGGCCGTGGCCAGCGTCCCGGCGAGCACCCGGGTCCGGCCCGCCGCAGGACCGAGCGCGGTGGCCAGCGCCGGCCCGAGCGCGGCGATGGAGGCGTGGGCCAGCCGGAGACGGTGGAAGAAGAAGCCGCCCGCTGCGTAGCGGTCCTCGCCGCCGAACGTCTCGTGCACCCGGTCCACCGGCACCCGCAGGAACCCCGGGATGGGGATGGACCAGCGGACGAGGTGCTGCACCGCCGAGAGCCCGAGCGACAGCAGTCCCCCGGCGAGGAAGATGGCCGCGGGCCAGGTCCAGCGAAGCACCTGGGCTCCGAGCAGCACCGCCCCGGCGAGCGCCGCGGTGTCGAGACAGTGCAGCCACAGGGCGGCCGGAGGAAGGCCGGGAGCCCCGAGCGCCCGCGCCACCAGCGGGGACAGCGCCTGCCACGCCGCGAGGCAGAGCGCCGCGCGCACCGGGAGCCGTGCCTCACCGGGGAGCGAGACGCCGCGGAGGACCAGCACCGCCGAGGCGACGAGCGCGACGTCCGCCACGCCCTGGTTCAGCCCCTCGGCGAGCCAGAACGAGGCAGCCCACGCGGCCAGGAGCGCCGTCGCGACCCGCGCTGGGCTCACGCCCGCGCTCCGGACCACCCTCCCCGCCGGAGGATGCGGCGGGCCGCCCCGGGCGGAACCCAGAGCAGCGCCCCCAGGGCCACGGTGAGTGCGAGCAGCGGAAGCGCGGCAGCGAAGAGCGGCGCGATGCGGCCAGCGTTCACCAGCGCCCGGGCGATGACGGTGAGCCCCCACAGGCCCATGGTGACCGCGAGCCCCTCCACCAGCGCCCCGGTGAGCGAGCCGCCACGGCCGGGCCGCAGCGCGAGCACCACCGCCAGGAGCGCCGCCGGCACCCCGGCCAGCGGATAGGTGAAGCGATTGCCCAGCGCGAGCAGGTAGAGCCGGTCGGAGAGGCCCACCTCCCGCCGCGCGCGGATCTGCTGCCGGAGCACCGGCAGCCGCATCTGCTCCGGCCGCCCCGGCCGGATGCCCAGGAGAGCGCTGGAGATTCCGAGGTCCAGCGTCTCCTCGGGGGTCTGGGTCAGCTTCAGGCCGCCGCGCCGGTCGAACACCCGCCGCGTCACGCCCCCCAGCCGCCAGCGGGTGCCGCCGGCGTGCTCCATCGTCTGCGCATCCACCCGCTCGGCCAGGTCGAAGTCCGGGGTGAGGCGCAGCAGGGTGACCCCGCGGAAGCCCGACTCCACGTCCCCGCCCTCGAGGTGGAGGATGCGGTCGTCATGCCGGAACCACTGCTTGCGCTCGTAGAACGACCGCCAGTCGCCCCAGCGGTGAAAGCGGAGCGCGGTGATCTCGTCCACCCGGCGGCTCGCGTGCCCCACCAGATACTCGTCGAGGAGGCCGAGCACCAGCGCCGCGGCCAGCGCCACCCCTGCCACCGGCAGGAAGAGCACCCGCCGCCCGAAGCCGAGCGCGAGGATGGCGGTCAGCTCCCCGCGCCGCCGGAGCAGCGCCACCAGCGTGGCGCCCGCCAGGAGCAGCGCCGCCGGGGCGAGCTGGTGCGCCGCCACCACCGCCTTCCACCCGTAGAGCTCGGCCACGTCGCGCACCCAGTTGGGCCCGGTGTAGGAGCGGGCGCGGTCGACGAAGTCGGCGACCAGGAAGACCACCAGCAGCCCGGCCAGCACCGCGCCGACGATGACCAGGTAGCGGCGGAGCACGTGCCGGAGAAGGAGCCCGCGCATCAAGCCACCAGCCCTCGCCTCGTCAGGCGAACGAAGAGCCAGGTGCCGAACGCGCCGAACACCAGATTGGGCGCCATGCCGGCGAGCCACGGCGCGAGCCGCCCCGCGGTGCCGAGGTTCTCGAAGCTGCGCTCCACGATGTAGTAGGCGACGTAGACCCCAAGCGCGAGGAGATACCCGCGGGTGCGCGCGGCGCGCGAGGACATGGCCAGCGGCACGCCGAAGAGCGCGAAGGCCAGCGGCGTCAGCCCCTCGGCCAGGCGGACGTGAAACGCGGTCAGGAACGGCGCCGGGCTCGTTCCTCCGCCGCGCGCCTCGTTCGCCGCGGCGAGCAGCTCGCGCGGGGTGAGCTCCTCCTTGGGCGAGCGGAAGTGGTTCTTCCGGAGGATGGAGTCCTCGACCCCGATGGAGAGGTTGCCGTCGCGAAAGGTGAGAATCGCGTAGTCGGTCCCGGTCTGCTCCGCCCGGTGCACCTCGCCCGCCCGGAGACCCACCGAGAGGGAGGCGCCGCGGCCGGAGGGGTTCACCGTCCCCTCGTGGGCCAGCACCAGCAGCGGGGCGCGCGGGTCCCGGTCGTCGTGGACCAGCACGTGCGTCCATACGCCGCGCTCCCGGTCCACCTCCTGGGCGTAGAGCGTCAGGTCGGTCAGGTCCTCGTAGAAGACGCCCGGGCGCACGTCACCGAGGACGTTCTTCTTGATGACCTCGCTCACCTGCACCTTCACCTGCTTGAGCCCCCAGGGCTCGGCGGTGGAGGCGAGGAGCAGGACCAGCGCGCCCAGCGCCCCGCCCACCGCGAGCGGCACCCGGGCCAGCTGCCACGGCGTGGCCCCGAGCGAGAGCAGGGCCAGGAGCTCGCGGTCCTCGCCGAGCCGGCCGAGCCCGAGCAGGATCGCGAGCAGAAAGCCCACCGGCAGCGACATCACGAGCAGGTGCGGGCTCAGGTTCACCACCAGCCGGAGGAAGTCCCAGGGCGTCATCGCCGAGCCGAGCAGCACCTCGGTGCCCCGGAGGAACTGCATCACGAAGAGCAGGAGGAACAGGAACACCACCCAGAGCGAGAGCGGGACCAGCAGCTCGGCCAGCACGTAGCGGGCGAGCAGGGGGAGCTCGGGCCGCCTCACGCGCGCGGTCCGAGCCCCTTGCTGCCGATGTCCCGCCGGTACTGCATCCCCTCGAACGAGATGCGGCTCACCGCGCCGTAGGCGTTGGCCCGCGCCTCCGCCAGGGTGGGCCCGCGGGCGCACACGGTGAGCACCCGGCCACCGGCGGTCACCAGCGCCCCATCACGGAGCGCGGTGCCGGCGTGGAAGACCTGGCAGCTTCCGCCGCCGATGCGGTCCACCCCCGAGATGCGAGCACCGGTCACCGGCGCAGCCGGGTACCCCGGGCTCGCCAGCACCACGCCCACCGAGGCGCCGGGCAGCAGCGCCAGCGGCCGGGGCGCGAGCGTGCCGCGGGCGCAGGCGTCGAGCCAGGGAAGGAGGTCCTCCCCCAGCGACATCACCAGCACCTGCGCCTCGGGGTCCCCGAAGCGGGCGTTGAACTCGAGCACCGCCGGGCCGTTCGGGCCCACCATCAGCCCGGCGTACAGCGCTCCCTGGAACGGCGTCCCCCGCGCGGCCATGGTCCGGAGCACCGGGGCGATGACCTCCTCGCCGACCCGGGCGAGCGCCGCGGGGTCGAGCACCGGCGCCGGGCAGTAGGCACCCATGCCTCCGGTGTTGGGCCCCTGGTCTCCGTCGAGGAGCCGCTTGTGGTCCTGCGCCGGCGGGAGCAGCACGTACCGGGCGCCATCGCAGAGCGCGATGACGCTCACCTCCTCGCCGGCCAGCACCTCCTCCAGCACCAGCGTCCGCCCGGCCTCGCCCAGCCCGGCGAGCGCGCGCACCGCCTCCACCGCCTGGTCCGCTCCGCGCGCGACGATGACGCCCTTGCCCGCCGCGAGCCCGTCGGCCTTCACCACCACTGAACCGCGGGCGCGGGCCCATGCTTCCGCCTCCCGCACCGAGGTGAACGCTCGCCCGGCGGCCGTGCGGACTCCGGAGGTGAGCATCACCTCCTTGGCGAAGGCCTTGCTGCCCTCGAGGCGCGCGGCCGCGGCGTCCGGACCGAAGACGGCGACGCCGGAGGCCCGGAGCGCGTCGGCGACGCCCGCCACCAGCGGCGCCTCGGGCCCGACCACCACCAGGTCCACCCGGGCGTCACGCGCGAGCGCCACCACCGACTCCGGATGGTCGGCGACCACCGGCCGGTTCTCGGCGATCGAGGCCGTTCCGGGGTTTCCCGGAGCGCAGATCAGCCCAGAGAGCCTCGGGCTCTGCGCCAGCTTCCAGGCGAGCGCGTGCTCCCGCCCACCGCTTCCCAGGACCAGCACCCGCATCAGCGTTCGATCAACCCTCCGGCGGCAGAAGGTACAAGGCCCGCCGGGCCGAGGCGTACTCCGGATCGAGCACGATGACACGCTGGAGTCGCTCCCGGGCGGAGACGATGGCCCCGGTGCGGGCCTCCGCCTCGGCCAGCCGCACCTGGGCCGCGAGCAGCGCCGGGCTCAGGGTCTGGGCCTCACGGAGCGCGCGCTGTGCGCCCTCGACGTCGCCGGTGGCGAGCAGCGCCGAGCCCAGCGCGTACTGGGCGAAGCCGCTGGTCCGTCCTCCGGCGGCGACCGCCTCCTGGGCACGGGCGAGCGCGCCCGCGGCGTCGCCCCGGGCGCCGAGCAGGACGGACTTCCACCCGAGCACCAGCGCCTGGGTGGCGCCGGTCTTGAGGATGCGGTCGATGAGCACCTCGGCGCCCGGGGCGTCACCCTGGTGCACCCGGAGCACGGCCTCGGCCAGGAGGGGCTGGCCGTCGCGGTCGTCCTTGCTCAGGAGCACCAGGCGCTCCGCAGCGCCCTTGAGCCCGTCGCCGGGCAAGAGCGGCGGGATGCCTGGGCCATCGCGGTAAGGGTCCGCCTGGAGCGCCAGCGCCACACTCCGCATCGCCCGCTCGCGTGCGCCGGTCATGGCCCAGGCGGCGCCGGCCCAGAGCTCGGCGTCGGTGCGGCGGACGTCCGCCTGGGCAGCGCGGTCGAAGGCCTCGGCGGCGGCCTGCCAGCGCTGCTGGGCGGCACGGAGCCTCCCCTCGAGCAGGGCCGCGAGGCCGGGATCTCCGAGCCGGTCGAGGACCGGAGCCAGGTGAGCGGCGGCCTGGTCCGCCGCTCCGCGGTCCAGGTCGACCAGGAGCCCCTGGGTGTGCGCCTGCACGTCGTCCGGGGCGATGGCCAGTGCCGCGGCGACGGCCTGCGCCGCCACCTGGTGTTCGCCCGCGGCACGGGCCACCCGGGCCAGGCAGACCTGCGCCCGGAGCAGGTCCGCACCCGCGAGCCGCCCGTGCTGCACGGCGTGCGAGAGCAGCTTCACCGCCTCGGCCGGAGAATGCTCGGCGCCGGCCCGCAGCGCGGCCATCTCGATGACCGCCGGCCCGTCCTGGGTCGCGGGGCTCGCCTGGAGCCGCTCGTACAGACGCCGCGCCTGCGCCGTCTCCCCCACCTGTCCCCAGAGCCGCGCCAGCGCCCGTGCGGTGCGGGGCTCGTCGGGGTCCACCGTCAGCCGCGTCTGGAGATCGGCGGCGGCCGCGCGGGGCGAGCCCGCCGCATCGTGCGCCGCCGCGCGGATGTTGAACACCCTGTGCTGGCCAGGATCCCGCTGCTGGACCTCCTGGAGCAAGGAGAGCGCGAGTGCCGCCGACGAGCTGGCGTACCCCTCGGCCAGCACCAGCCGGGCGCGCGTCCCCCAGACGGGCGAGGGTGGTGCAGCGGTCGGGGTCGGGGGCGGCGGCGCGCCGGGGGCGGGCGGTGCCGGGGGACGGGTGGCGTCCACCGCGCTCTGCCCCAGGCTCCGGGCACGCTCGACGTCCTGAGCACCGCCCCGCACCAGCAGCAGACTCGCCAATCCGACCTGGAGCGGAGGCTGGCGCCCCAGCTGCTCCAGGGCGCTCTCGCCCAGCTGCAGCAGCGCCTGGAGCTCGCTGGCCGGGAGCTGGGTCCCGCGTCCCCGGGCGATGGCCTCCATCCACAGCCCGAGCGCCTCGGCGCTGCGGGGGCCCTGGACCAGGGCACCCTCCAGCGTATGCTCCGCCGCCAGCTGCGAGGCCTCGGTGTCCTTCGCCAGGTCGGCCTGGGCCGAGTCGATGAGCTCGGGGACCGGGCGCGTCTCGGGAGGGGCCTTCCAGGAGGCGAGCCGCGCCTCCAGGCCGTCGGGCAGCCGGGCCTCGGCCGGGGGCTTCTTCTTGCCCGGGCGGGGAAGGACGTCGGCCACGCGCTGCAGATCCGCCGGGTCCGGCCGCACGCGCAGGTACCACAGGACTGCGGACACCAGGGCCGCCAGGGCGAGCACCGAGAGCAGGAGCCAGACCCGGCCTCGGCGGTCCGGCTCGGGCATCGTCCGGAATGCGCGGCGCGGGCTCGCCGGAGGGGTGGGGGTGCGCGTGGGGAGCTCACCCGTGCCCGGGTCGGTCGACGCGGCGGCGGCCGGGGCGAGGGGACCGGACACCGGCATTCCCCGACCGAGCGCAGCGGCGGTGCGCGCGCGGCACGCGCCGCAGACCCCGCTGGCCAGGTCGTCGGCATCGACCAGCTTCCCGCCGCAGGCCCCGCACGGCTCGGGCACCACCACGGGGGCTGGAGCGGCCCGGGGAGGGGTGCCTCCGGACGGGCGGGGCATCGCCGGCCCCGGAGCAGGGCGGGGCGTCGTCGCTGGGATGGCGGTCGGCGGGGACCCGCCGCGCGGCGTGGTGGCCGAGACCGCCGGGGCGGACTGGGGCCGGCGCTGGTTCCCGGCGGTGACCGGCGTCGCGGGAGACGGCGGCACCGCGCTGGGCGCAACGGGGCGCACCGGCGAGAGTGGCTGCTGCAAGGGCGGCAGCGGCGTGCGCCGCCACGGGTCCGAACGGTCCGTCTCGGGCCAGGCGTCGGCCTGCGGCCCCGGCCGCAACTGGCTCGGCTCCGGCGGGTCGACGTCGATCTCGACGTCACTGAAGTCGATGGGCGCCGAGCTCGGGGCCTGGAGCGGGCCCGGTGGGCTGCCGCTCGGCTGGCTCACCGGGGGGATGCTCGGGGCGGCGGGCGGGAGGTCGTCGAACTGGACGTGGCTCCGGCCCACCACGTACTCCAGCTGGCTGTCCGCCTCCCAGTCCAGCTCACCGAAGAGTTCCTCCTCCTCTGGTGCTGGGGTCTGCGGGAGGGGGAGGGTGGTGAGCGCGACCCGGCCGATCTGGCTCTTGCCCCCCGGGGGGGTGGTGAGCGGCACGCCTCCGGCCCGGAGCGGCTGCGAGTGCTTGCAGCGGGGACAGCGGGCGCGGGTCGCCCGGGCCACCGCCTCGTCGGGGAGCAAGTACTCGGTGCCGCACTGTTCACATCGGAAGCGCATTCGTGCCTGCCGGCATCAATGCCGGAAGTGCCGGACGCCGGTGAATACCATCGCCACGTCGTGCTCGTCGGCGGCGGCGATGACCTCGGCGTCCCGCACGCTGCCTCCGGGCTGGGCCACCGCCCGCGCGCCAGCGAGGGCGAGCGCGTCCATCCCGTCCCGGAACGGGAAGAACGCGTCGGAGGCCACGGCGCTTCCGCGGAGCGCCTCGCCCCCGCGGGCGGCGGCAATCTTCACCGACTCCACCCGGCTGGTCTGCCCGCCGCCCACGGCGAGGATCCGGTCGGCGGTGGAGAAGACGATGGCGTTGCTCTTCACGTGCTTGCACACGCGCCATCCGAACCGCAGCGCGGCCAGCTCGGCGGCACTGGGCGCGCGCCGGGTCACCACCTTCCACTCGGTGGAAGGCTCGACCGCGTCGCGGTCCTGCATCAGGAGCCCTCCGGAGATGCTCCGCAGCTCGAACGAGGCGAAGGCTCGGGCCCCGCGGGGCCAGGACCTCCGGGCGTCGAGCAGCCGGAGATTCTTCTTGGAGCCGAGCACGGCGCGGGCGGCCTCCGAATACCCCGGGGCGATGACCGCCTCGAGGAAGGTCTCCGCCATCGCCCGGGCGGTGGGCTCGTCGACCTCGCGGTTCAAGGCGACGATGCCCCCGAAGGCCGAGACCTCGTCGACCGCACGGGCGACCCGATAGGCCTTCTCCAGCAGGTCGTCCTGCGCCACGCCGCACGGGGTGTTGTGCTTGATGATGACCGCCGCCGGCCGCTCGGGGAACTCGAGCGCCAGGGCGAGCGCGGCATCCAGATCGAGCAGGTTGTTGTAGGAGAGCTCCTTGCCCTGCAGCACATCGGCGAAGGAGACGGAGGGGCCGGGCGGCTCACGGTAACCGCGGTACCACGCTCCGCGCTGGTGGGGATTCTCGCCGTAGCGGAGCTCCTGGACCTTCCGGAACCCGAGCGCGAGCTCGTCCGGGAAGGGGACCTGGTCACGCTCGGCCATCCAGCCGGCGATGCTCGCGTCGTAGGCCGCGGTGTGAGCGTAGGCCTTGCGCTGGAGCCGCTGGCGCGTCTCAGAGGAGGTGCCACCCCTGCGCAGCTCCTCGAGCACCGCCTCGTAATCTCCGGGGTCGACCAGCACGGTGACCGAGGCCGCGTTCTTGGCCCCGGCGCGGATCATCGCCGGCCCGCCGATGTCGATGTTCTCGAGGATCTCCTGCTCGCCGAGCCCCTTGGCGACGGTCTCGCGGAACGGATAGAGGTTCACCGCCAGGACGGAGATGGGGGCGATGCCACCGGCTTCCATCTCCGCGCGGTCGGAGGCGAGCCCCGGGCGCCCCAGCAGCCCGCCGTGGATGCGTGGATGAAGCGTCTTCACCCGGCCGCCGAGGATCTCCGGGCTTCCGGTGTGCTCGGACACCTTGCGCGCCGGAAGGCCAGCCTCCTTCAGCGCCTGGAGGGTTCCACCGGTGCTGAGGAGCTGGAACCCGAGGTCCACGAGACCGCGGGCGAAGGGAACGAGTCCCCGCTTGTCGGAGACGCTGAGGAGGGCGATCACGGGTCCTGGGCGATGGACTGGAGGGCACCGGGACGAAACACCGCACGCCCTCCGAGTGTCAACGAATGAGCGCTGTCCGCGACGCGGGGGGTCCACCCTGCCCCGGTGGCGGCGCTGGCGACCCGCGATCGCCGACCCAGCGGTGCTTCAGCGCGTCGCTGGGAGGAGAACACCGCGGGCTCCGGGCTCGCTCACCTCAGTCCTCCGTCGCCTCGCGCAGCTTGGCGAGGCCACGGGTCTCCACCTGACGGATCCGCTCGCGGGTGAGGTTCATGATCTCCCCCACCTCCTCGAGCGTGATGCCGCCCTTCTCCGCCACGTCCAGTGCGCAGGTGTGCTCCAGCTCCCAGATCTCCTTGTCCGGAAAGTTGAGCTTGATCGACCCGGTCTCCGGATTCACGTCCAGGTAGAGATTGTGCTTGCAGGAGACGAAGAGGCATGGGCGCGGGCCGTTGATGCAGTCGGCCCGGGTGCGGGGCCGGTTGTCCTCGACGCTGCGGAGCAGCTCCTGCTCCTCGGGGTCCACCTCGCCCGAGAGACGGCGACGGCGCAGCTCGCGGGCCATCTCCTTCCGGGACATGGTCTTGGAGCGGCGGCGCTCCGTGGGGGCCGGAGCCACGCCCTCCGGCTCGCCAGCGGGTTCCGCCGTCCACTCGGGCTTGGCCTGACTCATCGCTTCCCTCCTCCGGACCGCTTGACGGCGGAACTGGTCGCCGGTGGTGTCACGACAGATCGCTCCGCTCGAAGGAGCCGAGGGCTCGCTGCGCGGTGAGCGCGCTGCCGACGCGCGAGAGGTCGCGCACCAGGTCCCCGGCGCGCCGGCGCAGGCCGGTGAGCTCACCCTGCAGGCTCCGCTTCTGGTCGGTGGCCAGCGCGCGCTCGCCGAGCTCGGACTCGAGCCCACTCAGCGTCTCGTCCAGGCTGCGCTCCACCTGGTCGATGTTGTTCTTCACCCCGACGAAGGAGCGACGGATCTCTTCGAGGGTGAGGCCGGCGGCCATCATCTTCTTGATGGCGTTGATCCGCCGCACCGACTCGACCGGGTAGAGCCCGTGGCTCCCGCGGTGCTTGCCCTTGCGGCCCACCCGGCGGCTCCGGGGCAGGAGCCCCGCCTGGACGTACTTGCGGAAGGTGGCCTCCGAGAGGCGGACGCCCTTGGGGCGGAAGATCTCGACGATCGCCCCGGCGGACAGGCCGCGAGCGAACTCGCTCTCGATGCGCGCCAGCTCTCCCGGTTGGAAATAGTCCATTGAATGGCGGATTGAGAATATCCGCTACTGACAAGATGGTATTGAGTGGCTTCCACTCTCGTCAAGAGGGCTCGGCCGTTCAGGAGCGGTTCCCGGACGGAGCACGGCGGATTCAGCGACCGGCGGGAGGATGCTCCAGCGTGGCGGTGCGGCCCTGGACCAGCTGCACCGGGTAGGTGCCGGCGACCCCGTCGGGGCCAGTGAGCTCCACCAGGTGGCGGCCGGCCGGCAACCGGAGCGTCTTGCTGCCCTGGACGTAACCCGCGCGCCTCCCGTCGACGCGGAGCTCGGCCCAGGGCTTGGCGCGGATCACCAGCCGCGCCCCGACCACGCCCGGACCCGGTGCCCCTGCCCTGCTCTTGGGGAGATCCTGCGCGGTCGGGGGGACCGCGGCCGGACGGGGGGTGGTCGGAGGCACCACCGCCGCAGGCTGGGCAACCGCGAGCTGCCCCGGCTCACCGCCGGTCATTGCCGGGAGCGAGCCCGCGGCGCCCGCTGCCGGGCGGTCCCCCGGAGGAACCGCGCCCGGCTCCGGATCCGGCTGCCGGCTCGCGGCCGCGCCCGAGCTCACCCCGGAAGGTCGCTCGCGCCATCGGGACACCCGGCCCGGGGCCTCCCGAACGGCGAGGGCAGTCGCCGCGGCGAGCGCCGCGATGGCGAGCACGGCGACCGGCCAGCGCAGGTCGCGCCGCGCCGCGCCGGGGAGGACCTCCGTCGGAGCGGGCTCCGGCGGCGCGGGTGCCACGAGCTCCGTCGGCTGCGCCTGTGCACCAAGCTCGCCAGGAGCGGGCTCGGAGGCCCTCGCGCCCGGCGAGGCCGAGATGGACAGCGAGATGGGGATGGACGACGTGCCGCTCACCGGCTCGGCCACTCCGGCCTCTTCGGGGAACATCCGGCGGAGGAAGGCACCGACGTCGGTGTCCTCGAGCGAGCGGGCGCCGGCGAGGAGGTACTCGGCCAGGGCGCGCTCCAGCTCGTGCGCGGCGGGGCGGCGGCCGCGTTCCCGCTCGAGCGCACGCATCACCGCGGCGTCGAGCGGGGCGGCGACGGCCGGGTTGAGCCGGGCGGGAGGGACGATCAGGCGCTCCTGGACGGCACGGAGCACCGCCACCTCACCGTCGCCCTCGAAGAGCCGAGCGCCGGTGAGCAGCTCCCAGAGCGTGACGCCCAGGGCGAAGACGTCGGTCCGCGCGTCCACCGCGTCTCCGCGGGCCTGCTCCGGAGACATGTACGCGAACTTCCCCTTCAGCATCCCGGAGGTGGTGGCGCGACTTCCGGCCTTGGCGATGCCGAAGTCGGTGAGCTTCACCGCTCCATCGAAGCTGAGGAGGACGTTGTGCGGAGTGACGTCCCGGTGGACCAGGTTCAGGCTCTGCCCGTTCTCGCTCAGCCGGTGGGCGTAAGCGAGGCCGCGCGCGACCTCCATGCCGATCTGCGCGACGAGGATGGGCGGGATGGCGACGCCACGCTCCTGGCACCGCCGACGCAGCTCCCAGAGCGAGTGGCCGCGGACGTACTCCATTGCCAGGTAGTAGGTGTCCTCGTGCTTGTCGAAGTCGAAGATGTGGACGAGGTTGGCGTGGTTGAGCCGGCTCGCCACCCGGGCCTCGGCGATGAACATCCTCACGAAGTCCGGATCGCCCGCCAGCCCCGGACGGACGCGTTTGATCACCACGTCCTTCTCGAAGCCCCCGGGGCCGAGCGCCGCAGCGAGGTAGATCTCCGCCATTCCGCCCTCGGCGAGCTTGCGCCGGACGACGTACTTGCCGATGGACGTCCCGGCGGCGAGCGTCATCGCGGGTGTCGTTGCACGGGGTGGTGAGACCGAGCGCCTACGGTACCGGCCGCGCTTTCCGGTGGTCAAACCAGCCCCGGACCCACACCGCCCCACGGGCCCTCTCCCGAGGCGCTGGGACCGGTGTCGCCCGAGGGCACGATGGCGTGGGGCGAGCGCGCAGCGCATGGCCGCACCCGTCCAACAGATGTCAGTTGACCCCGGGCCAAGCCGCGGGCTGTCATGGCTGCCGTGCACGAGACGACATCCGCGCGCCGGATCGCCCCCCGACTCGCGCAGCGGCGCCGCGCCTACCTCGCTCCCTTGCTCGCCCTCGCCGTCTCCGCCTGCGCCTCGGGCAAGAGCGAGGCGGCGGGCTCCTCGGCAACCGCCCCCGGCGCGGCGCCCGGCTTCGTCCGGACCGAGGGGCCGTGCTGGGTGGGCGGCCGCATCACGCTCGACCCGTCGCTCCGGGCCGAGTCGACGGCTGACGAGCTGGCGAGCATCGGCTGCGACAACGTGGTGCTGGTGATGAAGACCGACGATGGGAGCACCAAGCTGGTCCACGCCGACGGGGTGCTCGCCGGCGGCTGGGGCGAGTGCCACTACCAGGTCACCGACGTCCCGCCGGGGGGCGCCACCTTCTCCGGGAAGGTGGTGGCGCTCTCCATCCCCGACTACCGGTACGCGCTGGTCTCGAAGGTCGAGTTCAACGCGGTGAAGTGCGGCGGGTCCCTCGCCTCGCTGAACCAGCAGCTGGACTTCGTGCTCACGGTGCCGGACGTGCGGGGTCGGTCACGGTGACCTTCCGTCGCTCCGCCCAGGGCATGAGCCAGTAGATCATCCCGTTCACGTCCGAGACCGACAGGGCCACGAAGACATCGTTGAGGCCCGAGAGCTGCCGGACCCCCACCGCGACGCCCAGCCTCTCCTGGAGGAGCGACACGCCCACCTCCCCGCCCCAGTCGGTCCCGCCATTCCAGTGCACCGCGAAGCGCGGACCCGCCGAGACCGTCAGCCCGCCGAGGTGAATGGCCGGGCGGAGGCCGAAGGTGGAGCTGGTTCGCTGCCCGAACTCGATGTCCACCAGCTGCAAGGTGGAGAGCACCGAGGCGTGCGGCCCGAGGCGGAGCGCGGGCTCGATCCACGACAGGGCGAGGCCCCCCCTCGCCACGTCCAGCGCGGCCCGGTAGGGAACGGCGTGCGCCGCCCAGATGGCCCACCGGGGGCCGTCGGCCAGCGGAACGGAAGGGATGGTCGAGGGGTCGAGCGTGAAGCGCACCGACGAGCCGTTCACGTCGCCGCGGGTCCAGACCTCCCCGGCCGACAGGGCGAAGAGGATGCCCTTGCGCTGGCCGGTCTCGGAGGGCGCGCCGGAGGTGAGCTCGATGGTGGCCGCGCGGTCGACCCCCCGCTGCAGCGTCTCGCGCCAGAACTGGGTCCGGTCCTCGATGGCCAGCCGCATGGCGCGGGACTCGGGCCTGTACCCGGCCTCGGCGAGCGCGGTGAGGAACTCGTCGAAGGTGACGTCCGAGATACAGAGCGCCTCGCGGTCCTGCTCGGTGCAGGGAGACTTCTGGGAGAGCAGCACGTAGCCCACGATGCCCAGCGAGCCCAGCGACCTCGGGTCCCGCGGGGGGCCGAGCCAGCTCCACTCGGTCCGGGCCAGCTCCTTCTCGGTCTCGGAGCTGCTCCCCAGCCCGGCGGCCAGCTCGGCCCGGGCGAGCCAGGCGATGAGCGTCGAGGCCTTCGCCGATCGCTCGATCCCCAGCAGCGCCGCCAGCTGCCCCATCGCCGCCCCCACGCACCGCTGGGTCTCGAGCTGCGAGGTGTCCAGCTCCCAGCTGTTCCCGAGCCGGACCGGCGCCGGACGCTTCTGCTCGGCTGGGTCCTGCTCCCGGCAGACGAACAGCGCCGCCGAGTGGAGCCCGTCGTAGATGCCGGCGTAGTAGTCGAACTCGCGCAGCGGCGGGTCCAGGAAGCCCCCGAAGTTGGCCAGCTGCGCGCCGGCGAGCGGGCTGAAGCGGGTGGACAGCGCGAGCGTCCGCTCCGCGGTGCCCTCGGAGAGCAGAGCACGGGCGTCCTGGGCCACCTGCACCGTGTCCGCGGCCAGAGTCTGGAGCCGGGGCCGGAGCTGGACCAGCCGGTCCACCCGCTGCCATGCGCGCAGCAGCGGGGGGTCGACCATGGACGCTGGGAGCTCGTCCAGCGCCGCCAGCAGGGGCAGCAGCGGGGCGATGGCGAAGAGCGTCCCCGGCGACTCGGCCCGGACCTCCGAGAGGACCCGTCGCGCCTCGTCGGGGATCGCCCCGGGCCCGGAGCGCCTGGCCAGGGTCACCAGCGCGTCCTCCAGCTGGGCCGCCGCCACCCGCGCCGAGGAGGGCCCGAGCGCCTCCGCCTGGGTCAGGTTCCCGAGCACGTCGCGCCGGACCTGCAGCAACCGGGCCTCGGGCAGCTCGCCGTGGCTCAGGAGCCCCAGCTGCTCGGCGAGGTAGATCTCGAACAGCGAGACGATCTCCAGCCGGTCGGCGAGCGCGCGGCCCATCTCGATCCGCGACCTCGGGGGGGTGATGGGGTCGAGCATCTTCCGCTCCGCGCTCTCCCGGGCGGGGCTGCTCCGATCGCCGAAGGTCTGGCTGACCAGCCCGACGAGATCGACGAGCTCGGTCTCGGAGAGCGGCTCCGCTGCCCGGGCCCGCAGCGGCGGGTCCGACTGGAGCGGGTCGGCCACCGCCTCCCCCCGGAAGAAGCCGCCGCACTGGCGGCCGAGCGCCTCGGACGAGGCATCGAGCGACCGCGGCGCGAGCCGGACCAGGCAGCTCTGCAGCGTCCGCGCGAACCGGGCCCTTTCCGGTGGCGTGCCATGCAGGGCGGGGGGAAGCGCCGGGCTCGGCGGGGGGCCCTCCAGGTCGAGCAGCTCCGCGAGCAAGGTGAGGTAGTCGCGGATGTGGCCCGAGGTGGTGAGCAGGAGCCGGCGGGTGGTGCGGTTCCAGCGGCCCGCCTGCGCCGCGCGAGACAGCTCGCGGTTGCGTGCGGTCTGCACGAGATCACCGGCGAAGGTGGCGATGGCTCCGATGCCACGCAGGCCGGGGTCCGCCTCCTCCCGCCGCTTCGACGGCTGGAGCCGACGGCTGTCCGGGTCGACGAAGAGCGCGGTGAGCGGCTTCATGATCCCCGGGCGCCAGAAGGCCTCGGACTGCTCGAGCGCGAGCCCCACCGGCGCGTTGTCGAACACTCCGCCGTCCACGAAGCGACGCATGCAGACCTTGAGCGGCCGGCCGCCCTGGGCAGCGGAGTGCGCCTGGCACGAGAGCCCGGTGAGCGGCGTGCCCTGCGGCCCGGGGCAGGTGCCCTCGGGGGCCTCGGGGTCGGCACCGCAGCCGGTGGCGCACTCGCAGAGCACCCGGGGGCGAAAAGCGACGGGGAAGGCGGCGGACGCGAGCAGCGACTGGAGCACCACCTCGGGGTGGACGCCCAGCTTTCCCATCTCGGCGACGTCGGCCAGCGCCAGCCGGCTCTCGGTCGCATCGAGCGCCCCGGGGAGTGGCTGACGCTCGAAGCGGACCTTCCCCGCGGCGTCGATGTCGAACAAGAGGGGCAGCACGGCACGCTGCGAGGTGATGCGGAGCCCGCCCACGTCCTGCTCCAGCGGGCGGACGCGGGTGACGGTCAGGCCCATCGGCAGCCGGCAGCGGGGGCGAAACGCCATTCCCCCGTCGAAGAGTGCCTTGCGGACATCGGCCAGCACCGGCTCGAGCGCGGCCGAGGCCAGCACCGCGTCGTCGGGCCGGTAGGTGCGCGGATCCTCGGGCAAGAGCGAGTCGAGGCCCACGTTCAGCCACGCGCTCCGGAGCAGGTTGTCGTCGACGCTGGACCGGGCGGCGGACTCGTCGGTCTCGCAGTACAGCGCCGCGGCGAGGAGGGCGTTGATGCCTCCAGCCGACGCACCGGTGACCCCCACCAGCCGGGGGCGGCGCCGTAGCAGCATCTCCCCCATCCGTGCGCGGAAGCCCCGCACCAGAGCCCAGTTCAGGCCGGCCTCGTAGCTCCCGAGGCTCACCCCTCCGCTCAGCGTGAGCGCGTACCCATCCTCCACTCGGGCCGAATCGTCCGGAGTCGCGGCGGTCGTGAGCAGGACCAGGGCCAGGGCCAGCACCATGGGAGACGAGGCTAGGCGTTCCAGGAACTCCGAGGGTTTGCTTTTCGACGCTTGAAGACGTCACATGGCTGCCACAATCTGGCAGACTCGTGGTGCGGGTCCTGGTGGGAGTGCGGTGACGCGGGCAGTCCGGTGGATCGAGCTGGTGACGTTGTTCGGCGTGGTGCCCGCCCTGCTTGCGGTCCGCGCCCGCGGCGCGTCGCTTCCCTTCCTCTTCGTGACGGCCTGGGTCTGCCTCGCGGTGCTCTGGCGTGACCCGACCTTCCAGCGAGACCAGCTCTGGCGACGCGAGCTGCTCTGGACCTGGCTCCGGGGCCCGCTCGCCCTGGCGCTGGCGGTGTGCACCCTGCTCGCCCTCGGCCTGTACCTGCTCGAGCCACGGCACCTCTTCGACCTACCGCGCGATTCCCCCTGGCGCTGGCTCCTGGTGATGGCGCTCTACCCCACGCTCTCCGTCGTTCCCCAGGAGCTGGTGTTCCGCACCTTCTTCTTCCACCGGTACGGGCGGCTCTTCGGCGGCCCGTGGGTGGCAACGGCGGCCAGCGCGGTGGCGTTCTCCTGGGCGCACGTGGTGCTCCTCAACGGGCTCGCGGTGGCGCTCACCTTGCTCGGTGGCTGGCTGTTCGCCCGCACCTACCTGCGCACCCGCTCGCTCCTCGCGACCGCGGCGGAGCACGCGGCCTACGGCTGCCTGCTGTTCACCGTCGGCCTGGGGCGCTGGTTCGTCACCGGCGTCTGACCGAGACGTCACACGCCCGCGCCGCGTTCCGTCACGCGCATCCCTCAATCTTCTCCCCCCGAGGCGAGCCCTCGGACCGTCCCGGGCAGAGGACCTCGCCGAACAGGCCCGCCCGGGATGAGCGTTCGAACGACCCGTGAGTACCGCAGCCGGTCGGATCCTCTACCTCGCGCTGGCGGACGCGCGGGGGCACCTGATGCGCGCCACCCTCCTCTCCCGCGCGCTCGGCGAGGCCGGGTTCACCGTGGAGGTGGTCACCACCGCCCGCGAGGGGGTCTGCTTCCTCGCCTCCATGAACGTGCCGTCCCGGCTCCTCTCCGAGCACTTCCGGGTGGAGTTCGGCGACCGCCATGACATGTCGCGCTCCCGGACCGACGCCCGCATCTTCAACTACCTGGTCCTCCCCTGGCGCGCGCTGGCGGATCTGCGCCGCTTGGAGGTGCTCGCCCGTGGAGCGGACCTGGTGGTGAACGACTCGCTGCACCCTGCGCTCCTGCTCGCCCCGGCGCTCGGCTTCCCTCACCGCGTGGTGCAGGTCTACGGCGAGAACCTCTGGCGGGCCATGGAGGACAACCTCGACCACCGCGCGCCCACCTGGGTGGCGGACCGGTACCGCCGGGCGCTGCGGGCGGTCCGCGACCGCGCGTTCGCCCGGATCATCCACACCCTCGGCAGCACCGAGCACGAGCCAGACGGCTCGCCCCGGACCTACCGCCTGGCCCCCATCGTCGCCCGGCCACGGCGGACGCGCGCGCAGGTCCGCGCCGAGCTGGGAGTGCCCCAGGGCGTGCCGCTGGCCGCGGTGTACCTGAACCCGCACTTCAAGGATCCGTCGATCGCCCTGGCGCTCGAGGACGGCCTCGGTCGCCAGGGCTTCCGGGCGCACGCCGTGGGCGAGGGCTACCGCGCGCGCCCTGGCTGGGTGGGGACCGACGGCCACTTCGGCGACGTGGTGCACGCGGCAGAACTGTTCGTCTCGGGCGCAGGGATGGGCGCCCTCGAGCTGGCGCGGAGCTCGGGGACGCCGCTGCTGGTGTTGCTCGGTGATCAGCCGGAGCAGGCGCGCAACGTCGCCGAGCTGATGCGCCGCTCGCCCGACTTCGCGCTGCGCTCGGTGCTGGTGGGCGACCCGGATCTTCCCTCGGCCATCGCCACCGCGGCGGCGGATCTCACCGCGCGCGGCCGCGCACCGTCGCCGCCGCGGTCCGGCGACGAGCAGCCCTGGGTGAAGGCCTTTGAGGAGCTGGTGCGCGCCGCCCGGGCCCCGGCGAGCGCCCGGCGGCGAGCATTTCCCCGCCCGCGCGCCGCGCTCGGACCCGGGGTGGCGTCGCCACCTCCGGCGCTGTGAGCACCACACCGCCCCACCCGGCCCAGCGAGCTGGCACGGGTGCTGCTCCGAGATCGGAACGTGAGCGCCCGTCCCGGTCCCATCCTGGTCGTCGACGCCTCTGCCGAGAGGCTCCGAGCCACGGTCGCCGTGCTGCGACATGCCTTCGGCCCCGCGTCGGTTCGAGGCACGACGGAAACCGGGGACGCCGCCGGGTGGATCGCGTGCGAGCGGCCCGCCGTGCTCGTCACACCCGCCGACACCGCGAACGCCCCGGGCGGATCGCTGGTCGAAGAGTTGCGTGGTCGCTGGGGACCCGTGCCCGTGGTGCTGACCCACGGACCCGGGTGCACAGCGTTCTCCCCTCCCGTGGCCCACCTCCCCGCCCCGGTCGATCCGGTGCGGTTGCGTTCGGAGGTCGG
>DATKKF010000079.1:0-32291 GCA_035543115.1 Myxococcaceae bacterium
CACTCAGGCACCGATCACCGATCCGACCATGGAACCGTCTCTGCATCAGCGACGTCTGTCCCTCCTTGCCTTCAGCCTTCTCCTGACGACCGGAGGGTTGGTCAAGGCAGGAGTCGACGCTCCTTCCGGAGCAGCCGTCCGCTTCTCGATGCAAGGCACGGCCGGTCTCCAGATCGAAGGAGTGACGCACGAGCTGCTCTTGACGCAACAGGAAGGAAACCTGGTCTTCCGAGTGCCGCTCGCCGGACTGGACACGGGCATCGGTCTGAGGAATCGGCACATGCGCGGATACCTCGACGTCACCCAGTTTCCGGACGCCGAGCTGCACGTCACCAGGAAGGGCGTCGCCTTTCCCTCGCCGGGGAAGACCGTGGAATCCGATACCCGGGGGACGTTCACCCTGCATGGCATCTCCAGGCCCTGCTCCATCCACTACCGGGTGGAACAGGGGCAGCCAGGTGAGTACCGTGTCCATGGCACGACCCGGATCGACATTCGTGACTTCAGGATCGAAGTCCCCGCGTGGGGGGTACGCATCGATCCCAGCGTCGGGATCCAGGTCGACTTCACCATGTGCGACCCATGAACGCTGACCTGGCACCCTGGAGGCGCGCAGCGTGTTCCACCGGCTCGGCCCGCCCTCGCCCTCGTCCAGCTCGACCGCCATCCTGCCGGGGCGCTGGTTCTCGAGCAGCCACCGGACGTCACTGTCGCGCTTCGACTCGACCAGCTCGATCGCTTCGGCCGCGCGCTCGTCCGCCGTGGCGTCAGCTCTGCGCAGGGACTCGCGTCCCCGCAGCGCCCCAGGCCACGAGTGCTTGCTTCAGCCGATGGTACGCGCCAGCTCCCCGACCCGCTGGTGACCATCCGCGCTCAGTTCGCGGAGGCTCCGGTCGAAGTTCGGGTGGGTCATTCCGCTGAGCAGGAACGTCCAGCGGTAGCTCTGCAACTGCTCCCGCTCGATCTCCCCCCTCTCCACGGGAGTGAACACTCGACCGGTCGCCGTCTGGAGGCTCTCGACGTCCATCCGCACCTGTGTCTGCAGCCCGCCGTCGAGCAGCTTGCCGATGTCCATGTAGTCGTCGATCCCCTTCTCGATCTCCTTCCGGTCGAGCCGGGAGGCGATCCTGTCGACGACCAGCGTGTCGAGCTTGGCGTGCTGGCTCTCCTCGAGCCAGTGGTGCTTGAGCATGCTGCAGAAGAGGGGGTCGAGCTTCTCCTTCGCGTTGTCCTTCACCGAATCCAGGTAGTGGCTCTGGGTCATCCACTCGATGTGCAGCGTGGTGATGAAGACGCCGAGGGGGGAGTGGTCCAGGATCGCCGCGGCGATCTCCTCGGCCGGTCCGATCACCCCACAGGGAGTGCCGAACCCCTGCTGGAACTGCTCCCCGAACCACTGGAAGAGCTGGATGTGCTTCGCCTCCTCCTCGGCGAAGTGGAGGAGCGCCCGCCGCTCGTCACCGTTCCCACGAACGCCGTGGCGAACGTGGTCGACGACCGAGGGCACGATGTACTCCTCCACCAAGCCGAAGAGGTGCAGGTAGGTGAACCCGCGGATCTGGTTGAGCGTCCGCTTCTCCTCGGGACTCAGACAGCGAATCGCCTTCAAGCGGGCCAGGGACTCCGGCAGGAAGGGCCGGGTGAAGTCCAGCGTCCCGCCGGCGATGACCTCCTCGAGCTTCCAGTTGACCTTCTCCGACGTCTCCAGAACTGAACGATAATCGTACGCGTGGCTCAGCATTGTGTTCCTCCCTTTCGGAAGGAACGGTGCACCGCGGGCCTTCGGCTCACCATGGGAGTCTTGTCCCGATCGGAGCTAGATTCCGGGGTCCGTCGGGGGACAAGTGTCCCGGTTGAGAATCGAGCCCGATCACCTTGGACAGACGCGCTCGCCAACGTATCCACTACCTGCACGCCAGCGACGGGGTTCGGCTGGCGTGGGCCGATGCATCCGCTGGTCCTCTGGTGATCAAGGCGGCCACCTGGCTGACCCATCTCGAATACGAGTGGGAGAGCCCGCTCTGGGGTCACTGGATCGGCTTCTTCTGCAACCACTTTCGCCTGGTCCGGTTCGACGAGCGTGGGTGCGGGATGAGCGACTGGAACGTGGGAGATCTCTCTCCCGAGCGCTGGCTGAGCGACCTCGAATCGGTGATCGCCGCCGCCGCACCGCGAGAGCCCTTCACCCTGCTCGGCATCTCCCAGGGAGCGGCATCGTGTCTGGCCTTCGCCGCCCAGCACCCCGAGCAGGTCTCGCGCCTGGTGCTCTATGGCTCGTATGCGCGCGGGTACTGGAGGCGCGGAGATCCCGATCGGTCACGCGCGTACCAGGCCATCATCGATCTCGCGCGGTTTGGCTGGGGAAAGGACAATCCGGCGTTCCGGCAGGTCTTCACCTCGCGCTTCGTCCCGGGCGCGACTGCCGAGCAGATGAACTGGTTCAACGAGCTCTGCAGGAAGACCACCTCCCCGGAGAACGCGGCGAAGCTGATGGAGGCCCGCGCCCGGCTCGACGTGGTCGATGTCCTGAAGAAGGTTCGTACGCCCACCCTGGTTGTCCACGCCCGGGACGACCAAGTGGTCCCAATCGAGGAGGCGCGTCTGATCGCCTCGGGGATCGCCGGGGCGGAATTCGTCGAGCTGGACTCGAAGAATCACATCCTCCTGGAGAACGAACCCGCCTGGAAGCGATTCTGCGCCGCCGTTCTCGACTTCACCGGGCTCACCCGGACCACCCCCGATGAGGATCCGGTCTTCCAGACTCTGACCCGGAGAGAACGCCAGGTGCTGGCCTTGCTCACCGAGGGCCTGGGAAACGCCGACATCGCCGAGCGGCTCTCCCTGAGCGAGAAGACCGTCCGGAATCACCTCTCCAACCTCTTCGACAAGCTCGGGGTCTGGACGCGGGCTCAGGCCATCGTCTTCGCGCGCGATCGGGGCTTTGGAGCCCAATGAGCCCAAGGACGCCTCGGCACGGACCGGGGCGGGAGATCGCCTCCGACGGCGAGCGGGTCAGTGGCGCTTGAAGTACTGCACCGCCCGTTCGTGCTTCTCGGCGGCGGCTCGACTCCCGAAGGTCCCGAGGTTCTTCCGCTTCCCGGTCCGGGCGTCCTTCTTCTTCGAGTAGAGCCGGTACTTCCCCGAGGACAATCGTCTGATCATCTCACGTCTCGCTTCCAGCGCCGGACGGAGGAAGAACCTACCGGGTCGTCGAGCCGGGAGTCGAGCGGCAGCTGGGTGCTGGCCGGGGGCGGCATGCCTACTCCTGTCGGAGGGCGATCATCGGCTCGACGCGGGAGGCTCGGTGGGCCGGTACGGCGCAGGCGGCGAGCGCCACCCCGAGCAGGCCGACCCCCACGGCCACGAAGGTGAGCGGGTCGGTTGGCCTCACCTGGTAGAGGTGTCCCTCCATCAGCCGCGTCAGGCCGAGCGCGCATCCGGAGCCGAGGGCGATCCCGATCACCGCCAGCCGTCCGCCCCCGGCGAGGATCAGCCGTAGAATGTCCCCGCGCTGCGCTCCGAGCGCCATCCGGAGTCCGAGCTCGCCGGTCCGCTGCCCGACGAGATAGGAGACGACGCCGTAGATGCCGATGCTCGCCAGCACGAGCGCGAGCCCACCGAAGAGGGCCAGGAGCGCCATCGCGAAGCGCTGCCGACCCAGCGACTCGCCGACGATCTCCGGCATCGTCTGCGCCCCGAACACCGCGTACTGGCTCCCCACCCGGCCGATGGCCTGGCGCAGCGGAGCCAGCGCCTGCCCCGGCTCGCCCTCGGTCCGGACCGTCACTCCCACCCCCCTGGCGAGCAGGGAGATCAATCCGTCTGGCGCCTGGGTCCAGGGGACATAGAGCTGTGCCCGGAGGGAGTTCTGGTCGTCGGCAACGAGGCCCCACTGCTTGACGTGCCCCACCACGCCGACGATCTCCACGGGCTGGGTGGCGCCATCGAGGTGGACGCGCTGGCCCACCACCTCGCCCTCGGGGAAGTACGTCCGGGCGAAGACCTCGTCCACCACCGCGACCGGTGCGTTCTGGCTCCCGTCCTGCGGCCCCAGGAAGCGTCCGCGCAGGAGGCGGATCGACATCGCCTCGAGGTATCCCGGGCCCACGACGTAGCTCAGCGTCCACTTCATCTCGTTCTGGCTCGAGGGACGAGGCTGCCCTTCGATCCAGAAGAGCCGCTCGTCGTCCCCGCCCAGCGGAAAGGCGCCGCCGGACAGCGAGACGGCCCGGACGCCGGGCGCCGAGGCCAAGGTCACCTCGACATCGCGCAGCGCGGCGCGGATCTCCTCCGGAGACTCCCTGGTCATGCTCGGGGGCAGAGACACCGAGAAGGTCAGGACGTGCGCCGGATCGAACCCTGGGTCCACGCTCCACAGCCGGGTCAAGGTCCGGACCATCAGGCCCGCGCCGACGAGGAGGACCAGCGCCAGCGCGACCTCGAGGATGACCAGGACAGCCTGCGAGCGCCGGTGGCCTCCGGAGAGGCCCGCGGCTCCGCGGAGTGAGTCGTGCAGCTCGGACCGCGCGACGGCCAGCGCCGGCGCCAGGCCGAACAGAACCCCCGAGAGGAGGGAGATCAGGAGCGTGAATCCGAGCACGCGGGCATCGATCTGGATCTCGGTGGTCCGCGGGAGCGCATCGCCGGACAGACCGAGGACCGCACCGGTGCCCAGCGCGGCCAGCGCCGCCCCCAGAGCGCCACCGAGCACCCCGAGCACCAGGCTCTCGGTGAGCAGCTGCCGCACGACCCGCCATCGTCCGGCGCCCAGAGCGGTACGAACCGCGAACTCGCGTGCCCGGGCGCTGCATCGGGCGAGCGTGAGATTCGCCACGTTCACGCAGGCGATGAGCAGCACGAAGGCCACGGCGGCGAAGAGGAGAAGGAGCACCGGGCGCACCGGGCCGACGATCTGGTCCTTCAGCGGGACGAGCGCGGCGCCGGTTCCCTTGTTGGCCTCCGGATAGGTCTCGGCGAGATCGCGGGTCACCGCCTCCATGTTCGCTTGCGCCTGGGCGAGCGTGACACCGGGCTTCAGCCGCGCGATGCCGTGGATGCCGAGTCCCGAACCCCGGGACTGGAGCAGGTCGTTCATCCATTGCCCGATGGGAACGTAGACCTCGCAGGCCCTGGGGAGGTTCGGCGCCGAGAGCGGGAAGCGGGGGACGACGCCGACGATGGTGTACGGGCGGCCGTCGAGGGCGAGCGTGCTTCCGATGGCCTGGCTGCTGGAGGCGAACCGCCGTTGCCACAGGCCGGCGCTGATCACCACCACCGGCGGAGCGCCCACCTCGTCCTCGCCGGGGGCCAGCGCCCGCCCGAGCACCGGCCGCACCCCCAGCAGCGCGAGGAAGTCCGTGGAGACGAAAGCCCCCACGACCTGCTCCGGCGCGCCCTGCCCGGTCAAGATGAAGCTCGTGTTCCGCGAGACCCCCAGCTCGGAAAAGACCGAGTTCCCCCGCCGCCAGTCCCGGAAGTTCGGGTAGGAGATGGACCCCCGGGTGAAGTTGGGCTTCGAGGCGTGTACGCCCACCAGGCGATCCGGATCGGGGAAGGGGAGCGGGCTGAGCAGCACCCCGTCGACCATCGAGAACAGCGCGGTGTTGGCCCCCACACCGAGAGCGATGGTGAGCACCGCCACCGCGGTGAATCCCGGCGCCTTGCGGAGCCCTCGCAGCGCGTACCGGAGATCGTCGAGGAGCGTCACCACGCCTGGGGCGTGCAACTCTCGTTCCCCGGAGTTCTCGGCCAACCCGCGCTTCGAGCAGGAGTCGGGGGCCCGCAGGGTCCGGGCCGCGTTCGCCTCCGGGACCACGAGTCCCAAGATCGCGCCCCGGTCCCCGGCCAGACATCGCGAGAGCCTGGTCCACCCAGTGAGGCTGGTCGACCGGAGTGACGCCCTCCCGCGCGCGCTCGGGTTCGAAACACCTCCCGGGTGTCGGGCCTGGCTTGCAGTTGGCGTAACCACGCGAAGCCCGAGATCGTTCGCCGCCTGCTCACCGCTGCTGGCGGCAACCCGACCATGGCCACCGTCCTGAAGCTGGCCTCCGCGATGGACTGCCACCTCGAGCTCGTTCCGAATTCCGGCCGGCACCTTGCGGACGTTGGTCGCTCGCCTGGAGAAGTCCGGCTGTCCGGACGTCGAAGCCTGGAAGAGCGGCTGGACCACCTGCTCGCACGAACGTAGGTTCTCGGACCGTCGCCATCGCCCCTCGCCGGAACACTCAGTCCCCCGCCTGATCCAGTGCCCAGCGGAGCAGGTGCACGATCGCGTCCGTTCTCTTCCCCCCGTGGCGCGTGGCGTAGGCGTCGAGGCGCGCCAGGAGGTCCACCATGGAGGAGCGATGGCCACCAGTTGCGACGGATGCGGTCAGCTCTGGCAACGTCACGGCCTCGTGGAAGGGTCGTGGTGTTCACCCGAGGAGGATGCCCGGGCCAAAGACGAACCGGTCATCCCTGTTCCGGCCCTCCCCAAGGTCGGTGGTTGAACGAGCTCCAGGAGGAACTCCGTGGCCTGCTGGAGAGGCGCAGCACCTCGGGCTCCTGAGCGATCTGCGCCAGGCCAGGGGCGTTCAGCGCCGCTCCCCCTAGAGCTTCGCCAGCGCGTCCTGGGCGAGCGTCTTCTCGGCGCTGCTCTGCTTCGCCTTGTCTGCGACCCCGTAGACCTTGAACAGGTACACGGTCTGGGCCTTCTTGACGTAGAGCACCGTGTACTGCGCCAGCGTCGCGTAGAAGGCGTCGTCGCCGAGCCCGCCCGCGGGGGTGATGGTGGTACCCGGAAGGGGGGTCGCCTTGATCCGATCCCACTCCTTGGAAGGCCACAGCGACACGGTGACGATGAGGTGCGGCTTCTCCGCGGTCCACGAGCAGCCGGTGGTCCCGATCGGTTGACCGACGCCGAAGCTTCCGCCGACCGCAGCCGCGATCTCCGCGGGGGTCAGCAACCCACACGGCGGCGGTGCCGCCCGGGCGACGCCACCGAGCCCACAGAGCGCCAGCGCGCAGATCAACTGCACCGGCGTGTTCCAGCGTGTCGAAGCCAAGGGCACCTCCCGGAAGCAGCGGATTCCTCTCACCCCGCTCACCCGGCCGACAAGAGGCTCAGAGCGAATCCGAGCATTCATCGACACTGCCACGGTGTTGCCGGATTCTCGAGTGCGCTGCGAATGGCGGTCGCCGAGCGGGGCGCGGTGGGAGGATCCTCGCGGGCGAGCAAGCCGACGGGGCGCGCGAGGTCGGTCCAGCGCTCACCGGGAATGGACGACCGTCGTCACGAGGGCGAGGTGTCCATGACCCGGGTTCATCGGGCATTCTCCTGGCAAGCCGCCGTGACGCCCCGGACCTCCACTGGGCCAAAGTCCCCGTCGCTGCCAGCGCTCGAGCGCGCCGCGAGGGACCGGCTGGCCCAGCTCGACTGGTCCCAGCTCCCCGAGGTCCGTCGGCCCCTCCTCGACGCGCTCGGCGCCGTCCTCCACGGGGCGGACGCCGCACGGCAGCTCACGGTCCTGCTCCGCTCGCATCCCGGGTGGGACGCCGCCCACCGCGCGGTCGCCTCCGAGGCCCTCTTCGGCGTCGCGCTCTGGCGGAGGCGGCTGGTGTACCACGCCGGCTCGGAGTCCCCGCTCGCCCTGCTCGCAGCGCTGCTCCGTGATCTCGCGCACCTCCCCAGGGACTCCGTCCGCCACTGGACCGGCGCCGAGCTCCCCGACCCCCGCCCTCCGCCGGACGACTGGCCCACCCGGTTCTCCTGGCCCGAGGCGCTCGTCCCCGAGCTCGAACGCGCCCTGGGCCCCGAGGCGCCCCTCTTCGCCGCTGCCTGCAACCTGCCCGGGCCGGTCACCGTCCGGGCCAACCGGCTCCGCCTCGCCCGCGACGCCCTCGCCGAGCGGCTCCGGGCCGAGGGCGCCCCGAGCCACCTGGCCCGGTTCGCCCCCGATGCGCTCCACCTCGACGCCCGACCCAACGTCCTTGGCTTCCGCGCCCACCAAGAGGGCCTCTTCGAGGTCCAGGACGAGGGGAGCCAGCTCGTTGGCGCCCTGGTCGAGGCCCGGCCCGGGCAGCGCCTCCTCGACCTCTGCGCCGGCGCCGGCGGGAAGACCCTGCTCCTCGCCGCCGGCCTCCAGGGCCAGGGCCGGGTGGACGCGTACGACACCGACCCCGAGGCGCTCGAGCGGCTCCGGCACCGGGCCGAGCGCGCGGGGGCCTCGGACACCGTACGGGTGCTCCTTACTCTCCCGGACGACGCCTACGACGGCGTCCTCGTCGACGCTCCGTGCTCGGCCCTCGGCTCCCTCCGGCGCGGGCCCGACGTCCGCTGGCGGCTGGACGTCGCCTCCTTCGCTCGGTGGCCCCAGCTCCAGCGTGAGCTCCTCGAGACCGCCGCGCCCCGCGTCCGGCCAGGGGGAAGGCTCGTGTACGCCACCTGCACCATCCGCCCCGAGGAAAACGAGGAGGTCGTCGGCGGGTTCCTCGAGGCACATCCGGAGTTCCGCCAGGTCGACGCCCCGGTGGCTCCCGAGCTGCGACACGGGCCGGCCCTGTTCACCCTGCCGCACCGGCACGGGACCGATGGGTTCTACGGGGTGGTGCTCCTCAGGTCCGGGTAGTCGAGTGGGTCCCGCTGCGCCGCGAAGGGGGTCCCCACGAGGCGATGGATGGTGGGGGTGACCGAGCGTAAGGTGCGACGGCGCGGACGTCTCGAGGTCGTTGGTGGGAAGGCTGACTCTGGAGGGTCAAATGCCCAGGACGCGCAAGATCGCCGTCTCGAAGAATGGTCCATACCTGGTCGAGGGCGAAGTCCCCCTCGCGAATCAGCACATCGTCACCGACGAGAAAGGCGAATCCGTCGATTGGCGCGAAGGGCGGTCGTTTCCGACTTCGGCGAAGTACGCGCTCTGTCGGTGTGGTCATTCGAAGACGAAGCCGTTCTGCGATGGAACGCACGCGCGCATCGGCTTCGACGGCACGGAGACGGCGAGCCGCGAGCCGTACGCGAAGCAGGCCGAGCGCATCGAGGGACCGACGATGGTCCTGGACGACGCGGAGAAGCTCTGCGCGTTCGCTCGGTTCTGCGATCCGCACGGACAGGTCTGGAACCTCGTCCAAGAGAGCGGCTCCCGCGCCGCAGCGCTCGTGGAGCAGGAGGCCGGCCACTGTCCGTCCGGGCGGCTGGTCGCGAGTCACCGGGCGTCCAGGGAGCCCATCGAGCCGCACTTCGAGCCTTCGATCGGTCTGGTGCAGGATACTGCGAAGAAGGTCAGCGGACCGCTCTGGGTGCGCGGGGGGATCGCGGTGATCGGCGCCGATGGTCACGCGTATGAAGTGCGCAATCGAGTGACGCTGTGCCGCTGCGGGGCGTCGAGCAACAAACCCTTCTGCGATGGGTCTCACGCCGCCATCGGCTTCGACGACCAGAAGTGAGTCGGGGGCTACGGCCGCGCCGAGAAGGCGTTCCTCGATGCTCTGAGAAAATCCGTCTCGGTGACGATGCCGATCAAGTGCCCGTCCCGCCCCACCACCGGCAGCGAACCGAAGCGGTGCTCCAGGAGCAGGTCGATGGCCTGGGGGATCGGCGTGTCGGGTGTGACGGAAACGATCTTCCGGGTCATGTACTCACCCACCCGGACGCTCTTCTTCCCCTTGGCCAGGGCCGCCAGCACGTCGCGGGTCGACAGCATCCCGATCAGGTTCTGCTGGTCGTCGACCACCGGGATGTGCCGGATCCCGATCAGCTTCATCTCTGCCTCTGCCGCGGCGATGGTGTCAGCGTCCCGGATGGTGACGAGCGCCGTCGACATCACGTCCTCGACCCTTGTTGCTGTTGTCATCGGATCCTCCGATCGCCGTCCAAGCGGGGTCTTGCAAGGGCGGGACTCAGGTGATTCGCGCGACCAGCTCCTGTCCACTGGCGCATACAATGCGCAAGAGGGCTCGTCGCGGCGCAGTAGATGCGTGATGGATGGCGTTCCGACGAGGAGCTCGACGCCCCTGCGGCCGTCACCGAGGGCCGACGTCGCCGGGGTGGTCGCCCTTTCCAGGCGTCGGCCCGCCCTTCGACGGAACCACGCTGATCTTCGCCATCATCCCCGCATTCCTCGTGGCCGAGGATGTGACAGTGGTAGACGAAGTCTCCGGCGATGGTGAACGGAATCCGGACGACGACACGCGATGGAACGCAGGCTCCGGTTTGCCATGCCTCGACCGTATCGTCGCACCCGGGGCCGCCTCGCGGCACCGGCACGTTGTCGTGGAGCACCGTCGCCCGACCGAGTCGCCGAGGCGTCCGCGACTCCTCCCCGAGCACATCTCCGCTCAGCAGCTCGAACCGCGCCTGGTGCAGGTGAAAGTTGTGGTCCTGGCCCGCGATGTTCACCAGCTCCCACACCTCGCTGACCGGGGCGTTGCCCGGCCCCAGCGGAACGCAGACGGTCGGGGGCGCGGCGTGGTCGAAGGTGCTGAAAACGAAACCCCTGGGCGGCGTCAGCGGAGCGCCGGAAGCGACGACCTGGAGCCCGAGCCCGTGGGTGGACGCGCTGGGCCGACCGAAGACGATGCGCCGTACGGTGCCAGGTGGAAGCGGAGCGCAGCTCGCCGTGACCGGCCGGTCGCTGCCGGTAGCTCCGAGCGTCCGGGCCAGCGCACCGCCCGGCCGCATCAGCCCGCCCACCCTTGCGTCGCAGCCGAGCCGTGAAGCGGACACTCGGGGCTCGGCGACGTCCCAGGGTGGAGTCCGCCACGCTCGGAGGTACCCGGTGGACCCCGCCGCGATGGCCCGGGCGATGGCTCCCTGAATTCGCGGTTGGGCCCTGTTCGCCATCCAGCACCGGGAGGGGACGGATGGGTTCTACGGGGTGGTGCTCGTCAGGTCCGGGGAGTTGAGTCGGGCCTGGCCGCGCGATCCGGCGCGGCTCGGTGGAGGAATCGACCATGCGAGGTGGATCCGTCAGTGTGCTGATCCTCGCCGGAGCCCTGAGCGCAGCGGGCGACGCTCGCTCCGGCGAACTCTCGGCGCCCAAGGTGCCGTTCGGCAATCACCCCTGTCAGTCGCTGTCTCCGCAGGACCAGGCGAAGCTCGGATTCCCTCCCGGAATGACGACCCAGGCGTTTCGGGCGCCGGCGGGGCTCCTTTTCGACAACGTCTGCTCGTATTTCCACGGCGGCACGCTGTACGCGCAGATCGGCTACCAGGCGAAGATCGACTACGACACCAACAGCACCGGAAATCGCAGCAAGTCGCACCAGGCGCCGGCCGATCTCCCCGGCGGCTTCTACGATGGACAGGGCGGGCTGTGGTTTGCCAAGAGCGGGTACTACGTGGTGGTGAGCGGCAAGGGCGCTTTTCGCGAGCCAGTGGCTCGACTCCTCGCCGGGAAACTCTGAGAAGCATGACGCTCGAGTTCCCCGGGGGCAAACATTGCATTCCGGGGGGCTGAGCATAAGCCCCTGAATCAACGGCGCTCTCGCGAGACCACCGGCCGCGCGGCGAGAGACGTTGTCCGGCGTGTCGATCCGGCCCGGGCTGGTTCGTCGGGCGATCGGAACCCCCTCGAGGAGGAGCCATGAAGTACCTCACGTTCATCCGCAGCTCCGAGTCGTATCGGCAGTCCCCGCCGCCGCGCGCGCTGATGGAGGCGATGGGCAAGTTCGTGGAGAGGTCGCTCAAGGACGGCACCCTCGTCGACACGGGAGGCCTCCTCCCGAGCAAGGAAGGCGTCCGCATCCGGCTCGCCAATGGCAAGATCACCGTGACCGACGGCCCGTTCTCCGAGGCCAAGGAGGTCATCGGCGGCTGGGCGATCCTCAAGGCCAACTCGAAGGCTGAGGTGCTCCGGATCGCGACCGAGTTCATGGAGCTGCACCGGAAACACTGGCCCGGATTCGAGGGAGAGTCCGAGGTGCGGCCGATCTTCGACCCCGGCGTTGGCCCGTAGCATTCGAAAGGAGCGGAGCAATGCGAGTCATGGTGCTGGTGAAGGCGACCAAGAACTCCGAGGCGGGCCGAATGCCGAGCCAGGAGCTCCTCGCCGAGATGGGCAAGTTCAACGAGGAGCTGATCAACGCGGGCATCATGCTCGCTGGGGACGGCCTGCATCCCAGCAGCAAGGGAAGGCGCGTCCGGTTCTCGGGTGGAAAGAAGACCGTCGTCGACAGCCCCTTCACCGAGACCAAGGAGCTGGTCGCCGGGTACTGGATCTGGCAGGTCCGATCGATGGAGGAGGCGCTCGAGTGGCTCAGGCGCTGCCCCGAGCCGATGCCCGGCGAAGAGTCGGAGATCGAGGTCCGCCCGGTCCTCGAAGCCGAGGACTTCGGCACGGAGCCCACGCCGGAGCTGCGCGCGCAGGAGCAGCGCCTGCGCGACCAGGTCAAGCGACAGCGAAAGTCGTGAGCAGGGGCGGGTGAGGCATGGTGGAGGCAACCACACGAAAAGCCATCGAGGCGGTCTGGCGGATCGAGTCCGCGCAGCTGATCGGAGGCCTCGTGCGGATGGTTCGCGACGTGGGCCTCGCCGAGGATCTCGCCCAGGAGGCGCTGGTCACCGCGCTCGAGCGCTGGCCGGAGACGGGCATCCCGGACAACCCGGGTGCCTGGCTCATGGCGACCGCGAAGAACCGCGCCATCGATCAGCTCCGCCGACACCAGATGCTGGAGCGAACGCACGGCGCGCTCGAGGACGAAGCGCAGGTCGCCGCACCAGCGAAGCCGCCCGACATCGAGGCGGCGCTCGACGAGAACGTGGGCGATGATCTCCTGCGGCTCGTCCTCGTCGCTTGCCACCCGGTGCTCTCGACGGACGCGCGGGTGGCACTCACCCTGCGCCTGCTGGGAGGGCTCACCACCGAAGAGATCGCCCGGGCCTTCCTGGTCCCCGAGCCGACGATTGCCCAGCGCATCGTGCGCGCCAAGCGGACGCTCACCGAGGCGCGCGTTCCCTTCGAGGTTCCGAGGGGCGAGGACCTCTCCGCCCGGCTCCCCTCGGTCCTGGAGGTCCTCTACCTCGTTTTCAACGAGGGCTACACCGCGACGCGCGGCGACGACTGGGTGCGAACGGAACTGTGCGAGGACGCTCTGCGCCTGGGGCGAATCCTGGCCGAGTTCGTCCCCGAGGAAGCGGAAGTGCACGGCCTCGTCGCGCTCATGGAGTTGCAGGCGTCGCGAATGCGGGCCCGGGTGGGTCCCGGCGGGGAGCCGGTCCTGCTCCTAGACCAGGATCGGTCTCGCTGGGATCAGCTCCTCGTTCGCCGCGGTCTTGCCGCCCTCGACCGGGCGGAGGCACTCTCGCAGCCCCTCGGCCCGTACACTCTCCAGGCCGCGATCTCCGCGTGCCACGCCCGAGCGCGCACCGGAGACCAGACCGACTGGAAGCGGATCGTCGCCCTCTACGACGCGCTGGTCGAGCTCACGCACTCACCCGTGGTCGAGCTGAACCGCGCCGTCGCGGTGTCGATGGCGTTCGGGCCGGCCGCCGGGCTCGAGCTCGTCGATGCCCTCGTCGACGAACCAGCGCTGCGCGAGTACCACCTGCTTCCGACCGTCCGGGGCGACCTGCTCGCGAAGCTCGGCCGCACCGCCGAGGCCCGCCAGGAGTTCCAGCGCGCGGCCCTCCAGGCGCAGAACGGCCGCGAGCGGGAGCTGCTCCTGGCGCGAGCGAAGGCGTGCGAGACGGGGACACGGTCCTGACCCTCGACGACGCCGTCCTGCCCGTCGCCCCTCAGAAACCGGCGAGGGAGAGCAGGAAGCACAGGAACGCCGCAAGGGCGGCCCAGGTCCGCGCCGTATCGAGTCGCTCCCACCGCCGCACCAGCTGTCGCCAGTCTCTGGGCGGGGCGGCCGGGTCCCAGGTCAGCGTCGCCTGGTCGATCGGCACCGTGCCCCCCAGGGTGATCGCGAGGAAGGCGATCAGGCAGGCGACACCGATGCCAGCGAACGTCTCTCTCCGGTCGATGCCTCCGAGGATGACGACCGCAACGCCCGAGGGGACCACCGCGAAGAGCACGATGGGAACGAGGATACGGAGCCTGCGGATCAAGGCCTGGCGCAGCCGGATCTGCGCGTGCTCTTCGAGACCGGCGACCGGTCCACAAACGCCGTAGCGAATCACCAGCTCCTCGCCCGCCAGGAGGCCCGCGAGGAACACGGTCAGCAAACGGAGGGTTTCGAGGAGCATCGCTCGGCGAGTGTTGGATTTCAGGCTGCCTCGGCATGATTTCACAGAATTGCCTGTGGTGAGGCGTCGACTCGGCCCGTTGCACCGGGCTCCAAGGCGGGCCAATCTGGATGATTGCCGCGAGGCCGGACAGCCTCTCGCCGTCAGCTCATGGGTCCCGTCGGGATGAACTTGCCGACGATGCCCATCGCGCGCGTCACGTACTCCGCTTCCTCGCCGACGGGCGCGACGTATGCCAGGGCCTCTTCGGCCGCCGCGCGCCCGGCCAGACGCCAGATGAACCAGGTCGCGAGGTAGTGCGACGCCAGGCAGCCTCCTGCGGTCGCGACGTTGCCGCTGGCGAAGAACGGCTGCTCCAGGATGCGGACTCCCGCCGCCTCGACCAGGCGGCGAGTCTGGCGGTCGGTGCACGCGGGCAGCGACTCCAGCAGTCCGAGCTTCGCCAGGATCAGCGCCCCCGAGCACTGTGAGCCGACCAGCTGTCGCCGCGGGTCGAGCACGAGGCGGGAGAGGGTCGAGCGATCCTCGACGAGCTCTGCCGTCAGCTTGCCGCTTCCCACGAGCACCGCGTCGGCCTCCCTGGCGAACTCGAGCGGCCGCTGCGCGCTGACACGCACTCCCCGCCCCGACTCGACCACCGGAGCGGCGCAGGTGATCTCCGCCTTCAACCCCGCTCGCGTGACGCGGTTGATCATGTAGGACGCGACGAACGAGTCGATCTCGTTGAAGCCCGGGAAGGTGAGAATCGCGATTCGCATCCGGCCGAGATAACGGATTCCATCCGGGGAACGCCGGCACAGTGGGAAGCGAACGAGCAGATCACCCGGACGATCCGGATCGCCGAGCGTCGGCCGTCGCCCACACACCCAGGTCGCGGCGCGACCCGGGCCTCAGCGCGTGCGGCTCAGGATCACCACCGCGAGCCCACCGAGGATGAGCGCCGCCGCGCCGACCAGCTCCAGCGTGACGCGCTCGCCGAGGAACAGCACTCCGCCCGCGGCCGCGAGCACCGGCACCGTGAGCTGGACGGTGGCTGCCTGGAGCGCGGTGAGGCTCGAGAGTGCGCGATACCAGATCACGTACCCGATGCCGGAGGTGACCGCTCCCGAAGCCACCCCCGCGGCGACCCCCGTCGGCGAGAGGTGAGGGCGCTCGACCAGGAAGCTGATCGCGACCATCACCGCGACCAGCGGAACCGTCCGCGCGAAGTTCGCCGCCGTGGTCTGCAGCGGGTCGGCGGCCCGGCGGCCGCGGAGCGAGTAGATCCCCCAGCCCACGCCGGCCAGCAGCATGAGCGCGATCCCCTTCAGCGGGGACCCGGAGACCGACGGATGGGTGAGCAGCAGCAGGCCCAGGATCGCCAGCGCCAGGCCGGCCCACTCGGAAGTGCCCGGACGTTCCCCCTTCACCAGACCCCAGCCGACCATCGTCAGCTGGACCGCGCCGAAGAGGAGCAGCGCACCGAGGCCCGCGCCGACCTGGACGTAGGCGAGCGAGAAGGCGATGGCGTACACGAAGAGCACGGCGGCCGACGTCCAGCCCCCTGCCTGGGCTCGCCCCTGACCCCCGAGCCGGGCGAGCACCGTCATCACCAGCGCCGCGGATCCGAGCCGGACCGCGGTGAAGCTCGCGGGGTCGATCGCCGCGTTCCTCAGCGCGAGCCGGCAGAGCAGCGAGTTGCCGGCGAAGCAGACCATCGCCACCGCGGTCAGCAGGAGCGTCTTCGAGGTCAACGGGTCACCTGCTCGGCCGCTGGCATTGCGGAGGTGGCGGGCGTGTACCGAGCCCGCGCCAGATCAGTCAACGCCGGCGCGAGCCGATCGCACTCACAGAGCGGATGGAGGGGGGGCGCTACTCGGTCCGCCCGATGTCCAGCCGGTGGATCTTCCCCTCCGGACCCAGGTGGAAGCGGAAATAGGTCTTGAAGTCGCCCCACTGGTCGGAGTGGAACTTCCCGATGACCTCGAGTCCGTCCTGCCCGACGCGCTCGATGGAGGTGAAGCGCTCGTGCCCGAGCGCGTCCCTGGCGAACCTCTCCAGGCTCCTCGCGCTCCCGTCGTCGAAGAGCTCGGCGTCCTCTTCGAACAGGGCGGACCAGGCCTTCCGGTCTCCCTTCTGGAACGCCTCGATTGCGGCCTTCACCGTCGGGTTCCGGAGCGCGGGGGTCTTCATGGGCACCGAGGCTAGCGCGTGACCGGTCGCCGGTGCATCCGGCAGAATGGCATCATCCCGCGCAGGGCAGGCGCCGCCCGGGCCAGACGCCGGGATGTCGTCGAAGCCCCGGCGGCCGACGCCGGTCACTGGCCTGCGCCGTGGCCGACGACCTCGACCGCAAACACGACCCGCCACGCCGGCGTGCCGAAGCTCGAGCCGAGGCCGATGCCTGCGCCGAGCTTGAAGCGGAGCTGGGCACCGGAGTCCCCCGTCCCCTCGATCCGGCCGGAGAGCATCGCCTCCGCGCTCGTCGCCTCCGAGTTGAAGAAGGCGTTGAACGCCGTCGCCCCGTACACCTCGGGGCCGAGCACCGCCCGGTAGGTCTTGCCGATGGGCAGCGTCGCCCCGCCTGCCACGCCGAACAGCAGCTCGCTCCCGCGCGGGGCTCCGGGAACCCCACCGTCGTCCCGCGGGCGGATGTGCACCCCCACGTGCCCCGCATAGGCGAGCCAGCTCACGTCCCCGGCGAACAGGAGGCGCAACATCCCGCGGTACGTTCCGTCGGTGACGTACTCCTCCTCCGGACCGCTCTTGATCCACAGCTGCCCGCCCAGCCCGAGACGGAAGGGGCCGGCGGCATTCCCCAGGAGCCGGGTCTCGACCCCGACCCGCACGTCCGAGATGGTGTCCGGCTGCGAGCCGAAATCCAGGTCCGGCCCGAGGTACTGGTATCCCCCGATCGTCGCCGACCGCCCCTTCACCGCAACCGGGAAGTCGAACCCCACGGAGAATCGCCACGAGCGCCAGGTGATCGCCCCGGCAACTTGCCCGTACCCCGAGTCGGTCACCACCGCCAGGCCGCCCACCCGCACCGGGTCGCGCGCGTACCGCATCGAGAACGACAGCGCGCCCCCGAGCTCACCGTGCATGTCCAGGCTGTCCATCACGAACCAGCCGGCACCCGGGGCGGACGGGTAAAGCCGCTCGGCGTTGAAGCCCTGCACCGGCGTCTGCGCGCGCGCTCCGAGCGCACAGAGCAGGCCCCCGAGGAGCCAGGCGCGTGCTGTCCTAGAACTCGGCATGGACCCTCGCTCCGAGGACCGTCACCGGCCCGGCGCGGTCGGCGTTGAAGGCGAGGTTCCAGATCACCTGCAGGTCGCCCGAGAGCCAGATCGCCTTCAGCAGATTCACGCTGTAGAAGACCTCGAACACGCCCTCGGTGGCCTGGCGCAAGGCGCCGTCTCCGATGAACCCGTCGATGCCCCCGAGCGCCAGGTACCGGGCGTGGCTCTCCGAGATCCAGCTCAGCCCGAGACCGGTGCCGGTCACGTCGAACGGACGGCCCCACAGCGTTCCCCTTGCCACCGCCCCGAATGACAGCGAGCGGTCCGGGGCGTTGAACGCCACCACCTCGGACTTTCCGTCCGCGTACATCGCCCGCAGGAAGACGCCCACGTCCCTGGCGACGGTCTGCTCGATCGCGACCCCGATCCCGACCTTCACGTTGTCCTTGCGCACCCAGCACAGGTCAGGCGCGGAGGCGTTCGTCGAGCCGTAGTTGTAATCGGTGCACGCGGCGGCGTTCTTGCCCGGGTCCGCCTGGAACGCGGCGACCGCGTCGTCGAACGAGCCGCTGAACACCCGGTTCCGGTACCCGAGCAGCCGTACCGCCCCAGGGAGCCCGGAGAGGGTGTGCCGGTGCTCGATCTCCAGTTCTTGCCCGTAGTACTTCCAGAACCGGAAATCGATCGGAAGCTGGTTCGGGTGCTGCGGCGGTTGCAGGTGCGCGAAACGTACCGCCCAGTCATCCCAGTACAGCTCGGCCGCTGCTCCGTAGCTGTATCCGCGCGCGTCGGCCATGAAGTCGAACGCAGCGTGGGTCATGAAGGACATGTTGAAGAAGGTCTGACGCGGATCCTCGGTGACCCCGTTCTTGTCGATCACGTCCAGCGCGCTGAAGTTGCCCACCCAGAACACGAGGCGCCGGCTGTCCACGGTGGCCCCCAGCTGGAGGGGATTCGATTCCAGCTTCACCGGGTCGCCCCCGAGGCCGATGGTCTGTCTCAGGTACAGCCGGGCCTTGTAGATCTGGGGCGTCTCCGAGCCGCCCTTCTGGAGTTCGAAGTTCTGGATCGCTCCACCGAGGCCGTGGAGGTTCGACAGCGGCCGCAGGGCGATGACCTCGGGCACGAAGTAGCCCTCGCCGCCAGGCCAGAGCCTCGCGGCGAGGAAGAGGGTGTTGCTCCAGGTGAAGCTCCGCTCCCGGGTGGGCAGAAGCGAGTTCGGGCTACCGTTCAGGTTCGTGTACGGCGCGGTGAAGGGGAGCTTCCAGCTCGAGATGTACGTGCTCTGTCCGTACGCGTTCCACGTCTCCTCCTCGAGGTCGTGCTGCCCGAGCTGCGACAGTAGGTTCATGAAGTCGAACGCGACGTCCTGGTGCGGGGAGGGGGAGGCGGCCTGCGCCAGGGCCCGGGGCCCGGCCAGCGTCAGCACGAGCAGTGACACCCGCGCCAGCGAGCGCGCCGCCCGGCTCATCCGCACCCCGGTCCTTGCCCTGCGGTCACGCGCCCCTCCGGCTCCCGCGGAATCGCCGGGCCTTAGGGGAGATGCAATCGGCCTGTCAAACGAAGACGAGACGACCTGCGCCACGCTGTGGCACCGTCGGGAGCCGGAGAGGTCCCGGAGTGCCGTGCATGGTGGTCGCGGTTGCGCGATTCAGGGAGCTGAGAGGGCGCTGAACGTGAGCATGGCGAAGAAGCTGAACCTCAAGGCGGGCACGAGGCTCCGGGTTCTCGGGAAGCCGAGAGAGGTGGACCTCGGGGACGTCGAGGTCACCTCCCTGGCGAACGTGAAGGACGTCCTGGTCTTCGTGACCAGGCTCGATGACCTCGACCGGGTCGCCGCGCCGATGATCGAGGCCGCCCGGGCGGACCGGATCGCCTGGGCCGCCTACCCGAAGGCCGGGCAGCTCGGGACTGACCTGAACCGCGACGTGCTGTGGAAGGCCCTGGCGAAGCAGAAGATCCAGCCGGTGCGTCAGGTGGCCGTGGACGACGTCTGGAGCGCGCTCCGGTTCAGACCTCGATGACCAGCTCGGGGTTCAGGGACGTCCCCGGCTCGCCGGGGTAGCCGCGGGCGTTGCAGATCACCCGCGTGTCACCGACGCGGTAGTCGAACGAGACGTGGGTGTGCCCGTGGATCCACAGCCGCGCCCCCGAGCGCTCGAGCAAGGGCGCGGCGTCCTCGGCGACGAAGAACCGGTTCAGCGGGTCGCCCGCATACTGCGGCGCGATGCTCCGCGGGTGCGGGACGTGGTGGGTGATCACCACATCCCCAGGGCGGATGGTCTGCTCGAGGAACGCGAGCTGCGCCGCGTGGGTCTGGTGCACCCAGGGGACGAAGTCACGGATCAGAGCGAAGTCGGCGACGACGCCGCGGTAGGTCTCCTCGTCCGGGGTGAGCGGGAACCAGAGAGTGGCCGCCACGAAGCGAATGCCTCCAATCTCCGCGACGCCAGGATCCAGGACGTGCAGATTCGAGAGGCCGCGTGCGCAGGCCGCGAGGGTGGCCGCGCCCCAGGCCGGGCTGGTCCGGTAGTACTCGTGGTTCCCGGGCACATAGACGATCTCGGGGAACCGGGAGCAGAACCAGCCGAGGACCTTGCGCACGTGGTCGCGTCTTCGGAGCGGCACGATGTCCCCCCCGAGCACCAGCACGTCCCCGAGGACCGGAAGCGAAAGGGCGAAACGCTCGCCCTGGTCCTCGTCGAACTCGAGGTGGAGATCCGACAGGGGCTGGATGCGCATGGGCGGTCTCAGAGGTTCGTGTCCTCTGCCGGGATGACCGTCGGATCCGGCAGCCCGGCAGAAGGTCCGGCATCGCGCCTCCCGGCCGGAGGCGCCGCATCGAGGGTGTACGCCGCCATCGACAGCGAGCCGTAGGCGTAGCCGTCGACCAGCAGCTCGAGCGGGCGCTTCGCCGCGCCGGCCAGGCCGGCGAGGTACAGCAGGGGGATGAAGTGCTCCGGCGTGGGCGCGCTCCGCGCGTAGTCGGGGTGGGTTCGAAGTCCCGGAGCGTCCTCGGGGTGCCGGGTGAGCACCGTCCGCGCGGCCTCGTCGAAGCGGCGCGCCCAGTCGAAGCAAAGCTCCGGGTGCGTCCAGTCCAGCTGCCGGAGATTGTGGACGATGTTGCCGCTCCCGATGATGAGCACCCCGTGGTCGCGCAGCGGGGCCAGGCGAGCGCCCAGCTCGAAGTGAAACTGGAAGTCACGGAGCGCGTGGATCGAGAGCTGCACCACCGGGACGTCGGCGCGCGGGAACGCATGCACCAGCACCGACCATGCTCCGTGGTCGATGCCCCAGCTGTCCTCGTCCAGCCCGACGTGTGCCGGCCTCAGCAGCTCGGCGATCTCCGCCGCGAGCTCGGGGGAGCCGGGGGCCGGGTACTCGACGTCGAAGAGCTCCTTGGGGAACCCGTAGAAGTCGTGGATGGTCCGCGGTCGTGGCATCGCGGTGACGGCGGTGACGTTGAGGTACCAGTGCGCGGAGACGACGAGGATCGCCCGCGGCCTGGGCACGCTCGCCCCGAAGCTGGCCCAGGCGCTCGAGTAGCGGTTCCTCTCCAGCGCGTTCATCGGGCTGCCGTGCCCGAGGAACACGGCCGGCGTGGGTCGGGTGGTCATCGAATGGGACTTATCGCACCCGGGTCCCGGCCACACCTGCTCCAGGCAGGCGCGCGGAGCTGCGCTCCGGTCGAGGTCGCGAGCGCGTGGTAGTCTCGCAGGATGTTGCGCCCCCCGCCGTTGCGGCCGGGAGACCGCGTCGCAGTGGTCGCCCCGTCCTCTCCCTTCGATCGCGAACGCTTCGAGCGCGGGATGGCGCGCCTCGCCGAGCGGTACGAGCTCGCGCCGTCCCCGAGCCTGTTCGATCGCGACCGCTATCTCGCCGGCTCCGACGACGTCCGCACCGCCGCGGTGGTCGACGCGTTCAACGATCCGGGCAACCGCGCCGTGGTCTGCGCCCGGGGAGGTTCAGGCGCCGCGCGGCTCCTCCCCCGCATCGACTTTGGTCGGCTCCCGCTGAAGCCACTGGTGGGCTTCTCGGACAACATCTCGCTCCACTGCGCGCTCCAGGCCAGCGGGCGCATCTCGATCCACGGGCCGGTGGTCACCCAGCTCGCGGACCAGCCAACCTGGGTCTCCGAGCGGCTGTTTGCGCTGCTCGAGGGCCGGGTCCCCGAGCCGCTCCAGGGCACGCCGCTCGTCGACGGCGTCGTGGAGGGCCCGCTGATCGGCGGCGATCTGACCGTCTTCGCCACCCTGGTCGGCACGCGGTGGATGCCGGAGGTGAACGGGGCCATCCTCCTCCTCGAGGAGGTGAGCGAGCCGCCGTATCGCATCGACCGCGTCTGGACGCACCTCCGCAACGCCGGTGTCCTCTCGCGCCTCGCCGGGATCGCGCTCGGACAGTTCCTCGAGTGCGAGCCCACCGACCGCCGCTACGACCCGCACACTGCCCGCGAGGTGCTGGTGGATCTGGCGAACGAGGCTGGTCTCCCCTGCATCGCCGACCTACCCATCGGCCACGGGGAGGTGAACGCACCGATCGCGCTCGGCGCACGGCACCGGCTCGACGCGCACAGGGGGACCCTGCAGCCGCTGGAGGCCGCCACCGCGTGACGCGCCGCCGCGCTCGACTCCTGCTCCTCGCCGTGTTGGCCGTCCTGGGCTCCGCATGTCGTGGGCGGGGGTTCGAGCCGACGGTGCGACGGAGCATGTCCGCGGATGCGAAGTGCCCCGAGGAGAACGTGCAGGTGAAGAGCCTCACCGGCGGCGGGTACCAGGCGGATGGCTGCGGCAAGAGCGCCGTCTACGACTGTTCCTGGCCGGAGGGTGGTACCCGGGTCTGCAACCGGCGGGGTTCACCTCCCGCGGCCAGCTTGCCCGGGACCGGCTGGTGAGGGCAGGCCTGCAGGAGCTGCTCGAGCCGGGCGTCCGGGATGGCGTCTTCCCCGCAGGGCAGGTGTCGGTGTTCCACGAGGGGCAGGAGGTCGGACGGGCCTCGGTCGGGTGCGCTGACGACACGCCGTTCGATCTCGCCTCGCTCACCAAGATCCTCTGCACCGCGACCGCGTTCGTCGCGCTCTGGGCCGAGGGCAAGGTGGGCCCCGCCACGCCGGTCTCGCGGTGGATCGACGGCAGTCCCCTGGCGAAGCACGGAGCGACACTCGGCGACCTGCTCGCGCACCGCTCCGGGCTCCCGGCCTGGGCCCCGTTCTTCGCGGTGGTCCTGCACACCGTGCCAGAGCTTCGCCGCGCCCTGTGCCCCGCCTCTACCCGCCTCGATGTCCGAAGCGAGGTGCGTGACGCCGCCGCGCGCGAGCCGCTCGAGGCCGCTCCCGGCGCCCGGACGCTGTACAGCGACATCGGGTTCCTCCTCGCGGGCGAGATGCTGGCCGAGGCCGCGGGCGCGCCGCTCGACGCCGTGCACGCGCGCCTCTCGGAGAGGCTGGGGGTCGCCACCCACTTCCACCGCCTCTCCGCGCGCGGCCAGGACTCCCATGACCCGTGCGGCGGCCGATGGGATGCGCTCCCCGCGACGGGCTCGCTCCGCCCCCGTCCGCCGGCGCCGGGCCAGGAGAACCGCTGGGAGTCGCTCTCCAGCGAGCCGTCGCTCCCCGGCGAGGTCGACGACGACAACGCCTGGGTGATGGACGGCGTCTCCGGCCACGCGGGCCTCTTCGGCACCGCCACCGAGGTCGCGCGCTTCGGTCAGCGGGTGCTCGACGAGCTGGACGGCGCAGGGCGCCTGGGCCCCGCGTCTCTCTGGGAGCGCGCCGTCACCCCGGCGCCGGGCAGCACCCGCGGGCTCGGCTTCGACACGCCCTCCGGAGAATCCAGCTCGGCGGGCCGTCTCCTCGGGCGGACGCCCCCCGGGGCCTTCGGGCACCTGGGTTACACCGGGACCAGTCTCTGGGTGGACCGGGCGCGGCGGCTCAGCGTGGCGCTGCTCACCAACCGGACCGCCTTCGGGCGGGAGAACCTCCGCATCCAGGAGTTCCGGCCCGCGTTTCACGACGCGGTTCTGCAGGCGCTTGGACTCGGCTAGCCTCCCCAGATGGGCGGCCGTGGTGGCGAGGCGAGCCGGTTCGGCTTCTACCGGGCGCAGTACGAGCGGTTCGGCGGGGAGCTGGCCGCGGAGATGCGCCGCGAGGTCTACGGCGAGGACCTCGGTCAGCAGGGCTGGCGCAACTCGCTGGAGCAGGAGGAGATCGCCGGTCTCCTCCGAGTCGATGAGACGTCCCACGTTCTCGATGTGGCCTGCGGCTCGGGAGGCCCGTCCCTGGCCATGGCCGAGCGCTCGGGCTGTCGCCTCACCGGCATCGACATCGAGCCGGCCGCGCTCGCCTATGCGCAGGGCCTTGCCGCTCATCGCGGTCTGGAGGAGCGGGTCAACTTCCTTGCTCGGGATTGCGGCGGTCGACTGCCATTCGAGGATGCGGCCTTCGATGCGGTCCTCTGCGTCGACGCGATCAATCACCTGCCGGATCGCTTCGGGACACTCGTCGAATGGGCCCGCCTGCTGAAGCCACACGGACGAATCCTCTTCATCGACCCGACCATCCTCACCGGCGGGGTGACCAAGGCCGAGCTCGACATCCGCGCCTCGCTGGGCTTCTACCTCTTCGTTCCTCCGGGGCTGAACGAGCGGGCCATCGTCGGGGCGGGGCTCGAGGTTCTCCGGGTCGAGGACCGCACCGCGGCCATCGCCGAGATCGCCGCTCGTTGGTTCGCTGTCCGCAGGCAGCGCCAGGCCCTGCTCCACGCGGAGGAGGGGGTGGACTTCTACGACAGGCGGCAGCGCTTCCTGGAGACCACCGCCGAGCTGGCAAGGAGCAAGCGGCTGTCACGATTCCTGTTCCTGGCAGGCCGGTCCGGCTAGGCCCACCCTCACGATGCCGTGTTGCAGGCGCTCGGCCTGGGCTAGACCGTGGCTCCTGCCCCCGCCAGGAGCCGTCGATGCCCGGATCCGTGAAGCGTGCCGTGTCTCCTGTTCTCGTGTCGGTCCTGGTCACGGGCGCGCTGGGCCTCACCGGGTGCGCGACGGCGGCGATGAGCACCGCCGCCCGGGACACGCTGGCCAGGACCAGCAACTGCCCAGCGGACCAGGTGAAGGTCGAGGAGCTCGGCGACTCGAAGTACCGGGCCACCGGCTGTCAGAAGACCGAGACGTACGTCTGCAAGGTCGCCGAGCACGCCGTCGTCTCCTGCGTGCCCGAGTCGTCGGTGAAGCCGTTCCCCGATGCGCCGCGCTGACCGCGCCGCCGCTGCCGACCGCGAGCAGCGGCCCACCGGGAAAGACGCCTCAGGGCACCGAGGACGCCGGCAGGGGCCAGTGGCCCCCTCGGTCTGACGAGCGGGTCCTGTCGGTCGCCGGCCAGCAGTCTCGGACCAGGGAGGCCGGAGGTCGGGGCTCGCGTGGTACAAGAAGTCACAACAGGAGCGTGACATCGTTCAGCCAGCCCCGAGCCCCGACAACGGCAACGTCCTCCAGGACGTCCGGCCCGAACAGGCGCGCCGCGTCCACCTCCTGGGAGTCGCAGGCACCGGCATGGGCAGCTTCGCCGGGATGCTCAAGGCCGTGGGCCACGTGGTCACCGGGAGCGACCAGAACGTCTACCCGCCGATGAGCGACGTGCTCGCGGCCTGGGGCATCGAGGTGATGACCCCGTACCGGCCAGAGAACCTCGACCAGGCGAAGCCCGACCTGGTGGTGGTGGGCAACGTCATCCGGCGCGTGAACCCGGAGGCCACCGCGGTCCGCGAGCGGCGCCTGCCCTCGATGAGCTTTCCCGCCGCCTTCGGCGCGCTGTTCCTCCGCGGACGCCACCCGGTGGTCGTCGTCGGGACGCACGGGAAGACCACCACCTCGGCGCTGACCGCCCACCTGCTCGTCACCGCGGGGCTCGATCCGTCGTTCCTGGTCGGCGGCGTGACCGGCAACGCGGGCAGCAACTTCCGCGTCGGCAACGGTCCTCAGGTCGTGGTGGAGGGTGACGAGTACGACACCGCCTACTTCGACAAGGGGCCCAAGTTCCTGCACTACCAGCCGCGCACGGCCATCTTCACCAGCATGGAGCTGGACCACGCCGACATCTACCGGGACGAGGCGCACTACGCCTCGGCCTTCGAGCGGTTCGTCGCGCTGGTGCCGCCGGACGGGCTCATCGCGGTGAGCGCCGCCTGGCCCGCAGCCGTGGCGCTGGCTCGCCGGGGGCGCGCCCGGGTGGTGACCTACGCCGTGGCTCCGGAGGTCTCCGCAGACGTCCAGGCGCAAGACGTGACCCACCATCCGGACGGCGTGCGGTTCACGCTGCTCGAACGCGGGCGGCGGCTCGGGCAGGTCCACCTCGCCGTCCCCGGGCTCCACAACGTGGAGAACGCGCTCGGTGCCTGGGCGGCCATCGGCCCGCTCGGAGTGACGTTCGAGGCGTTCAGCGCAGGCTGCGCGTCGTTCCTCGGCGTGAAGCGGCGCCAGGAGGTCCGGGGCGAGGTGAACGGCATCCTGGTGGTGGACGACTTCGCACATCATCCCACCGCGGTGCGCGAGACCATCCACGCGCTCCGGGCGCGCTGGCCGGCTCGCCGGCTGTGGGCGGTGTTCGAGCCGCGGAGCAACACCAGCCGCCGCAAGCTCCACCAGGCCGCCTACGCCGGGTCCTTCGACGGCGCCGCCCGGGTCAGCCTCAAGACGCCCGAGAAGCACGACCAGGTGCCCGCGGGCGAGGAGCTCGACATCCCCCGGCTCGTCGCCGACCTGGAGGCGCAGGGGATCGAGGCGGACGCGGCCTCGGACGTCCCGACGCTCGTCGCCCGGGTCGCCGCCGAAGCCCGGCCCGGCGACGTCGTCCTCGGCATGAGCAACGGGAGCTTCGGCGGGTTCCATTCCGCCCTGCTCGCCGTCCTCGGGGAGAGGCGGTCGTGACCCGCCTCCCGGCTCTCCTCGCGATCGCGCTGGCCTGTGCCGGCAGCGCCTCCGCGCCGGCTGCCAGCCGGGCGCAGGCGCTCACCGCCGCGAGCGGACCGTCGGGCACGTCGGTGGCCGACATCTCGCTCGAGACGTACCCCGCACCGGGCAAGCACGCCTTCTCCGCGGACCAGGGTCAGCTGGTGGTCATCGACGCCTGGGCCACCTGGTGCCCCCCGTGCGTGCGCTCGCTCCCGCTCCTCCAGATGCTCCGGAAGGACTACGCGGACCGGGGCGTGCGGGTGTACGCGGTCAGCGTCGACGAGGACCGGGCGCAGATCCCCACCTTCCTGGCGGCCGCCGGGGTCAACCTTCCGGTGTTGCTGGACCCGGGCGGCTTCATGCTCGAGGACAGGTTGAAGCTCAGGCAGATGCCCACGACGTGGGTGGTGGACCGCACCGGCCACGTCCGGTACACGCAGGAGAGCTTCGAGGGAAACCTAAACGACATCCGGGGACAGGTGGACGCGCTCCTCAAGGACGGCCAGTGACCGTCCCCCTCGACACTCTGCTGGAGACCGCCGTCGAGGGCGCGCGCCGCGCGGGGCGCGTGCTCGCCGAGCGCTTCCACCAGCCGCGCACCATTTCCTTCAAGGGCGGCATCGACCTGGTCACCGATGCCGACAAGGCGAGCGAGACGGTGCTCCTCGCGTGGCTACGCGAGCGCCACCCGGACCACGCCATCCTCTCGGAGGAGAGCGGCGCCAGCGCCGGGTCGACGTACCGGTGGATCATCGACCCGCTGGACGGCACGACGAACTACGCGCACCAGCTGCCGCACTTCTCGGTGAGCATCGCGGTGGAAGGGGAGGGCGGAGTCCAGGCCGGCGTGGTGTACGACCCGATGCGCGACGAGCTGTTCAGCGCGGTCCGCGGCCGGGGCGCCACTCTGAACGGAAGGCCCATCCGGCCGAGCGCCATCGACCGGCTCGACCGCGCGCTCCTCTGCACCGGCTTCCCCTACGACGTCCGGGAGCACCCGGAGGGCCCGGCGGGCCTCGTGGTGCGCTTCCTCGGCCTGGCGCAGGGGATCCGCCGGCTCGGGAGCGCGGCGCTCGACATGGCCTACGTCGCCTCCGGCCGGTACGACGGGTACTTCGAGTTCTCGCTCAAGCCGTGGGACGTGGCCGCGGGCGCGCTCATCGCCTCCGAGGCCGGCGCGGTCGCCAGCCGCATCGACGGTGCCCCGTACGACACCTCGGTGGTGGACGTGCTGTCCGCCACCCCGGGAGTCGCCCCGGCGCTCATCGACGAGTGCCGCCGATTCCTCGCCGAGATTCGCTGGGCCCCGAAGCCCTTCCGCTGAACGACGGAGGAGGACCCGCGGGGCAGCTCGAGCCCCGGGCCCAGCACAGCCAGCTCACCGAGAAGCTCTCGCAACAACCTCGACCCGGCGTTGGTGCCGTTGCCGCGCAGGTGATTGACGCGTCGTCGGCCTCGTTCACCCCCCGTTTGAGTACTTGCGATAGCCTCGCGTCGCCCGGAGCCGCCCGGCCCGGTCGGATCGCGCTCACCCTCCGGAGGCGTCATGTCCGCAGCCGCCCGTCTGTTCGCTGGTCTCACCCTCATCACCGTTCCCGCCATCGTCTACGGCGGGCTGACGGTGCTCGGCGTCGTCTCAGGCGACCGCCTCGGGAAGGGTGTGGGCCGGCCGCTGACTCCCGAGCAGACTGCGTTCTTCCGCGCCGGCCACGCCCACGCCGGGGTGCTGGTCATCCTCTCGCTGGTGCTGCAGCTGATGCTCGACCACGCACGCCTTCCCGTCGAGCTGACCTGGGCGTTCCGCATCGCTGCGCCCCTCGCCGCGACCTTCGTCTCCGGCGGCTTCTTCGGCGTGGCGTTCATGCCGGGGTTCAGGGTCGTGCTCTACACGGGCGCCGCGCTGGTCGCGGTCGTGACACTCGGGACGGGCGTGGGCTTGCTGCGCTGAGCGGCGACCACCCACCTGTTCGCGCCGGCGCTCCAGCCTGGGGCGCAGCCGATCAAGGTCTCGAGACCTTTGGGGTGAAGCGGGCCAGGTCGTCCAGCCCGAAGGTCCGCTCGATCGCGGTGACCTCGGCGACCATCTTCTCGAAGTCGCCGAGCGGGAGCGCCTTCTCCTTCTGCTCGAAGGTCTCCATCAGCGCATGGAGCTCCTTCTCGCTGACCAGCTCGGCGAAGGCCGGGAACAGCACGGTGTCCTCGCGGGCCGAGTGGGGCTCGTACATCCGGATGAACTGGCGCATCCCCTCGGCCAGCTCTGCCCGGGAGGACGGTGTCCGGAGCAGCGCCGGGCTGGCGAGTCGCTGGATGCCGGCGGTCAGCGTCCGTCCCGCCTGGTGCTGCTGGAGGAGCACCTCGACCAGCCCGGTCAGCTTCCCGGCCTTCCGGAAGCGGGGGAAGATGAACTCCTCCTCGTCCTTCTCGTGGTAGTCCTCGATGAAGGCGCGGATGATGGTCGCCGCCTTCCCGATCGGCTCGGCGTCCAGCGGCTGCCCGGCGTCCACCCGGCGGATCACCTCGCCGTAGACCAGCAGGACGCGCCGGAGCACGCCGTGCTCGCGCATCAGGTCCTCGGTGGGAGAGACCGCCTCCTCCGCCTCCTTCCGCTCCGCGGCACTCGCCCGCAGCCCCGCGGCTGCAGCGAGGACCGCGCTGCCCACGCCGACCGCGTCCTTGAGGAACCGCCGCCGTGCACGTGCCGCTGCCTGCTCCATCGGCTCAGCCTCCCGACGGAGCGGCATAGCGCTCGGCGCCGAGGAAGTGGAGCGACACGTAGGGAACGTCTCCCACCACCCAGGAATCGTGCGGGACCGGCGGGATGTAGAACAGGTCCCCGGCGCGCATCTCGACGATCCGCCCGTCGTCGAACGCCGCGGTGGCCGCGCCCGAGAGCACCATCCCCACGTGCTCCACCGGGCAACGGGTTTGCCCCACCGTGGGGCCCAGGTGCTCGGACCACTTCCACCCCGGCTCGTAAGTGGCCCGGCCGATGGTCATTCCGCCGATGCGGACCAGCTCGAAGCGTCCCTTCACCATCTTCCGGACCTCGTCCGGCTGGGCGAACCGCTTCAGGATCACCTCGATCTCGGGTGCCGAACGCATCGACTGTCCGTAACGCGCCCCGGCGCCCCACGCAGTGGGCCCACCAGCCCTAGAAGATGCTCTCCGGGACGAAGACGATGTCCCCGGGCTGGAGCCGGAAGTTCCTCTCCCGCCCGGTGCCGATGTCCGCCACCGGCACCCGGATCTTCGTCTCCCGTCCCTCGACCTGCCGGGTGACGGCGATGTCGTTCTTGCTCGCCACCTTGGTGAAGCCTCCGGCCATGGTGATGGCCTGGATGATCGACATGTCCTCCTCGTAGGGGAACGTGCCGGGCTTCTGGACCTCGCCGAAGACGAAGATCTTCTTGCTGTTGTACTCGCGGAGCAGCACCGTCACCTGGGGGTGCTTCAGGTACTTCTCCCCCAGGCACTTGGTCAGGAGGTCCGAGGTGGCCGAGGTGTTCAGCCCCTGCACCGAGACCTTCCCGCACAGCGGGAAGTCGATGGTGCCACCCGGCGCCACCCGGTACGGCCCCGAGAGGTCCGCCTCCTCGAAGACCCTCACCTCGATCAGATCGCCGGGCCCCAGCGTGGTGGAGGTCGAGGCCGGCGCGTTGGCCTGCGGCACCTCGTCGGCGCGCAAAGTGGCGCCGGCAGACCCGCGCGGGCCCTTGCACCCGGCAGAGAGCACGAGCGCGCAGAGAAGGATGGAGACGAGGTGGTTGCGGGACACGAAGGCTGCGGCGCTCAGTAGGTGAAGGTGAGGCGCAAGTATGCCTCGTTCCTCGTGTAGTTCAGCGGCAGCGACGACCCGTAGTCCGACGACCGCTTGGAGAACACGTAGCCGGCCGAGAGGATGAACCAGCGGGCGACGGCGTAGTCCGGGCCGAGGTCCAGGCTGAACAGCTGGTCGCTCCCGCCGCGCCCTTGGGTGAAGGAGATGAGGTCGTAGGCAAAGTTGCCGTGAAGGCCGAGCCGGCCGATGAGGAAGGTCTTGGTGTTCAGGTAGGCCCGGAGGTCGGTGGCGCTCGCCGCGCCCACTGCGTTGTTCACATCGCGGAGCACGCCGAGGGTGAGCGCGCTGGTCTCGTTCGGGGTCCAGGTCATCTCCGCCTGGCCGATGAAGGTCGAGGCCGCCCCGTCGAAGCCGATGGCATAGCCGGCCTTGAGGATCGCCTGGATCCGCGGCGTCACCAGGCCCTGCGCGCCGGCGAGCAGCTTGAGGAGTTGCCCCGGAGGCACCACCGAGGCGTCAGGGTGGAAGTAGCTCCGGCCCTCGAAGTTCGACTCGAAGATCAGCGCGGTCTGGGGCAGGAACTTCCAGTGGATGTCCAGGCCACCGGCGTAGTCCTGGTAGTCCGAGACGCTGGGATCGCTCGGGGTGGCGGCGCAGCTCCCCGGCGGGCAGGGGCCGATCCCCTGGGGGATGCCGCTGTAGGCGCCGAAGAACTCCACCGTGTACTCGCCGTGGGGCCGGACGTCGAAGGCGCGCCCCCCGGGGTGGATGGGGGCGGTCAGCCGGAGCTGGTTGTAGAGCGAGATGACCGCCACCCCGACGCCGATGTCCCGGGGCCGGTCGCTCCGGGCGAAGCTGTCGGCCACGTCGAGCTCTACCGCGCCCTCGCGGTTGATCTCCGCGTGCATGTCCGCGCCGGCCTCGCTCCGGGAGGCCGCGCTCGAGCCGCTGGTGAGCAGGCCGGTGTACCAGACGTAGTCGTAGTAGCCGTTCAGCCCGAACGTGACATCCGTTCCCGGAACGTCCAGCCGGAAGCCCGGCCGGAAGTGCATCAGGATCTCCGGCTTCAGCTCGTAGGGGCTGGCCGGGTCGTTGGGCTGGCTGGGGACGTAGATCGCCGCCGAGTCGTACCGGCCCTCGAGGTCGAAGTACGGGTGCAGCCTCCCCGGGCCGAAACGGATGCCGTTGTTGTCACCGAGCGCGCCGGAGACGCTGGTGGCCTGGGCGCGCGCAGCGGCCGACGCGACGAGCGCGCCGAGAAGGAGAATGCGGGCGGCGTGCGGGGACATCCGTCTCAACCGCTCCGGTCCTCCCAAGTACTCAGTCCTCTCCAATCAGGACGGAAGCCGACGTGCGTCATACCATGCAAGCACGCGCTCGCTCCAGGATTCGGGGGGTGGGCAGGGGGGCGCAAAACGGCCCGCCTTTGGTCCACGCCCCCGACTACAGAATGGGGCTCGCCGGCGGCGAACGGCTCGTCGGGGGGGGTGGGGCTGGCGGGTTCGTCGGGTCCTCCGTCGGCAACCCGCTGGGAACTTCCACTTCCACCGTCAGGTTTTCGTCCGTACGGAACGCGAGCTGTCCGATGCACTGCTCGGCCTCGCTCCGTAGCTGCTCGACCTTGTTCTTCGCGATGCTGACCTTCGAGTACTCGTGCTCGGCGGCGGTGGCGTCCTTCTTCGAGACCGCCTCCTGGAGGGCGACGTCCGACTGCTCGGAGATGCGCAGCAGGCCCTTGATCTGGGTGAGCTTCTCGTTGACGCAGTTCAGCTTCACCACGTCCTTGGTGGCCCGGGCCTCCTCGAGGCGGCCCAGCACCTCGCTCAGGACCGAGCGCATGCGGCTGACCGCGGCGTTGGACCGGCTCAGCTTCTCGGCGTCCGGGATGTCGGCCGCCCGCTCCAGCGTGGGCGCGGGAGTGGTGGGCCTGGCCGGGCCCTGCGCGCGCACCGCGCCGGCACCGAGCAGGAGCAGGGCGGCCAGAAGATGCAGACGGGCGGGCGGACGCATCCTCGATGAGCGTAGGGAGCCCGGGCGGGGGGTGTCAAACTCCGGGCGCGCACACCCCGCGGGGCAGCCGCTACCCGGCGGAGGTGAAGAGGAACGGGTACTGCACCGGCACCTCGTCGGGCGGCTTGAAGGGGAAGATCCAGCTGCGCATCAGCCCGGTGATGCAGGCGCCCACCTC
>DATKKF010000080.1:0-4988 GCA_035543115.1 Myxococcaceae bacterium
CGCCCGGGCCTGCGCGGCGGTGCGGATCCCTCCCGAGGCCTTCACCCCCAGCTCGGCGCCCACCACCGCCCGGAGGAGCGCCACGTCCTCGGGCCGGGCCCCCGGCCCGTTGAAGCCGGTGGAGGTCTTCACCGCATCGCAGCCGGCGGCGAGCGCGAGCCCCGCCCCGAGCACCACCGCCCGGGGAGGGAGCAGCCCCGTCTCGACGATGACCCGGACCGGCACCGGCGCGAGCGCGGACACCAGCGCCCGAAGCTCGGAGAGCACCGGCTCGACGTCACCGACCTTCAGCCGCCCGAGCGGGGCGACCACGTCCACTGCGCGGGCGCCCTCGTCTGCGGCGCGGCGGGCCTCGAGCAGCTTGATCTCGGTGAGGTGCGCGCCGTGGGGGAAGCCAACCACCGAGACCGGCTCGACCGCGCAGCCGCCCAGCGCGCGGACCAGCGTGGCCACGTGCACCGGATGTACGCAGGCCCCGCCGAACCCGTGCGCCTGCGCCTCAGCGGCGAGCGTCTCCACCTCTTCCTCGGTCGCATCCGGCCGGAGCAGGGTGTGGTCGATGTACGGGGCGAGCGCCCGCGGCGCGGCGAGCGCGGCCATGGCCCCGGGTCCCCAGGGGCGCTGCGGGGCCGGACCGCCGGGTCGGACCAGGCCCACGGCCCTGGCCGCGGGCGGCGCGCCGGTGCCGCTCCAGGCCTGCACGGCCTCCAGCCACGCGTTCACCACCGACGACGCCATCAGAGCGCCGCGGTGAGGACCAGGGGGATCTCCACCTCGACGTCCTCTCCCTCGAAGGACGGGAACACCAGCCGCCTGGCGCGCGACTTGAGGCAGCTGCCGAGGTCGGAGACGTCGATCTCCTTCCGGTCGAGACGCGCCTGCTTCACCGTGCCCGACGCGCCCACGGTGGCCACCAGGTTCACCTTTCCGCCACGGAAGTTGGGCGTGCGCCTGAGCTGTTGCTCGATGCACGACTGGAACGCCGGGCCGCTCTGCGCCACGACCTTCGCCAGGGCCTGCTGGTTGGGTCCGCCACCGCCCGCCGGGGACGGGCCGGCCTGGGCGAGACTCGGAACGGCGGTGGGTCCGACGTCGGCCTTCCGGGTATCGCCATAGAGCTTCTTCAGCTCGGGCGAGGGGGGAGGCTCCGGCTTCGGGGCGGGAGCCGCGGCAGGAGCGGGCTTCGGAGGAGGAGCAGCAGCGCGGACCTCCCGGGGGGGTGAGGGCGGAACCGGGGGCGGCGTGTTGCCGAGCAAGAGATTTTTGAGGCCGCGGACGCCCTTGGCCGAGAAGACCGGCTCCTTGACCGAAGCACCGGTCGCCGGGTCGACCTGCGGGACCTCGAGCGGGAGCATCTGCATGCTCGACAGGGCGTACAACCCCGCCACCGGCACCATGAGGATGAGCACCACCGCAAGGACGATCTTCCAGACCGAGTTGCGACGGGCCAGCCCCGAGGCCTCGAGGTCGCCGTCGTCCTCCTCCACCCGGCGCGGCCTCTGCCTCGCGGCGCTCACGGCGGGCGTGCTCCGGGTGGCGGCGCTGCGGACCGGGGCGGGCGCGGGCTCCGGCAGGGCTGCCTTGGGGGCGCGGGCGCCCGAGAGCATCTGCTCCACCGCCCGGGCATCCATCGGCCTGGACACGGTCAGGTCGAGATCGCTGAAGAGCTGCGACAGATCTGCGGTGGTGGCCGGGCGCGGGGGGCGGGTGGCTGCCAGCGACTCGGCGAGCTGGGGCAGCGTCTCGGCCCGCCGCCATTCGGCCATCCCCTCGCACCAGACGAACGTCTTGCCGGTGACTTCACCCGCCCGGATGAGCTGCTCGAGCGGCCCCTGGGCCATGGGGCCCACCTGGGAGCCTCGCACCATGGCGAACCAGCTGAGCTCCAGCGGCTCATCACCGGCCGGCAGGGGCACGTCCACGGTCGCCTGGCAGCTGGGGCATGCGACCCGCAGTCCAGGGGAGGCCTCGCCCTCGAGCAGGAGGGGCTGTCCACAGCTGTCGCAGAAGAAGGTCAAGGCCGCAGAGGGGCCATCGTACGGCGTTCCAGCGTTGACTTGGGAGGCACCGGACGCCTACATCGCCGCCTCGCTTCCCCCACTGTCGCGAAGGAACAGGTGAGTCGATGCCGGCGAAGGACCTCGGGTCCAAGCACGTGTGCTTCAAGTGCGGGACCAAGTTCTACGACCTGAGAAAGCCCGAGGCGGTTTGCCCGAAGTGCGGGGCCGACCAGAAGGACAGCCCGGCCAACCGCCCGGCGCCCGAACCGCGCCGGGGCCGCCTGGCCGCGGTGCCCCGGCCGGTGGAGCCGGCGCCGCCGGAACCCGAGGCGGAGGAGGCCGCCGAGGAGACCGAGGAGCTCGACACGTTTGACGACGACGAGGCGGTCACTCCCGACGACGAGGACTGACCTCGCCCGGGGACCCCGGCCCGCCCGTCCCCCGGGGCCCAGCGCGCGAGCCAGTCCCGGACCGAGTGCCCGGTGCCGAAGGGCCATGGGCGTAGGCGAAGACCCAAGGCGTTGGCACCGCGAACGCTTCGTTGCTACAAGGCCGCGGCACCGGCGGCAGGAGGCAGCTCAGCTTTGCAGGAACGATTGAAGGCCCTGGCCGATCTCCAGAGGGTGGATCTGGAGATCGTGGCGCTCCGCAAGTCGGCCGAGGTGTACCCGAGGCAGATGGGGGAGCTGGAACGCGAGCTGTCCCTGGCCAAGGGTGAGGTCGAGGCCGAGCGCAACAAGCTGCTCGACGTGGAGCGGCAGCGGCGGACCCTGGAGCAGAACATCGTCGAGGAGAAGGAGAAGGTCCGCAAGTGGGAGGCGCGGCTCTCCGAGCAGCGCTCCACCCGCGAGTACGCCGCGCTGGCCCGCGAGATCGACATCGCCAAGAAGGCCAACGCCACCATGGCCGAGGAGCTGGTGGAGCTGGGGAAGACCCAGGCCCAGCTCCGCGAGGTGGCGAAGACCAAGGAGCAGAAGTACGCCGCGAAGGTGACGGATGTCGGCGGGAAGCTGAACGAGCTCCGGGCCAAGGTCACGGGGTTCGAAGGTCAGTTGAAGGAGCTCGAGGCGAAGCGGGCCGAGGTGGCCAAGGCCGTCCACCCGCCGTTGTTCTCGCGCTACGAGACGGTGCGGAGGCGCCGGACGCCCGCGCTGGTCACCGTCGTCGCCGGGACGTGCCAGGGCTGCAACATGAGCGTGCCGCCACAGCTCTACAACACCCTGAAGACCACGCTGGAGACGGACATCTGTCCGTCGTGTCACCGCATCATCTGCGCGCCGGAGGCCATCGAGCCGCTCCCGGCGAAGAAGGGATGAGCGGGCAGCGCCCGTCTCTTCCCGAGCTCCTCCGGGTCATCGCGGAGGAGGAGGGCCTCGACCGCACCCTGGCCCGGTTTCCGGGGCTGTCGCGGACGGACCTGGTCGGGGTGCTGCTCGGCCGTCCCGCCCCGACCCACCCGGCCCCGCACGTCCACCCCCACGGGCCCGCCCGCCCGGTCCAGCCGCACCGGAAGCTGCGCGTGGCCTCCGACGGGGCCGCACGGGGAAACCCCGGCCTTGCCGGAGCGGGGGCGGTGCTGTTCGACGTCGAGGGCAACGTCCTCGAGCGCCTGGGCAAGTTCCTCGGCCGGCAGACGAACAACGTGGCCGAGTACCAGGGCCTGCTGCTCGGGCTGCGCCGCGCGCGCGAGCTGGGGGCCGAGGAGCTGGAGGTGGTCGCCGACAGCGAGCTGATCATCCGCCAGCTCTCCGGTGCCTACCAGGTCCGGTCCCCGGCGCTGCGAGAGCTGCACACCGAGGCGCTCACCTTGCTCAAGGCGTTCCGGAAGGTGAAGCTAGTGCACGTCCCCCGCGCGCAGAACGCCGAGGCGGACGAGATGAGCAACCGGGCCATCGACGAACGGATGCCCTGAAAGCGCGTTCTTCCCAGGGCCGGCCGCGGCGGGACGGGTGTTCACGCGCACACCCTCGAGGGGGGACCGATGAAGGGGCTCGTGACGCTGGTCGTGGTGCTCCTGGGTATGCCTTCGGTGGCCTCACCCAGCCCCGAGGGCACTCCGGAGGTCGGGCCGCCGGCGTCGCAGGAGTCAATCCTGCCCCTGCGCGCAGTGGGCGTGGGCTTCGGCCTCGGTGTCCAGCTCACGCCCGAGGGCTGGAACGGCAGCGCGTCCGCCAGCAACGGGCTGCTGCGACTTCAGATTGCCTGGTCTCCGCTCGACTGGCTCGAAGTGTCGTTCCTGATGCCAGGGGTCAGCGTGCTCCTCGGGAAGCGCCTCCGGGACGAGGTGGTGCTCGGGGCCGGCATCGACGGCATCGGGTACGGGTCGGTCGAGCGATTCATCGTCGTCCCGACGGTCGGGGCAGGGTACCGGCACTGGTTCTCCGGCAGGACGAGCCTGGGCGTGAGCGGAAGCTGGCGGGGGCAGTACAGCCAGCTGTCACCCGTGCTGGAGCTGGGGCGGGAGCGTGTTCTTCACGCACACCCTCCAGGGCCTGGTCTCGTTCAACGTCACGTTCGGTGCTGTCGGCTGGCCATCCGACGTCTTCGCGCTCACGTTCGGCTCGGGGCGCCTGGGGCTCCGGTACCTGCCGCTGGTCCGGTTTCACCTCTCCCCCGTGTGGTCCTTGGATCTCGACGCACGGCTGAGCCTCCGCCTGCATCCCCACACGCTGGTTGCACAGCAGTACCTGGTCGGCTTCACCGCCGTCTGGTGAGGCGCAGCAGCGACCGCCTCACTCCGGCGGCCCGGGGGCGCGGCCCGCCCCGGATCCAGGTGGGTCGGGGCCCGAGTGGCGCCCGGGCCCGTGCCGCGGTAAGCGAGAAGGTGCCGGAGTGGCCCGGGTGAACGCCGGCTGCCGCAGGACGGGGCAGCGGGAGGAAAGTCCGAGCTCCACAGGGCAGGGTGCTGGCTAACGGCCAGTCGGCGCGAGTCGAAGGACAGTGCCACAGAGAACAGACCGCCACGGGGACGCCGGCAACGGCGCCACG
>DATKKF010000081.1:0-52087 GCA_035543115.1 Myxococcaceae bacterium
CGCCGTTCCTCGCAACGTCCTCGCCTTCTGGGTGGTGGCGCAGGGCCAGGTGGGCGGGCACCTCCCGTACCTCGCGCTGCCGGCCATCGGATGGGATGCGCGCAACCGGACCGGGCGCGGATGGATCCAGGGCCGGTTCCGAGGAACGGCCGAGGTCTACACCGAGGCGGAGTGGCGGTTCCGCATCACCGAGAACGGCCTCCTGGGCGGCGTGGTGTTCGCCAACATGTCCACCTTCACCCGACCCCCGGTGAGCTACCAGGGGTACGTCGAGACCGGCGAATCGCTCTTCGAGCATCCGGAATTCGCCGGGGGACTGGGGCTGCGAATCATGATGAACCGGCAGTCGCGCACCAACATCACGCTGGACCTGACGGTGGCCCAGCACACCACCGGCTTCTACTTCGGGGCGGGCGAGGCGTTCTGAGCGCCGCTCACCAGGCCCGGATCCGCCGCCGGTCGACGATGGCGAGGCGGGTCAGGAGCCGATCGCTGTCGTACTCGATCCCCACTCCGACCATGTCCATGACCCCGCCATAGCGGACGTCGCCCCCGGCGAGCGCCAGGAGCTTCCGCTCGCGGGTGGCGAGGTAGCCGTCGAGGTGCGTCCAGATCTCCTGCTTGCCCCAGCCCCGTCGCTGGCCGAGCACGCCGAAGATGTCGGGCGGCACGCAGACCAGCCGGTACTTCCACGGATCCAGTCCGAGGGACTTCACCAGCTCGGGCCCCTTGCCCTGGAGGGTGCGCTCGATCTCCATCCGGTCGAGCCCCCACCGCCGCTTCAGCCCCAGGGCCTCGGCGAGCCCGTTCCTCCCCACGTCCGATCCCGCGGGACCCTCGTCGAAGCTCTCGGCCAGGATGTCCTCGTCGACCAGCGGGGGGACGAACCGCGCGCCGCCGGAACTGAGCACCGGCCGGGTGATGAACATCACGATTCGGTCGCGCTGCGCGTCGGGCGTGTCCTTGGGCAGCGAGGCGGTGACCCTTGCTCCGGCCAGGTTCCCCTCCGCCTCGAAGAAGACCGGGTGCCAGAGGTGGCGGAAGAGGGGGCGGAACTTCGCGCGCAGGTTCGAAACCTCGAAGTGCTCGGGCTCGAGGCCTAGAACACGCGCCTTCTCCAGCGTCTCCGGGGAGAACTTGAAGGTGAGCGGTGCCCGCTCGACGTCCTCGGCGTCCTCGCCCTCGCTCGGCCCGGCCGGGCCCGTGCCGGACTGCTGCAGGCTTCCGGCGAGCTTCTGGAGCTCCTCGAGGTTGCCCGAGGCGAGTGCCTCCCGGGCCCGCTGCTCGATCTCTCCCCGCCCCTTGGCCGAGGTGCCGGCTGCGGAGGGCTCCGCAAGGCGGACCGCCTTCAGCCCCTGCTGCCGCTCCTCGTAGAGCGCCTTCCACTCAGGATCGATCTGCGCCGCCTGGCCGAGCTTGCTGAGCGCGTCGTCCCGGAGCGCAGGCAGGGCCCGCTCCTCCCGGCGGTGGTACCAGTAGAACCCCGGTGAGAAGGGGTCGACGTGAACCGCTTCGTCCTCGTACAGCCGCTCGCCGATCTTCCGGAGCGAGCCGCGCTCCTGGACGAAGCGCTGCTTGGCGCCGAGCTCGTCGGTCAGCTTCTTGACCTGGTCCCACTTGCCATCGTCCATCGCCCGCCGGATGTCCTCGGGGAGCGACTCGATGGCTTCCTCGGCGTTCTGCAGCGCCTTGAAGTCCGAGGCCGAGAACTCCTTGGCGGCGAGCTGGCGCGCCCGCTGGCGGTACAGGTCGCCATAGGCCGTGTCCAGGCGGACCAGCTCGAGGAGCAGCTCGGTGCGGGTCACCCAGGTCGGAGAAGAGGCATCAGCGGATTCCTTGCGGGCCACGGGGCGGACCTCCCTCGGTGTCAGCGGGACTGTAAGCCCCTGATCCCAGGCGGCCACAGTGGACGTTGGTCGTATGGCCAGAGGCCCCGCGGCTGCGCCTCAATGGCCCCATGCCCAGGTCCGCTGCGCCTCCGCCGGCAGAAGAGAAGCTGAGTGGAAAGAAGTACCGGAAGGAATTGCTCAAGCTCCAGGCCGAGCTGTGCAAGCTTCAAGAATGGGTCAAGCACAAGGGACTCAAGGTCGTCCTGGTCTTCGAGGGCCGCGACGGTGCGGGGAAGGGGGGCACCATCAAGGCGATCATCGAGAGGGTGAGCCCCCGCGTGTTCCGGGTGATCGCGCTGCCGGCTCCTTCCGACCGTGAGAAGTCGCAGATGTACGCGCAGCGGTACGTGCCGCACCTGCCGGCAGCGGGTGAGATCGTGATCTTCGATCGCAGCTGGTACAACCGCGCGGGCGTCGAGTACGTGCTCGGGTTCTGCACCCCTGCCCAGCGGGACCGCTTCCTCGAGGTGGTCCCGGACTTCGAGCGGATGCTGCTCGAGAGCGGGATCATCCTCCTCAAGTACTGGCTCGAGGTGAGCAACGAGGAGCAGGCGAAGCGGTTCAAGGCCCGCATTCACGACCCCTTGCGCCAGTGGAAGCTGAGCAAGACCGACCTCCCGTCACGGACCAGGTGGTTCGAGTACTCTCGGGCGCGGGACGCGATGTTCGCCGCCACGGACTCGAAGACCTGCCCCTGGTTCATCGTGCCCTCGGACGACAAGAAGCGGGCACGACTCAACGTCATCCACCACCTTCTGAAGCAGATCCCCCACGGGAAGGTGCCGCGAGAGAAGGTCGACCTGCCGGACCGATCGAGGAAGCACGCCTACGACGACCGCGCCTCGCTCAAGGGTCGCCGCTTCGTCCCGGCCCAGTACTGAACCACGGCACCAGGTGCCTCCAAACCGTCATACACGCCGAGGCCCCGCTGGGACCAAGGTCCCACACCGCCCCGATGGGCTCCGGTCCGGTTTCTCCGGTCTCGTTCGCGGGACCTCGCTGAAGTAAGTCACCGGGGGAGATAACGATGGCCGACAAGCGCGTCGACGCGGAGCAGGCCCGGCTCGAGGAGAGCCACAGCGGCAAGGCCGACTGGAAGCAGTGGGGCCCGTACCTGAGCGAGCGGCAGTGGGGCACCGTCCGCGAGGATTACAGCGAGGACGGGAACGCCTGGGCCTACTTCACCCACGACCAGGCCCGCTCGCGCGCCTACCGCTGGGGGGAGGACGGGCTGGCGGGCGTCTCGGACAGCAAGCAGCGGCTGTGCTTCGCACTCGCGCTGTGGAACGGGCGCGACCCGATCCTCAAGGAGCGGCTCTTCGGGCTGACCAACAGCGAGGGCAACCACGGCGAAGACGTCAAGGAGTACTACTTCTATCTCGACAGCACGCCGACGCACTCGTACATGAAGTACCTCTACAAGTATCCGCAGCGCCGCTTTCCATACGAGGACCTGGTCCGTACCAACGCCGCGCGCGGCAAGCATGAGCTCGAGTACGAGCTGCTCGACACCGGCGTCTTCGCCGACGACCGCTACTTCGACGTGTTCGTGGAGTACGCGAAGGCCGGGCCCGAGGATCTGCTGATCAAGATCTCGGCGGCCAACCGCGGCCCCGAGGCGGCGAGCCTCCACCTGCTGCCCACGCTCTGGTTCAGGAACACCTGGTCCTGGGGGGGCGGCGGGAGCAAGCCCCTCCTCGAGCGGGTCCAGCACCCGAACGCCAGCGTGGTCGGCGCGCACCACACGGTGTCCCTCACCCAGGAGGCGCTGCCGGACTATTTCCTGTACTGCGAGGGGTCGCCGGCGCTGCTCTTCACCGAGAACGAGACCAACGCCCAGCGCCTCTGGGGACAGCCCAACGCCTCCCCGTACGTGAAGGATGGCATTCACGACTTCGTGGTCCACGGTCGAACCGACGCGGTCAATCCGGCCGGCCGCGGTACCAAGGTCTCGGCGCACGTCCCGCTGAGCGTCGGACCGGGGGAGATGCGCACCGTCCGCCTGCGGCTCACCCGGAGCGTCCCGGCGCAGACCCCGGCGCCGTTCCAGGACTTCGACCAGGTCCTGGCGCAGCGGAAGGGAGAGGCCGACCGCTTCTACCACGCCATCACGCCTCCGGCGGTGAAGGCCGACCCTGACCGGGCACGGGTCATGCGGCAGGCGCTCGCCGGGATGCTCTGGAGCAAGCAGTACTTCCACTACGACCTCTCCACCTGGCTGAAGGAGCACCGCGTGGGCCCGGAGTCCCCTCCGTGGGTGCGCCAGCGGGTGCGGAACGCCGAGTGGTTCCACATGATGAACGACGACATCATCTCCATGCCGGACAAATGGGAGTACCCCTGGTACGCAGCGTGGGACCTGGGGTTCCAGGTCGTTCCCCTGGCGATGGTGGATGTCGACTTCGCCAAGTCGCAGCTCGACCTGATGCTGCGCAACGACTACCTGCACCCCAATGGCCAGATGCCAGCGTACGAGTGGAACTTCGGCGACGTGAATCCGCCGGTCCACGCGCACGCCACGATGCAGGTGTACCTCCTGGACAAGGAGCGACGCGGCGGAAAGGGTGACATCGCCTTCTTGGGTTATGCGTTCTCCAAGCTGCTGGTGAACTTCACCTGGTGGGTCAACCGGAAGGACCGCAGCGGGAACAACGTCTTCGAGGGCGGCTTCCTCGGGCTGGACAACATCGGGGTGTTCGACCGGAGCTCACCCCTGCCCACCGGCGGATGGCTGGAGCAGGCCGACGGCACCGCCTGGATGGCCTTCTTCAGCCAGCAGATGCTGCGGATCGCCGTCGAGCTCGCGCTGCACAACCGGGCATACGAGGAGTTCGTCACCAAGTTCTTCGAGCACACGATCTGGATTTCCTCCGCCATGGACCGGGTGGGCGAGAACCAGGACGACATGTGGGACGAGGAGGATGGATTCTTCTACGACGTGCTCCGCTTCCCGGACGGCGAGGCCACCCGGCTGAAGGTCCGATCGATGGTGGGGCTGCTGCCGCTCGGAGCGGTGGCCATCTTCGACGAGGACATCCTCGACCGGTTGCCGACCTTCACCCGGAACGCGCGCCAGTTCCTGCTCCGGCACCCCGAGCTCGCCGCCAACATCCACATGCCATCCGAGCCCGGCGTGGGCGGGCGGCGGATGATCTCCATCGTCGACGAGAAGAAGCTGCGGCGCATCCTGACCCGGATGCTGGACGAGGCGGAGTTCCTCGGGCCGTACGGCATCCGCGCCCTCTCCCGGCACCACCTGGAGCACCCGTACGTGTTCCGCCACGCTGGCCAGGAGTTCCGGGTGAGTTACGTGCCGGGGGACTCGGACACCGGGATGTTCGGCGGGAACTCCAACTGGCGCGGACCGGTCTGGATGCCGGTCAACTTGCTGCTCTGGGCGGCACTGCTCCGGCTGGCGGCGTTCTACGGCGACGGCTTCCAGATCGAGTGCCCCACCGGCTCGGGGAAGCAGATGAACCTCTTCGGGGTCGCGCACACGCTGGCCGAGCGGCTGATCCGGACCTTCACCCGCGACGCCGCGGGGCGGCGGCCAGTCTATGGCGGTTCGGAGAAGTTCCAGAGCGATTTGCACTGGCGCGACTGCATGTTGTTCTACGAATACTTCCACGGCGACAACGGGGCCGGCATCGGGGCGAGCCACCAGACCGGCTGGACCGGGGCCATCGCCCGGCTCATCCAGCTGAACGGGGCGCTCACCGAGGAAATGCTCTACGCACCCGATCTCGAGCAGCAGCTGTTCAAGGTGGGGAGGCCCTAGAGGGTCAGCGGCCGTTGCCGGCGTCGGTGGGCGGGACCTGCCCGAGCACCGGGTTCCGCGGCTGGAGCACGAAGTGGGGGGACATGATCTGCACGCCGGCGGCGTTGAACGCGTCCTGGATGCGGGCGTGCAGCGCGGACGCGACCAGCGGGCGGTCGACCGGGCTCTCCACCGCGGCGATGAGCTCGTACTGGACATAGAAGTCGTCCAGCGCCCGCTGGAGCACGTAGGGGGCGGGCTCGGCGCGCAGCCCCGAGGTCTCCTTCGCTGCGCCGAGGAGCATCGCGTGGACCTGCCTCCAGGGTGCGTCGTACCCGATGCTCACCTTGGCCGAGACCAGCGCCCCCTGGCCCGCACGCGCACGGCCGAAGTTCTTGACCGGCCCGTTCACCACCACGGTGTTGGGGATGGTGACCTCCTCGCCCTGGATGGTGAGGACGCGGGTGGAGAGGATGTGGACCTCGGTCACCACGCCCTCGATGTCGCCGATGCGTACGCAGTCCCCGCGGGAGAGCGCGCGGGAGTAGATGACCACCAGCCCGCTCATCGCCTGGGCGACGACGCCGGTGGACCCGAGCGACAGCCCGAGTCCCACCACCAGGCTCAGCCCCTTGAACGCCTCGGAGCCCGAGCCCGGCAGGTAGGGGTAGGCGGCGGCGATGGTGACCAGCCACACCGCGCCCACCATCAGCCTCCGGGTGGCACCGGCGGTCTCCGGGTAGATCCCGGGCACCGTCCCCGTCCCTTCCTCCACCCGGTGCACCACGGTGGAGACGAACCCCGCCACGCCCCGCCCGATGAGGAGGATCACCACCGCCGTGGCGAGGTCCGGCAGCCCGGCGAGGATCGCCTTCCCCACGCGCTCCAGCAGACGGAGGACGCCGCCCAGGAGCGCGTCGGACCAGGGACGGGTGAGGGGGAACAGCGACAGGACGTACGTGACCCAGACCTCGACCAGCGAGAGCACCAGGGCCCAGAAGACGATGAACGTCAGCCCCTGAAGCGACGAACGGATGATCGGTCCGAAGTCGATGCCCCAGAGCCGGAAGCCTTCGCGCCGCCTGACCCGGGAGATCCCCCCCAGCGCGAGGCGCCTGCCCCGGATGAAGAGCCAGAGCAGACCCGCAGCGATCGCCGTGCCGGCCAGTGCCAGGAGCACCGACCGGATCAGCAGCCGGACCGAGCGCTGCTCCCGCTCGGCGACCAGAGCCTCGGAGAGCACCTGCGCCGCCTGACGCGCCACCGCTTCGGTGGTCTCTCCGCCCTCGCGGTCCACGTCCTCCTCCGCGACGACGAAGACGAGGCGAGGCCCCACCATCACCGCGGAGCCCCGCTCGTCCCCGAGCTGCACCGGATGCGTCTCGACCTTCTCCACCGGGCCGCGCATGGGGACCTGCTCGAGGCGCGCGCGGGTGTTGGCCAGCCGATCGGCGGGGCTGTTCCCGGCGATGGTGGCCCGGAAGGTGAACACCGGACGGTTGGCTACCTCGAGCGTGGCCCCGGAGTTCGCGGGAGCGGCCGCGGCCAGCGACACCCCGAGGAGCAGCGCGTGGAGTCCCCTCATCGCGCCCATTGTGCCAGAGCTTCTCTCGCCGGGTTCACGATCTATCTCGGGCGCAGCACCGCCTGGGCTCGCGGCCGGCGCGCCACGCACACACGGCCATGATCAGGAAGGCGGCCACGGCGTGGCAGACCGCCCTGCCTCCTCACCCGGACTTGCGCAACTTCATCGCGGCGGCGTCGAGCGGCTTGACGAACTCCCAAAGGGCCGCGTTCAGCTGGTCCGGCGCGTCGAGCGGCGACCAGTGGCTCCCAGCGGAGAGCCGCCGGGTCTCGATTCCGGAGCGGAGCGGGCCGGGGATTGCCTCGCCCGGCGCAGCGAGAATGAGGACCGGGCCAGGGTAGGCGGCCAGGCTCCCCACGATCTCCGTCCCGGCTGCGTCGGCGAGCATCGCGCGCATCGCGGGGATCCGGGCCTTCCCCTCCGACGCGAGCACCTCCTCCCGTGTCAGGGGATTCGCCTGCTCGAGGAGCGTCCCCAGCCAGGTCTCGAGCGCGGGTCGGAACTCGGCGTCGGGGAGGTCGGCGACCCGGGCTGCCTCGGCGTTGCCGCTCACCGGGTTGACGATCACCAGCCCCAGCACCCGGACCGGGTTGCGCTCGGCGTACCGGGCCACCACCTGCGCCCCGGTGCCGTGGCCGACCAGGATGACGGAGTCGAAGCGGACGGCGTCGAGCACCGCGGCGAGGTCGCGCACCCGCGTGTCGAGATCGTACAGGCCCTTCGGCGAATCGGCGCTTCCGCCGCAGCCGCGCTGGTCGAAGGCCAGCACCCGCCGCCCGCTGCGGAACTCGGTCAGCTGTCGGTCGAAGAAATGGTGGTGGCCCCCCACGCCATGAATGAAGACCACCGGGACCGCGGGCCCGAGGCCAAGCGCGGTCCCCAGGAGCCATCCGTCGGCCACTGCCAGCCGGCGTTCCTCGGTGCGCTCCGCGGGCAGTGGCGCCTCGGGTGTGTGGGAGCAGGCGAGGGTGAGCACCGAGGCTGCAAGCGCGAGTCCCGTTCGGGTGCTGGTGTGTCGATGGCCCATGCGCTCCCTGGCGAGGTGCGTCGGTCGTCTCGCCCCGAGGGTACATCGTTCAATGAGACCAAGGTCCAACCGCTTGGGGCCCACGATCCCATGGGCGGCTGGGCCACGGTTCGGCCAGAGTGCCGCGCAGGAGGGGAGGCCATGCACTTGATGTTCGACCTGCCGTTTCGCTGGGGGCTCCTGGGAGCCGTGCTGATCTCCGGGACCGCCCTGGCCCAGACAACCCCGCCACCCGGGTATCTCCCTACGCCTCCGCCGAACCCCTACGGCGCGCCTCCGCCTTCGTCACCCCAGCCGGTATACGCGCAGCCGAGCTACGGGCCTCCGACGTACACACCCCCGCCGCCGCCGTCACGCGGGACGATCGAGCTGGGGGGCTTCTTCGGCTGGCAGGCCTCGACCGATGCGACCGCGTACAACGGGACCGTCATCATCGACGGATCGACGAGCTTTGGCGGGACGATCGACTACGCGATCCGACCTGGCTATGCGGTCGAGCTACTCTACGCCTACGTGCCGACCAAGGCCCGCTTCGCCTCCTACAGCGTCGGCATCCCGAGCAGCGATGGGTCCACGTCGGTCGGCGAGCACTGGATCCAGATTGGCGGACTCGTGAGCCGGCCGACGGGCAGGGTCGAGCCCTTCGGGACGCTGAGCGCTGGAATGGTGATCCTCCACCCCGACCAGCTGAAGCTCACCGACGGGACCACCTACACCGGTGAGGACATCGTCCGCTTCGCCTTCACCGCGGGGCTCGGCTTCAAGGTCTGGGTCACCGAGAACGTGGGCCTCCGATTCGAGGCCCGGGCCCTGGTCCCGGTCTACTTCTCCGGGGGCGGGGTGTGGGTCGGGACGGGGGGCGCCTCGGTGGGCCTCTCGGGCGGAATCCCCTTCGCCCAGTTCGACTTCACCGGCGGCATCTCGGCCCGCTTCTAGCGAGCAGGGGTGCCGAATAGCCCCGACTCCTTCAGCGAATCGGCGATCGGCTTGGAGATGTCCTGGGCGAACTTGGTGGGATTCGTGCGGCTGGTGTTGCTTCGGGCCATCCAGTAGGGGCGGTTGTCCCGCAGGCTGTAGAGCACCGTCTCGACGATGAACTCGTTGGTCTCGGTGGTGTAAGTGCCCACGGCCACCGGCATGTAATAGTAGTCATAGAAGCCCACCGCGTACCCGCCGCCGACCCAAACCGGAGTCGACTCGGTCTTGGTGGTGCGCCGATCGAGCCGGCTCACCAGCGCGCCGTCGATCTGCTTCTCCTCCAGCCGCCGCAGGACCTCTTCCTTCGAAGGGTGCTCGTCGTAGGTCACCAGGTCGTACCCGGGGGTTGCTGGGAGCCCGGCCTCCTTCAGACGGTTGGTGAGCGTCTCCTCGTAGGCGATGCGCCCCGAGGGAGATCCGGTCACCGCGAAGACTGCGAACCGCTGGATTGGCTGGGGAGGGGGCGTGTTGGCCGTCCAGGTGTTCTCGATCTTGGTGCTCGCGCAGCCCGCGAGGAGGCACACTGCCAATGCGGCAAAGGGGATCCTCATGTGTCTCCAGTCTGAAACCCGTCTCGCGCTCCGACCCAAGTGAGGTTGTACCGTCAGTCGAAGGTGAAGCGAAGCGAGAAGGTGCCAGAGAACGAGGTGACGAAGACGTCGTGCGTCCCGAGTGGCGAGCGGCGGTACGAAAGGTCCAGTCCCACGGTGAGCCCCGGCCGGCCGGTGTAGAAGAAGCCCAGCCCGGCCACGTAGCGTCGGAAGCGCGCCCTGCCCGCGCTGTAGCCGGCGCTGTAATCGGCGGCGATGCCGAGGGGGATGCTGCCCAGCTCGCGGAGGTCGACATCCAGCGCTCCCTGGAGGAGGACCATGTCCGCGTCCGTGCTCGCCTGGTTCACGTCGACGACGCCGTTCGCGTAAGTGACGTTGAACAGGGCGCCCCAACCACGGCTGATCGTCCAGGCCAGGGAGAGGGTCGGGGTGACGGTGGTGGAGTACGAGCTCTCCACTGGCGTCTGGACACTGCCCGCCGAAATGCTCTCCCGGATCGAGTCGAGGATGCTGATCGCCACCGAGGGACCCCAGGCGACGTCGACCGCCACGCCCAGCCGGAGGTTGTCCGCGATCTGGAAGCCGAAGGTCGTGCCGGCGCTGGCTCGCACCAGCCCGTTCACCCCCACGCCCACGGCTCCGGCGGTGTTCGTCCCGGTGTAGATGCTACCGAGCATCCGCAGTCGCAATGCCCAGAAATCGGCGATCCCCCACTGGCCGGTGAAGAGCTGCGAGTAGAAGAGGATCTTGTAGTCCTCGATGTTGATCGGCTTGCCGTTTCGGTCGAACGTCGGTCCGTTCGCGGTCCCGGACGCGACGCTGGAGCTGCTGGCAACAAAGCTCGCGGTGAATGGGTCGGTCACCCCCTCGCGGGGGATGAAGAGGTGGGCGCCGAGGCTCCGACGGGGCGGCGTGGCCGGAATCTCCTCGACGATCGCGCCCGCGCGCGCGGTGGTCGCGGTCACCAGGCTCGCTGCGATCAGGGCCCGTGCAGTCCGAGACATCGACCCCTCCGGCGGGACTCTCCGACGCGGACCGGGTCGGTGACAAGCATTTCAGTGCTGTGGCGGGCGGCCGAGGAGCCGGAAACGGTCGCTCTCGCCGAGTGCGGCGAGGGCTGCGTCGGGGTCGAACAACGCCGGGTCCGGTGCGACGGCCTGGGCGCCCGGCCTGGTCAGGTCCGCTCCCCACCGCCCGAGTGCGGCGCCGGCCAGCGCCCAGCCGTGGTTCATCAGGACCGACTGCTCGCCGGGCGAGAAGCAGTCGAGATCGGTGCGCACCCTCCGGAGGCGATCCAGAACCCGTCCCGAGTAACCGGGAGGCCGCCCGGCCCCGGGGGGCTGGTACTCGTCGCGGTCGGTGCCGAGGCCCCAGTAGGCGCCGCGGTACACGCCGCGGAGGTAGGCTGCAACGAGCCACCGTTTGCGCACCGCGAGCGCCTGGTTCACCACCACCTGGAACGAGCGCTGCAGGCGTGGCACGAGCCAGGTCCGCGTCCGGGCCTGGATCTCGAACGGCGTGCCACCGTCCGAGACCAGCACCACCTGATGCGTCTTCCATGCAGGCTCGAGGCCCATATTGTCGTAGACGCCGCCGTCGGTCAGGGCGATGCGCGGTCCCGGGCGGAATCCGACCGCTACTGCTCGCGGGTCGCCGCCCACGAAGGCGTCGAGGTCCAGGGTGCGAACCAGCGGCGGGAAAGCGAACGGGAACGAGGAGGACGCGGCGACGGCCTCGGCCAGGGTGAACTGCCCCGGCTCGGAGTATCCGAGCACGTAGTCGCCGATGGAGCTGGAGGACAGCTCGAAGCTCACCCCGGTCTGGAGGTTGGCCGCGCAGAAGACGAAGCGCGGGTGGGGGGGAAGGGCGCTCAGCCGGACCGAGCCGACGAGCCGCTCGTACTCGGCCGCGAGGAGGTCGGTGGCGGAGAAGCTGGGCGAGGCAAGGCGAGGCCAGTTGCGCGGATTCAACCTGCCCCAGAGCAGCGGACGGTTGCGGATATTGCGTCCGCAGAACGCCCGCAACGGCCGCTCGAAGAGCGCCTCGAGGTTGGTGAAGCGCGGGCCGTCCCGCTCCAGGCGCGGCCACACCGTGGCGAGCAGCGCGCTGGCGATGGAGCCCCCGGAGACCGAGGACACGGTGCGAACGCCGGCGAGCAGCCCGAGCTCGTTCAGGCGACGGATGGCGCCGGCGTGGAACAGCGCCGCCCGGAAGCCACCCCCGGAGAGACAGAGGGCGGTGCCCTCTCGCTGCGCTCGTGGCCGGTACCGCGCCTCCAGTGTCGACGTGTCCACCCGGGCTGCTCCTCCGGCGCACTCTCTGCGCCGGCCCTGACGTGCCATCGTTCCAGGAGGGGCCATCAGCTGGCCCCGGCCCGGCGCCGCGATCGAGGGGGGCGCACCGCGCCAGTCCCCGACCCGCTCCACCAGCCCCTCCCCGACGTCGCATTGGAATGTCCGATGCCGACTCGCCGCGAACGGTCGGGGCAGAGGTGTGTTGAACGGCACTCGCCCCTAGAAGCCGTTGACCGGCCGCATCGATCGGCGTCAGGGTGTCCCACCCATGATCGAGCCCGCCGTGGCCCTCCGCCGGCTCCAGGACGGCAATGCCCGTTTCGTCAACAACCTCCGCAGATCCGAGGCGATGACCTCTCCAGTCCGCCGGGCGGAGGTGGCGGACAACCACCGCCCGTTCGCGGTCGTCCTCGGCTGCTCCGACGCGCGTGTCCCGGCGGAGATCGTCTTCGACCAGGGGCTGGGTGACCTGTTCGTCATCCGGGTGGCCGGCAACGTCGTGGCGCCGTCGCAGATTGGCAGCGTGGAGTTCGCGGTCGGGCGCTTCGGCGTGCAGCTGGTGGTCGTGCTCGGGCACAGCCGCTGCGGTGCGGTCGAGGCGACGCTGGAGGCGCTCGCGCGGCCCGGTCAGCCTCAGAGCCCGGGACTCCGGTCCATCGTCGACCGGGTGCGCCCGTCCATCGAGGGACTGCTGCACACCGAGCTGGCCGAGGACCGCTCCCGGCTGGTGCAGGAGGCGGTGCGGGCCAACATCCGGGCCTCGGTGAACCAGCTCCGGCACGGGTCCGAGCTCATCGAGCGGATGGTGCTCGCCGGGAGGCTGCGGGTCGCCGGAGCCGAGTACGCACTCGACTCGGGCGAGGTCGGTTTCCTGGACTGACGCGCATGGCTTGCGCGGTCCGCGGCGGCGCTCCCTCGGGGAGAGCGCTGGCACACGGCTTGATCCTCGAGGGCAGCATCTTGGACGCTCCCGGGCCGAGTCTCGCGCTGGTGGCTGTGGCCGTGCTCGTGTTAGGCGCCCCTGCCGTGGCCGAGGACGCCTGGGTGCAAGCAGAACAGGCCAACGTGCGCCTGGGCCCCGGCACGAACACCCCGATCATCGGCGAGCTGGAGCGCGGGGCTCGACTGGAGGTCGAGTCGACCGAGCCGGACGTGTCCGGGTGGACGCGCCTCCGGCCGTACGGCGCCGTGCGGACGCGCCTGCTCGCCTTCGAGGCGCCCGAGGGCGGGGACCCGCTCGCCGGTCCCTTCCGGTACGTGCGCACCCGGGCCCCGTCCACGGAGGTCCGGGAGGCGCCTGATCCCGGCGCCAGGGTGCTCGAGCACCACAGGCGCGGGCAGATCCTCGCGGTGCGCGACGAGCCCACCGATGCGGGGGCGTGGCTCGAGACGCCCACCGGGGGGTTCCTCCCCCGGGGCGCGGTGGAGCTGCTGGAGCCCAGCCCCTTCCACGGCGTGGCCGATCCCCCGGCGCGGCTGGCGTTCCTGCTGCGCGAGGCGACGCCCAGGGATGCGCCGGCCGAGTCGCCCAGACCACTCCCGCGTTACACGGCCCTGGAGGTGCTCGAGGTGGGAGCGCGGGTGCTCACCACCGCGGGGTCACTGCCCCGCGGGGCGGTGCGGCTCGCGTGGACACGCCCCCGTCCCGAGGGCATCGGTCCCGCCGACCGGTGGATCCACGTGGACACCGACGAGCAGACCCTGACCGCCTACGAGGGGGACCGGCTGGTGTTCGCGACGCTGGTCTCGACCGGGAGGCGCGACTGGGAGACACCGGCCGGCACCTTTCGGGTCTGGCTCAAGGTCCGCCACGCGCGGATGCATGGCCACCGGGTACGGTACGACGTGGAGGAGGTTCCGGACATCCTCTGGTTCTCCCGCGACGTCGCGCTGCACGCCGCCGTGTGGCACGACCGCTTCGGCACCCCGGTCTCGCACGGTTGCGTGAACGTCTCGATCGAGGATGGCGATTGGCTCTTCCGCTGGGGGCCTCCGGAGATCCCGGACGGCTGGCACTCGCTGAATCCCGGGGCCGCGGGCCTGCCCACCCTGTGGGTCGTGGTTGAGGGGACGACCCGAGCGCGGTCGGCAGTTCCGGCGGCTTCGGTGAACACGTCACGCTGAAGCGCCGCCTCTCGCGCCCCGGAGGCCCCGGTGCTAGGAGCGCGCTGACCAGGGAGGGGCTCTCATGCGCGTGCTCGTCGTCGGTGCGGATGGAACCATCGGTCAGGCGATCGTCCGGGCGCTGTCTCCGAGGCACGAGGTGATCCGGGCCAGCAGAAGCAAGAGCGAGGTGAAGGTCGACCTCACCGACGCCGAGTCGATCCGACGGATGTACCGGAGCATCGGCAAGCTCGACGCGGTGGTCTCGGCCGCCGGTGAGGGGGTGTTCAAGCCCTTCGCCCAGCTCACCGACGAGGACTTTCGCTTCACCCTGTCCAGCAAGTTGATGGGTCAGGTGAACCTGGTCCGCCACGGGGTGGACCAGGTGAACGACAGGGGCTCGTTCACCATCACCACCGGCATCCTGTTCGAGCACCCGAGCCCCGGAAGCGGGGCGCTGGCCCTGGTGAATGGAGGCCTCATCGGCTTCGTGCGCGCGGCGGCGATGGAGCTTCCGCGCGGCATCCGGATCAACGACTGCTGCCCCGGGTGGGTGTCCGAGACGCTGAAGGCGATGGGCATGGACCCCAAGGGGGGGACGCCCGCCGACGTCGTCGCCCGGGACTACGTGGCCAGCATCGAGGGAACCTTCACCGGCCGTTCGCTGCGCAACGTGGGCGGCTGACCCTCGCCGCACTTCGCCCGAAGGGAGTGAACCCGGCCGCCCGGCTCAGAAACTTCCGATGGCGTGGACGCCCACCCGCCCCTTCATCGGTGCGATGAGGAGGAACATCTGCAGGCTCGGGGGCGCGTCGTGACCGGAGCGGTGTGGCTTCACCACCGCAAGCTGACCCAGCAAGCCCCCCAGAAACGCTCCGGGCGGGGACTCCACGGGTGCGGACGGTGGGGGCCGTGGTGCGGCGTCGGCGGACTCGGCGAGGCCGACGATGAGCAAGACCGCGCCCTTCGGCAGCTGGCTCGCCACCACCAGTGGAGGCGGAGAGGCAAGCACCATCGCGGCCACGGCGAGGGAGAACAGCATGGCCGGGAACTGCTTCAAGAACCGGGCCCCGGGTGGTGCTTCCGGCGGCGCCGACGGGCCCGAGGTGCAGGTGTTCAATCTTGCACCCGGTGCGCATCCTCTTGCTCACCAAGTCGTTGCTTCACGGAGCCCCGGGCGCCCGCAGCGCTTCGCCGAACGCGTGCATCGGACACGCGCGTGGCCTGCTGCAGCGAACGGCTGAACGCGGCGCTGGCTGGGCCGGGTGCCGGGTGACAGGCTCGGCGGCCCACGTCAGGAGGTCGCATGCAGCGAAGGTGGAACGGCCCGGGTCCGCTCGAGGAGCTCTCGCGGCGGCGGCTGTTGCAGCTGGGAGTGGCGGGGGCGGCGCTGCTCGGAGGGGAGCGCGCCACCGCGGCCCTGGCCGGCGGGACGGATGCCGGTGCCGGGGCCTCGCTCGACGAGATGACCGTGGACGAGCTCCAGGCCCGGATGGCCAGCGGCGAGGAGACCAGCCGGTCCATCACCCAGAAGTCCCTGGACCGCATTGCACAGCGGGATGGCCGCCTCCGGTCGGTGCTCGAGACCAACCCGGACGCGCTGGCCCAGGCGGACGCACTGGACCGCGAGCGTAAGGCGGGGAAGGTCCGGGGCGCGCTGCACGGCATCCCGGTACTCCTCAAGGACAACGTCGCGACGAAGGACCGGATGCACGCCACCGCCGGGTCGCTGGCGCTCATGGATGCGACGGTGCCGGCGGACGCGTTCCTGGTGGGCCGGCTGCGCGAGGCCGGTGCAGTGCTGCTCGGAAAGACGCAGCTCAGCGAGTGGGCCAACCTGCGCTCCACGCACTCTTCGAGCGGCTGGAGCGGCCGGGGTGGCCAGTGCCGGAATCCCTACGCCCTGGACAGGAGCCCGTCCGGCTCCAGCTCGGGGTCGGGCGTCGCCGTGTCCGCAAATCTGTGCGCGGTCGCGGTGGGCTCGGAGACCGATGGGTCCATCGTCTCGCCCTCGGCCGCGTCGGCGCTGGTGGGGGTGAAGCCGACGGTGGGGCTGGTGAGCCGGAGCGGCATCATCCCCATCTCGCACAGCCAGGACACCGCCGGTCCCATGGCGCGGACGGTGCGTGATGCGGCGCTCCTGCTCGAGGTGCTTGCCGGGCGCGATCCGGCGGATGCAGCCTCCGTAGTGAAGGGAGCAAACTTCGGCGTCCGCTACACGGCTGCGCTCGACCGGGGCGCGCTGAAGGGAGCGCGCATCGGGGTCCCCCGGACCAAGTACTGGGGCTATCACCCGGCGACCGATGCACTGGCCGAGGAGGCGCTCAAGGTCTTGAAGGCCGAGGGGGCCACCCTCGTCGACCCCGCGCCGATCGCCACCGCCGCGAAGCTCGACGAGCCGGAGCTGGAGGTTCTGCTCTACGAGTTCAAGGCGGACCTGGAGGCGTACCTCTCGAAGCTGGGCGGGCCCGGCCCGCGGACGCTGAAGGCGCTCATCGAGTGGAACCAGGCGCACGCGGACACGGAGATGCCGTTCTTTGGCCAGGAGCTGTTCATCGACGCCGAAAAGAAGGGCCCCTTGACCACGCCGGCGTACCGGAAGGCGCGGGCGGCGTGCGTCCGGTTCTCGCGTCGCGAAGGAATCGACGCGGTGATGGACAAGCACAAGCTCGACGCGCTCGTCGCGCCGACGCAGGGCCCGGCGTGGCTCATCGATTGGGTGAACGGGGACTCCTCGGCCGGGGGGTGCAGCACGCCGGCGGCGGTGGCCGGCTATCCCCACGTGACGGTCCCGATGGGGCAGGTCCGCGGGCTCCCGGTGGGGTTCAGCTTCTTCGGGCGCGCCTGGAGCGAGGCGAAGCTGCTCGCGCTCGCCTTCGCCTACGAGCAGGCGACGCGGGCACGAAAGCCACCGACCTTCGCCGGGAGCGCGGTGCTCCCTCCGGGGTGAGTGCCCGTCAGCTCAGCCCCGCGGCGTGGGCGAGCCACTGCCGGGCGGCCTCGGGGTCCACGCCGAAGCGCTCGAGGCCGGGAAAGACGACCTGCTCCAGCGTGCCGAGGAACACCTCGCGCTTCTGCGCCAGCGGAAGGACGCCGAGGCGGAGCAGCCCCTCGGGGTCCTCCTCCGGCGGCGGCAGGCCGAACAGACCCTCGTCGATGGTGCCGGCGAGCATGGCGGGAACGAGCGGGGCGAGGAACGCGACCTCGGCGGAGCTCGACTCGCGCGACAGGTGTGCCCAGCCCATGCGTGAGTGGAGCACCTCGTCGCGAGAGATGCTGTGGAGCACCTCGCGCACCTCGGGGTCGGGCTCACCGCCCAGCAGGGTGGTGAGCGTGGCCATGCTCTCGGTCTCGGTGATGCAGCAGGCGGCGACGACCTCGTAGAGGGCCGCCTGGCGCGCGTCGAGCGACGGGGGCGCGATCGGCGGATACTCCGGCATGGGTTCCAGCGCCACCGGGCAGCCCAGGCTCCCCGCAAGACGGGCGCACAGCTCGGTGTGCCGCCGCTCGTCTTCCGCGGCCCGGCGCATCATCGCCGGGACGGGGGAACCCGGATCGAAGCCGGCGACGACGGCCGCCAGCCGGTCGAACCGCAGCGCCGCTTCCTGCTCCACCCGCGCGCGGAAGGCCCACGCCTCCGCCGCCGTGCGGCGGGCGGCCGTCACCAGCCCTTGACCCCGCCCCCGGCCTGCGTCTGGGTTCCCGCGTCGACCGGCGGCTTCTTGGTCTTGTCCTGGGCGTTCGCCTGCGAACAGCCCGCGCCGGCGCCCACCACCGCACCACCGAGCACCAGCACCTGGAACAGCTTCTTGAAATGCATCCCTGGCCCTCCCGGCCTGATCCGCGCGGCGAGCATAGACGGAACCGGTGACCGGAAGGGAGTCCGCACCCTTCAGGCGAGGACAGGTGAGAGTTCCGCTGGCCGCGGGTCGGGCGCGGTGGCCGGGCCGTCCGCCAGCCCCCGGCCCTTCCAGAGGAAATACACCGCCGGGTACACCAGCAGTTCGAGGATGAACGACGTCACCAGCCCGCCGACCATCGGGGCGGCGATGCGCTTCATGAGGTCGGCCCCCGTCCCGGTCGCCCAGAGAATCGGCAACAGGCCCGTGAACGCCGCCGCCACGGTCATCGCCTTCGGCCGGACCCGCTTCACCGCCCCGTGGACGATGGCCTCCACCAGGTCTCCGCGCGTCCTCAGGCGCCCGGTGGCCTTCGCCTCGTCGTGCGCGAGGTCGAGGAAGAGGAGCATGAAGACGCCGGTCTCCGCGTCGAGGCCCATCAAGGCGATCATCCCCACCCAGACCGCGATCGACACGTTGTAGCCCAGCAGCCAGAGCAGCCACACCGCGCCGATGGCCGAGAACGGGACCGCGAGCAGCACGATGCCCGCCTTCAGTGCCGATCGCGTGTTGATGAACAGGAGCCCGAAGATGAGGAACAGCGTGACCGGGACGATGAACTTCAGCCGCTCGCGAACCCGCAGCATGTTCTCGTACTGCCCGCTCCAGGACATCGAGTAGCCGGGGGGCACCCGCACCGCGGCGGCGACGGCCTCCTTCGCCCGGTCGACATAGCTGCCGATGTCCACCCGCGAGGTGTCGAAGTCCACGTAGACGTACCCGGCGAGCAGTCCGTTCTCGTTGCGGATCATCGACGGGCCCTGCACCAGCCCCACGTCGGCGATCTCCTCCATGGGGATCTGCCCGCCCTGCGGGATCGGCAGCAGCACCCGGCGCAGCGCCGACAGGTCCTCGCGGTAGTCGCGGGCGTAGCGGACGTTGATGCCGTAGCGCTCCCGGCCCTCCACCGTCACGCTCTGCTCCTCCCCACCCACCGCGGTGAGCACCATCGCGTTGGCGTCGTCGATGCTCAGGCCGTAGCGGGCCAGCCGGTCGCGCTTGAGCTGGAAATCGAGGAAGAAGCCCTCCGACACGCGCTCGGCGTAGACGCTCCGGGTCCCGGGGACCTTGGACAGCGCCGCCTCGGTGGCCACCGCGACCTTCTGGATCTCCTCCAGGTCCGCCCCGGAGATCTTGACTCCGATCGGCGTCCGGATTCCGGTGGAGAGCATGTCCAGCCGGCCCTTGATGGGCATGGTCCAGGCGTTGGAGATGCCCGGCAGCCGGAGCGCGGCGTCCATCTCGGCGCGCAGCTCGGCCTCGCTGATCCGGTCGTCCCACATGGGCCGGAGCAGCGCCTTCAGCCATCCCGGCGCCCAGCCCGAGTACCAGCGGGGGGCCTCGCGCCACTGCGAGCGCGGCTTCAGCACCACCGTGGTCTCCATCATCGACAGGGGCGCCGGGTCGGTCGACGTCGTCGCCCGTCCGGCCTTTCCGAACACCCGCTGGACCTCGGGGAAGGTGCGGAGCAGCTTGCTCTGCAGCTGAAGGGCGGCCTGGGCCTCGGCCACCGACATCCCCGGCTGCACTGCGGAGGGCATGTAGAGGATGGTGCCCTCGTCGAGCGGCGGCATGAACTCCGAGCCCAGTTTGAAATAAACCGGGACGGTGAGCGCCACCAGCACCACGCTGGCGAGCACCGTGGCCCGGGCGTGACGCACCACGAAGCGGCACGGTCCCTCATAGACCCGGTGGAGCAACCGGCTGATGGGGTGCTTCTCCTCCGGATGGTACGTGCCCACCAGCAGCCCGCTCGCCAGCCAGCTCAACGGAAGCGGGCGGAACCGGAACGGCTCGATGCGGGCGAACAGCATCCGCAGCGCCGGGTCCACGGTCACCGCCAGCACCGCGGCGATGGCCATGGCGAAGTTCTTGGAGAAGGCGAGGGGCCGGAAGAGCCGGCCCTCCTGGTCGACCAGGGTGAAGACCGGGAGGAAGGCCACCGCGATGACCAGGAGGGAGAAGAAGACGCTCGGGCCCACCTCCATCAGCGCCGCGAGCCGGACGTCGTGGAAGCTCCCGGGACTGCCCGCCGCCTGCCAGCGCTGGATCTTGTTGTAGGCGTTCTCCACCTCGACGATGGCCCCGTCCACCAGCACGCCGATGGAGATGGCGATGCCGGCCAGCGACATCAGATTGGCGTTCAGCCCGAAGAGCTTCATCGGGATGAAGGCCAGCGCCACCGACACCGGGATGGTGATGATCGGCACGATGGCCGAGGGCACGTGCCAGAGGAAGATCAGGATCACCAGGCTGACGATGAGCATCTCCTCGATCAGCTTGCTCCTCACCGTGTCGATCGCCTGGCCGATGAGGATCGATCGGTCGTAGGTCGAGACCACCTCCACCCCCGGAGGCAGGGACGGCTTCAGCTCGACCAGCTTGGCCTTGAGCCGCTCGATGACCGACAGCGCGTTTTCGCCCTGGCGCATGACGACGATGCCGGCCACCACGTCGCCCTGGCCGTCGAGGTCGGCGACCCCACGGCGCATCTCGGGCCCGAGCGTCACCTGGGCGACGTCCTTCACCGTGATCGGCGTGCCGTTCTCGGTCCGGAGCGCGATTGACTCGAGGTCGTGGACGGACTTCACGTAGCCGCGGCCGCGGACCATGTACTCGCGGCCGGAGATCTCCACCAGCCGCCCCCCCACGTCGTTGTTGCCTCGCCGCACCGCCTGGATCACCGCATCCAGCGGGATGCGGTACGAGGCCAGCGCGTTCGGGTTCACGGTGATCTGGTACTGCCGCACCTGACCTCCGACGGTCGCCACCTCGGAGACGCCAGGGACCGCCTGCAGCGCATAGCGAAGGAACCAGTCCTGGAAGCTGCGCAGCTCGTCCGAGCTGTGCTTCCCGCTCCGGTCCACCAGCGCGTACTGGAACACCCAGCCCACGCTGGTCGCGTCGGGCCCGAGCTCGGTCTTCACCCCCGGGGGCAGCTGGGAAGTGATCTTCGACAGGTACTCGAGCACCCGCGTCCGGGCCCAGTAGGGATCCGTCCCGTCCTCGAAGATGACGTACACGAAGCTGTAGCCGAAGTCGGAGAAGCCGCGGATCGCCTTCACTCGCGGGGTGCCGAGCAGCGCCGCGGTGATGGGGTAGGTGACCTGATCCTCGAGGATGTCAGGGCTCCGGTCCCAGCGCGAGTAGACGATGACCTGGGTGTCCGAGAGATCCGGCAGCGCGTCCAGGGGGATGGTGCGCATCGTCCAGAAGGAGATTCCGAGCAGCACCAGCGCGCAGGTGAGCACCACCCAGCGCTGCTCGGCGGAGAAGCGGATGATCCGGCGGATCATCTGCCCGCTCCCTCGAGCGCCCCGAGCGACGCCCGGAGCCGCGACTCGGAATCCACCAGGAAGTTGGCCCGCGTCACCACCTGGTCTCCGGCCGAGAGCCCCTCGAGCACCTCGGAGCGCTCGCCGTCGCTGGCGCCGATCTTCACCTCGCGCGGGCGGAACTTCCCCTCGCCGAGCGAGACGAAGACCACCTTCCGTGTCCCGGAGTCGATGATCGCGTCGGTCGGCACGCTGAGGCCGGTCCGGGCCGGGGTCCGCAGCGTCACCTCGCCGAACATCTCCGGCCGGAGCTCGCCGGTGGGGTTGGGGAAGGCGAGCCGCACCTTCGCCGTGCGGCTCTTCGGGTCGAGGATGGGGTCGATGAAGACGACCTTCCCGTGGAACTCCCGGCTGGGGAACGCCTGGAAGGTGAGGGTGGCCGGTGTCCCGAGCTTCACCCGCCCGAGGTCCGACTCATAGGCGTCGGCGAGCACCCACACCTGGCTCAGGTCGGTGATCTCGTAGGGCATGTCACCTTCCACCACCCGATGCCCCATCACCACGTCCTTCTTGGTCACCACCCCGCTCATCGGCGTGAAGAGGGTGACCGTGCGCAGGGCCTTCCCGGTGCGCTCGAGCCGGCGGATCTCCGGCTCCGGGATGTCCCAGAGCTTCAGCCGCTCACGCGCCGCGGAGACGAGATCCTCGCCGGCCTGCGCCGAGCCCGCCCCCAGCGAGGCCCGGGTGCGGAGCGCCAGCAGGTACTCCTCCTCGGCCGAGACCACCTCCGGGCTGTAGATGCTGAACAGCGGCTCGCCGGCGCGGACCTGCTTGCCCACGTAGTCGACGAAGACCTGCTCGATGAAACCCGAGAACCTGAGGCTCACGTGGTGCACCCGCGTCTCGTCCACCGCCACCCGGCCCACCGTTCGCCAGCTGCCGCCGACCGGGCCCTCGGTCACCGGCGCGGTGCGGAGCCCGATGAGCTGCTGCCGCTGCGGGTCGATGCCCACCGTGGCCAGCCCGGCGACCGACGGCGAGCCGCCGCCCGCCTCCTCGGAGTAGACCGCGACGTAGTCCATGCCCATCTCGTCCTTCCGCGGCGTGGGGGAGGTCTGCTTGGGGTCCATCGGCGAGCGGTAGAAGAGGAGCTTCCGCTCGGTCATCGGTGCGCTCGCCACGACCAGCTGCATCCCGCAGATGGGGCACTCGCCCGGCTTGTCCGAGGTGATGCTCGGGTGCATCGGACAGACGTAGGTGGTGCGGGCGTGCGGCGGCTCGGCGGCGGCGGTGGCGGGCGCAGCCGGCCGGCGGAGGACCAGCGCCGTACCGCCGACCCCGGCGGCGAGGCCGAGCACGAGGGCGATGGCGAGGGCGAGCGGACCGAAGGGTCGGGTGCTCATGGAAGCTCCTTTGCGGCTACGGAGGTGGGCTGGAGGGTCACCTCGCGCAGCGCGATCAGCAGCCGCTCGGCGTCGGCGAGCGTCGAGAGGTAGCCGCCTTCGTCCGTCACCAGGCCCCGCATCACCTCCAGCACCGAGGCGAAGGGCACCTTGCCCACCCGGTACTGGAAGAGCGTGGAGCGAACCGTGGCATCGGACTGGACGAGGAGCCCGTGGCGGTACACCTCGAGCGCCTCGAGTACTGCCGCCAGGGCGGTGTGGCGCTCCCGGGTGCGCAGGGCGAGGAGCTGGCGGACGGACTCGGCCCCCTGCAGCTCGGCATTCCGGGCCTGTTCCGCCTCGTCGACCGCGCGCGACCCCTTGTCCCACCAGTAGATGGGGAGCGACAGGCCGACGCTCGCTGCCCACATCGGCTCGAGCCCGCCTCGGGGCATGAGCGCCGCGGTGACCGAGAGGTCTGGCCACCGTTCCCGGTAGGCGCTCTTCACCTTCGCCGCGGCGACCAGCGCGCTCCTTGAGGCGAGCGCGAGGTCGGGGCTGCGCGCCTCGGCATCGACCAGGAGCGTCTCGGCCGGGGGAAGCGGACCCGGGCGGTCGGCGGTGAGCGGGACCGGCGTGTCGAGGGGCTCGTCCAGCGGATGCACGCGGAGGCGGTTGATGCCCTGGAGCGCGGTCCGCTCGCTCGCCTCCAGCCCGAGCCGCTGGAGCCGCAGCCGGGTGCGCTCGAGCTGGGCCCGGAGCAGGTCGGACTGCGGGACCTCACCGACCTGGTAGCGCGCCCGGGCGATCTCCTCCGCCTGCTGCCACAGCGACTCGAGCTGCGCCTGGAGCTCGAGCTGCCCCCGGACCAGTCTCAGGAAGAGGTAGGCCCGCTCCACCTCGCCGAGCAAGGTGAGACGGACCCGCTGCAGCGCCGCCTCGGACACGGTGACCCGTGCCGCCGCGGCTTCCTCCCGGTATCCGCGCTTCCCCGGCCACGAGAGCGGGACGTTGAGCAGCACCTGCCAGAAGCTGGTGGGCTCGACGCCGATCTTGATGCCCGAGAAGCCGTCGTTCTGGATGCCCAAGACGAGGGTCGGATCGGCGAGGGCGCCAGCCTGGGGGACGCGCTCGCGCTCGGCCGACACCTCGGCCCGGGCCCGGGAGTGGTCGGGGCTCCGGGCGAGCGTCTCGACGACCAGCGCCGACAGCACCGGATCGGCCGGATCGGCTCGGAGGAGGGTGGGAACGGCGTCGTCACCGGGCGTGGCCTGGGCGAGCTGGAGCAGGACGAGACAGAGGAGCGAGGGCACGGGCGAGGCCTCCGCGCGACGAGGTGAGAGGACATCCCGGGACCGGCGGATTAGGCCGTCACGGGGAGGGGCCGGGCACGGGGCGCGCGCCGCGGCAAGTCCGGAGCGCCGGGAAGGGGCGCCCCGCTCTCACGACAGAAGCGGGAGGTTCCTGAGTGGTGGAGGCGGCGCAGGCGCGTGCGACGCCGGGAGCGCGGCACGGGGGAACGGCACGGCGACCGGCGTCGTGACGACGCGCGGCGGAGCGAGCGCGAGGGCGGAGGCCGGGTGCGACGCACGGACCGGTTCGGAGACCGCGGTCTCCACCGTCGCCGCGTGCAGGACGCAGCAGTCCGGCAGCGCAGCGTGCAGCGTGACCTCCGGCGGCGGAGGAGGGCAGTGCTCACAGCCGGAGTCCGTGACGTTGCCCGGGCGCTCGAGCATCGGACACGCCGCCGCGTGCACGGCGTTCGCCGCCTGAGCGACGAAGGCGAGGAGCAGCACGGCGGTGACGGCAGCGCGAGTCACGGTGACAGCCCGAGCAGTAGCAAGCCGTGGGCCGCGCCACAACTTCCACGGTGCGCTCCCACCCGGGCCTACCCGCAAGTGCCCGGCGAGACTTTCGCCCCCTTCGCGGGTTTCCTCTGGTTCGTGCAAGTCTTGCGGGGTCCGGTGATGCGCGTCCGACGGCTGCTGCTGCCCCTGCTGCTTGGCGCCGGGCCGGTGTGGGCCCATTCGGTCAGCAACGAGGTGGCCCTGGGCCTGAGCGAGGACTCGCCGGCCTCCCCCCACGGGCCGCACGTCGCCGACCAGCTGACCTTCCGCTTCGACCTCTCGGACAACTGGAGCCTGAAGCTGGGCGGCACGTACATCTACGACACCGAGACGCCTCCCCCGGAGGGCGGCGCGTTCTCGACGAGCAGCGCGCAGATCCTCACCCTCGTGGGCGGGCTGGAGTGGGACGTCTCGCCCCGGGTGACGATCTACCTGGAGTCCTCGGGCTCTCCCCGGGCGAGCCAGAGCTTCGACGCGGTCCTTCCCTTCGTCACCCCCGGCGGAGTGGAGCTCCCTCCGTCGGACGTGCTCCTCCACAACGCCACCTCGAGCGTCGGGCTCCTCGGCGGCGCCACGTTCGTGGTGGGAGGCCACGAGTTCCTCGGCACGGTGCTCGGAGGGCTGGTCATCGACCTGAGCGTCGGATGGACCCTGCTCACCACCCAGCAGCGGGTGGAAGCCATCGTCGACTCCGCCCACCGGCCGGTCAGCCGGTCCGCGCTGCTCGCCCTGTGCAAGCTCGCCCCGAGGAGCGCGAGCTGCCGCACGATCAAGCCGTACCTGCAGGGCGGGGAGGACAGCCTCAACCAGCTGATCCTCTCGCTGGCGCTGCTCCAGCCCCTCGGCCCGAACACCGACCTCGGGCTGAGCGGCAGCTACGACGGCTACGATCAGGATCCCACGACCGCCGCGTTCTTCACCGCGCGGGCCAACGCGGCGGCGAGCGATTCGCTCGGGGCCGGGTTCCCGCTGGCACCGGTTCGCTGGTCCATCAGCCCCAACCTCGTGCAGCGCCTCGGCAGCTGGACCCTCGCTCCCTGGTACCAGTTCCTCGAGTACGCTTCGTCGCTCGGCCAGGCGCACGTGGCGGGCCTGCGCGTCTCGTGGCGGATCGACCCGAACTGGACCGTCTGGGTCTCAGGAAGCGCGCAGTGGGACCTGCTCTCGAACCCCTCGAGCGTCTCGACGGACAGCGCGGGCGGCACGCTCGTCCTTTCGGGACGGGTTGCGCTCGGGTTCCGGGCCCGCTTCTAGCGGCGGCCCTTCGCCCCCGGTCGGTCTGTAGGACCGAATGAGCGAAGTCTTAGGCTCCGGGATCACCCCGGAGCTGGCAAATCGCTCGGTCATGAACCGACCGAACCGCTTTCAGCCCATCCACAAGGCGCTCCGCGCCGCGTTGTTCGACGCCACCGCGCTCGTCGCCCGCACCGAGTTCGCCCACCCCGGCGAGGCCTCGGCCGCCGCGCGCATGGTGGCGACCCTGCTCGACCTCCTCGATGGCCACGCCCACCACGAGGGGGAATTCGTCATGCCGGAGGTCCGAAAGCACGCTCCGGCGCTGATCACCACTCTGGAGGCGGACCACAACCGTCTCGAAGGACTGCAGGCCGAGCGCCGGGATGGGGGTCAGGCGGCGCCGCGGGCGCGGGTCTTCCAGCTCTTCCGGAACGACGACTGCATCTTCGTGGACGGCGAGTACCTCATCCGGAACATCCCGGCGAAGATCCTCTGGAAGCTGCTGCGGGCGAACGCCGAGACGGGGCGCACCGAGTTCAGCAACCGCGAGCTGCGGCTCGATGACTCGCTGGGGCTCCCCGAGCTTCGGGACAACCTCGAGTCGCGGCTCATCCTTCTGAGGAAGCGGTTGGAGGAGAAGTGCCCAGAGGTGCAGATCCGCCCGGTGCGGCGCGGCCGGTTCGAGCTGCAAGTCGGGTGCGGCATCCAGCTGCGCGAGAGCGACTCGGCCTGAGGGGGACGTGCTCACACTCCGCTGTCAGTCCAGCAGCCGGCTGATCCGCTTCCGGTCCACCGCCCGGACCGCCACCTGCGCGAGCAGGGCGACCGCGAACCCCAGCCCGGCGAAGCGCTCGTCCTGCGTCAGGCCCTGCCGGTAGCGGAAGTAAATCTGCTGGGCGATGACCGCCACCTTGAACAGCCCGAGCACGTAATGGAAGACGACGTCGTCGACTGCCCGCCCGCTCCGGGCGGCATAGCGCTGGACGATCTCCTCGCGGGTCAGGTTCCCGGGCAGTGCCGTCGGTCCGAACGCAGCCGGGCCCACCATCTCCACCTCGCCGGGCTCGAACCAGTAGGCGAGCGTCATCCCCAGGTCCGAGACCGGATCGCCGAGGGTGGACATCTCCCAGTCGAGCACCGCCCGGACCCGTGTGAGGTCCGCGGGGTCGAGCACCACGTTGTCGTACTTGAAGTCGTTGTGGATGATCGCCCCGGGGCGATCCGGCGGAAGGTTCGCCGCGAGCCAGCTGGCGAGCCGCTCCATGTCCGGCACCTCGTCGGTGCGGGCCCGGCCGTAGCGCTCGGTCCAGCCGGCGACCTGGCGCTGCACGTAGCCCTGCGGCTTCCCGAAGTCGGCGAGGCCGGCGGCGGCCGGGTCCACCGCGTGGAGCTCGACCAGGGTGTCGATGACCGTCTCGGACACCGCGCGCATCCCGGCCGCGTCGAGCGCCACGCCGGGCGGGAGCTTCGTCCCGCGGAGGATGAGTCCCGGCACTCGCTCCATCACATACAGCTGGACGCCGAAGGGGGACTCCTCCTCGGGCACGTAGAACAGGGTGCGGGGGACCTTCGGCCACACGCCCCGGAGCCGGGTCAGCACCGTGTACTCTCGGCGCATGTCGTGCCCGGCCTTGATCTGCTCCGCACCCTTCGGGGGACGGCGGAGGACCAGCTCGGTGCCGGAGACACGAAGCAGGTAGGTGAGGTTGGAGTGCCCCTTCGGGAACTGCTCGACCACCACCGGCCCGGCGAGCGTCGGAGCGTAGCGGTCGAACATGCGGCGGAGCGCCTCCGGGTCCAGCTCTTCGCCGGGGCGGACGGGCCGGGTCGGATCGAGCGAGGTCACCCTGCGCCGCCCCTCCGGTCGGGCAGCCCCCGCGCCCGGAGGATGTGCCGCGCCACCGAGGCCTGGTGCACCTCGTCCGGTCCGTCGTAGATGCGCGCGCCACGCTCGTGCCGGAACCACCAGGCCAGCGGGGTGTCGTCGGTGATGCCCAGCGCCCCGTGGGCCTGGATGGCGCGGTCGAGCACCCGGAAGAGGGTGTTGGCCACCACGAACTTGATCATCGAGATGTCGTCGCGCGCGACGTAGGCCCCGTCGCGATCGATGCGCCAGGCGGCGTGCAGCACCAGCAGCCGCGCGGCGTCGATCTCCGCCCGGCTCTCGGCGATCCACTGCTGGACGGTGCCCTTCAGGCCCAGCGGCCGGTCCGGGGACAGCTCGCGGGAGACGGCCCGGTCGCAGAGCAGGTCGAAGGCGCGCTGGCAGATGCCGATCCACCGCATGCAGTGGTGGATGCGTCCGGGGCCCAGCCGGGCCTGGGCGATGACGAACCCCGCACCGCGCTCGCCGAGGAGGTTCGCTGCCGGCACCCGGACGTTCTCGTACGAGATCTCCCCGTGCGACGCCCACCCTCCGCCCGCCTCACCCATGACCGGGATGTTCCGGACCAGGCGCACTCCCGGGGTGTCCATCGGGACGATGATCTGGCTCGCCCGGGCGTAGACGCTGGGCTCCTCGGGGTCGGTCACCGCCATGACGATGGCGAAGGCCGCGCCCTCGGCGGCGGTGGTGAACCACTTCCGCCCGTCGATGACCCAGTGGTGGCCCTCGCGTCGCGCCGCCGTTCCCATCCAGGCTGGGTTCGAGCCCGGCATCCCGGGCTCGGTCATGGAGAAGCAGCTGCGGATGCGGCCGGCGGCGAGCGGCTCGAGCCAGTCCCGCTTCTGCTCGGGCGTCCCGAACTCGTGGAGGATCTCCATGTTCCCCACGTCCGGCGCCTGGCAGAGGAAGCTGTAGTGACCGAGCGGGGTCCGCCCCAGCTCCTCGCTGACGAAGGCGAACTCCATCAGCGACAGCCCCATGCCCCCGTACTCGCGCGGGAAGTGCGGCGCCCACCACCCGCGCTCCTTCACCTCGCGGCGCACGCGCTCCAGCTCCGGCTCGAGCGCCCCCCAGCCCGCGGGCATCCGCGTCTCGAGCGGCTGGATCCGCTCGTTGACGAAGGTGCGGATGGAAGGGAGGAGCTCGGCGACGCGCGGCGGGATGCTGAAGTCCATGGATTGGCCCCTAGAGGAAGAAGTCGGGGATCAGCTCGGCGCCGGGCACGGCGGCGTACCTCGAGAAGTCGGTGACGCCCTCGGCCCGGAGCACGTCCTCGTCCACGCAGAACTTCCCGGTGAACTCGCGGCTGGGCTTGGTGAGGATGGCGTGCGCGGCGTCGGCCATGATCTCCGGCTTGCGGCTGCCCCGGACCGTGTCGTCGCCCCCGAGCAGGTTCTGCACCGCCGCGGTGGCGATGACGGTCTTCGGCCACAGCGTGTTCACCGCGATGCCCTCGTCGCGGAATTCCTCGGCCATGGCCAGGGCGCAGAAGCTCATCCCGAACTTGGCCAGGGAGTAGGCGACGTGGGGCGCAAACCAGCGGGGGTCCAGGCTGGGCGGCGGCGAGTTGTTGAGGATGTGTGGGTTCTTCGCCTTCCTCAGATGTGGGATGCAGGCCTGGGAGCAGAGGAAGGTCCCCCGGACGTTGATCCCGTGCATCAGGTCCCACTTCTTCATCGGGGTCTCGACCGTCCCCGAGAGGTAGATGGCGCTGGCGTTGTTCACCAGGATGTCGATGCCCCCGAAGGTCTGCACCGTCTTCTCCACCGCCGCGTGGACCTGATCCTCGTACCGGATGTCCACCACGCAGGGGAGCGCGCGCCCACCGGCGCTCTGGATCTCCTCAGCGGCGGTGTAGATCGTCCCGGGCAGCTTCGGGTGTGGCTCGGTGGTCTTGGCGGCGATGGCGACGTTTGCTCCGTCGCGCGCGGCGCGCAGCGCGATGGCCAGCCCGATGCCGCGGCTCGCACCGGTGATGAACAGCGTCTTTCCCTGGAGGGTGCGCATGTCGCCGCCGACCCTACCACCGCGGTCCCGGCCCGCGTGGTCCGACGTAACGCGCACGCGGACGCAGCAGCTCGCCCGATCTGCGCTGCTCGGCGACGTGGGCGACCCACCCCGCGCTGCGCCCGACGCAGAACATCACCTGGCCGGCCCAGGGCGGAAGCTGCAGGGCGTGGGCGACGGCCAGGAGCCCCACGTCCAGGGTGGGCTCGCCGAGGTCGAGCCGCGCCGCCTCGGACACCAGGGCCTCCAGCGTGGCCAGGGCTCGGGCGGGCCGCGGCTGCTGCGAGGCGAGCGAGAGGAGGAGGGCGCCCCGGGGATCTCCCGACGGGTAGAGCCGGTGGCCAAAGCCGGGAAGCGCCTCGCCGCGCCGGACGCGGCCGAGGAGGGTGGTCCGGGCGCGCTCGGGCCGGTCGGCCTCCGCCACCAGGGCCTGGACGCGCATGCTCTCGGCGCCATGGCGAGGGCCACTGAACGCCGCGAGCGCGGCGAGGAGGCAGGCCTCCAAGTCTGCGCCGGTCGACGCGGCGACCCGCGCGGCGAACGAGGAGGCGTTGAGCTCGTGGTCCGCGCAGAGCACCAGCGTCGCCTCGATGAGCCGGGCGCCGCGGGCACGTGCCCCGAGCGCTCGCTGGACGCCGGAGGCCACGTCGGGCGCGGCCAGCGCGTCGGCCGGGCGATGGCCGCAGGCGGCGGCCACCAGGCCCACCAGCGTCCAGACCAGCTCCGGGCCCCCGGGCTCGGCCAGGGCACGTCCGGTGTGTCCAGCACGGACCGGCCGCCGCGCGCTCGACCGCGCTGCCAGCCCGCCGGCACGACTCCGTGGCCGGGAGGGGTGGGTTGCGGTGGCGCGGGTGCGGTGCCGCGCCAGCCGCAGTCCCGAGAGGCCGGCCAGCAGGGCGTCGAGGGGATCCACCGGCCCCCGGGGAAGGCCGGCGGCGGGGAGCGACCGCGGGCGGCTCCAGACCGGGGGCGTCGCCGGCAGGGTGCCCGCCCAGAGGAGCTCTGCCACCGCCTCGAAGCGGACGGTGCTCGCGAGCTCCACCGCCGAGTGGCCCCGGTACGACGGACCGTCGGGCCGGATCTCGGTCAGCGCCGAGCTGAGGACCGGCTCGCCCCACCGGAGCGCGCCGGCCGCCACCGCCTCGTGGCCGAGCCTGGCGTCGGCCCGGTGCCGGAGCGTTTCCAGATCCTCGCGGAGGTAGCGCTTCTCGCGGTGACGTCCGGAGGGAAACGCGCGCACCCAGCGCCGGCTGGCGTACGAGTACAGCGTTGCCACCTTGACTCCGAGGATGCGCGCGGCCTCGCGCGCGTCCACCAGGGCTTCATATGGATTGTCCAATCCAGATGGATCCATATGAGGGAAACGCTAGGACAGGTCGCACCGGAGGTACACATGGCGGGTTCGGTGGCATCGGGGCTGGAGGGGGTGGTGGTGGCGGACACCTCTCTCAGCGAGGTCGACGGCGAGCGCGGCCATCTGGTCATCGCCGGCCACGACGTCGAGGCGATCGCCGGGCACCGCTCGTTCGAGGAGCTGTGCTGCGATCTCTGGAACGCCGTTCCCGGCGCCACCTCGGCGGCCGAGCTCCGGCGCGCGCTCGGACGTGCGCGGGCGTGGGCCTTCGAGCAGGTACAGGGTCTCGGGCACGCCCTGCTGGCCCCCGACGGCATGGACGCGCTCCGGGGTGCGCTGGCACAGCTCCCTGCCGAGGGCAGCAGCTGGGACCTCGCCGTCCGGCTCACCGCAGCCACCGCCGTGTTCACCGGGGCCTGGTGGCGTCGCCGGGAGGCGCTCGATCCGCTCCCGCCCGATCCCGAGGCGGGGCACGCCGAGGATCTGGTGTCGATGCTCCGGGGGAAGGCCACCACCCACCGGGCGAGCGGTCTGGAGACCTATCTGGTGACGGTCAGCGACCACGGGATGAACGCCTCCACCTTCACCGCGCGGGTCATCGCCTCGACCGGGTCGGACGCGGTGTCGGCGGTGGTGGGCGCCATCGGTGCGCTCAAGGGTCCGCTGCACGGAGGAGCCCCCGGGCCGGTGCTGGACATGCTCGACGCCATTGGACGGCCCGAGGCCGCAGCCGAGTGGCTCGAGCGCGAGCTGCTCGCCGGGCGGCGGATCATGGGCATGGGGCACCGCATCTACCGGACGCGTGACCCCCGGGCGGCGGTGCTGGAGCGGGCGGTGGAGCGGCTGGAGAAGGACGGGCACCGCACCCCGCGTCTCGAGCTCGCCCGGGCGGTGGAGCGCGCCGCGGAGGACGTGCTCCGGCGGCGTTACCCGGACCGCCCGCTGCGGGCCAACGTGGAGTTCTACACCGCGGTGTTGCTGGACGCCCTCGGGCTCCCGCGGGAGGCGTTCAGCCCGCTGTTCGCGTGCGGGCGAGTCGTCGGATGGCTCGCGCACGTCGAGGAGCAGCGGCGGACGGGCCGGCTCATCCGTCCCGAGTCGCGGTACGTCGGCCCCCGGCCCTGAGGCGATCAGCGGACCCCGCGCGGGCGGTAACGGGCGACGAACGTCTGGCACTCCCCGTCGCACTCGGGGAAGTGCGAGAGAAGCTCGACCTGGGCGCGACAGCGCTCGAGGAGCTCCGGATCGGAGCAGAGGCCGATGGCCTCCGCCCGGGTGGCGGCGTAGAGCTTCGCCCGCTCAGCCGGGTTCATCCGGGCGATGGCCCTGGCGTCGGAGTTGCGCTCCCAGCCCCAGACGAACACCAGCACCAGCACGGCCAGCAGCAGGACGAGTCGCATCGGCCAGCTGAGCGAGGCCGTCGGTCGCTGCTCGACGAGGTGGAGAGGAGATGACCGACCTGGTCGGGACGCCTGCAACCGGAGGGCGCTCCTTTCTCTGTCGCGCAGGGAACGCGGACGATCGCGGGCTCGACGCATTCCCAGCGGGGTGCCTCGGTTAAAGCATCGCCCGTGCCAGCGTCCGCGCTTCCGGTGAGCGGGGCGCCGCGGGTCCGCTCGTCGCTGCAGGCTGCATGGAGGTGCAGAACGGTACGTTGCGAGCTGCAATGCCCGGCGCGCCGGGGCTGGGCGAGTTGCTCTGCGGGAACCCGGCACGGGCGGTGCTAGCGGCACCGCGCAGGGTTGTGGCGGCGCACCGACGCGAGGGGGTCTCGACATGGGCTCGGACGGTCACCGGCGACGGATCAGGGACCTGGCGATTCTCGGAACCCTGCTGGGCCTAACGACACCGGGCGCCGCGCGTGCGCAGTCGACGGACGACCAGCGGCTCGAGCAGCTCGAGCGACGGGTGAAGGAGCTCGAGGCACAGGTGCAGGCGACGAGGCAGCCGGGCACGCCCGACCAGGCGTCTGCACCCGCGGAGCCTCCTCCGGTCCGGTCCGCCACCAACGCCAGCGTGACCTTCGGCGGATACGTCGAGGCCTTCTACCAGTGGAACTTCAACCAGCCGAGCAACTTCATCACCAACTACCGAGGCTTCGACAACCGGCACAACATCTTCACCATCGAGAACGCGGTGATCGAGGTCCAGGGGAAGCTCGGTCCCGTCACCACGCACATCGCGCTCCAGTGGGGTGCCACGCCCCAGTCCTATTACCTGTCCGAGCCGGTCTGGAGAGCGACCAGCGGCGCGGGCGCCTCGGGACCAGACGTCTGGAAGTACATCCAGCAGGCGAACATCGCGTACCTGGTGCCGGTCGGCCGCGGGTTGACGATCGACGGAGGCATCTTTCTTTCGCCGATTGGACCGGAGGGGATTCAGATCAAGGACCAGTGGAACTGGTCGCGGTCCGACCTCTTCTTCGGGCTCCCCTTCTACCACACGGGCATTCGCTTCACGTATCCGCTCACCGACACTTGGACGGTGTCGCTGCAGGGCTACAACGGCTGGAACAGCGTCGTGGACAACAACGTCGAGCTCTCGTTCGCAGTGCAAGCGACGTACACCGTCCCCGACCAGGTGACGTGGAACCTGCTCTACTTCTCGGGAGTGGAGCGGCCGGACGGGGCTCCGGAGGGCCGTGCCTGGCGCAACCTCTTCGACACCTACCTCACGCTCTTCCCCTCCTCCCCGGTCGCGCTCAGCGTCCAGTTCGACGGCGGGTTCGAGCCGAACAACTTCGGCACCTCGGCCTGGGCCGCCGGGGCGGCCTCGGTGCGGTTCCACCCCTGGAAGCGGGTGTACCTCTCGGTGAGAGCGGACTACTTCTACGAATGGATCGCCCAGAACGCAGTGGGCACCGCGACGCCGATCTTCTGGGCCGGCTCGCGGTGGATCGCATCGGGGACTGCAACGGTGGACTTCCGGCCCTGGGACAACATCTCGCTCCGTCTCGAGTACCGGCACGACCAGGCGGAGAAGCCGCTCTTCTTCCAGGGCCAGGTGAGCACCGACAGCAGCGGCAACTTCATCCCCAATGCCAAGTTTCAGAACACCCTCACCCTCGGCGCGGTGGCCTGGTTCTGAGCGGATGTGGGGTGTGTGCTTCACGGACCCGCGCCGGAAGTCGCCCTGCTCGGCGTCCCGCCCGGCAACCCCGGGAGCCGTGGCCTTGATCCGGCGGCGCGACGCTCGGCCAACTCGCGATCGTAGCGGTCGTCCTCCGCCCTGAGTAGCGCGACCAGCTCCCGTGGATCCTTCATGGTGCGGACCGCCTCCAGCGTCTCCGTGGCACGGAGCAGGGTGGCGAGCCGGGCCAGCACCGCAAGATGGTCGCTGGCCGCCTCGACGGGTGACACCACGCTCGCCACTAGCTCTACCAGCAGCCCGTCGGAGGCCTTGAAGTCGAGCCCCTCGCGGCTGAAGCCGATGGCGAGACGGATCTGCTGGACGTCGGGGCTGCGGCAGTGGGGAATGGCCACGCCGTGGCCCACCGCGGTGGTCGAGAGCCGCTCACGTTCGGCGAGGAGCTCGGTGGCTCGCTCGGCGAGGTCGGTGCCCTGGCCGAAGGTGAGCTCGGCCATCTCGCGGAGGACAGAAGCCCGATCGCGCGCGGCCAGCTTGAGGCTGACGTGTTCCTCGCTGAGGAGGTCCGAGAGCCGGTGCCCGAGGGGCTCCTTCGCCGTTGGCTCGGGGGGCGGGGTGTAGCTGATCCGGTAGAGGTCACCGCGGCGGTCGTTCCAGTTGAGCACCGTGCCGGACTGTCGCTGCCGCTTCAGGAGCTCGAGGTCGAGGTCCTCGAAGATGACCGTCTCCACGTTGGGGGTGGCCTCGGCGGCGATCGCGTCGCGGACGAAGGGAATGTCCGAGGGGGTGAAGATGCCGGACTGAGCGTAGTGGAGTCCGAGCGTGGGGGTCCGCGGAAGCGAGCCCACCAGACCAGCCATCGCCACGTAGACCTGGTTCTCCACCGCCCTCGCCTGGGCGCAGTAGCGAACGCGAAGGTAGGCGTACCGCTCGTCGGTGCAGAAGGGGACGAAGATGATCTGCGCCCCGGCCTCCACCGCGAGCCGGGACAGCTCTGGGAACTCGACGTCGTAGCAGATCTGGATCGCGATCTTCCCCCGGTCGGTGTCGAAGACCTCGACCCGGTTGCCGCCGCTCACGCCCCAGCTCAGCCGCTCGGTGGGGGTGACGTGCAGCTTGTACTGCTTGGCGATGGTGCCGTCCCGCCGAAACAGGTACGCGACGTTGTACAGCTTGCCGTCCTCCACGGTGAGGTGCGTGCCGGCGACGATGTTGACGTCGTGCCTCACCGCCAGGCCGGTGCCGAGCTCGAGGAACCGCGGGGTGAACTCGTCGAGCGCCCGCATCGCCGCGGCCCCGTCCACGCCCCGGACCAGCGGCAGGAGCTCGGTGGTGAAGACCTCGGGGAAGAGAATGAAGTCGGAGCGATAGTCCGAGGCGACGGCGGTGAAGTGATCCACCCGCTCGGCGAAGTCGTCGAAAGACGCCAGCCGCTTCAGCTGGTACTGCACCGCGCACACCCGGACCGGGGCGGCGGGGACGTAGCGCCGGTGCGGATCCGGCTGGTAATCGAGGTTGGTCCACTCCAGGAACGCGGCGAAGCCGCCGCTCTGCGGATCGGCGATGTAGCCGGGGATGATCCGCTTCACGATGAAGCCGCTGGCGAGCTGCATCGTCAGGACGGGATCGCTCAGCTCCCGGGCCACCACCTTCTCCACGTACTCCCGGGGAGTCATCGCCCCGGCGTGCTGCCGGTACCCGGGAATCCGCCCCCCGACGACGATGCGCATGAGATTCTTCTGGCGAGCGAGCTTCTTCCGGGCGTCGTAGAGCCGGCGGGCGAGCCCGTGCCCACGGAAATCGGGGTCGACCATCAGCTCGATGCCGTAGAGGGTGGTCCCGGTCGGCTGGTGGTTCCGGATGAAGCCGCGATCGGCGATCTCGTCCCAGCTGCTCCAGTCCTTGTAGAGCTCGAAGTCCAGGATGACGCTGGACGATGAGGCCACCAGCCGCCCCTTGTACTCGACGGACAATTGACCCTCGGGGAAGTGCGCGATCTGGCTCTCGAACTGCTCGCGGGTGGTGGGTTCCATCCCCGGGAAGCAGCGCTCTTGAAGCTGCCGGAACGCCTCCCAGTCCGAGAGGCGGAGCGGGCGAACCACCGTCTGTCGCTCGAATGCGCCGAGATTCAGCTTGGCCATCTCACGGCCTCCAGGCTCTTCGCCGGGCGACGAACGCCTGGCAGGCTTCGTCGCACTCCGGAAAGAGAAGGAGCAGCTCGAGCTTCGCCCGGCACTGCGTCCGGAGCTCGCGCCGGACGCAGAAGGCCTCGGCATCGCGCCTGGTCTGGAGGTACCGCTCCCGGCGCTCGGGCTCGCTGAGGGCTTCCAGGGCGCGGCGCTCCCCCGACCGCATCCACTGGAAGCCCGAGACCGCTGCGACCACGACCAGGACCAGGAGCAGTGGACGCCACCAGGAATCGTCCTCGTCCATCTCGGCCCCGCCGACCCGATCGGCGCCGGGGGGCGTGGGAGACGCGGGCGGCCAGAGCAGCGGCATCGTCGGGTCTGGCGGGACGCCAAATCTAGAGCTTCACCAGGAGGGCCGCGGTCATGCGATCCTCTGCGTGCCGCAGGTCCGGCGTCCACCCGGGCACGAGCGAGGCGGGCGATCCGTTGTTTCCTCCCGGGGGCGTCACCCCGCCCTGGCCGGCGAAATAGAGAACGTTGGCGTGGCGGTGGTTGTACTCGATCCGGAAGGTGACGAACTGGATGGGCATCCAGTCGAAGGTCACCGATCCGTCCCAGGCCTTGAAGTCGGTTCCCGGCGACTCGGGGAAGTAGGGAGTGCCGGACGAGGCCGTCGCGCCGTTGATCGGCGGGAGCAGCACCAGGTACCGGCCGGGGTTGGTGATCGCGCCACCGCCGATCGTCAGGGCGAAGAGGTCGTGGTCGAACCACAGGCGGTTGTAGACCATGAACCCGAGGAAGTACTGCCCCGGGTTGTCGCCGCCAGTGCAGCTCACTCCGCCGCCGAACTCGCAGCCCGCGTCGAAGGTGAAGGTGAACGCCGCCTTGCTGATCGCACCCTTCGGGTTGTCGAGGTACTTCACCTGGATACTGTCGTCGGTGTGGAATCGGAGCCGGTCCGGGATGCCCAGTGTGTCGGCGCCGAAGTACTGGTTTCCGAGCACCGAGAGCCAGTCGTTGGGCCGCCAGAGAATCTGGAGTCCGAGTCCCGGCGTGCTGTTGAATTTTCCGTAGGACTGCCACCCGTTCACGATCCACGGCTCGATCTTCAGCTTGTCGCTGGTGAAGACCTGGATCCGCACCCCGTTGAAGAACCAGGGGGTGTTCGAGGAGACGTACGAGGGCTGATAGGACCAGTTGTCGAACTGATAGTAGCTGTAGAGCCCGACGTAGGACATGAAGATACCGGCATCGACATTGATCCCGTTGAGCGCGTCGAAGTGGTATCCGCCGTACGCCTCGGAGATGTAGCGAAAGGCGTCGGCAAGGTTCCATTGACCGCGCGACGGGCTGGCGTCGTTTCGCGGCGTGGTCTGCGAGTACATCCCGAATTGGGTCATCAGCCGCGCGCGGGCGCCTTTCCAGTGGAAGTCTCCGCCGACGCCCAGCTGGGTGAGCTGGACCTCGTCGGCCCGGAACACCTCGCTCGAGCCGGAGATGGTGTTGTCGCGCGGGTGAGCGAAGTCGTAGTGGAAGGCGACGTCGACTCGGAGCTCGGGGGTGAAGGCTGGTGTGGCAAGCGGTGACTCCGTCGTCCGCGGGTTGCCGGTGAGCCAGGTGAAATCGGCGAAGGCGAAGGGCTCCTTCACTTCGGGAGCTTGGGGCGGCGTGTCGTTCTCGGCGGCGTTCGTTGTCACCGCGGCGGCCAACAACACCGCCGACGCAAGCCGGCAGATTCGCCGCGTCGTGTCACGCTGAAGGTGGGGGAGGTGCATGCGCCCCCTCGTTTGCATGTCACATGCCTCGGCGACGGCGCAGCACGATCCACGCCGCGGCGAGCCGCATGGTGTGAGCGTCCCGCTCCCACCGTTCGAACCGTTCGACCAGTTCCCAGGCGCGTGAATCCGGAGTCACCAGGGGGGCATGGCGCAAGAGCAAGCGACAGACCGGGCACAGACGAGCGACCAGGAGCTCGATCCGGGCGAGCCGGTGTGCCTCGCCGAGGCCCTCCGCACCGAGGATCTCGACCGCTTCCACCAGCGGCGACGAACGCTGAGACGACTCTCGCAACGAATTCCCGGGCAGAGCGGCGCAGCATGGAACGTGCCGCACGCAGGATTGGCGTGCCCGTTCGGGGACGCGACACCCTTCCCCGGTCGAGGGGAGGCGTCGGTCCTGCAGCCTGCAACCTCACGCCCCTCGCATCTTGCGAGCTGCACTGCCGGCCGGGCCGCTTTCTATCGGCAGCGGAGGGGACGACGCGGCGCGCTCTCGGCACGGCACGTGCTCATGGCCGTCGGGGGAGCCCCAAGCCAATGCTCGATCTCGTCTTCGTCGTCGCGACCGTTGTCTTCTTCGCCGTCAGCTGGGCGTATGTCCAGGGTTGCGACCACCTGTTGGAGAACCGTCAGCCATGACCCTCGAGGACATCCTGGGCAGCATCGTGGCGGTGCTGCTGACCGTCTATCTCGTCTACGCGCTGGTATACGCAGAACGCTTCTGAGGACACCCATGACTGCTGCAGCCTGGGGCCAGCTGGCCCTGTTCTCCGGACTCGTCCTTCTGACCACCAAGCCGCTGGGCATCTACATGGCCCGGGTGTTGGAGGGAGACCGCCGGCCGTTGCCGCGCTTCTTCGGTCCGGTGGAGCGATTCCTCTTCCGGCTCTCGGGGGTGGACCCGAAGGAGGAGCAGACCTGGGTCCGCTATGCCGGGTCGGTGCTGGTCTTCAGCCTCTTCGGCGTGCTGGTGACCTACGGCATCCTCCGCCTGCAGCACTTGCTGCCCCTCAACCCGCAGAAGTTCGGGGCGGTGGATCCGGCGCTGGCCTTCAACACCTCGGCCAGCTTCACCACCAACACCAACTGGCAGGCGTACACCGGCGAATCGACGATGAGCTACCTGTCCCAGATGGCGGGACTGGCCTGGCACAACTTCGTCTCCGCTGCTGCGGGGATCGCGATCGCCATCGCCCTGGCTCGTGGGCTCACCCGTCGCCTGGCGCCCGGCGCTGCGCGCACCCTGGGCAACTTCTGGGCGGACCTGATCCGGTGCACGGTCTACGTGCTGCTCCCCCTGAGCCTGATCTTCGCCCTGGTCCTGGTGAGCCAGGGGGTGATCCAGAATTTCTCCGCCTACCAGGAGGTCACCACCGTCGAGGGTGCCAAGCAGGTGGTGGCGCTCGGACCGGTCGCCTCGCAGGAAGCGATCAAGGAGCTGGGCACCAACGGGGGCGGCTTCTTCAACGCCAACAGCGCCCACCCGTTCGAGAACCCGAGCCCCTTCACGAATCTGGTGGAGATCTGGCTCATCTTCGCCATCCCCGCGGGGCTGACCTACACCTACGGGCGGATGGCGCGGGACGCCCGGCAGGGGTGGGCGATCCTCGCCGCAATGTTCGTCATGTTCCTCGGCGGAACGCTGATCGCGCACTGGGCGGAGGCCAAGCCGAACCAGGCGCTGGCCTCGCTCGCGCTGGACCACCGGGCGGGAAACATGGAGGGCAAGGAGGCGCGCTTCGGGACGGCGGCCTCGGCGCTCTTCGCCACCGTGACCACCGACGCGTCCTGCGGCGCGGTGAACTCGATGCACGACAGCTTCAACCCGCTCGGGGGCCTGGTGCCCATGGTGAACATCGAGCTCGGCGAGGTCATCTTCGGCGGCGTCGGCGCCGGTCTCTACGGGATGCTGGTGTTCGTCGTCCTCTCGGTGTTCATCGCCGGCCTGATGGTGGGCCGCACGCCCGAGTACCTGGGGAAGAAGATCGAGAGCCGGGAGATGAAGCTGGCGATGCTCTATGTGCTCATCTTCCCATTCATCATCCTCGGGTTCACCGCCTGGGCCTCGGTGACCCAGTGGGGGACATCCTCGCTGAACAACGCCGGGCCGCACGGGCTGAGCGAGATGCTCTACGCCTTCAGCAGCGGCGCGGGGAACAACGGGTCGGCGTTCGCCGGCCTGAACGCCAACACCACCTGGTACAACACCACCCTAGGCCTGACGATGCTCGGCGGCCGTTTCTTGATGATCATCCCCGCGCTGGGTATCGCCGGGGCCATGGTGGGAAAGAAGGTCGTTCCCCCGGGGCCCGGCACGTTCCCCACCAACGGGCCGCTGTTCACCTTTCTCCTCGTCTCGGTGGTGCTGATCGTCGGCGCGCTGACCTTCTTCCCCGCGCTGTCACTGGGACCCATCGTCGAGCACTTCGCCGGCCTGGCCGGGAAGGTGTACTAGCCATGGCCAGCACGACCCGAGAGCTGTCGCTCTTCGACCCGTCCATCGTCCGTCCGGCGATCTGGGACAGCTTCCGCAAGCTGTCGCCCAGGCAGGTGATCCGCAACCCGGTGATGTTCGTGGTCGAGGTGGGCGCGGTGCTCACCACCATCGAGTTTCTCCGCGACATCGGCGCCGCACACCGCAGCACCCCCCTCTGGTTCACCGGGCTGGTGTCGCTCTGGCTCTGGTTCACCGTGCTCTTCGCCAACTTCGCCGAGGCGGTGGCCGAGGGACGAGGGAAGGCCCAGGCCGCCTCGCTCCGGAAGATGCGCAAGGACGTCGAGGCCAGGAAGCTGGTCGAGGGGAGGGAAGAGAAGGTCGCCGCCTCAACCCTCCGCAAGGGTGACTCGGTGGTGGTCGAGGCCGGCCAGTACATCCCCGGCGACGGTGAGATCATCGAGGGCATCGCCTCGGTGGACGAGAGCGCGATCACCGGCGAGTCCGCCCCGGTCATCCGGGAGAGCGGAGGGGACCGGAGCGCGGTCACCGGTGGGACCAAGGTGCTCTCCGACCGGATCGTGGTCCGGATCACCGCCAACCCCGGCGAGTCGTTCCTCGACCGGATGATCTCCCTGGTCGAGGGCGCGGCCCGGCAGCGGACCCCCAACGAGATCGCCCTCCACATCCTGCTGGTAGGGCTGACCGCGGTGTTTCTCTTCGCCTGCGTGAGCCTGGTGCCGCTGGCCATCTACAGCGGCGTGCACCTTTCCACCACCGCGGTGGTCGCCCTCCTGGTCTGCCTGATTCCCACCACCATCGGTGGGCTCCTCTCGGCCATCGGAATTGCCGGGATGGACCGCCTCCTGCGCAAGAACGTCATCGCCCTCAGCGGGCGGGCGGTGGAGGCCGCCGGTGACGTGGACACCCTCCTCCTCGACAAGACCGGCACCATCACTCTCGGGAACCGGATGGCCACCGAGCTCATCCCCCTGGCAGGAGTCCGGGTGGAGGACCTGGCCGACGCCGCGCAGCTGTCCAGCCTCGCCGACGAGACCCCGGAGGGACGGAGCATCGTGGTCCTGGCGAAGGAGCGGTACGGCCTCCGGGGGCGGGAGGTCGCTCACCCGGAGGCGCACTTCGTGCCCTTCAGCGCCCAGACCCGCATGAGCGGCGTGGACATTGGAGGCCGCATCATCCGCAAGGGTGCGGTGGACGCGGTCGCGCGGCACGTCGAGTCGCTGGGCGGAAAGGTCCCCGCGGAGGTGCAGCAGATCGCCACCCGCATCGGTGACTCCGGCGGCACGCCGCTGGCGGTCTCCGAGGGTGCACGGGTGCTGGGCATCATTCAGCTCAAGGACGTGGTGAAGGGGGGCATCAAGGAGCGCTTCGCTCGCTTCCGGGCGATGGGCATCCGCACGGTGATGATCACCGGCGACAACCCCCGGACTGCCGCGGCCATCGCCCGCGAGGCCGGAGTGGACGACTTCCTGGCCGAGGCCACCCCCGAGGCCAAGATGCGTCTCATCCGGGAGGAGCAGGCGAAGGGGAAGCTGGTGGCCATGACCGGGGATGGCACCAACGACGCCCCGGCGCTGGCCCAGGCCGACGTGGGCGTGGCGATGAACACCGGCACCCAGGCGGCGAAGGAGGCGGGGAACATGGTGGACCTCGACTCCAACCCCACCAAGCTCCTCGAGGTGGTGGAGGTGGGAAAGCAGCTGCTGATGACCCGCGGGACGCTCACCACCTTCAGCATCGCCAACGACGTGGCCAAGTACTTCGCCATCCTCCCGGCGCTCTTCGTGGGCGTCTACCCGGAGATTGCCCCGCTGAACGTGATGCGGCTGGCCTCGCCTTACTCGGCGGTGCTCTCGGCGGTCATCTTCAACGCGCTGATCATCATTGCCCTCATCCCGCTCGCGCTCCGTGGCGTGCGCTACCGCCCGGTGGGCGCGGCGGCGCTGCTCAAGCGCAGCCTGCTGATCTACGGAGTCGGGGGGATCATCGTTCCCTTCGTGGGCATCAAGCTGGTCGACCTGGTGGTCGCCGCGCTCGGTCTGGTCTGAGGCACGTCATGCGCAAGGAACTGCTGGTCGCTCTTCGTGTCACCGCCGTCACCCTGATCCTCACCGGGCTGGTCTACCCGCTGGTGACCACCGGGCTGGCGCAGGTGCTGTTTCGTCACCGCGCGGAGGGGAGCTTCCTCACCGACGCCTCGGGCCGGGTCGTCGGCTCGGAGTTGATCGGCCAGGGCTTCGCCGCGCCGGGGTACTTCCATCCCCGTCCCTCTGCGGCGGGGAAAGACGGCTGGGACCCGACCGGCTCGACCGGTTCCAACCTCGGGCCGACCAGCAAGAAGCTCCGTGACTCCGCGGTCGACGCGCTGCAGAAGCTCCAGGCGGAGAACCCGGACGCTCGGGGCCCAGTACCGGTGGAGCTGGTCACCGCCTCGGGCAGCGGGCTCGACCCGCACCTTTCTCCCGCCGCCGCCCTGTGGCAAATTCCCCGCGTGGCGCGTGCGCGAAACGTGGCCGAGGACCGGGTCCGGTCGCTGGTCGAATCGCAGATCGAGCGACGGGACCTGCTGGTCCTGGGCGAGCCCCGGGTGAACGTTCTGGTCCTGAACCTCGCGCTGGATCGGCAGTTCGGCGCGCTCGACCGGAGAACGGCCACCACCCGAGGGCCATGACCTCCGCCCCCGACCGCCCCGAGCGCAGGGCGGAGGAGTTCCTGGCGCTGGTGCGCCAGGGGCAGCGGGGACGGCTCAAGCTGTACATCGGCTTCGCCGCCGGGGTGGGGAAGACCTACCGGATGCTCGAGGAGGCGCACGCGCTTCGCGAGCGGGGCGTGGACGTGGTGGTAGGCTTCGTCGAGACCCACGGCCGCGAGGAGACGGCGGCGCTGCTCGAGGGACTGGAGATCGTCCCCCGCCGGGTGCTCGAGTACCGCGGGGTGCAGGTCGAGGAGATGGACCTGGACCGGCTCATCGCCCGGAAGCCCAAGGTGGCGATCGTCGACGAGCTGGCCCACACCAACGCGCCCGGCAGCCGGAACCGGAAGCGCTGGCAGGACGTGGAGGAGCTCATCGCCGCGGGGATCAACGTCATCGGGGCGTTCAACGTGCAGCACCTCGAATCCCTGAACGACCTGGTGGCCCGGGCCACCGGCATCCGGGTGCGTGAGACCATCCCCGACGGCTGGCTCAAGACCGCCGACCAGGTGGTGAACCTCGATCTGGCGGTGGAGGACCTGGAGGAGCGGCTCCGGGCGGGGAAGATCTACGCCAGCGACAAGGTGCCCCAGGCGCTGGAGCGCTTCTTCCAGCGGGGGAACCTGGCCACTCTCCGCGAGCTGGCCCTCCGCGAGGTCGCCGAGTCGCTCGAACGGGACACGATGAGGCGCGAGTCATCCGCCGAGACCGCGCCCCGGAACACTGGCGCGCGGGTGATGGTCTGCATGTCCTCGTACCCCCCGCGTGCCGCCGAGCTCCTCCGGCGCGGCTCCCGGGTGGCGGGGCGGCTGAACACCGACTGGTTCGTGGTCTACGTCGAGACGCCGCATGAGGCTCCGGACCGGATCGACTCCGAGGCCCAGCGGCACCTCCTCGAGAACATCGAGCGGGCCCGCGCCCTCGGGGCCGAGGTGGTCCGGCTCCGGGCCACCGACCCGGTGACGGCGCTGCTCGATTTCGCCCGGAGCCACAGCGTGGGGCTGATGCTGATCGGCCGCTCGCACCAGAGGGGCTTGCGGCGCCTGCTCGGACGCACGGTGGACCTCCGCCTGGTGCGGGAGGCAAGTGACCTGGACGTCCAGGTGGTGGCCCTGGGGGAGGCGCGGGAGTGACGCTTCGAACCCGCCTGGTCATCGCCCAGGCCCCGCTGGCCGTGGCGCTGGCGGCGGTGGCGGTGCTCTCGGTGGTCACCAGCAATGCCCTCGGACGCGCCGGCGAACGGATCCTCTCCGACAACTATCGCAGCGTGCTCGCCGCGCAGCGGATGAAGGAGTCCATCGAGCGGCTGGACAGCGGGGCGCTGTTCGTGCTCATCGGCGAGCGCGAACGGGGGCTGGCGCTGGCCCGCGAGCAAGGCCCTGCATTCCAGCGCGAGCTGGAGGTGGAGGAGCGGAACATCAGCGAGCCGGGCGAGGCCCAGGCCGCAGCGACGCTCCGCGAGGCCTGGACCCGATACCAGAGCGACTACAACCGCTTCCTCGCTTCGCCGGTGGAGAAGCTGCGCTCGATCTACCTGGAAGCACTGCAGCCTGGGTTCTCGAAGGTCAAGACCGCGGCGGACGAGATCCTGGACATCAACCAGGATGCCATGGTGCTCAAGAGCACCCAGCTGCGCCGGAAAAGCGAGTGGGTGGAGACGGTGGTGGTCGTCGGGGTGCTCGCCGCCTTGATCCTCGGGCTCCTCGCCTCGGGGGCACTGACCGCGCGGGCGCTGCGGCCGGTCGCGGTGCTCGGGCAATCGGTGCGCAGGCTCGGTCAGGGCGACTACGCAGTCCGGGTCCGGGTGCCGGAGGGCGGTGGCTCGGAGCTCACCCAGCTGGCCCGCGACTTCAACGCCATGGCCGAGAGCCTTCAGCGGTACCGGGACTCGAGCCTGGGAGAGCTCCTCGAGGCGCAGCTGGCGGCCCAGGCCACGATCGACAGCCTTCCCGATCCGGTGCTGGTCTTCGACATCAAGGGAAGGGTGGCCAATGCCAACCGCGCCGCGGAGCAGATCCTCGGCATCCGTGCCTCGGACAGACACCTCGCCTCGGCGCCACCCGAGGTGAGAGTGCGGGTGGAGCGCATCCGGGACGAGGTGCTCGCCGGCGCCGTCACGGTGCAACCGCGCGGCTTCGAGGACGCGCTCCTGGTCGAGTCGAACGACGGCAACCGGGCGCTCCTCCCGCGGGCCAACCGCGTCAGCAGCGACGAGGGGCAGCTGCTCGGGGTCACCGTGCTCCTGCAGGACATCACCCGGCTCCGTCGCTTTGACGAGCTGAAGGACGACCTGGTGGCCACGGTGGCCCACGAGTTCCGGACTCCGCTCACCAGCCTGCGGATGGCCATTCACCTGCTCGCGGAGCAGACGGTCGGGCCGCTCAACGAGCAGCAGCTCGACCTGGTCTCCGCTGCCCGCGAGGAATGCGAGCGGCTGCAGGGCATCGTGGACGACCTGCTCGACCTGGCGCGCATCCGGTCGGGACGCCTCGAGCTGCACCCCCGCGAGCTCTCCACCGAGCTGGTGCTCGGCCAGGCCCAGCGGGCGCTCCGCGACGCCGCGGAGCAGCGGGGTATTCCCATCGAGCTGGAGATCCAGCCCGGGGCGGAGCGCCTGGTGGCCGACCCGGACCGGATCGACCTCGCCCTGAACAACCTGCTCTCCAACGCGGTCCGCCACGGGCCGGCGGGCAGACCGGTGGTGATCCGGGCGATGCGGGTGCTTGGCGGAGTGCGCATCGAGGTTCAGGACGAGGGGCCGGGCATCGCCCCCGAGTACCAGCCCCGGCTGTTCGAGAAGTTCTACCGGGTGCCGGGCTCGGAGCCCGGTGGGGCCGGGCTGGGTCTCTCCATCGTCAGGGACGTAGTGGAGGCCCATGGCGGCACGGTGGGCGTCCGGAGCGCTCCCGGAGCAGGAACGGTGTTCTGGATCGAGCTCCCCGACGCCGAATCGGGCACGAGACCGTTGCCGGCGAAGGCGGCTGGCTGACAGCGGAAGCCACGCTGGGCGTCAGGCTCAGCTCTCGAACCTCTTGCGCTTCCGCCAGAGCGTGGAGGCATCGATCCCGAGGATTCGAGCCGCCTCGTCGAGCGTGGGGGCGCTGGCCATCACCCGGAAGATGTGCTCCCGCTCGATCTGTTCCAGGGTGAACGGGCCTCCCAGGGTCGGCGCTGCGGCCTGGGTGACGGCGATTCGCTCGGGGAACGCCGCCGGGGGAAGCACGTCCGCCGGCCACACGATGGCAGCCCGCTCCACCGCGTTGCGCAGCTCGCGCACGTTACCCGGCCAGGCGTAGCCCTCGAGCGCCGCGGCCGCCTCCGGTGACAGCTCCAGCCCTGGGCGGTGAAGCGACGCAGCGAGGTCGCGGAGCATCCGCTGGGCGAGCGGCAGGATGTCCTCCCTGCGCTCCCGGAGTGCGGGCACGCGGATCTCCACCACGTTCAGCCGGTAGAGCAGGTCCTCGCGGAAGCGTCCGGAGCGCACGTCCTGCTCGAGCTCCCGATTCGTCGCCGAGACGATGCGCACGTCGGCATGGCGGGTCCGCGTCTCGCCCACCCGCTCGAACGCCTTCTCCTGGAGGAAGCGCAGCAGCTGGGCCTGGGTGGCCGGCCCGAGCTCGCCGATCTCGTCGAGGAACAGGGTGCCGCCCTCGGCCGCCTCCACCTTGCCCGGCGCATCCCGGATCGCGCCGGTGAACGCTCCCCGTGCGTGGCCGAAGAGCTCGGACACCAAGAGCTGGTCGGACAGGGTCGGGGCGCTCACGGTGATGAACGGCTTGTCGGCGCGGCCCGAGAGACGGTGGAGCGCACGGGCGAGGACGCTCTTCCCGGTCCCGTTCTCGCCCCGGAGGAGCACGGCCGCGTCGGAGGCCGCCGCGCGGCGGAGCAGGGAGAGCGTGGCCTGCATGGCCGCCGAGCGGGTCTCGAGCAGCGCGTCCGGATCCACCCCGGCCAGGCGGTCCTCGAGCGTCTCCACCCGGGCGCGGAGCCGGCGGCGCTCGCGGAGCCGGTCGACCACCGCGCGGACCTGGGCCGGGGTGAAGGGCTTTGGAAGGTAGTCGCGCGCGCCGCGGCGAACGGCCTCCATCGCGGTGTCGATGGAGGCGTAGGCGGTGATGACCACCACGTCGAGATCCGGATCCTCGGCGAGCAGCGCGGGAAGGAGATCGAGCCCGCTGCCCGTGCCGAGCCTCAGATCGACGAAGGCGAGATCTGCCGGACCCGAGGCGAGTGCCGCGAGCGCGGCCTCGGCCGAGCCGGCTTCGCGTACCTCGCACTCCGCCTGCTGAAGGCAGACCCGCAGCATCGTGCGGATGTTCCGCTCGTCGTCGACCACCAGCACCCGGTCGTGGGACTCCTGCGTGACGCCGTCGTTCGAGGCAGCCTCCATACCCGTCCCCGGGAGGTAGCACCGCTGACCGTCCAACGCCATGAGGCGCTGGTGATCCGGCTGCAGCACGGGGTGGCCGCGCCGTCACCGACTGCCGTTCACGCTCACGGGCAAGACAGGCGACTGCCCTCGAGCTGTTCCGCGGAGCGCCGGCGCAGAGACCGTCACCACCGCGCTCGCCTGCAGCGAAGGCAGGCCCGGGCGGGTGCGAGCCTTGAGCGTGGCCGTCCCCGGCGCCAGCGCGAGGAGCCGTCCCCGCGCGCCGGGTGCGTTGGAGACGGAGAGCACGGCCGGGTCGTCGGACGACCACACGACGTCCTCACCGAGCACCTGAAACCCTCCTCCGGAGAGGGTGGCGGTGGCGGTCGCGGTGGCGCCGGCGCTGGTCTGAAGGGTTTCCGGAGCAGACAGCGTGAGCTTGGTCAGCGCGTCGCCCGAGATCTGGAGCGTCGCGCTCCCGGCCAGCCCGGCGAAGCGGGCCCCCACGGTGGTCGGGCCAGCGCGGAGCGCCGTCACCCAGCCGGGGCGGACCGCGCTGGACACGACGGCCACCGTCGGGTCCGAGCTGGTCCACTCAACCAGCGCGGTCACGTCGACGGCGGTGCCGTCGGGTGTCCGTGCCACGGCCTGCACCCGGGGCCGCGTGCCCGCCGCCACCGGGCCGGTGGGCAGCGTCACCGTCAGGGACGAGGGAGGGGATCCGTTCACCGTCACCACGGCGTTCAGCGCCGTCCCGCCCAGCGGGTGGGCGTAGACCTGCACCGTCCCGGCGTCGAGCCCGCGCGCCGTGCCGCGGTCCCGGCCGGTGCCGCGGATCCGCATGAGGCCAGGGTCGGAGAGAGCCCAGGTGACCGAGCCGGTGAGGTCCTGCATGGTGCCGTCCGAGAGCCGAGCAGTGGCCACGAAGCTGGATGGGGCCCAGGTCACCACCGCCGCCGGTGGATGGAGGTCGACTCCCTGCAGCGTGGCCGCGGTGACCACCACCGGAAGCATCGCCTGCAGCCGGTCCACGCGCGAGGTCAGCACCGTGGTCCCTGGCGCGCGGGCGAGGAGTGTTCCGTGCTGCCCCGGGGCGTTGGTGGCGATCGCCACCTCGGGCGAGCTCGAGGTCCAGACCGCGTCGGCGGTGACGTCGGTGGAGTCGCCCGAGCCCGTGACCACGGTCACCGAGAGCGGCAGGGCCGTGCCCGCCGCCAGCGTGGCTGCCGGGGGCCAGGCCTCCAGCGTGGCCGGATCGGGCTCGGCCGCGAGCTGCGCCTGGGCCGTGGCGGCTCCGAACCGGGCGCGGAGCGTGCTCAGCCCGGCATCGGCTCCGAGGACCAGCCCCGCGCTCGGGCCGTTCCCGGCCCAGGCGACGCCCTCGGGTGAAGCGCTCCAGCTCGCCGCCGATGTCACGTCGACCACCGTGCCGTCGGGCCAGTGTCCCACCGCCGCGAGGTGGATGCGGCCTCCCACCGGCAGGGTGCTCGCCGGCGGGACGATCTCCAGGCTGGGTGCGCCCGCCGGCGCCCGGACCCACGCCCGGGCGACGATTCCGGGAACCACGCCGAGGACCGAGAGCCGGCTGCCCGGCCGACGGGTCCGCACGCTCCCCCCGCGCTCGCCCGTGTCCACGTCGATCCCCGCGTCCGGGTCCTGTGGCCGCCAGCCCGCCACGGTGGTGAGATCCTGGGCGATCCCAGCGCCGAGGATTCGCTCGAAGGCGAGCGCTCCTTCCGCACCCACCGGCACCACCTGCTCGGGTGGCCACAGCTGCCAGCCGTCCACCCCCGCGTCCGTCGCCTCGATCGCCGCCCGGGCCTCGAGGCCATCGGCGGTGGCGATCACCGTCCCCACACCGGGGTCCTGCACGGCGGTGAGCTCGCCCACGGACGACACCTCGACCGTGCTGTCGAGGCTCGTCCAGGACGGCGCGGCGGCGCACACCGTGCCGTCCAGATGCGTGGTCCACGCCGACAGCCGGCTGGTCCCGTCGAGCTGGAGCGCGTCGGGCAGGGCAGGGGAGATCTCCAGCTGTACCGGCGCCGGGGGCGCGACATCGAGCTCGGCCGCGGCCTGGACGGTCGAGGCGACGGCGCTCACCGTGGTGACTCCGGGGGTGAGCAAGGTCACGGTTCCCGGCGCGCTGAAGTACCCCACGCTCTGGTCGTCGACACTCCACCCGACCGAGCGGGTCATCGGCTGCGCCGACCCATCCGAGAACGCGCCGGTGGCCTCGATGGACAGGTCGTTGCCCGCCACGCCCCTCGGCTTCGGGGGCGAGATGGTCAGTCCGACCAGCGTCGCGTCGCTCACCGTGACCGAGGTCGACCCGGTGATGTTCAGGTAGGCAGCCTGGATCGTGGCTCCTCCCGGGCCCTCGGCGGTGAGGCGTCCCCAGGTGCCCGACGCTCCGGAGACCGCGAGCACCGAGGGTGCGCTGCTGGACCACTTCACCAGCGAGGTGAGGTCGGCGTGCGAGCCGTCACTGAAGAAGCCCGTGGCCGCGGCGCTCCCCACCGTCTCTGCGGCATATTGCGGTCGGTCGGCGACCACGATCAGGTGTTGGAGCGCGGCGTTGCTCACCACGATGGTGGTCGTGGCCCGGAGCTGCTGACCCGAGAAGGTCATCGTCCCCATCAAGAGCCCCTGGCCCGGCCCGAGCGCCTGCACCAGCCCCTGGACGCCGGCGGCGTTGCTCACCGAGATGATGCCCTCGCTCGCCGGGTCGACGCTCCACGCCACGAGGTCGGTCACCAGCCCGCCGTCGGGCACCGGCGGGCCGCCCTCGGAGGTCAGCGTGGCGACGGCCTGGGTGGTCGCGCCGGCGGGGAGGAGAGACGGGTCCGCCCCGAGCGCCAGTATCGCGGTGACGCGGTCCCCGGGCTGACAGCTTCCCTGTCTGGCGCCGGCGGGGACCGCGCAGAACTGGCGGACCGGGCAGTTGTCGTTGGTGTTGCAGGTGGCTCCGGTGAGGTCGAGCTTGCAGCCCGTGAGCAGGAACACTCCGAGCGTCCACGCCGCGCCGGCCAGCGAGGGTCGCACCCTAGTGGGCCTCCGCGGACGCCCCGAGGTGCGGCTCGAGAAAGAAGAGCGCCAGCGCGGTGGCCCCGGTGATTCCCGCCGCGGCGTAGAAGCCGTTCGCCGCGGCGCTGCGCGCGACCGCGGTGTCGTAGACCTGCTGGACCTGCTCCGGGCTCCGCGGCGTCCCGTCCTTGAGCGTGTCCTGAGCCTGGTGGGCGCTCAGGCCGAAGGTCACGCCGGCGGCGAGACAGGCGGCGGCGACCCCTGCGGCGACGTACGTCCAGCGGCGCGGCTGCGTCTTCGGGGGCGGCGCCACGGTGTCGCGGACCGCGGCCTCTGGCGCCCGCTCGGTGGCGCCGGCAGGCGGCGCCAGCGGCACCAGCGACAGCTCGAGCTGGACCCGCGCGGCGGGGGCGAGCTCCACGTCCCGCTCGAGGGGATGGTACCCCTCGTGGGTCGCCCGGACGCGGTGGGCGCCGGGCCTGAGCCGTGCCGACACCGGTGACGGACCCGCCGGCTCACCATCCACCGACACGTCCGACGGCGGCTCGACCGAGATCCGCAGCGAGCCCTCGAGCGGCAACCGGGCGCGAAGCTCGTCGATGCGCGCGATCACCGCCGAGCGGTCCGGTGCAGCCGGGGTCGAGGCGAGATACGCGCTGTACGACTCGACGGCGTCGGCGAGCTGCCCCAGCCGCTCCTGGCAGCGAGCGATGTTGAAGAGCGCCTGCGGTGCCGGGGCGCGGGCCTGAGCCGCCTCGAACGCGTCGAGCGCGGCGCGGAACTCTCCCGCGCGGTACAGCTCCGCACCCTGCTCGAAGTCGGCCCGGGCCTGCTCCACGTCGCCAGGAGGGGTGGAGAGCAGCAGGCCAGCCATCACCGCCGCCAGCATCTCGGGCGCCGAGGTTAGACCAGCGGCCTCAGTACGGCGAGGCCTTGAGGTCGTCGAGACCGGGAGCGACCGGGGCCGGCGGGAGGTGCGCGGTGACCACCAGTCCGGCCCGTGCCCGGACCCGCTCGGCGATCGATTGGCGGCCCTCGGCCTCGAAGACCAGCAGCACCGCGCTGCCCGGCGGAAGCCGGACCGAGAGCGGCGTGCGTCCGAGCAGCCGCCCGTGCAGGGTGACCCGGGCTCCCGCGGGGGTCGAGCGCAGCTCCACCGGAACGGATGGGGGGCGCTCCGCACGCGGGGTGGGCGCAGGGCTGGGCTCGGGAGGCGCCGACGTCGCGACGGGCGCGGGCTCGGGCGTGAGGTCGAGGCGGGCGGGCGGCTCGGACCGAGACGAGGGGCTGGACGGGCCGAGTCCGGGCCCAGGCGCAACGGCGGGCGGAGTGGCCGCGGACCCAGCGCCATGTCGCGCCGCGGGAGCAGGGAGCGGGGTGCGGGCGCGGCGTGCCGAGAGCGCGATGGTGGCCCCCACCGCGACGAGCGCGAGCGCGGCCAGCGCGCCGCGGGTCCAGCGCCAGACGCCGTGGTGCGGAGC
>DATKKF010000082.1:0-51970 GCA_035543115.1 Myxococcaceae bacterium
GGGATGTGGGTGATCGTGGTTTTTGGATGGGCTGAAATTCGGAAACTTCTAGGTCGATTCGATCTCACCCACGCCGCAGCGCGCCAGCGCGCCACAGACGCGTGGCCGAGGCGACAGACACGTTGCGCCGCCCGGGGCCGCGCTGACCTGTCTCTGAATTCAGGGTTCCATGAACAGCTGTCAAGCGGCGCCCTCTCGAGACGACCTCAGTCGCGAGCGTCGGTGGACCGGACAGCGGGCTACTGCGGGGCCGCCTCGCTGACCCCGTGGCACTTCTTGTATTTCTTGCCGCTGCCGCAGGGGCACGGGTCGTTCCGGCCCACCTTCGGGGCGGCCTTGACCGGACCCCGGGCCTGCGCGGCACGCTCCGGGCGGCCTTCGACGTCGGCGCGCCCTTCCGTGTACTGGCGCGCCTTGGCCTGCATCTCGCGCTGGATCCGGGCCGCGGCCTCGGCCACCGCGCTGGCTGGCGCTGCTCCGCCCCGCGCCGGCGCCGGCTGTGTCCGGCCCTGCACCCGCATCAGCTGGCTGATGAGCTGGTGGTTGATGGCCGAGAGCATCTGCATGAAGCCGTCGTAGCCTTCCTTCTTGTAGGCCTGCTTCGGGTCGCGCTGGCCGTAGGCCCGGAGCCCGATGCCCTGGCGCAGGTGATCCATCGCCAGCAGGTGGTCCTTCCACAGCTGGTCGATGGTGGCGAGGTACCGGTTCCGGGCGAAGACGCGGAAGTCGTCCCCGAACTCCTCCTCGCGGGTCCGGAGCACCTTCTCCGCCGCCTGGTAGATCTGCTGCTGCAGCTCGTCCTGGCTGCCCGAGCCCTGGAACCCCAGCTCGAGGTTCAGGTTGTCCTTCACCGCCCGGGTCAGCGCGGGGATGTCCCAGGTGTCCGGGTTCTTCGCCCCCGCCCAGGTCCCGGTGATGGCCAGCACCACGTCCTCGAGCGCGTCGAAGAGCATCTCCCGGAAGTCGTCCCAGCTGACGGTGTGCTCGCTCCGGATCTTGGCCTTGGTCTTCTTGTCCTCGTCGTACTCGACCAGCGCCACCCCGGCGCCGGCGGCCAGCACCCGGCGGCGCAGCTTGTAGATGGTGCGCCGCTGCTGGTTCATCACGTCGTCGTACTCGAGCAGGTTCTTGCGGATGTCGAAGTTGTGGCCCTCGACCCGCTTCTGAGCGTTCTCGATCGCCTTGCTCAGGAACTTGTGCTCGATGACCTCCCCCTCCTGCATCCCCATCCGCTCCATCAGGCCGGAGATGCGATCCGACCCGAAGATCCGCATCAGGTCGTCCTCGAGCGAGAGGTAGAACTTGGAGACACCGGGGTCGCCCTGGCGTCCCGAGCGGCCGCGCAGCTGGTTGTCGATGCGGCGTGACTCGTGGCGCTCGGTGCCGAGGATGAACAGGCCCCCGGCAGCGAGCACCTCCTCCTTCTCGCGCGCGGTCTGCTCCCGGTACTTCTCGATGGCCTTCTCCAGCCGCTTCTCCCACTCCACCACCGCCGCCCGGTGGGCCGCTGGGTCCGCCGGCACGCCGTCGACGCTCGGCGGGAGCTCCGGCGGAGCGCCCACCTCGGCCCGGGCCAGCGCCTCGGGGTTGCCGCCGAGGAGGATGTCGGTGCCTCGGCCGGCCATGTTGGTGGAGATGGTGACCGAGCCCTTCCGGCCGGCCTGGGCGACGATCTCCGCCTCGCGCTGGTGCTGCTTGGCGTTCAGCACGTGGTGCGGCACGCCCTTCTTCTTGAGGAAGGTGGAGACCACCTCGCTCTTGGCGATGGTGACCGTGCCCACCAGGACCGGCTGCCCCTTCTCGTGGAGCTCCTTGATCCCCTCCACCACTGCCTCGAACTTCTCCCGCTCGGTCTTGTAGACCACGTCGTCCAGGTCCTTGCGGACCATCGGACGGTTGGTGGGAACCACCCGGACGTCGAGGTTGTAGATCTTCGCGAACTCCTCGGCCTCGGTGTCGGCGGTGCCGGTCATGCCCGAGAGCTTGGAGTACATGCGGAAGTAGTTCTGGAACGAGATGGTGGCCAGGGTCTGGGTCTCGTTCTCGATCTTCACCCCCTCCTTGGCCTCCACCGCCTGGTGGAGCCCGTCGCTCCAACGGCGGCCCGGCATCAGGCGGCCGGTGAACTCGTCGACGATGATCACCTCGCCGTCCTTCACCACGTAGTCCCGGTCGCGCTTGTAGAGGGTGTGCGAGCGGAGGGCCTGCTCCACGTGGTGCAGCGTCTCCACCTCGCTCGGGTCGTAGAGGTTGGAGATGCCGAGCCGCTTCTGGACCTTCTCCACGCCCTCGTCGGTGAGGTTGACGCTCCGGGTCTTCTCGTCGAGCGCGTAGTCCTGGTCCGGGACGAGGCCGGGGATGACCCGGTCGATCCGGTAGTACTCGTCGGTGTTGTCCTCGGTGGGCCCGGAGATGATCAGCGGGGTCCGCGCCTCGTCGATGAGGATGCTGTCCACCTCGTCCACGATGGCGAAGTTCAGCTCGCGCTGGACGTAGTCGCTGAGCCGGAACTTCATGTTGTCCCGGAGGTAGTCGAAGCCGAACTCGTTGTTCTGGCCGTAGGTGATGTCGCTCCGGTACGCCACCTGGCGCTCGGCGTCGTCGAGGTCGTGGACGATGCAGCCCACGGTGAGCCCGAGGAAGTTGTGCAGCCGGCCCATCCACTCGGCGTCGCGGCGGGCGAGGTAGTCGTTCACCGTCACCACGTGGACGCCGCGGCCGGTGAGCGCGTTGAGGTAGCTCGGCAGGGTCGCGGTGAGGGTCTTGCCCTCGCCGGTGCGCATCTCGGCGATGCAGCCCTGGTGGAGGAACATGCCGCCGATGAGCTGCACGTCGAAGTGCCGCTGCCCGAGCGAGCGGCGCGCGCCCTCGCGGGCCAGGGCGAAGGCCTCGAAGAGCACCTCGTCCAGGGGCCGGCCGTTGGCCACCTCCTGCTTCAGCCGGGCCGTCTCGCGGGGGAACGCCTCATCGGGGAGCTCCCGCATCCGGGGCTCGAGCGCGTTGATGCGGGCGACCTTGGGCCAGGTCCGCTTGAGCTCGCGCTCGTTCTTCGTCCCGATGATCTTCTTCAGCGTCCACTCGATCATTGATGTTCCAGTGCCGATGTAACCAGCCAGGCGCCGCTGCCAATCCCGCGGGGGGCGCGCGCCGGCAAAAGGAAACACCTCCTCTAGCGGAGCCTTCCCCGGGATGCCAGCCGCCGGCGGGACTGGCAGATCCTCGGGCAGCTGCTGCTCGGAGAGGAGCGTGAGCTCCACCTCGACGGCCGCGTTCCTACTCCTCGAGAATGAACTTCCGCGGGTTCTCGGGAATCCCGTTCACTCGCACCTCGTAGTGCAGGTGGGGCCCGGTGGACCGGCCGGTGTTCCCCACCGCACCCACCAGCTGCCCGCGCTTCACCCGGTCGCCGGTCTTCACCTCGAGCTTGCTCAGGTGCCCGAAGCGGGTCTTCACGCCATAGCCGTGGTCGATGACCAGGACGTTCCCGTACCCACCCTCGAGCCCGGCGAAGATGACCGTGCCGTCGGAGGGGGCGACGATCTCCTTGCCGTGAGGTGCGGCGATGTCGAGACCTTCGTGCATCACGCGCTCAGCCGTATACGGGTCGAGACGCTGTCCGAAGTCGGAGGTGACCCAGCCTCGGGCCGGCCACACCGAGGGCGTCGACGCCAGCCGGCTCTTCTGGTCGAGGAAGTACGACTGAAGCTCCTGAAGGCTCTTTTCCTGCCGGGTTGCGGACTCGCTCAGCTTGTCCAGCTTCGAGGCGAGGTTCCTGGGGGTCTCGCTGGCAGACCCGGGGCGGGTGAACTCGGTCTCCGCGCTGGGGGTCGGCGTGACACCGGGCTCTCCCGCGGTGGGCCCCAGCGCGAGGTTGCGCTGGGGGTCGGAGAGCAAGGTCACCGCCCGGAGCTTCTGGTCGAAGCGCTCGACACGCTCGAGGGTCGCGCCGATGTGCTCCATCCGCTCCCGGATGCTCTTCAGCTGGGTGCGGAGGGTCAGGTTCTCGTCGCGCAGCAGCCGGTTCTCCGAGGCCTCACGCACCAGGGCGAAGTAGTGGACGATCGCGGCAAGCAGAATCACCCCGGCCGCAGCAGCGCCCAGCGCCGCGTGCCGCAGCAGGCCTCGCTCGAGCTGGAAGCGGCGGACCGGCGCGTCGTGGTCCGGAACGACGATCAGGGTGAGGGTCTTCTTCGCCAACGGTGGGGCCGCTCCCGTGACAGCGCGCTTCCAGGCAGTCCGAGTACCCAAGCAAGCCGTATTCCAGCATGCCTGCCCCCCATCCGTCCGGGGCGTGCTCGTAGCCTGGCAGATTCTACAGTGTCAAGGCAGGAGAACCGCCCGGCGCAACAGAGGTGAAACGCCTACCTACACCGAGGCGTGCTCGCCAGTCTCGGCCTGCCTCGGCGCCGCGGCCTCGGCCTGCACCTGCACGGCGATGACGGTGATGTTGTCATCGCCGCCCCGCTCGTTGGCGAGGTCGATCAGGCGCTGCGGCACCTCGGTCAGCGGGAAGTGACGGACCACCTGGAGGATCTCCGGATCCTCCACCATGTTCGCCATCCCGTCCGAGCAGAGGATGAACACGTCACCCGGCTCGGAGAGCAGGCCCATCACGTCGACCTGGACCTCCTCCTCGAACCCCACCGAGCGGGTGATGATGTTCTTGTAGCGGGAGTGCTTCGCCTCCTCGGGGGTGATCATCCCGGCCTTGATCTGCTCGTTGACCAGGCTGTGGTCCTCGCTGATCTGCTGGATGAGGTCGCCGCGTACCAGGTAGGCGCGGCTGTCGCCGACGTGGGCGAAGAAGGCCTGGTCCTCCTTCATCAGGAGGGAGATGACGGTGGTCCCCATCCCCGCCAGCCGCGGATCCTCCTGGGCCTTGGTGTAGATGGCGATGCACGCGCGCTCCACTGCGGCGCGGATGGCCTCCGGGACGGGCGAATCCTGGAGCGGGGTACGGGCGTCGAGCGTGGAGCTCTGGGTGGCGCGGGCCTGCCGCAGCTCCCGGTCGATGGTCTCCACCGCGATGCGGGAGGCCGTTCCGCCGCCGGCATGCCCCCCCATGCCGTCGGCGACCACGAACAATTTGAGATCTTCGTCGATGAGGAAGCTGTCCTCGTTGTGGTCGCGCTTCTTGCCCACATCGGTCAGCCCAGTGGAGACGATCTTCAACCGGACCGGGGGTGGCTCGGGCGGGGGCACGCTGGTCGGCGATGGTACAGGCGGCCCTCCGGGACGGGCAAGGAGACTGCGTTTTTTCGGGACGCTCGAGGAAGCGCGCAGTGGCGCGCCAGCGATCTCAGGCGACCCGTCGCGCGCGCGAGACGGGCCGGACGGCAGCCGGTGCGCCCGACTCCCTCGCCGCGCGCACCAGCGCCTCGGCGGCGGCCAGCGCCTCCGATGTGACAATGGCCCCTGACATCATCCGGGCCAGCTCACGGGTCCGCGGAGCACCCTCGTCCAGGACGCGCACGCTGGACCAGGTGCGCCCCCGGGCCGACGTCTTCTCCACCACCAGGTGCGCATCGGCGTGGGCAGCGACCTGTGGAAGATGGGTGATGCACAGGACCTGTCGGCCCGACGCGACCGCCCGGACCATCCGTCCCACCACGTCCGCCACCGCACCGCTCACCCCCGCGTCCGCCTCGTCGAGCACCACGGTGGCCACCTCCTCCGGGCCTCCCTGCGCCATGGAGGTGCGCTTGAGCGCCAGCCACAGCCGCGAAGCCTCTCCGCCCGAGGCCACGCGGGACAGCGGCCGGACCGGCTCGCCGGCATTGGCGCTGAAGAGGAACTCCACCTCGTCGGCCCCGTCGGCGCGGAGCACGTCCCGCGGGGCGAGCTGCACGGTGAAGGCAGCGCGGGGCAGCGCCAGTCGTCCGAGCTCGGCGCCCATGGCGCGCTCGAGCTGCCGCGCCGCGCGCTCGCGCTCCCTCCGGAGCGCCCGGGCCGCCTCCCAGGCGCGCGCCTCGGCGGCCGAGCGGTCGGCCTCGAGCGCCGCCAGCCGCTCGCGACGGCCCTCCAGGCGGGCGCACTCGGTGCGGAGCGCCTCGAGCCGGGCGGGGAGCCCCGCCACGTCGGCTCCGTGCTTCCTCGCCAGGCGCCGGAGCGCGTCGAGGCGCTCCTCCACCACCGAGAGCCGCTCCGGGTCGGCCTCGAGCCCGTCGAGGTAGCGCCGGAGGCTGCGCAGCGCATCGTCGAGCGCGGTGGTGGCCGAGGTCACCGAGACGGCGGCCTCGCCGAGGTTCGGGTCGGTCCGGGCGGCCTCCTCGAGCATCCGCGCGGCGCGACCGGCGACGGGGCACACCCCGCCGTCGTCACCGCCCAGCAGGGCCTCGGACTCGAGCGCCGCCGCCCGGAGCCGCTCCACGCCCGCGAGTCGCCGCCGCTCCGCCTCGAGCGCCAGCTCCTCTCCCGGACCAGGCGCCAGTCGCTCCAGCTCGTCCAGCTGGAACCGGGCGAATTCCGCGCGCGCCTCCTGGGCCGCAGCGTCGCCGCCGAGCGACTGCCGCTCCGCCTCGAGCGCCACGAGCGGCGCGTGCGCCGCCCGGTACGCCTCCAGCGCCGGCCCGACGCCCTCCCAGCGGTCGAGCACCGCCCGGTGGGTGGCCGCCTCGAAGAGGCCGACGTGCGCGTGTTGCCCGGCGATGTCCAGCTCACCGCGCATGAGCTGGCCGAGCACCCCCACCGAGGCGAGCGCCCCGTTGACGTGGACCTTGCTCCGCCCTGCCCGGCCGACGACCCGCCGGAGCACCACCTCGTCCCCGTGGTCCGGCAGCCCGAGCACCTCGAGCCTCTGCGCGAGCCCAGGCGTGCGCTGGAACACCGCCTCCACCACCGCCTCGTCTGCGCCGGAGCGCACGCAGTCGGCGTCTGCCCGGGCCCCCACCAGGAGCCCGAGGGCGTCGACGAGGATGCTCTTGCCGGCGCCCGTCTCCCCCGTGAGCACGGTCAGCCCGGGGCCGAAGCCCACCTCGACCTCCTCCACGACCGTGAAGTTCTCGATCCGCAGCGCGAGCAGCATCGATACTGAACCTCCGTTCCGTACCGGAAGGTACCCCGGACCCCCGACACTGTACAAGCTTTCAGTCACGGGCATGGAACTCCCACCCGTTCTTCCCGTGCCTGGACGACCACCTCAGTCCTCGGCGAACAGCCTCTCGATGTCCTGCTCGGTGAGCCCCTCGGACAGCCCGCCGCCCGGACCGAGGATGCCCTGGGCGAGCTCACGCTTGCGCTGCTGCAGGGCGAGGATCTTCTCCTCCACCGTGCCGCGGGTGATGAGCTTGTAGGCGATGACCGCCCGCGTCTGGCCGATGCGATGCGTGCGGTCGGTGGCCTGGTCCTCCACCGCGGGGTTCCACCACGGGTCGTAATGGATGACGTAGTCCGCCGCGGTCAGGTTCAGACCGGTCCCGCCGGCCTTGAGGCTGATGAAGAAGATCGGCGGACCGTCGTCGCGGTTGAAGGCGTCCACCCGCGCCATGCGGTCGCGCGTCCGCCCATCGAGCGAGAGGAAGGAGATGCCCCGGCCCTGCGCGTGCGCCTCGAGCAGCCGGAGCATCTCGGTGAACTGGCTGAAGACCAGCGCCCGGTGCCCCTCGGCGAGCAGGTCGTCCACCAGCTCGTCGAAGCGCTGCAGCTTCGCCGACGCTGGCAGCGCGCCGGTGCCGGGGAGCTTGAGCAGCCGCGGGTCGTTGCACACCTGCCGGAGCCGGAGCAGCGCGGCGAGGATCGACACCCGCGCCCGCTTGAAGCCCACCTTCTGGATGCTCTCCTGCACCTTGGCCCGGCTCTCCTCGAGCACCTCGCGGTAGAGCGCCGCCTGCGCCGGCTCCATCTCGCAGTAGGCGACGGTCTCGGTCTTGGGCGGGAGGTCCTTGGCCACCTCGGTCTTGAGCCGCCGCAGCACGAAGGGCTGGACCCGGCGACGCAGCCGCTCGCGCGCGCCGGCGTCGGCGGCCACCTCGATGGGCTGCTCGTACCGCTCGGCGAAGTCCTCCTCGGCACCCAGAAACCCGGGCATCAGGAAGTCGAAGATGCTCCACAGCTCGGACAACCGGTTTTCGAGCGGGGTTCCGGTGAGCGCCAGCCGGTGGTCCGCCGGAAGCGCCTTGCAGGCCTGCGCCGTGGCCGAGCCGGCGTTCTTGATGTTCTGGGCCTCGTCGAGCAGGACGTAGCGCCAGCGGGTCTTCGACAGCTCGTCGCGGTCACGCCGCGCCAGCGCGTACGAGGTCAAGACCAGATCTGCCCCGGCCAGGTCCTCCACCCGCTCGCGCCGGTCCTGACCGTGCCACACCGCCACGCGCAGCCCCGGGGTGAAGCGCTCGGCCTCGCGCTGCCAGTTGGGGAGCACGCTGGTCGGGGCCACCACCAGCGACGGACCGGCGCCCTCGACGTTGCGCGCCTGCTGGAGCAACGCCAGCGCCTGCACCGTCTTTCCCAGGCCCATGTCGTCGGCCAGGATGCCGGCCAGCCCGTGGCGGTGGAGGAACCACAGCCAGGACAGGCCGTCCTCCTGGTAGTGGCGCAGGGTCGCGGTGAGTCCCTCGGGCGGGGGCAGCGATGGGATGCGCGAGAGCTCCTTGAACTCGGCGATGGCCGTCCGCGCCCGGGACTCGAAGCGCGCGCCCTCGCCCAGCGCGGTGAGCGCATCCAGCGCCCCGGCCTGGTAGGGCGGCAGCTCGGTCCGCGCCTTGCCGGGGAGCGCCCCGGCCTCCTCGAGCAGGTCCGCGGCCTGGGTCAGCGCGTCGCGATCTGCCTCGGCGTAGCTGCCGTCCGGGAGCGGGATGAAGCGCCGGCCGGAGCGCAGCCACAGCCGGACCGCCCCCAGGTCCACCGCCTGCTCCTCGGCCTCGAAGCGCGCGTCGAGCTCGAACCACCCGTTGTTCCCCGCCGCGACGCGGACCTTCGGACGGAGCCTCCGGCGCATCCGGACCTTCGGCGCCCTGGCGAGGAAGCGCTCCCAGTCGGCAGGGAGCGTGCCGAGCCCACCGCTCCAGAACCCCACCGCGGCGTCACCGGTGGCCTGGTACAGGCTGCCCTGCGCGTCGTACTTGAACCCGAGGGCGAGGAGCGCCTGTCCGGCCTCGCGCTCCACCTCCTCCTGGCGACGGTAGAGCGTCCGCCCCTGGCCGCCGGGCGAGGCCGCGTAGCCGAGGTGGACGGCAGAGGGCGAGACCGGCACCGTCGCCGTCCCGTAGCGTGCGGCAAGCTGCGCCTGGGCCTTCTCCGCCGAGCCCTCGAGGGTGAGGAGGAAGACCGGCCGCTGGTCCTCGACCACGTCCAGCCCGTCCGCGCGGAGGCGCAGGTCGATGCGGGGGAGGTGCGCGGCGAAGAACGAGAGCGCCCGTTCCACCTGACCGGCGGGGAAGGTCATGCTCGGCTCGCGCATCCACGCCCGCCACATCCGCGCCGGGAGGTCCGGCTCGAGCGCATAGGCGCTCTGCCCCTCGAGCAGCACCGTGCTCCGGCGGCCAATGAGGAGCAGGGAGGTGTCGAACCCGGTGGTCCGGCCGTCGGGGAGCTGAAACTCGATCTTCGCCCGTGCGCCCCCTGCGGTCGACGAGAGATGAATCTGGGGCCGTGCCGGCTCGGGCGAGAACTGCAGCGCGGTGCCCCGGTACACCACCCGCCGGGTCCGGAGCAGCCCGAGGAGATCCGCGATGTCGTCGTCGCTGAGGATGAACTTGCCGTCGAACCGGCTCTCGTGCCGGGCGAGCTCGCCGAACACCCGCTCGTCGGCGGGGGACAACCGGGTGCCGCCGGAGAGGAAGCGCTTCACCGACAGCGGGCCGCCGTCCTTGCCGTCCCGCCGCCGCACGTCGAACAGCCACGAGCGCCCCGACGCGCGGGGGTGGGCGGGAGCGAGCCGGTAGACGAACGAGGGCTCCCCGGCCGCGGACACCCCGAGCCAAGACTCGAGCTTGGCCAGCGCCGGCAGGGTGACGACGTCGGCCGGCCGCCCGGGCTCCACCGGCCGCGGCGCGGGGAGGCTCTCGGCGCGGTCGGCGTAGGCCAGCGCCACCGCGTGCTTGCAGTGCGGACCGTACTCACCCCAGGCGGGGCAGCTGCACCGGGACCGGACCGTCCCGTCCGGATTGAGGCCGACCTCCACCTGGTAGACCTCGCCCGAGCTCCCGGCCACCTCGCCGCGGCGGATGCCGTCGCCGTCGTCGGACCAGCGCCTCACGCGGCCCTCGCGCGCCACGTCCCGGCCCTTCTTGAACGTGGTGGGCTGGACCTCGACCCTCAGGGCGTCGATCAGCGCGTGGGGGCTGCTCGCAGGGGCTGACTCGGGCTCGGGCAGAGGATCCACGGTGGATCCGATGGGCTAACACGGGCCGGCGCCCTTTGCCGTGTCATCCGCGTCGCAGTCGCGCGCGTTCGAGGCTGGCCTTGCCCCCTGGATGTGGGTTCCGGTAACAGGACCGAGGTCCATGCCCTTCGTGGCCCCGGCGCTCCACCCCGCGGCTCCCTCCGCCTCCGCCGAGCGTCCGGTCCGCTTCCGCGCCCTGGCCTGGACCAGCGGCCTCCTGGCCGTCCTCACGGGAGCCCGGCTGCTGGTGGAAGCGCTCACCCGGAACCGCCTCCTCCTGGACCACCCGTCCGGAGCGTGGGCGACGCTCGCCGACGACCTGCTGCACGGCACGTTCTACCGGCCGGTGGAGTCGGCTCTGGGCTGGGGAGGGACGCGGTATCCCCCGCTGTACCCGCTCTTGTACGCCGGGGTGGCCCGGGTCCTCGGCTCGCTCCCGCCGGCGGCCGAGCTCCTGGAAGCGCTCTCGCTCGTGGCCCTGGTGGGGTGCACCTTCCTGCTCCTCGAGCGTCTCGGGGTACGGCGCCGGCTGGCGCTCCCGGGCGCGCTGGTGGTGCTGGCGCTCGTTCCGGTGCAGGCCTTGCTCGGACTCGGAAAGGCCGATCTCCTGGCCTCGGCGCTCGCGATGGCCGGGCTGGTCGTCGCCACGCGCGAGGGCACACTCCGCCGGGAGATGGCAACGGCTCTGCTCTTCTCCCTGGCCGTGCTCACCAAGTGGACCGTGGTGGGAGGATTCCTGGCCTGGGTGACGCACGCCTGGGTGCACGGCCGGCGGCGGGTGGCCATCGAGCGGGCAGCGCTGGTGGGCGGAATGCTCCTGATCGGCATCGGAGCGGCGCAACTCTCGAGCGGCGGGCAGATGCTCCGCCAGCTCCGCGAGTGCGCGGGCGGCGGGGGTGGCCCGGTGGGGATGCTCACCGCGCCGAACGAGTTCCTCCAGCAGTCGGATCCCATCGACCTGGCCCTCCTCGTCCTCGCCGCCGGCGCGCTCGCCGCCGCCGCCCCCGGCACCTGGCGCACCTTGCCCGCCCTGGCGCTCCTGTGGACCTGGCTCTGCACCCTGGCGGTGTTTGCCTCCCCGGGCATTGCGGAGAACCACCTGGTCGACGTGACGGTGCTCGCCCTGGTGCTGTTCCTGACGCTCGTCGACCGGGGCGCGGTGCCGTCCCGCTTTGCGGCGGTCGTCCTGCCCCTCTACATCGTCCTCGCGGTCAGCCGCTTCGCGCCGGAGGCCGTGGAGGGTGTGACCAGGACCCCCCGGCCCGCCGAGGTGCTGGCCCGGCTCGGCTCACCCGCCGAGGGACCGCTCCTCGCGGAGAACCCCTGGGTGCCGCTCCTCGCCGGCGAGCGGCCGGTGCTGGCCGACGCCTTCACCTTCCGGATCCTCGCGCTGAAGCACCCGGAGCTCATGCGACATCTGGTGTCGGACCTCGAGGCGCGCCGGTTCCGAGCGGTCGTGCTCCGCTGGCCGGCGGACGACGCGGACGGGCGCCAGTGGTACGACGGGACGCACTTCGGCCCGGGGTTCGTCGAGGCGCTGAGGCGGTCGTACACGAAGGTCGCGAGCTTCCGGACCAGGCCGCGGGCCTACTGGACGCACGACGTGTGGACCCCTCAGAGGTAGAGCGCCAGGTACGTCGCGCCAACCAGGTAGATGCCGAAGGACAATCCCGAGGCGATGGCGATCGACCTCGGTCGCCACCGCGCGAGCCCCATCGCGGTCACCAGAATCAGCGGGATGGTGAAGTCGAGCGTGTACCGCGGCCCCCACTGCACGTACCCCGTGCCCATCAGCAGGAAGATCGGGATGGCCGTGAGCAGGATCGAGACGGCGAGCGCGCGCGCCGAGCCCGGCGGACCCTGGCGGGCCTGGAACGCGGCGAGGAAGAGGGGCGTCATCCAGAACAACCCGCCGCCCTGGAGGCTCTCGAAGCCGGGGACCAGCGGATAGGTGAGGAGCTCGTAGAAGACGTTGCGCGGAAGGTAGTGGAGGCTGAACAGGCCGTGGCGGGTGTAGTCCTCGACGAACGCCCCGCCCATCCGGTGGAAGCGGAGCCCGCTCTCGAGCACCGAGCCGAACCGCGCGTGGTTGTAGAGGCCAAGGAGGGCCACGGTGGCGAGCACCGGGAGCGCCCCCGCCGCGAGCACTGCCGCCCGTCGTCTCGCGCCCGTCGCCCTCGAGAGCAGCGCCCACGCAGGCCAGACCCCGGCGAGGATCAGGTGCGTCCGGGTGGCGAGCGCGGCGGAGAGCCCCAGTCCGGCCAGGAGCGCCCCCGTGGCGCCGGGCATCCGGATGGCAGCGAGGTAGGCGAGCCCGAGCGCGGCGAAGCCCACGAGCTGCCCGGTGAACCAGACCCGGCCGAACGGGGCGAGGGTGAAGTGCACCGAGCCAAAGGCGAAGCAGGCGACCAGCGCCCCGCGGCGGACCCGGTCCAGCCGGAACCACCGCGCCGCGACCGCGGCACGGAGCAGCACGGCCACCAGCGCCACGTCGAGCGCCCCGAGCACCACGGTGAACGCGACGTCGCTGAAGCCCACGCCCCACAGCGCGACGAAGGGCACGAGGAGCAGCGCCGGGAACGGCCCCCAGTAGAGGTGGAGCTTGCCGTCCACCACGCTCAGGTCGTGGATGTCCGGCGGTGGGAGCCGGAGGCTCGCCTGCCCGTGCAGGAACGCGTCGGCGAGGTAGCCGTAGTACGGGAAGGGGGAGACGCCGCGCGGGTCGCCGTGCCACAGGGCGAACGCGGCATAGACACCCAGCGCCGCTACCGCGGCGACCCACGGCCGCTCCGCGAGGGCGATCGCCCGCCAGAGGGCCGCCTGGCGCCATCCCGCCAGGGGCGCCCCCTCGCGCAGGCGCGCGCCAGTCGTTGCCCCATGGGCTCCACCGAGGGCCGGCCGTCCCGAAGGACCGCTCATCGGGCGGCCTTCACGTAGAGCACCAGCGGGCCCTGGACGAAGGTGCGTTGGAAGCTCGGTGGCACGAGCTCGGCGAAGCCGGGGCGCTCGTCCCAGGTCAGGAGATGGTCGAACCGGGGCTCGGCGATGGCCCAGAACCCACGCCAGCGCTCCTCGAAGCGCCGGCGGCACTCCGGATCCCCAGGCGGATGGCCCTCGGCGCAGACCGCCTCGGGCGAGCGGTTGGTCCTCGCCATCTCGTCGAGCGCCGGAGGGAGCAGCTCGGGCGGTTCCCAGCGCAGGTAGGTGAGCGGATAGCTGCGCTCCACTGCGAAGAGGAGCGGGGCCGTCGTCCGCCGGGCGAGGACGTAGTACCCCCAGTCATGCTTGAGCGGCTCGGTGAACGCGGCGCTCCCGTTGTGCTCGAAGACCAGCGGCAGCAGCCGCGCGCCCATCGCCACGTGGGGAATGGCGGCGCAGAACGCCTGCCGCTCGCGCTCCAGCCGCCGGTAGTCCACCACCATCGCCGCCGCGTAGGCCACCGCCGCCACGGCGAGCCCGCGGGTGAGCGCCCGGGGCATCGCCTCCGGCGCACGCAGCAGCAGGCCCGCCCAGAGGAACGGAATCACCCGGGCGTTGAACAGGCCCCAGTTGCTCTGGGATGCGGGCAGTCCGAAGTAGAGGGCGAGGAGCACCGCCATCGCCGGCCAGCGAAAGTAGGGCACCGGCCGACTCCGCTCGCGCCACGCCGACACCGCCAGCACCGCGGCCGGGAGCAGCGCCATCGCCTCGAGCCAGCTGAGACCGGCCGGCCCGTGCGACCAGAGCTGGGACAGCGTCCTCAACGGCGGGAGGTACAGGACGCCCGCCTCGAGCAGCGGCGGGCGCGCCTCGGGCTTCAGCCAGTGCACCGCGGCGGTGAGCAGCGACAGAAGCAGCGCCGGGAGGAGCGGCCCGAGCGTTCCGGCCAGGCGACGCGGCCAGAGGCGCCAGGGGACGGTCAGCACCACCTCCAGGCCGATCAGGCCCGTGGCCAGGGTGATGGGGAACGGGTGCCCGTACCAGGCGGCGACGCCGAGCGCCGCGAGCCCGAGCGTCTTCCCCGCGGCAGGCGCCCGCTCGCGCAGGTGGGCGAGCGCCAGCGCCAGGAGCGCCCCGGCCGTCCCCACCGAGAAATTGAGCAGGCCGACCGGCACGAAGAAGCCGTGCACCATCGGCCAGGCGAGGAGCGCCACCGAGGGCAGCCGCTCCGGTCCGGCGAGGCTCCAGCCGAGCCATGCCAGCGCGGTGGCCATCGCCAGCAGCGTCAGGGCGACGAAGAGCCGCGCCGCGCCGAGGAGCCCCAGGGGTCCCCCGAGCAGGTGCAGCCACAGGGCGAGCAGCGCGTTGGAGCGGAGGAAGCCGTTCACCTGGAGGTCCGGGTAATCGGCCAGGTGCTCGGCGATGAAGGCGCTGGCGAGGTGATTGGGGAGGTCCTGCAACGGCGGCACGGTGCCGAGGAGCAGGGGCACCGCGGCGACCACGAACAGGGCGAGGGCGGCCCGGCCCGGGCGGCCGAACCAGCGCTGGGGCCAGACGTCCGCGCTCATCGGGCGATGGACTGGGGGCCCCGCTCCCGCTCGGTGGAGGCCGCGGCCGAGGTCTCCTCGGCGACGATGTAGAGCGGCCGGCGCTTCACCTGCTCGTAGATGCGGCCCACGTACGAGCCCACGATGCCCAGGAGGAGGAACTGCGCCGCGGCGATGAGCGAGACGACGATGATCAGCGAGGTCCAGCCCTGGATGGTGACGTGGCGGATGAAGTGCTCCTCGAGCGCCCAGGCCGCCACCGCCAGGGAGAAGAGCCCCACCAGCACCCCGAGCCAGGTCGCGATCCGGAGCGGGACGGTGCTGAACGAGGTGATGCCGTCCATGGCGAAGCGGGCCATCTTCCCCACCGAGAACTTGGTGACCCCGCCGCCCCGCTCGGGCCGGTCGTACTCCACCACCGTCTGCCGGAACCCCACCCACGCCACCAGCCCGCGGAGGAAGCGATGGGTCTCCTCGAGGCCGCGCATCGCCAGCACCACCCGGCGGGACATCAGGCGGAAGTCCCCCGAGTCCGGCACGGTGGGGATGGGGACGATGGAGGCGAAGAGCCGGTAGAAGATGCGGGCGGTGAGCGCCTTGAAGGCCGAGTCGTGCTCGCGGCGGCGGCGGCGCGCGTGCACCACGTCGAAGCCCTCGCCCCAGCGGGCGACGAGCTCCAGCACCACCTCGGGGGGATCCTGGAGGTCGGCGTCCATCACCACCACCGCCTCGCCGAGCGCGTGGTCCAGCCCCGCGCTGATCGCCGGCTGGTGCCCGAAGTTGCGCGAGAGGCTCAGGACGCGAAGGCGCGGGTCGGCGTGGGCGGCGTCCTTGAGGAGCTGGAGGCTCCCGTCGGCCGAGCCGTCGTCGACGAAGATGACCTCGGTCGAGACCTTCAGCGCCTCCAGCAGCACGCGCAGGCGCTCGAGCAGCGCGGGGAGGACCTCCTCCTCGTTGAACACCGGGAGAACCACCGACAGGGTCGGAGCCACTACCGCTCCCCCCAGTGCAGCTTCTGCCGGAGGATGCCGAAGTAGTCGATGTTGGGGTTGCCCACCAGCACCGTCCGGTTTGCCGATCGCCAGACCTCGAGCCGATCGCCCTGATGGAGCCCATGGCCGGTCTGCCCGTCGAGCGTGAGGTAGACGTCCGCCACCTCGGAGCGAAGCACCACGTTCACCACCTGGTCGCCGGGCACCACGAACGGGCGCTGGGTCAGGGCGTGCGGGCAGATGGGGGTGACCACCGCGCACTCGAGGGCCGGGTGGAGGATGGGGCCGCCCGCGGCCAGCGAGTACGCGGTCGAGCCGGTGGGGGTGGCGATGATCACCCCGTCCGACTTGAAGGTGGTCATGTACTGGCCGTCGAGGCTGACCTCGTGGTCGGCGATGCGGGCCAGGGCGCCCTTGTTGATGACCACGTCGTTGAGGACCTCGTCCTCGACGATGACCTTGCCTCCCCGGTGGAGCCGGCAGGCCAGCTTCATGCGGGTGTGGAGTCGCGCCTTTCCGGACAGCGTCTCGGCGAGCCGCGGGAACAGCTCGGCGCGGGGCACCTCGGTCAGGAAGCCCAGCGACCCGAGGTTCACCCCCAGGATGGGCACGGTGCGCCCGCGGGCCATCCGGGCGGCGTAGATGAGGGTCCCGTCGCCCCCCAGCACCAGGATGAGCTCGGCCCGCCGGCCCATCTCCTCGCGGGGGGTGGCCGGCCATCCGGCCGCCGTGGCGAGCTCCGTCTCGCCGAGCAGCTCCAGCTCGGGGAACCGTGCCCGCACCTGTTGCGCGAGCGCCACGGCCTCGGCGCTCCCCCGCTTCACCACCACGGCGACCGTCTTCACCTTGGGCGGAAGCTCTTACTACAAGGGACGCCGACCATGGACCTGTTCACCCAGGCCGCAGACCGGGAGGCCGCCGCGCGCGGTCCGCTCGCCGAGCGGATGCGTCCCGGCTCGCTCGCGGAGCTGGTGGGCCAGGAGCACCTCACCGCCCCCGGTCGGCTGCTGCGCCGCGCGGTGGAAGGAGGCGCCCTGCCCTCGCTCATCCTCTGGGGTCCGCCGGGGACGGGGAAGACCACGCTGGCCCGGCTCCTGGCGGGAGCGACAAAGGCGGCCTTCGTCCAGATGTCGGCGGTGGCCGCCGGAGTGAAGGACATCCGCGAGGCGGTGGCCCAGGCCGAGGAGCGGGCCCGGCTGCACGGGCAACGCACGGTGCTGTTCCTCGACGAGATCCACCGCTTCAACAAGGCGCAGCAGGATGCGCTCCTTCCGCATGTGGAGAAGGGGACGCTCACCCTGCTCGGGGCCACCACCGAGAACCCGAGCTTCGAGGTGAACGCGGCGCTCCTGAGCCGGACCCGGGTCGTCACGCTCCGCCCGCTCGAGGAGGACGAGCTCCTCGAGCTCCTGCGGCGCGCACTGGCAGCACCCCAGGGGCTGGGGGGCAAGGTGGAGGCGGACGAGGACGCGCTCCTGTTCATCGCCCGGACGGCCGGAGGCGACGCGCGCCGGGCGCTCACCGCGCTCGAGGGCGCGGCGTCGGGAGGCGGGCGGATCACGGTCGCGGTGGCGGAGGAGGCCCTCCAGCGCAAGGTGCTTCTCTACGACAAGGCCGGTGACGAGCACTACGCGGTCATCTCTGCGTTCATCAAGTCGATGCGCGGCTCGGACCCGGACGCCGCGCTCTACTGGATGACCCGGATGCTCGAGGCCGGGGAGGACCCGCGGTTCGTGCTCCGGCGGATGGTCATCTTCGCCTCCGAGGACGTGGGCAACGCCGACCCGCAGGCGTTGGTGGTCGCCGTGGCTGCGCTGCAGGCCTACGAGCTGGTGGGGCTCCCGGAGGGAACGCTGCCCCTGACTCAGGCGGTGACTTACCTGTCGCTGGCCCCCAAGTCGAACGCGGTGATCAGCGCCTACGGCAAGGCGAAGGAGACGGTGCAGGAGACCGGCACCCTGCCGGTCCCGCCGCACCTCCGGCCGGCCTCCACCCCCCTGATGAAGAAGATGGGGTTCGGGAGCGCGTACCGGTACCCGCACGACTTCGAGGGCCACTGGGTGAAGCAGCAGTACCTGCCCGACGCGCTGGTCGGGCGGCGCTTCTACGAGCCGAGCGAGAGCGGGGCCGAGGCCGCGCTGAAGCGGCGGCTGGAGGAGCTCCTGGCCCGGGAGCGGGCGGAGTCCGAGCCGGGCGGCGAGGGCTGAGGCGCGCGAGCGGCAGCGGAGGGCCGGCTGGGCGTTTCCCGTCCTGGGGTCCACCGCGCCGCTCCGGCCTGAGAAACCGCAAGACGCACGCCGTCGCAAGCCGCGCTCGGGAGACAGGGGCTCGACGGCGCGGGTTCTCACGTCCCGCTCGGGAACCATTTTCGGCTGCTCGAGGGTGAGGGGGTGCGAAGGGCACGGCTCACGAGGGGATCAGGCCGCCCGTGCGCAGGGCCCCTCCCCGGGCCCGGCGTTCGCGGCCCCGGCGCCGTCGCTGATTCCCATGTTGAAGCTGGGAACCATTTTCGGCTGCTCGAGGGCGAGGGGGTGCGAAGGGCACAGCCTGGTTGCCTCTTCGGGTTCCCATGTCTCACGAAGGGATCAGGCCGCCCGTGCGCAGGGCCCCCCCGGGCCCGGCGTTCGCGGCCCCCGGCGCCGTCGCCGATTCCATGCTTGAGCCCGGGAACCATCTTCGGCACCTCGTTTCTTCTTCGGTTCCCAGGTCCCGTGGCGTCCGGGCGTGAGGCGGCCCGTGTCGCCTGGCGGGTGCGCAGGACGCCTCCCCGGGCCTGGCGCTCACAGTGCTGCGGCCGCGTTCGGGCCGCCAGCGACGTCGCTGATTCCCATCTTGAAGCTGGGAACCATTTTCGGCCGCTCGCGAGGGTGCCAGACACCCCTCCCGGGGTGAGCGTCCGCTTCGGGTTCCCACGTGCCATTCCGGAACCAGGCGCTCCGACGCCGCACCGCCCGCCCACAGGCGTCAAAGACCAGCTCCGGGTGCCTCGGTGGCTGGACAGAGCATCCCGCGCCGGAGACGGATGACCCCAGCTGCCGGTGCGGCGGCATGCGATCCCTCTCGCCCGCTTCTTGCTCCTCTCGCGCCGGTGCTCGACGACCGGATGGATGCACTCGAGGATGCGCTGGCGGAGCTTCGGGTCCGCTGCGTTCTGCTCCCCGAGGGAGCGGCCTCGAGCCCGTGGCAGCGGGACTTCCCCGAGGACGCGGTTTCGCTCCACGTCTTGATCCGGGGGCAGTGTCACATCCAGATCCCGGTGCCGGTCTGGGTCCATCGCCTGGTCCTCGGGGAGATCCTCCTGGTGAACCGCGGGGTGGGCGGGCGTCTGCGAGCGACTTCGGAGTCAGACGACCCACCTCGGGTGCTCTCGGCGCGGCTGGACTTCGAGGCGCCCCACGGGCACCCGCTCCTCGACTCCCTGCCTCCGGTTGTCCAGGCATCGGTGAATCAAGTGCCGTCGCCCCGCTCCTTCGGGCCCCTGCTGGACGCGCTCCTCGCCGAGCTCGACGTGCCGCTCCTGGGTCGCGACGAGATCGTGCGCCGGCTCTGCGAGGCGTTGCTCGTCCAGGCGCTCCGGACCCATCTGCACCGGCTCAACTGGACCGACACCGGGTGGCTTCGCGTGCTGGCCGATCCGGTGATCAAGGCTCAGCTCGCGCCGCAACCGCGCGAAGAGGCATCGCGAGCGACCGTGCGCGAGCTTGCCCGTTGCGCGGGACGCTCGCCGCGGGGGTTCCGCGCGCGGTTCAAGAAGTTCGCGGGGTTCACCCCCTCCTCGCACTGTCGACAGGCGCACGCCCGCCGCGCCGCGAAGCTGCTCCGGCAGGGCGAGACGGACCTCGCGCGAATCGCGCACCTCACCGGATACCGAAGCCGCCAGGGGCTGTGTCGCGCGTTCAAGCGCGAGCTCGGGGTGTCTCCGGCCGCGTACTGGCGGAGCGTGCACGGACGCCGTTTCCCGCGCCGGCCTTCGGCGCCCACGCGAGGAGATGCTGCGACAGACCGGGTGGGCCGGACCGCATCCGGGTCAGCCGACCGACGAGACCCGGCCGAGCCGGAGTGACAGGGGCCAGCGGACGAGGCGTGCCGTGCGGGGATCGCCCCACGCGGCCAGGATCTCGTCGGCGAAGCGCTCCAGCTCCGGCCCGCGGCCGACCTTCCGCAGCGACTGCACGGCGGACCAGGTGCCCACGTACCCGAGCAGCTGGTCGGCGTTCCACCGGTGCTCGAGGGTGAGGGCGGGCGCCTCCACCGGCTCGAACGGGAAGGGCAGGGACCGGTACCCCTCCTCGACCGAAACCCGTTCCGGAGGCCAGTGGCCGTCGAGCGTCTTCCGGTAGAAGCGCTGGACGATGCGCTCGACCTCCGGGTCGGTCTCCATCACCGCGTAGGTAATCAGCGCGACGAGACCGCCGGGGCGGGACACCCGGCGCACCTCACGGTAGTAGGCCTCGAGATCGAACCAGTGTGCGGCCTGCGCCGCGACCGAGCAGTCCACGGTACCCTCGGAGAGCCCGCTCGCCTCGGCGGGGGCGACCCGGAACCGGACGCGCGGGTGCGGGGTCGCCGCGGCGATCTGCGCGGCGCTGGCGTCGGTCGCGACCACCTGGTCGAAGACGTCGCCGAGCACCACCGAGAGCTGTCCGGACCCGCACCCGGCATCCCACGCCACGCCGCGCTCCGGTGAGCGGGCGGCCAGCGCCTCGGCCACCGCGCGCGAGTAGACGGGCCGATGTGCGGCGTATCCACCCGCCGTCGCCGAGAAGTGGTCCTTGAATCCGCTCACAGCACCCGCTCCCAGATCTCCGAGACCAGGCCCTCTCCGAACTCCGTGTTCGGCGCCTCGGAGACCTTCACGTAACCCTCCTTCGCGTAGATGGCCCGTGCCGCCCCCAGCACCGACTGGGTCCAGAGCGTCACCCGGGTGTAGCCGGCCGTGCGGGCGAAGTGGGTGCACGTCTCGACCAGCGCCCGTCCGACGCCCAGGCCGCGCGCCGAGGGCTCCACCAGGAGCAGCCGCAGCCGGGCGACACCCTCGCGTTCCGGGTGACGGACGAGCATGACCGAACCGGCCCTGCGCCCCGCGCGCTCGGCGATCCAGCACCCCTCGCGCCGGGCGTCGTGCCCCCGGGCGAACTGGGCGATGACCTGCGCCACCACCGCCTCGAACCCCTCGCCCCACCCGTACTCCTCGTCGTACAGGGCGCCATGCCGCTCCAGGATCCATCCGAGGTCGCCCACCCGCTGGCTGCGGATCAGCACCGGTTCCCCCGCCCCGGCCGCGGGGTCGAGCAGCGTCCGGAGCGCGCCCAGCCCCTGCACCAGCGCTCGACGGCGCTCCGGCGGGAAGCTCCCGAGGAGTGTCGCGATCTCCTCGCCGGCGCGACGGTCCAGACGGGCGAACGCGCGACGGCCGGCGGGAGTCAGCGCGAGCACCGACGCACGCCGGTCCGCAGGGGTCCGGTCTCGCCGCACCATCCGGCGGCGCCGTAGCCTGGCGAGCATCCGGCTGAGGTGGCCCGGGTCGAGATCCAGCGTCCGGGCGAGGGTCGCGGCCGTGAGCCCGTCGTGGTGCGCCAGCTCGTACAGCACCCGCACCTCGCCCAGGCCGAACTCGCTCCCCAGGTGGTGCTGGTCGAGCAGCCCGAGCCGCCGGGTGTAGAGGCGGTTGAAGCCGCGGACGACGTCCACTCCCTCGCCGGAGGAGGACATGGTTGAAGAAGACACGGAGATGCTTGCCTGAGTCAAGTACCTCCGGTGAAGGGCTCAGGGATCGGCCCGGACGGTGAGCGCGAGCTCGCCTCGCGGCACCGAGGGGTCGACCAGCGTGGCCACGGCCCCGCCGGTCTCGATCGCCAGGGCGTCACCTCCCCCGAGGGTCGCAGCCAGCTCCTCGGTCGAGGGCCAGCGGCCGTGCTCGGCGCGCAGGAGGTCCGCGGCGACTGCCCCACGCAGCAGGCGAAGCTGCGCCCGCGCCCGCGCATCCGATCGGGCCGCCCGGCCGAGCTGGGGGAACGCGTACGCCGCCCTCGGGTTCAGCCAGGGCCGCTCTCCGGCCGCGAGGCGGTCGAGCCGATCGGCGCGCTGGGGCATCGGAAGACCCGCCGCGTCCACCGCTGCCGCCAGGCGCGCGTCGATGCGATGCCAGGCATCTCCCAGCGCGAGCGCGAACCGCCAGTCCGTCCGCCCGGTGGGAGCGTTCTCCCGCCCCCAGGCAGCCACCTGCGCTGGCAGCCCGTCCCGGGCCCCGAGGTAGGGGGCGAAGGCCTGCGCGCGGGCCCCGAGCGCGTACTCGCGCAGCACGGCCGAGAACGCCGGCGTCCCCTCCTCCACCCGGGCCAGCGCCCCCGCCGCGGTGCGCTTCACCTCCACCGGCGCGACGTCGAGCGCCGCGGCGCAGGGCCTGAGCGCCACCTCGTCGACCGTGAGCGCCGGGAGCCGTCCGGCGAGCCCCGTTCCCCAGGAGGCGTCACGGGCGAGCGCCTGGAGATCCACGCAGACCCGCACCGCCCCGGCCAGGTCCCCGGACGAGGCCAGCTGCCGCACGCGCAAGGCACCGAGCTTCGCCGCGTACGGGAGCGTGGACCACCCGCGCGGGCGCGGGGCAGGTTCCGGCGCATCCAGCGTGCCCAGCCCCGAAGGCGGACCGGCCTCGGCGGCGTGGGTGGCCCACAGGAGCGCGGCGAGCGGCTGCATCGCGCTCTCCAGCTCCCGGCGGCAGGAGGCCGAGAGCCCGTCGAACGGCTGCTCCCCCTCCCGCACCGCCCGGCACAGCTCCACGTCCGCCGACGCTGCCTCGAGCGCAGCCAGCGCGTCCCACGGCGCGGCGGCGAGCTCGCCGAAGCTCCCCGGCTCCGGGAGCTGGACGTGCGGCGGCCGGGGAAAGTGCGCCGCTGCCCGGGCGGCGAGGTCCCGGCGAAGCACGCGCCCCGGGCCGACCGTCGACGTCCGCCACATCGCCACGCCCACCAGCACGGCCAGCACGACCATCGCCAGCCAGAGTGCACTTCGCAGCCATCGCGCCCAGCGCCCACGCATCGAGGCGGCGCACACTGCCACGAAAAGCGAGGGCCCGCCCGGCGCGCGCCGGGCAGGCCCTCTTTGCCCCGTCAGGGACGCCCCCCGGGTCGCTGTGCCCGGGGACGGCGAACCTCCGGATGGTTGCTAGGCGCTCATCGGCTCGGCCTTGGGCTTCGCCATCGGCTGCTGCAGCGGCCCGCGGACGACCTCGTACTGCTTCAGGAGGCGGCGGAAGTTGCTCCGGTCGACCCCGGCGGCCCGCGCGGCGCTGGACACGTTGTGCCCGCTCTTCTCCAGCAGCGCCGAGAGGTACCGCCGCTCGAAGGCCCGCATCGCCAGCCGCTTGGCCTCGGCGTACGGGAGGTGCGCGAGGCTGAGCACCTCGACGTCCCCGCCGCCGCCCGGCGACTCGCGGAGCTGCTGCGGCAGGTCCTCCACGTCCACCACCTCGCGCGAGGTCAGCACCACCGCGCGCTCGATGACGTTCTCCAGCTCGCGGACGTTGCCCATCCAGCGGTGGCAGACCAGCGCCTCCATCGCCTGCGGCGAGATGCCGGTGACCTTCTTGCCCATCTTCCCCGCGTACATCCGGAGGAAGTGCCCGGCGAGCAGCGGCACGTCCTCGGGCCGGTCGCGGAGCGGCGGGAGCGAGACGGTGATCACGTTCAGGCGGTAGAAGAGGTCCTCGCGGAACTTCCCCTGGTCCTTCGCCCGGGCCAGGTCCACGTTGCTCGCGGCGATGACCCGGACGTCCACCTTGATGGTCTCGTTCGCGCCGACCCGCTTCACCTCGCCCTCCTGGAGGACGCGCAGCAGGCGGACCTGGGTGGCGGGCGGGACGTCGCCGATCTCGTCGAGGAAGATGGTCCCGCCGTCGGCCGCCTCGAACAGGCCCTTCTTGTTGGCGGTGGCGCCGGTGAAGCTGCCCTTCACGTGGCCGAAGAGCTCGGACTCGAGCAGGGTGTCGGTCAGGGCCGAGCAGTTCACCGCGACGAACGGCTTGTCCTTCCGCGGGCTCCGGTAGTGGATGGCCCGCGCCACCAGCTCCTTGCCGGTGCCGCTCTCGCCCTGGATGAGGACCGTGGCCGACGAGTAGCTCACCGTCTCCACCAGCTTGAAGACTGCGCGCATCTGGCCCGACTGGCCGATGAGGTCCTCGAACTGGCCCTTGACGCTGAGCTGCTCCTCCAGGACGCGGGTGCGGTCCTTGAGCTGCTTCCGCTCCAGCGCCTTGGCGACGGTGAGGCTCACCTCGTCGATGTTGGAGAAGGGCTTGGTCAGGTAGTCGTAGGCTCCGGCCTTCACCGCCTCGACCGCCGTCTCCACCGTGGCGAAGGCGGTCATCATCACCACCTCCACGTCGGGGCGGCCTTGCTTGATGGCCCGGAGCAGGTCCATCCCGGACAGGTGCGGCATCCGGATGTCCAGCACCGCCACGTCGACCGTGGGGTCCTTGGAGGCGGCGAGGCCTTCCACCGCATCGTCGATGGCGACGACGGTGTAGCCCTCCCGCTGGAGTATCTCGGTGACGGCGCGGAGAACGACCTTGTCGTCGTCCACGACCAGGATCTTGCCAGGGCGCTTGCTCATCAGTTCCTCACGGAGGGGAAAGACATTGGGGGGATGGGGAGAAGGACGGTGAAGGTGGAGCCCTCGCCGGGTGCGCTCTGCACCTCGAAGCGGCCACCGTGGTCCTGGACGATGCGGTAGGCGATCGCCAGGCCCAGACCGGTGCCCTGGCCCGGCGGCTTGGTGGTGAAGGACGGCTCGAAGATGCGGGGCAGGACCGAGGGCTCGATGCCGGTCCCGGTGTCCCGGACGCTGAAGAAGAGGTGGGTGTCGCGGCGCCCGGTGCGGACGGTGAGCGTGCCCGTCCTGCCTTCGAGCGCGTACAGGCCGTTCTGCAGGAGATTGAGCAGCACCTGTCCCATCTGGCCCGTGTCCCCGATGACCGGAGGGAGGTCGGCCCCGGCCAGCACGTCCAGCGACGCCTCGGGCGACTTCTTGAGCTGGGCGCGGAAGAGGAACGCCGCGTCGTCCACACAGCGGTTGAGGTCGAAGGGGCGACGGTCGCCTTCCTGGGAGCGGCGGCTGAACTGGAGCAGGCTCTCCACGATGCGCTTGCACCGGAGCGCCGACTCCTCGATGAGCTGCAGCGAGTCCAGGTCGCCCTTGGCCCGGCCAGCGTCGCGCTTCATCAGCTGGGCGAAGGTCAGGATTCCCGCCAGCGGGTTGTTGATCTCGTGCGCCACGCCGCCGGCCAGCTGGCCCACCGCAGCCATCTTCTCCGTCTCGACCAAGCGCGCGGTCATCGTCCGCTCGTCGGTCACGTCGCGGTACGCGCAGACCGCCTGCCCCTCCTCCGCCATGGGGTAGACGTCGAGCACGTAGATTCTTCCCTTGTGCTGGATCTCCGCCCGGCCTTCCTTTCCGCTGGAGATGGCCGTCTTCAGGGGACAGCCCGTGCACGGGGTGTCACGCCCGAAGAGGAACTGGTGGCAAGGGGGGTTCTGGCTCACGCCTTGGACCGGGCGCCCGGCCACCCGCGCGTAGGCCACGTTGGCCCGGCGGACGCTGTGGTCCGAGCCCCGCACCACCGCCAGAGGCAGGTCCAGCGAGTCGAAGGACAGCTCCCACTCGCGCTTGGCCACCACCAGGAGCCGGGTGCGCTGCTGCACGCGCTCCTCCAGCTCGGCGTTGAGCGCCCGGAGCTCCTCGTTCTGGGCCCGGGTGATGTCCTGGAGCCGGGCGTTCTCGCTTTGCACGACGTACTGCTCGAAGGCGCTCTGCACCGTGAGCAGCAGCGCCGAGTCGTTCCAGGGCTTGGCGATGAAGCGGAAGATCTCGGAGCGGTTGATGGCCTCCTCGATGGCCCGCTGGTCGGCGTGGCCGGTGAGCATGATCCGCTGCGCGAGCGGGATGCGCTGCTTCACCTGGGCCAGGAAGTCCGCCCCGTTCATTCCGGGGAGCCGGAAATCCGAGATGACCACCTCGGGCGTGAACTGCTCGAGGATCTTGAGCCCCCGCTCGCCGTCGAGGGCGGTGCGGATCTCCCAGTCCCCGCTGCGGAGGACGCGACGGAGCGACTTGAGGATGTTCTCCTCGTCGTCCACCACCAGCAGCCGCCCCTGAGCGGGCGAGATCATGAGCGCAGGCTCGGTCAAGTGCCTTCCAGTCGATGCGAGGGGTTGCAACCGCCCGGCCACCCGTCCGCGAGTCCCAAACCCCTCAGGATCAGGTCCGTCTCGCCAGGTGCAGGCGTTTGGACCCGGGGTCATTGTATACCCATCCCGGGTGCATGTGGTCGCCGGGGACCCAGCCGCTCAGCTCAGGAGGAGCCAGAGCCGCGGGGGAGCGCGCCGACCCCGGGGTCCGCGAGGCAGACCCGGTTGCGACCCTCGCGCTTGGCCCGGGCCAGGCATCCGTCTGCGGCGCCGATCAGCTCCTCCGGCGTCTGGACGTGCACCGCGGGATGGCTTCCCACGCCCACGCTGGCGGTGAGGAGCACCTCGGCGGCGGGGCCTGTCCGGAGCGCGGCGATGTCGCGGCGGATCCGCTCGGCCACGGTGAGCGCCCCGGCCAGGTGCGTCTGCGGAAGGATGCAGGCGAACTCGTCACCGCCGGTGCGGGCGACGGTGTCGGTCTCCCGGACGGCGGCCACCAGGCACTGGGCCACCGCGCGGAGCACCCCGTCTCCCACCAGGTGCCCGAAGGACTCGTTGATGCCGCGGAACTGGTCCAGGTCCACGAGGACCAGGGCGAGCGGGTTGTCGTAGCGCTGACCACGGCGGAACTCGTCCTCGAGCCGGAGCAGGAAGTAACGGCGGTTGTGCACCTCGGTGAGGGCGTCGACGACGGCGACCCGGTCCTCTGGGCCCTGGGTCATCGGCCCCGAGGCACGACGGAACACCGCGGTCCGCCGGCGCAGTCGCGCGAGCAGCTCGTCCATGCCCACGCTGGCGGGGAGCACGTCGTCCGCGCCGAGGTCGAGGAGCCGGGTCCTGACCTGGGCGTCGTCCACCCCGAGCACCAGCACCGGGCGCCCCGGGTCGGTCTTCGCCCGGAGCCGCGAGAGGAGCCCCGCTGCTCCCCAGGGGTGGCACGGCTCGACCACCACGAACGCATCGGGTGACTCGCCGCCCGCGGCGTGCTCCACGGCCTCCCCATCCGCGAAGCGGGTGAGGGCCCAGCCCCCCTCCTCGAGCCCGCGGGCGAGCGCGCCCCCCGGGGCGTCCTGCGCGGTCACGAGCCAGAGGTTCATGCGGGAGAGGTCTGACAGGCTAGCAGAGGCGACACTCCCCACCCCGGGTGCAGCGTAACCCCGCGGGACGCAAGGTCGTTTGCACCCCGTCGGGTCCCGGGGCTCGACCTGGGCTAGACCCGAGCGCCACGCCTGTGGACCCGCGCCGCGCAGAGCCGACCCCCGAGCCCCAGCCCACCGAGCCGCCCCAGCTCAGACAGCGGGTGCGGCGCTGGCTGGTCGGGCGGCCCCGGAGCGTCGAGGATCCGGGCGTCTTCCACCGCGTCTCGCTGGTGGCGTTCCTGGCCTGGGTCGGTCTGGGGGCCGACGGCCTGTCCTCCTCCTCGTACGGTCCCGAGGAGTCCTTCAAGGCGCTCGGGACACACGTGGCGCTCGCGCCGTTCCTGGCGCTGGCCACCGCGTTCACGGTGGTGATCATCGCCGCCGCCTACTCGCGGATCATCGAGCACTTCCCGTTCGGGGGTGGCGGCTACATCGTCGCCACCCGGTTGCTCGGTCCCACCGCCGGCGTGGTCTCCGGCAGCGCACTGATGGTGGACTACGTCCTGACCATCACCACCTCGGTGGCCGGCGGAGCGGACGCGATCTTCAGCTTCGTGCCGCCGTCGCTGCACGGCTGGAAGCTCCCGGTGGAGTTCCTGGCCATCGGGGCGCTGGTGGTGCTCAACCTGCGCGGGGTGCGCGAGTCGGTGACCGTCCTGGCGCCCATCTTCCTCGTCTTCCTCGTCACCCACGTCATCCTCATCGGCGGTTCGGTGTTCAGCCGCGTCGACGAAGTGCACGTGGTCACCGACCAGGTCCACAGCGGGCTGTCGTCCGGGGTGGCGACGCTGGGGGTGGGCGGGATGCTCGCGCTGTTCCTCCGCGCCTACTCGATGGGCGCCGGCACGTACACCGGCATCGAGGCGGTGAGCAACGGGCTGCAGATCATGCGTGAGCCCAAGGTGGAGACGGCGCGGCGCACCATGGTGCTGATGGCGACCTCGCTCGCCCTCACCGCCGGCGGCATCACCCTCGCCTACCTCCTGCTCCGGGTGACGCCGGTCACCGGACAGACGATGAACGCGGTGCTCGCCGGCCGGTTCGCCGGTGCGTTCCACCTGCTCGGGCTGCCGGTGGGCCAGTGGTTCGTGTGGATCACCCTCCTCTCCGAGGCGCTGCTCCTCTTCGTCGCCGCCCAGGCCGGCTTCCTCGACGGGCCGCGGGTGATGGCGAACATGGCGGTGGACAGCTGGGCGCCGCACCGGTTCGCGCAGCTCTCGGACCGGCTGACGATGCAGAACGGCGTGCTGCTGATGGGCGGCTCCTCGCTCCTGGCGCTGCTCTACACCCACGGCGACATCACCACCCTGGTCACGCTGTACGCGATCAACGTGTTCATCACCTTCTCCCTGAGCCAGCTCGCGATGTGCCGCTTCTGGTGGCGCGAGCGGAAGAACCGCGCGGACTGGCGGCGCCAGGGCGCCATCCACGTGGTGGGTCTGGTGCTCTGCCTCGGCATCCTGGTGGTCAACGTGTTCGAGAAGTTCCGCGAGGGGGCGTGGGTCACCATCGTGGTGACCGGGGCGGTGGTGGGCGTCTTCGTCTGGACCCGCGGCCACTACCGGAAGGTGCAGCAGAGCCTGCGGCGGCTCGACGACATCCTCCCGTCGATGCCGAAGTCCCAGGCGCCCGCCCGGGCGCTCGATCCCAGCAAGCCCACCGCGGTGCTCCTGGTGGGGAGCTACGCCGGGCTCGGTGTCCACTCACTCCTGACCATCCAGCGGCTCTTCCCGAACTACTTCCAGAACTTCGTCTTCCTCTCGGTGGGGGTCATCGACTCCGCCACCTTCAAGGACATCGCCGAGGTGGTGGAGGTGAAGGAGAGCACCCGCGCGGCGCTCGACGAGTACGTGGCGCTGGCCCAGGGCCTCGGGCTCGCGGCCACGGCGCGGATGGCGCTGGGGACCGAGGCGGTCGAGACCGCGACCCAGCTCTGCCGGGAGGTGGCCAGGGAGTTCCCCCGGGCGCTGTTCTTCGCGGGGAAGCTGGTGTTCGAGCAGGAGCACTGGTACCAGCGGGTCCTGCACAACGAGACCGCCTACCAGCTCCAGCGCCGGCTCCAGTTCGCCGGGCTGAATGCGATGGTGCTCCCGGTCCGGCTGCTCGAGGGCGAGGCTCAGGCGAAGGCAGCGGCGTAGGCCGTCCTCAGTCGGCCAGCCGTCGGTCGAGCAGATCCATGTCCGTGCGCCAATCCAGGGCGTCGTCGTCGGCCTGCTCGATGGCGGCGTCCGGTTCGTCGTAGAGGTCGCGGGGATCCACCTCGTCCTCGGGGCGGCTCCGGATGCGATTCAGCACCGCGCGCGCCTTCCGCCGGAGCGGGCTCAGGCGGTGCGCATGCCGCTCGGCGAGCCCGTGGGCGGCGACGGGCAGCGCCTCTGCGGGGCGCCCGGCGCTCGCGGCCACCACCTCGCAGGCAGCGAGCCCACGACGGACGGCCTCGGCGTCGAGTGGCTGGCCGGGCGGGACCCGCTGCACGTCCTCGAGCGCACGCTCGATGGGCTCGGGGTCATGCGTCTGTAGCTGCGAGAGCCATCGCTTGCCCCACATGCACCACCTCCGCTCGGCGCCCGAGCCTACCCGGTCCCCGAGGGACACGCTGCGCAACAGCTCGGTGTCGCCGCTCAGGGCGTGTGGAACCGCTCCCCGCGCTCGGCCATCCGGCGGAGCAGCAAGGCCGGCTCGAAGCGGGGGCCTTTCCGCTCCCGCCAGTGCTCGAGTCGGTGCAGCAGCTCGGCCGGGCCCATCGCGTCGATGGCGCGGAAGGGCCCGCCCCGGAAGGGAGGGAAGCCGAGACCGAACACCGCGCCGACGTCCCCGTCGCGGGCGCTCCGGAGGATGCCGTCCTCGAGGCAGCGCACGGCCTCGTTGAGGAAGAGGAGCACCGGGCGCTCGCGCAGCTCGTCCTCGGGGAACGGGACCCGCGTCGCTCCACCGGGGACCGCGGCGTACACCGTGATGTCCACCGGCTTGCCCTTGACGTCGTAGCGGTAGAAGCCCTTCCTCGCCTTCCTGCCGAGGCGGCCCTCCTTGACCAGGGCGGCCATGGTGGAAGGCGGCGTCATCCGCTCGCCGAAGGCGTCGTGCAGCACGTGACTGACCTTCTCGCCCACGTCGATGCCCACCTCATCCAGGAGCTGAAACGGGCCCACGGGGAAGCCATAGGCCCGGAGCGCGCCGTCCACCGCCCCGATGTCCGCCCCCTCCACCAGGAGGTGGGCCGCCTCGTTGAGGTACGGGGCGAGGACGCGCGAGGTGTAGAAGCCCGGACCGTCGCGGACGACGATGACCGTCTTCCCCTGCTTCTTCCCCAGCTCCACACAGGTGGCGACGACCGAGGGGTCCGTGCCGCCGTGGGTGATGACCTCGAGGAGAGGCATCTTCTCCACCGGGCTGAAGTAGTGCATCCCGATGACGTTGCCGGGCCGCCGGCAGCCCTCGGCCAGCTGGGCGATGGGAATGGAGCTGGTGTTCGAGGCGAGGATGCAGCCCCCGGACGTGGCGGCCTCCACCTCGGAAAGGAGCCGGCGCTTGAGGCCGAGGTCCTCGAACACCGCCTCGATGACCACGTCTGCCCGGTGGAAGCCCGAGAGGTCGGTCGTCGCGGTGACGCGCCCGAGGACCTTCTCCAGCCCGCGGCGGTCCAGACGGCGCCGGCGGACACGGGCGTCGAGCAGCCCGCGGACGTGGCTGAGCGCCCGGCCGACGGAGGCGTCGTCGCGCTCCTTGATCCGGACCGGGAGCTCGGCCTTCTCCGCGGTGACGAAGGCGATGCCGCCGCCCATGAGTCCGCCGCCGAGCACCGCGACCTTGTGGACCGGCCGGGCCTTTGCGGCCCCGTCGACGCCGGTGTCCTTCTTGAGCGCGGTGGTGGCGAAGAACAGCTCGCGAAGCCGGGCGCTCACCTCGCTCACCAGAAGCTCGCCGAAGGCGCGGGCCTCGGCGCGCTGGCCAGCCTCGAAGCCCTTCTCCAAGCCCTCGCGGACCACCTCCAGCGCGCGCTCCGGGGCCGGGTAGTGGCCCTGGGTCTTCCGGAGAAGCTGCTTGCGCGCCTCGGAGAAGAGCAGCCGGCGCCCGATGGGATTGCCCTCGAGCGCGGCGCGGGTCACGGTCTCCCGGGGGCTCCTCCGCTGCTCCGTCCGGCCCTTCCCCGCGGCGAGTGCCCGCGCGCGCTCCACCGCCACGTCGATCAGGATGGCCCGGGAGACCACCTCGTCGACCAGTCCGAGCTTCCGCGCCTTGGAGGCCCGCACCCCCTTCCCGGTGAGGATGAGGTCGAGCGCCGCCTGCACGCCGATGAGACGGGGGAGCCGCTGCGTTCCGCCGGCGCCGGGGAGGAGGCCGAGCTGGACCTCCGGAACACCGAGCTGGGTGCGCGGCGCGTCCGACGCCACGCGGCCGTGACAGGCCAGCGCCCACTCGAGGCCTCCGCCGAGGCACGCCCCGTGGATGGCGGCGACGACGGGCTTGGCGAAGGCTGCGAGCCGCTCGAACCCCTGCTGACCCTCGCGCGAGGCCTTCTCTCCATCGGCGGCGGTGTGGAGCGAGCCGAGCCACTTCACGTCGGCGCCGACGATGAAGTCCTGCTTGCCGGAGGTGAAGACGATGGCCTTCACCGAGGCGTCCTGCCCCAGGCGCTCCAGCTCCTGCGCGAACTCCTCGCCGACGGTGGGGGAGAGCGTGTTCACCGGCTCGCCGGGGGCGTCGAAGGTGAGCACCGCGACGTCGCCGCGCATCTCCGAGCGGAAGGCAGCCATCAGACGCGCTCCAGAACGATGGCCGCGCCGAGCCCGCCGGCGGCGCAGACGGTGCAGAGGGCGGTGCTCTTGCCGCGGCGGGCGAGCGCGTCGAGGGCCTGCAGGACGATGCGCGCGCCGGTGGCCCCGAAGGGATGCCCGAGGGCGATGGAGCCGCCGTGGACGTTGAGGCGCTCGGGGTCCACCTCGCCGAGCGGCGCGGAGCGGCCCAGCTTCCTGGCGAACTCGGGGCTACTGAGCGCCTGGAGGTTGCTCGCCACCTGCGCGGCGAAGGCCTCGTGCATCTCGACCAGGTCGATGTCCTTCAAGGTCATCCCCGCCCGGTCGAGCGCGAGAGGCGCGGCGTAGGCCGGCCCCTGGAGCAGCTGGTCGGCCGGGTCGGTCGCGGCGTAGGCGAACGCTCGAAGCGCCCCGAGCGGCTGGAGCCCCAGTGCCTTGGCCCGGTCCTCGCGCATGACCAGCAGCGCGGCCGCGCCGTCGGTCAGGGGCGAGCTGTTCCCGGCAGTCACCGAGCCGTGCGCCTTGTCGAAGACCGGCTTCAGCTTGGCGAGCGCCTCGAGCGAGGTGTCGGGCCGGATGAGGTCGTCCGTCGTCCCGGTGGTGGTGTACGCCGGCGGAACGGGCAGGTGCATCACCTGGGCGTCGAACACCCCGGCCTTCCAGGCGGCGGCCGCGCGCTGGTGCGAGGCGAGGGCAATCTCGTCCTGCCAGCTGCGAGAGATGCCGTTCTCCTTGGCCATCTTCTCGGCGCTCTGCCCCATGGTGAGGCCGGTGGAGTACTCGGCGATGGCCGGCGGGACGGGGACCAGGTCCTTCGGGTGGACACCGGCGAAGGCGCGGAGGCGCTCGGGAATGGAGCGGGCACGGCTGGCCTTGACCAGGGCGCGGGAGAGCGGCCGGCTGGTGAAGATCGGCACGTCGCTCATCGACTCGGTGCCGCCGGCGATGGCCACCTGGCTCACCCCGACGGCCATCGCCGAGGCCACGTCGGTGAAGGCCTGGATGGAGGTGGCGCAGGCGCGGCTCACGGTGTGGGCCTCCAGGCCGCGAGGGAGCGCCGAGGCGAGCCCCACCTCGCGGGCGATGCTGGGGGCGAGGAGCGTGGGGATGGCCTGGCCGAAGACGATCTGGTCGATCTCCGCCGGGTCGATGTCCGCGCGCTCGACGAGCTCGCGGACGACCGCCGCTCCCAGGTCCAGCGAGGTGAGAGAGCCGAAGACGCCGCCCGCCTTGACGAAGGGAGTGCGGAGCCCCTTCACCACGACGGCGCGCGACGTGCCGGGTTGACCGACCAGTTGCGCCATGACGCGGCGTTCCACCAGAGATTGACTCCTCAGTCAAACTGCCGGTCGAGTGCCGCCTCCCCCGTCGAGTGACCTCTGCTTCAAGGTCCCGGGGTTCGGGCTCCGCTGAGCTCTGACCTCAGGCAGCACGCATGGCAGGCGCCGGGCGCATTGCCTCCAGCGTCCTGCGGATTCCCTCGTCGTACGAGGTCTTCTTCACCGGGCCGAGGAGCTTCTGGATCGCCGAGTCGTCGAGCACCACCGGGTTGGTCTGGAGATAGTTCATCTCCACCAGCTCGCGCATCATTGGATTGAAGAGCCCCATCAGCCGCAGGGTGGCCTTCCCGGCGACCCGGATCTTCGGCGCCTTTCCCACCGCGGCGAAGACCCTGGTCGCGAACTCGCGCTGGGTGATGGTCCCCGGCCCTCCGAGGTGCCACCAGCGGCCGTAGACCTCCGGCCTGTCGGCGAGGTCGAGCAGCACCGGGCCGACGTCCGGCACGTAGATGAACTCATGCGGGGTGTCGATGGGGCCGATCATGTTCGCTGTCCCTCCCTGCAGCGCGGCCACGAACGCGCCGTGGAGGAAGCTCTTGTCGATGTCGGGGCCGTAGAAGTCCGGAAGGCGGAGAATGGTCCCGCGGATCTTCCCCGCGGCGTCGGCCTCGAGGAGCAGGTCCTCCTGCTCCTTCCGCATCCGGCCCTTGAAGGTGTGCGGCTCGCGCGGGTGGGCCTCGGTGACGGGCGTGGTCCGCGGCAGCCCGTACGGGTACACGGTGCCGACCAGAACCACCCGCTGAATCGCCTCGGCGATGGCGCCTTCGAGGGTCTGCCGCATTACCACCGGGTGCTGCTGGAACTGATGGTACGGAACGCCCACCAGGTAGATGAGCGTGTCGAGCCCGCGCAGGGCCGCACGGACCGAGCCGGCGTCCTCGGGGTCCCACGTCATCCGCTCGACCCGGGGCATGCCCCCGAAGCTGGCCTCGAGCGCGCCTGCCGAGCGCCCGATGACCCGGAACGCCTTGCCCCGCTCGGCCAGCGCCTGACCCACGCTCTGCCCCATCGCCCCCGCCGCACCGACCAGCCCGATTCGCTCCACCATGACCGCCTCCGCTGAACCTCGGGTCGCTAATGAACGACGTTCACTGAACGAGGTTCATTTATCGATGGCCGTTCCGGGTGTCAAGCGGTAGAACACAGCCGTGGGAACGGCTCAACGGCGGGAGCGGGAGAAGACCGAGCTCCGGGAACGCATTCTTGACGCGGCGCGTGACATCGTGCGGCGCGAGGGGTTTGGCGCGCTGACGGTCCGGAAGATTGCCGAGGCCATCGAGTACGCGCCGGGGACGCTCTACCTGTACTTCGAGAACCGCGACGCGATCGCCCGCGAGCTCTCGTTCGAGGGGTTCCGGAAGCTCCTCGAGGCGTTCGCGCCGGCGGAGGCGATCGGCGACCCGCTTGCCCGGCTCGAGGCGATCGGCCGGGCCTACGTCCGGTTCGGGATGGAGAACCCGGAGACCTACCGCCTCATCTTCATGGAGGACCCGCAGCTCACCACCGCGGTGTTCAAGGCGGCGGGCGACGACCCGGGACAGCGGGCGTACCGGGCGCTGGTGGATCCGCTGGAGCAGCTCCGGGACGCGGGGCGTCTTCGGCCAGAGGCCGACGTGCAGGCCCTCGCCGACACGCTCTGGGCCGTGGTGCACGGCATCGTCAGCCTGAAGCTCACCTGCCCCGGCTTCCCGGTGACGCCGGCGGAGCCGCTGGTGGACGCCGCGCTGCGGACCTTCCTCGACGGGCTGGTCCGCCCTGCCCGCGGCTAGGGCGTCGGAGGCGCGGTGACGTGACAGCCGAGCCGGTGCACCGTCTCGACCAGGTGCTTCGTGGCGTCGGGTGACGTGGGGGGCAGGATGCCGTGGCCGAGGTTGAAGATGTGCCCCACCGGGCCGGCGCGCCGGAGGATGTCGGCCACGCGCTGGTCGAGCTCGGCGGGCGGGAGGAACAGGGCGAGGGGATCGAGGTTGCCCTGGAGCGCCACGTCCGGCCCGGCGAGCACGCGCGCCTGATCGATCTCGATGCGCCAGTCACAGCCGAGCACCTCGGCGCCGGTCTTCCGGAGCAGCGGGAGATGGGTGGACATCGCGGTGCCGAAGACGATGACCGGCACGCCCTTCGCCTGGAGTGCCTGCACCATGGTTTTCAAGTAGGGGAGCGAGAAGGCTTCGAAGTCGTGTGGGCTCAGCTCGCCGCCCCAGCTGTCGAAGATCTGGACGATGCGCGCGCCGGCCTCCACCTGCATCTCGAGGTAGGGGATGAGCGTGCGGGTGAGCCGGTCGAACAGCGCGTGGGCCACCTTCGGCTGCTCGAAGAGGAGGCGCTTGATGAGGATGAAGCTCTTCGAGCCGCCGCCCTCGACCATGTAGGCGGCGAGGGTGAACGGCGCGCCGGCGAAGCCGATGACCGGCACCGCGTCGTGCAGCGCCGCACGCGTCCGGCGGATCGCCTCGGCCACGAAGCCGGTCCTCTCCACCGGGTCCGGCACCACCAGCTTCTCGATGTCCGCAGCGGTCCGCAGCGGCGAGGGGAAGTGCGGCCCGCGGTCACCGAGCTCCAGCTCCATCCCCATCGCCTCGGTGGGGATGAGGATGTCGGAGAAGATGATCGCCGCGTCGACGCCGAGCCGGCGGACGGGCTGGACCGTCACCTCGGCGGCGAGGTCCGGCGTCTTGCAGAGCGGGAGGAACTCGATCTTCTCGCGGATGGCGCGGTACTCGGGCAGGTAGCGCCCGGCCTGGCGCATGATCCACACCGGGGTCACGTCCACGGGCTGCCGGCGCGCGGCGCGGAGAATCCGATCGTTCACGGCCGGTGGACGTAGCAGGAACGACCCGGGGCTGGCGAGGGGCGCGACGGCGGGTTCAGACGCCGTCGGGGACGAGCTCGATCCACCCGTCCGGGGCGCGAAGCTCGGACACCACGTGACCGACCGGACGGAGCGGGAGGTCCTTCCGGCTCATCGCCGTTCCGCGAAGAGTGCGTTGAGCTCCGGGTACGGCACCGCACCCTCGAAGATCGTCTCGTAGCTCTTGCCCTCGAGGAACTGCCGCGCTGCGCGCCTCGTGAGGCCGTGCACCGCGCTGGCGATTCCAGAGCCGGCGCTCACCCGCCGGACGCCGAGCTTGCCCAGCTCGGACACCGCCGGGAGCCGCGCCCACACCAGGACGTTGAGCGGGAGCGGGACCCCGGCTACCACCTGGCGGATGGACGCGGGGTCGACGATTGCGGGCACGAACAGGCCGTCGGCTCCGGCCTCGCGGTACTCGAGACCCCGGGAGATCGCCTCCTCGACGGCGCGCTCGGGTGGAGCGAGGGCCCTGAGGTAGACGTCGGTCCGGGCGTTGACGAAGAGATCGACCCCAGCGCGGGCGGCGCCGCGCTTGGCGGCCGCGATCCGTTCGCAGAGGACCTCCGGCCGGTCCGTCCCGTCCTCGAGGTTGACGCCCACCGCGCCGGTGCTGGCGAGGGCGAAGGCGTTCTCGGCGATGGCTGCTGGATCGGAGGCGTAGCCCGCCTCCATGTCGACGCTCAGCGGCACCGAGACGACCCGGGCGATCTCCGAGACGGCGGTGAGCAGGACGGAGACCGGCAGCGCGCCCCCGTCGGCGTAGCCGCGGGACCAGGCCAGGCCGGCGCTGGAGGTGGCGACGGCCTCTGCACCACAGGACTCGATGATGCGGGCGCTGCCCGCATCCCAGGCGTTGGGGAGCAGGAGCGGCTTCGTGCCGTGGTGAAGTTCTCTGAAGCGCGCGGCGGCGGTGCGTGGGTCCATGGTGGCCTCTCCAGGGGTGTAGACTCCTCCGAGCGAGCGGGCACGGAGGAGGCACAGTTCGCGAGCGTCGTCCTTGACACAGCTGGAACCGGGACCGTAGAAGCCCGTCGTCGTCGGGGTGCGGCGCCGGGACCGGGTGGATAGCTCAGCGGTAGAGCATCGCCCTTACAAGGCGAGGGTCACAGGTTCGATCCCTGTTCCGCCCATCGAAGACACTGACGTCGTACTGGGGAGTTAGTTCAGCTGGTTAGAACGCCGGCCTGTCACGCCGGAGGTCACGGGTTCAAGTCCCGTACTCCTCGCTTCGGAAAGCATGAACGGTGGCGGTTACGGAGTGCGCCTCAGCCTCGCGCGCGACCGAGGCCTCCTTCGGCCGGGGTAAGCACAGGGGCCGCACGGCCCTCGCCCCGCGGCAGCTCCGGAGCCCTCTGGTCGCGAGGACATCGCAACCGGTCCATCTCGGCCCGCAGGGAGTCGCTGAGAGGTGGCCGTGGACGTTGGCCGTCATTCGCGGATGAAGGCTGCCGCGGCCGTCGATGTCTGTGGGCGGGTGAGCAACTTCGGCGCCACCGACGTCCTTCTCCCGGAAGGCACCCACAAGGAGCGAGACCAGATGCGACCGCGAAATCGAATCGAATGGCTCATGGCGAAGTCGACGATCCTCACCGCTCTCTCCTTGGGCGCGGCCTGCGGCGGACCCGCGCCGGCGCTGGAGGAGCACGAGACCGCGAGCGCGGCGCTCTCCACGACCGCGGTGTACTTCGAGTCGACGAACACCGGCAACACCGTGTCCGACCGTGTCTACCTCGACATCCACGACTCCGATCCCAAGGCCATCTACTTCGTCAGCCCGACGTGGACGCCAGGCTCTCCGGTCATCGACGGCCATCCGATCGGCGTCATGTTCGACGCCGGGCAGAGCAACAACGGGCACCCTGACTGGGCCATCTTCAACGAAGACCACAAGCCGATGCCCTATGGCACCGGCTTCAGCATCTACACCCGCGCGAAAGCCTCGAACGTGATCCAGCTCGTCGCCGGCCAGAGCGGGAACTATGCCGTGAACGACACCGCCTATATCGACAACCAGTACACCAACAACAATCCCAATGCGCTCGTCTGGGTGACGCAGAACCTCAGCACCGTCCCCGGCCGGCCAAACCCCTACAACGTCGCCGTCAAATACGATTCGACTCGAGGGCAGTGGGCCATCGTCAATCTCCATCCCCCCAGCGACCACGGAATCATCCTGGGCGCGGGCTTCAACGTCGTCATCGAATCCGGCGCGCAGCAGTCCTTCTTCGTCAAGACCGCGACCGCGCAAACCTCGCGGCTCGTGATTGCCGACCCGCGCATCGACGGCCGCCCCGGGGCGAAGATCATGGTGACACAGGTGGCCGTTCCCGGCGTCTACAACGACCATCTGGTGGGCGCTTGCTTCTCGGGCGGGCAATGGGCGGTGTGCAACCTGGACGTGGCGCCCATCCCCGCCGGCGCCTCGTTCAACGTCTGGCTGCTGGGGTAGACCTCATCTCACCGTGCGAGCCCCTCGGGCTCCGCTGCCCCGGGCGGTGGTTCCCGCGGAGGCTGGCGCCTGCGACGGACCCAGCTGGCAGATGAAGCCCCACCCCCCGCCGAGCTCGCTCACTGCCAGCAGCAGCTCGTTCTTTCCCTTCTTCAGCGGCAGGTAGACCGCGTCGTTCTCGGGGTTCACGATGCCGAGGAACCCTGGATCGCGGAAGGCCTGCGCGCTCCGTCCCCGGTAGAGGATCTTCCCGTTGAGGAACACGCTGACGTCGTCGCTGTAGCCGATGGCGAGCCTCCTCACCTGCGCACGGTCCGAGACGATGGTCGTCCGGGCATAGATGACCTGCATGCCAGGCTGCGGCTCGAGCCGCTTGGAGAAGTCCGACTGGAAGCTGACCCTCGGGTGGGGGGCGGTGCGGTACCGGGACAGGGGGACCAGTCCCGGCGGCTCCGCCTCCACCTCCTGCCAGCGAATCGCGGCGAGCTCCGGGGCCGCGGGGGCTCGCTCCAGATCGCGCTCCAGCGCGGGGTAGGCCGGCGAGATGCTCCAGCGGACGAGAGCCTCCGGCCGCATCGGCGGCAGGTGTCGCTCCCAGGGAGCGTCGGGGGTCTGCCGGATCTGGAAGTTGGAGAAGTGGGTCTCGCCGGTCAGGACGGCCAGCGCGACCTGTCCCTCCTGGAGACCGCTCTTCAGGTCGTTCATCACCAGCGCGGGCTTCTCCATGTCCTTCACGAAGAGCCTCGCCTGGGCACCCACCACCTCCAGACGAAGGTGGAACCAGACGTCCTTCGGGATGTCGATCGCCCCGGTGAAGCCCGGACCGTTGTAGAGCTGCCAGTTCAGCCCGGTGCCCAGGACCGGCGTGTACTGGATGGCGTCCGGCAGCCCTGACTTGTGCTGGCGGAGGTAGACCCACTCGCCGGTGGCCCCGTCGCCGGCCACCCGGAACTGGATCCCAAAGAACCCGCGGGCGGCTGGTGTGGAGACGTCGACGTCGATCACTCCGTCGCGCATCACCAGGTCCTTCACGGTGGCGGCTCCGCCGTCGAGAAGGAGCGACTTCCGCCCCTGATGGTCGGTGACCCTGGCCTCACCATCCAGCTCCCAGCGGGGGGAGTCCGCGGGGAGGGCCAGCGTTCCGGCCGCGGTCGAGTCGGCGAGGGCTGAAGAGGGAACCGCGCAGAGCACGGCGAGGGCAACGGCTCGAAGCATGGGTCCTCCATCGAATGCTGGGCGCCCGGAGCCACCTACGAGGCGGCCGCTCCTCGAATGCAGGGCTGCAGGGAGCGCCTCGACGCCTGCAGCGAGCCTGCGAGAGGGGCCGGACCACGCAAACTCTGCGCCCCTCCCCCATGCCGAGCTGGTGCGTCGAGCCTCCGTGTTGCAGTCGCCGCGACGAGTGCGACGATGTCGCGCCATGACGGATCCGCTCGCCCCGTTCTTCCTCGGCGCCTACGGGGAGAACAACGACTTCTTCGAGAAGACGCTCCTCGAGCTGGTGCGCGACCACGTCTACTGGCGGCGCAACTTTCATCCCGAGGACGAGCCGCCCATCGGCACACACGACCAGTACACCCGGGCGTACCTCGACGGGCTGGCCCGCACGCGGCACGAGCTTCACCAGCTGACCGCCGCGCTGAAGCGGTCGATCCCCTCGTTCCACCCGCGCTACCTCGGGCACATGGTGTCCGACCTCCTCCTGCCCGGACTCATCGCGCAGCTGGTCACTACCCTCTACAACCCGAACAACATCGTCGAGGACGTGGCGCCGATCACCGTCCAGCTGGAGCTCGAGGTGGGGCGGCAGCTCGCGCGGATGCTCGGCTTTCACCTCGACGCGGGCCAGGAGCCCTGCGCCCTGGGACACCTCACCTCCGGCGGCACCGTGGCGAACGACGAGGCTCTCTGGCTCGCGCGCTCGGCCCGGCTCTACCCGCTCGCTCTCCGGGACGCGTGCGAGGCGACTGGCATCTGGGTCCCCGACGTCGCGGTGCGGGCCTCCAGCGCCGACCCCGAGCTGCTCGCGCTCGGCGCGGACGACGTGCTCGTGCTCGCCCGGCGCGTGTCCGCCTTCTGTTCCCGCGAGCCACGTGGCGCCGAGCTCTTCCAGGCGCTCACCGCCGCGCGGGTCGAGGAGCTCGGTCTCGCCGCCTTCGCCGCGCGGCATCCCTCGGTGGAGCGGATGGCGGTGGTGGTGCCCGCGACCGCACACTACTCCTGGCACAAGGCGATGAGCCTGCTCGGGCTCGGCGGGGCGAACCTGATCGAGGTGCCGGTGAAGCAGGCCCGGCTCGACGGCGCCGAGCTCGAGCCGGCCCTCGACGCGCTCCGGAAGGACCGCCGTCCGGTGCTGGCGGTGGTCGGCGTATACGGCACCACCGAGTTCGGGACGCTCGACTCGATCCACGAGCTGATCGCGGTCCGGCGGCGCCACCCCGGCTTCTGGCTCCACGTCGACGCAGCCTGGGGCGGGTACCTGCCCACGCTCTTCCGGGACCGGAAGGGACAGCTCATCCCGCGCGAGGCGGTGCGCGAGGGCTTCCACTACTTCCCGTCCGAGCGCGTCTACCGGGCCACCGCGGCGCTGGCCGGGGCCGACTCGGTGACGGTCGATCCGCACAAGCTGGGCTTCGTGCCCTTCGGCGCCGGCGCCCTGGTGGTGCGCGACCGGCGCGTCCTGGACCTCGTGCAGCAGGAGGCCCCGTACGTCTTCACCTCACCGCCGGAGGAGGACGAGCGCCGCTACCGGAAGCTGGGGCGCTACATCCTCGAGGGCAGCAAGCCCGGCGCGGCGGCCGCGGCCTGCTACGTGAACCACAAGGTCCTTCCGCTGGACCACGACCATTTCGGGCGGCTCCTTGCCCGCTCGGTGCAGACCAGCGAGCGGCTGGTGGACCGGCTTCCGAGCCTGCAGCAGGAGCTGGCGCCCTGGGCCCGTCTCGCCATTCCCTTCGAGCCGGACTGCAACCTGGTCTGCCTCGCGTTCAATCCGAAGGGGAACCGCTCGCTGAAGGCCGCCAACGCCTTCGGACGCCGCCTCTTCGAGACCATCGACGTGCGCCCGGACCAGCCGGTGCAGCTCAAGGAGTTCTTCGGCTCGTGCACCACGGTGCCGCTGGACCACCTCGGGGCGGACGAGCTCCAGCGCATCGCCGGGGAGCTGCAGCTCGAGCTGGCGCGGCCCGACGACGCCGGCCTCTTCCTCTTGCGGCACACGCTGATGAACCCGTGGCTGCAGAACTCGCCCGGGCCGGGCGAGCCCAGCTACGTGGAGGCTTACTGCCACTTCCTCTCCCGGCAGATTCGCTCGCTGCTGGCGAGCGGCTGAGCGGCATCGCCCGGCGGCGCTCGTTGCTCTCGCAGGTGTAGACATCTGTCATCCGCGCGCCGTGCCTCGACGATCCCGGCGGAAGTTTCCGCGCAGATCCGACGCCCGGGCGAGCAAGCGTTCACCATCCGCATGTCGGTGTTGCTCTTGGGTGTTGACCTGGTCGATCGCAGAGGTCACGGTCGACCACCGGGGAACGATGATGATGAATCCACGTGCTGCCTTCGCGCTGCTCGCCGCAGCGCTCCTTGCCTGCACCGGCGGGGTGAGCGAGCCTCCCTCGAACGTGGTGGGAGACGACGCCGGCGCCCCGGGTGCCGGGGGCGACGGTGGAGGCGGTGGAAGCGGCGGCGGTGGAGGCGACGGGGGCAGTCAGAGCGACGCCGGCAGGCCCGACGCAGGACGCCCGGACGCCGGGGCTCCCGACGCAGGCGGTGGGACCCCCGACGCCGGGGGCGGTGGAGGTGGCGGTGGGCTCATCCCGGCCGATCGCACCACGCGGTGGAACCCTGGCATCCTCGCCGACGTCCCGCTCGGTCTTCCGCTCGGGGCCGACGGGCTCCCCCAGCGCACCACCGTCTGCAAGACGGTCAATCCGGGCGAGAGCATCCAGGCGGCGATCGACGCCTGTCCGGACAACCAGGTGGTGCTGCTCGCGCCGGGCACCTTCACCATCACCTCCACCGTGCAGGTCCGGAGCAAGGTCGTGCTCCGCGGTTCCGGCTCGGGCACCGGTGGCACCACCATCGTCAAGAGCAACGGCGGCACCGTGCTCGCCATCGGCACCGAGCGGGACCAGGTCTGCTACGGCAACAACGTCCAGGCCGTTGCCCTCACCGCCGATGCGGCGAAGGACAGCACCACCCTGAGCGTCGGCAGCGCCGCGGCCAGCTTCCACGTGGGCGATCTGATCGTCGTCGACCAGGTCGACGCCTCGCCGGTGGTGATCGGCGACTGCCAGTACTACAAGCGCGGAAGCAGCGGGAGCTACCGGTCGATCGCCCAGGCGGTTCAGGTCACCGCGGTGAACGCGGGCGCGGGGACCCTGGGCCTCGGCGCGGCGCTGCACTGGGCCTACAAGGCCGGGAGCCCCACCTTCGCCCAGGCGTTCCGGCTCTCGAACAGCCCCACCGTGAGCTGGGCGGGCATCGAGAGCCTGCGCATCCAGGGCGGGAGCATGGGCTCGTACGACGGCCAGTCGGCCGGGGGCATCGACATCGCCAACGCGGCCTTCTGCTGGGTGAAGGACGTCCAGACCGACCAGACCATCGGCGGGATGCACGTCCGCCTCGGCGCGGCGTACCGGTGCGTGGTCCGCGACGGTAACTTCCACCACTCGGCGGACTACGGCTACGCCAAGGACTGCTACGGCGTCGTGCTGAGCTGCTTCTCGGCGGACAACCTCGTGGAGAACAACATCGTCCGCTACATGAACAAGCCCGTCCTCATGATGGTGAGCGGGGGCGGGAACGTCATCGGCTACAACTACGTGGACAACTCCTGGGCCGAAGGGGACTGGCAGGAGCTCAACGTCGACAGCCACTGCGCGTTCAGCCACATGGAGCTGATCGAGGGGAACCTGGCGCCGCACATGGGCGCGGCGAACACCCACGGCAACGCCGGCTACTTCACCTTCTTCCGGAACTACGCCTCCACCCAGTTCGCCTCCCCGGAGATCGCCACCTCCAGCACCCCGCGGGCGAGCAACGTGACGGCGATCGAGCTCCAGGGCGGCGACGTGGGGATGAACGTGGTGGGGAACGTGCTCGGGAAGGCGGGTGTCACCCAGGTCTACGACCAGTACAGCAACGTCACCCCGCCCTCGGTCTACGAGCTGGGCCAGGGAAGCCCGGGAGCCGGACAGAGCGACGTCGCCGTCACCTCGCTCCTCCGCACCGGGAACTACGACTTCTTCCACCAGTCCACCCAGTGGACCGCCGGCGCGCAGACGCTTCCCCCGTCGCTCTACCTGAGCGGCAAGCCCAGCTGGTGGCCCGCCGGAACCGCCTGGCCCTGGGCCGGTCCGGACCTGAACCCGATGGTCCAGACCCTCCCGGCGAAGGCCCGCTCCGACGGGCTCTGAAGGCGCCTCCGGCCAGCGCCACCCTCCCCATTCCTCCACACCCAGGGTGAAGTCCTCGGGGCGCGAGCCCTTTCAGCCGCCCGTGGCTCTCAACGGGCATGACCATCGAAGGTGCGGTCCGGGTCCTCGCCGGGAGCTTCGTCCTCCTCGGTCTCCTGCTGTCGCGGCTGGTGAGCCCCTGGTGGCTCCTGCTCGACGTGTTCGTCGGGCTGAACCTCATCCAGTCGGCCTTCACCGGGTTCTGTCCGGCGGAGATGATCTTCCGCCGCCTCGGCGTGGTCGCCTCGACCCGGTCGGTGTGAGGAAGACGAACGTACCGATCTATGGACTGTGGTCCTCGGCCCCGCCTCCGCTAGCGTGCGCGCGCCATGCCGAGCCGTCCGGGGGGCGACCACAGACCCCTGCTCTTCCAGCTGCGTGAGCCGCGACGGCGGTTCCTGGGCCCCTTCGTCCTCGTCGTCGCGCTGCACGCGGCGCTCATCGGCTGGACCAACCAGCTACCCCCTCCCCCGGCGAGGCCCGTCACCCAGCCGGTCAAGGTCGCGCTCCGGCTCCCGCCACGGAAGGTCGCGGTGAACGAGCCACCCGGAGGCGGACCGAAACGGCCGCCTAGCCCGGCGCGGCACCCCCATCCACGGCGCCACATCCAGCCACCCAAGGTCATTCCACCGCCGGTCGTCGAGACACCGCCGCCGCCCCCCGTCCCCGACCCGCCGGAGCTCGCCGAGGCGGAGGAGGACGGGGACGAGGACGACGGCGACCCCGACGCCGCGCCCGGATCGGGCGGTGGAGGTGGGTGGGGAACCGGGAACGGGCCGGGAGTCGGGCCAGGACACGGGAGCATGAGCTCGAAGGCGCGCAAGGCCTGGCTCAGCCACACCGACTGGCGCTGCCTGCGCCCGGGCAACGAGGACCTCGGCCGGGTGGTGGTGCGAATCCGGGTGGAGGTGCTGGCCGATGGCAAGCCCGGGCAGGTGAGCGTGGTGAAGCCCGGCCCCGCGGACTTCAACCGGCGGGCCGTCGACTGCGCCCGGGACGAGACCTACCTGCCGGCGCTCGACCCCGAGGGACGGCCGATCCGCGGCGACTGCGAGTTCAGCATCGAGTTCCTGAACTGAACACCCGAGCTGATGGTCCCCGACCTCCGCGCCGATGCTCGAGCAGGTCGAGGCGTGGGCCGGAGCGCTGAAGACGGTCTGCGGGAAGGCCTGAGACCCCGGGCGCCGCCGGGGGGGGTCAGGCGCCGGGATCCGACCAGCGCCGGACGACGTTCACCAGCTCTTCCATGTCGACCGGCTTCCGGAGCGCGTCCACCACCCGGCCCCGGTTCACCCCGGCATGCTCCTCGTCCGCGGCGGAGAGGATGATCACCCTCGGTGTGTCCCCGGGGTACGCGGTCTCCAGCGCGCCGAGGAACTCGGGCCCGTTCATCACCGGCATCAGCATGTCGAGCAGGACCAGCGTGGGTGTCCGCTCCTGCATGGCGGCGAGGGCCTGGCGGCCGTTCGCGGCGTGCCGGACCTCGAGGTGAGGCAGCTCGGCGCAGATCACGTCGACCAGGCACTCCCGCAGGTCTCGATCGTCCTCCACCACCAGAATGCACGCAGCCACGCTGGAACCCCCGGCCCTGGACTCTAAGGTGGCGATCGCAAGATTGTCCAAGCCCCTCCGGGGAACACCGGACAGGCTCCGGCGACTGCCCATGAACGCCCATCTCCACGCCACGCCGCTGCTCGTCGGGGAGGACCTGTCGGTCTTCGACGTCCGCTGCTCGGCGGGTCCAGGGGACGCGGCGCCGCCGGAGGTGCACCGCTCCTTCGTGCTGGCCTACGTCCGGACCGGGAGCTTCGGCGTCCGGACCGAGCGCGGGGCCCACCAGCTCGTCCCTGGTGGCTTCATGACCGGCGCGCCCGGTGAGGTCTACGCCTGCAGCCACGACCACGGGCGCGGCGACACCTGCCTGTCGTTTCATCTCTCGCCCGCGCTGGTGGACGCGCTCGGCGGCGAGCGCGCGGCGGAGTGGCATGCGGGTGGCCTGGTCCCCGAGCCCGAGCTGGGGATGCTGGCGGCGCTCGGGCTGGCGGCGGCCGAAGGCGGCACCGACGTGTCGCTCGAGGAGGCGGCGCTGCTCCTGGTGGAGCGCTTCCTCGCGCGCGGCGGTGCCTCGCGGCGCGCGTGGGCGCCGCGGGTGGTGGACCGCCGGCGGGCGGTGGAGACGGCGCTCTGGGTCGAGGCCCACGCCGACGAGCCGGTGCAGCTCGCCGCCCTGTCGCGCCGCGCGGGCCTCAGCGCCTTCCATTTCCTCCGGGTCTTCACCCGGGTCCTCGGGGTGACCCCGCACCAGTACCTGGTGGCGGCCCGGCTCCGTCGCGCCGCGCGCCTCCTGGCGGATCCGTCGCGCCCGGTGACCGAGGTGGCCTTCGAGGTCGGCTTCGGCGACCTCTCCCACTTCGTCCGTACCTTCCGTCGCGCGGCCGGGGTGTCCCCCGGGCGCTTCCGGCGGCTCCCGCGCGCCGAGCGCAAGTTCCTCCAAGCGAGGCTGGTCTCGGCCCGGGCAGGGTGAGGCTCCACGCTCCGGACGGAGGAATCACGCATGTTCGATCACCTGGGACTGAGGACAACCCACCTCGAGGCCAGCATCCGCTTCTACGAGACCGCGCTCGCCCCGCTCGGGCACCGGCTGGCCTCGCGCGACGACCAGGGGGCCGGGCTCGGGCCGCCGGGTGCGCCGGCGCTGTGGCTGTCCGGCGTCGCCGGGCCGTCCGCCTCGAGCATTCACCTCGCCTTCACCGCCCCGGACCGACAGGCGGTCGACCGCTTTCACGCCGCGGGGCTCGCGGCCGGGGGGCGGGACAACGGCGCGCCCGGCCCGAGGCTCGACTACGGCCCGCGATACTACGCCGCCTTCCTCCTCGACCCGGACGGCAACAACGTCGAGGCGGTGTGCCTGAAGTAACAAGGCCGGCGAGCGCCGCCCACCCTCCCCCCGGGTCAGGAGCGGTTCACCCTGGACGCGCTCCTCGGGCGATCCCTGAGGTTCCTCGCCGGCGCCGGCTGACGTAGGTTCCCAGGAATGTCCTTCCAGGCCAACATTCTCCAGCGGACCCGGGAGAATCCCAACTTCCGGCGGGTGGAGTTCACCGGAGAGCGCTCGCAGCTGGTGGTGATGAACATCCCACCGGGCGACGAGGTCGGCGAGGAGGTGCACGAGCACACCGAGCAGACGCTCTTCTTCCTCAGTGGCTCGGCGAGGGTGGTGCTGGACGGCAAGGAGTCACGGGTGCAAGGCGGAGACGTGGTGGTGGTGACGCCGGGCACCCGCCACAACTTCATCAACGACGGCCGCGAGCCGCTGCGGATCTACACCGTGTACGCACCGCCGAACCACATCGACGGTCGCGTCCACCGCACGCACCAGGACGCCGACGCCGACCTCGAGGACGAGGAGTTCGGGCAGCATCCCCCGGAGCGGTAGGCTCGCACCGCCGGGGCCTCGGAGCGGGTGCTCAGGTCCCCGGCGTCGCTGGTTCTAGGCCCGGCGCCGGCGCGCGCCCCAGGCAAGCAGCAGCGCAAGCGCGGGCAGCACCGCTGCGCTCCCGCTCGTGCTCCGGCATCCGCATCCGCCGGCCACGTCTCCACCCTGGGTCAACGCAGCCGAGGCCTGGGTGGTCTTCATCAGCACCGGTGCGGCGCGGCCGGTCCCCTCCCAGATGGCCTGGAGCGTGTCTCCCCTCCCGTCGGTCAGGTTCGCCGCGGCGAGCGCCTCGACGTACTCCCGGGTGGTCGCCTGGTGGAACAGGCGCGCCTCCACCGTGGTGCTTCCGGCGTCGAGCGCAGAGGCCGGGACACGGAGCCGGTAGGTCCACTCGACCGCGCCCATGGCCCCACCGTCCGAGTCGCGGAGGAAGCTGATGCCCACCGGCGCGGTGTCCTCGTCGGGTCGGAATCCGAGCGGCTCGATGCGGGTGTCCTTGAGGATGGTGTCGTGCAGCGCGAGGTGGTCCAGCCCGCCGTCGCTGCGCGCGTGCACCGCCTCGAAGACCGCGAGCTGCGGGTCGGGGAGGAGCACCCCGGCGTCGGCATCGTAGCCGCCGCTCACCACCTGCCCGCCGACGCGCAGCTCGAGGAAGACCCGGCGGCCGTCGGCGTAGCCGGTGGGCAGCTTGTGCCCGGTCCGGTTGAAGACCCGGACCTTCACCTCCACGTCGGTCTCCACCGGGATGGCGCCGGCGGGAAGGAGGAGCTGCAGGTCCGCGGCAGTCGCCAGATTCTCCAGCGCCGCCGCGCGGCTGGCGGCGAAGGCGGCGTCCAGCCCGGAGAGCTCCCCGGGCGCGGCCGCGGCGCGGACCGCGTCCAGCCCCCACACGTTCCCTCCCACGAAGGCGTGGCGGCTCGGAGTCGGCCGCGCCGGCCCTTGCTTGGCCACCGGCAGGCTGCCCGTCTCGCGCACCATGTGACAGGACTGGCAGGTCTTCGGGGAGGCGCCGCCGGAGTACGCGGACTGGAGCCACTCGGAGTAGGTGGTGTCGAGCGGGAATGCCCGCTGCGTCCCCGCCCGCTTCAGGACCGGGTTCCTCACCTCGTGGCACTGGCCACAGAGGCTGCTCTGGCTCACCGCGGGGTCCTGCACCCCGGTGTGCGCCGGGCTGTCGACGTTCGGGTAGGGCCCGAACACGGTGAAGCTCGGCTCGAAGGTGAGCTGCGCGTTGCCGATGACCCCGGCGTCGGTCCGGGTGCGGTGGCAGGCCTCGCAGCTGACCCCGGCGCGGTCCACCGCGTCGAGCGCGCTTCCGTCCGGCGGGAGCCCGTGGCCCTGGACGTAGGAGATGGGCGAATGGCAGCGGAGGCACCACTGCCCGATGCCGAGCACGTCCTGGTTCGCGACGCTGAGCGCGGCCTGGTACAGCGGGTCGCGGATCGCGCTGGCCATCATCGTGGCCGCCCAGCTGTCCCACGGCATGTACGGCGAGCCCGCGTCGACCGCGGCGCCGGAGTGGCAGAGCTGGCAGGTGGCGGGACCCTGGAACGGCGCGCCCCCGGCGAGCCCGCCCGGTGGGGTGCCGCCGCCGAAGTCGATCGGGCCGGCGTCGAGCGGCGGGCCGGCATCGGGCCGTGGTCCGGCGTCCACGCCGCCTCCGTCCGGCCGGCCGGCGTCGGGCGAACCGGCATCCGGGACTCCGGCGTCCACCCCCGGCCGGGGCGAGACGACGAGGATGCTGCCCTCGACGCGTGACAGGTAGAGGTTACCGTCCGGACCCACCAGGAAGCGGGTGACCGTGCCGAAGCCGGTGCCGAAGTCCGCGCGAGGGCTGGAGACGAAGCCGTCCCGGTTCGCGTTGGGGGTCAGCGTCCAGAGGTTGCCGTTGGCGTTGTCGCCGAAGAAGTACCGACCCCGGTACGGCGCGGGGAAGGTGGCGCTGTCCACGAAGACGCCGCCGGTGATGCTCTGACAGTTGCCGTCGTTGTTCCCCGCTGCTCCGTTGTGCTCGCAGAAGTACGCCGGGTCCACGCAGTCGGCACCGACGCCGTTCGCCCCGAGGGGGTCGCAGCTGGTGACCGGGTAGCCGTACGCGCCCTCGCGCCAGGGCCATCCGTAGTGCTGGCCCTTCTGGACCAGGTCCACCTCCTCGTAGCTGACCTCGCCCACGTCGCCCACCCAGAGTCGACCGGTCTGGGCGTCGAACCAGAAGCGGAACGGGTTGCGGAAGCCCCAGGACCAGATCTCGGTCCGCGGCGTCCCGGTGATGTTCTGGGTGTCTGGCGCGCTGCTCGGACTGCCGTCACACGCGGGGACCCGGGTCCCCGGAGCGGCGAGCGGGTTGTCCGTGGGGATGCTCCCGTCCAGGTTGATGCGGAGCACCTTGCCGTTGGCGGTGGTGAGGCACGTCCCGATGTAGTTGGTGATGGTGCCGCCGGGAGGGAGCCCGGAGTTGGAGCCGGTGTCGCCCACGCCCACGTACAGCTTCCCGTCCGGGCCGATGGCGAGACCACCGCCATCGTGGTTTGCCGGGCCCTGGAGGTTCTCGAGCAGCACCAGCACACCGGCCTGGGCGGGGCTGCACTGCTGGTTGGAACAGGCGAGCGTGTTGTCGGGATTGAGGGCAACCCGGAGCACCCGGTGCTTGTTCGCCGTGCTGGGCCCGTCGGAGGCGTAGAAGTAGAGGAAGGTGTTGGACGCGAACTGGGGATCGACCTCGACCCCCAGGAGGCCCTTCTCGCTGTCGTTGTCCACGGCGAAGCTGCCCGCGGTCACCACGCTGCCGTCGGTGCGGCGCACCTTCACCGCGCCGGTCTTCTCGGTCATCACCACCCGGCCGTCGGGGAGGAAGCGGAAGTCGGTGAGCTGCCCGAGCCCCGAGACGAACGTCGTCAGCTGGAAGGTGCTGGCCGGACCTCCGGCGGTGAGCGTCTGGGCGGCGGACGGGAGCGACCCGAGGAGAGCCGCCAGGAGGAGCCTGCGCATGCGTGGGTGCCGAGCAGAGCAAGCCGCACGCCGGGGCGAAAGCTGGACCGGCGCTGCAGAATTCCACTGTTCCACGACGGCGATGCCGGGCGCGGACCACGGCGGGCGTGGGCTCTCCACACCGCCTCGCCCGGTTGACGCGGGTGGTGTCAACCCCGCTCAGACGCCGGCGCGGCGGAGCTCGGGCGCGAGCCGGCCCGAGAGCGCGAGCGCCCACATCTTCCAGTCCGCGGCGAGCGACCACAGCGGGTAGCGGAAGGTCGCCGGGCGGTTGTGCTCGACGGCCAGGTGGCCGACCCAGGCGAAGCCGTAGCCCACCACCAGGGCGCCGAGGAGCAGGGCCGGCCGCCCGCGCGTGACCGCCGCGACCAGGAGCAGCAGGGACAGCGTGGTCCCGATCAGGTGAAGGGTCCGGGTGCCGGGCTGCCGGTGCTCGCGCAGGTAGTAGGGCCAGAACTCGGCGAAGCTGCCGATGCGCTCGCCGGGGCTCATGTCCCCTGGAGATCCTTCAGCATCGTGGCCGCGTCGCTCACCTCGAACTTGCCCGGCGCCTCGACGTGGAGCGACTTCACCACGCCGTCGTCGAGCAGCATCGAGTAGCGCTGCGAGCGGACGCCCATGCCCTTCGGCGTCAGGTCCTGCTCGAGACCCAGCGCGCGGGTCCACAGGGCGCTGCCGTCGGCCAGCATGCGGATGTTCCCGCCCGTTTTCTGGTCCCGTCCCCAGGCGCCCATGACGAAGGCGTCGTTGACCGAGACGCACCAGATCTCGTCCACCCCGCGGGCCTTCAGCTCGGCGGCGTGGGCGAGGTAGCCCGGGACGTGCTTGGCCGAGCAGGTGGGGGTGAACGCGCCCGGGAGCCCGAACACCACGATGCGCTTGCCAGCGACCAGCGTCGACACCTGGAACACGTTGGGGCCGAGCGTGCAGCCCGGGGTCTCCTGCTCGATGAACTCGCTCAGCGTCCCGTCGGGGACGCGCTGTCCGACCTGAATGGGCATGGGGCGCGGCCGTAGCACGTCCCGGCGCATTGATGCGAGGCCGGGGCGACGCAGGAGTTGCGCAGGCTGCACCCAGGGCGCGCATGGGCTCCGCAGGGGTTGCGTCGCCTTGCGCGGCGCTCCCGGAAGCGCCCGCGGCATGGATGTCGCAGCCCTGGAGCGTCGCCGTGGAGCGCCGCGCACCGACCCTCGGGGAGGCCTTGGTCCGACCCGGGTCCGTCCCGGCGCCGGTGCTGGAGACGCGCGCGCTGATGAAGACCTACCGGATGGGCGAGGTCGAGGTGCATGCGCTCCGCGGCGTCGATCTCACCTTCAGCGAGGGCGAGTTCGTGGTGCTGCTCGGTCCCTCCGGCAGCGGGAAGTCGACGCTGCTCAACATTCTGGGCGGGCTGGACCGCGCCACCTCGGGCCAGGTGCTCTACCGCGGGAAGGACCTCACCCGGGCGACGGACCGTGAGCTCACGCTGTACCGGCGCGAGCACGTGGGCTTCGTGTTCCAGTTCTACAACGTGCTCCCCAGCCTCACCGCCCGGGAGAACGTGGCGCTGGTGACCGAGATCTCGCGCGAGCCGATGAGGCCCGAGGAGGCGCTGCGGCTG
>DATKKF010000083.1:0-19725 GCA_035543115.1 Myxococcaceae bacterium
GGCCGTAGGCCACGAAGGGGCGGTACCTCCCCCGGGCATAGTTCAGGTCGTCGAAGTCGATGCGCATCCCGAGGTGCGCGTCCGAGCTCACGTTCACGATGCGCGATGGCGCGGAGGATTTCAGCAGGGGCAACAGCTCCACGGTCAGGACGAAGTAGGCCAGGTGGTTCAGCGCCAGCGTCCGCTCCAGGCCCTCGGGGGTGACCTCCCGCCGCGCGAACAGCGCGCCGGCGTTGTTGAGCAAGAGATCCAGCCGGTCGTGCGTCGCGCGGAACTCCCGGGCGATGCGGCGCACCTCCGACATCCGGGAGAGGTCGCCCGCCAGGACTCCCACCTTCGCCCCGGGAGCCCTCTGCTGCAGGTCGGCGGCCAGCGCCTCCAGCCGGGCAGGGTCCCGGGCCACCAGGACCAGCTCCATCCCCATCGGTGCCAGGGCCTCGGCCGCCGCCCGGCCGATCCCGAGCGTGGCCCCGGTGAGCAGACAGACCCGTGGGCGAGACTGGGCGGTCATGAGGGCACAGTAACAGCCACCCTGACCGGCAGGGATGCGAGACAGTCACTTCCCGTGTATGTGAGGCGTTCGGCCCAGGCCATGTGCGGCATCTTCGGCATCTACGGACACCCCGAGGCGTCCAACATCACATACCTCGGGCTGCACGCGCTCCAGCACCGCGGTCAGGAGTCTGCGGGCATCGTCAGCGCGGACGGTCGAGGACTGCACGCCCGCCGGGAGATGGGCCTGGTCCAGGAGGTGTTCGGCGCCCGGGAGCTCGAGGCGCTGGCCGGAAGCTCCGCCATCGGGCACGTCCGCTACTCCACCGCGGGAGTGAGCCAGGCCAAGAACGCCCAGCCGCTGACCATGCAGTATGCCGGGGGCAAGGTCGCTGTCGCCCACAACGGGAACCTGGTCAACGCCCAGACGCTGCGCGCGCGGCTCGAGGGGGAGGGCGCCATCTTCGCCGGTGACTCGGACACCGAGGTCATCGTCCACCTCATGGCCCGGAGCCGGGCGAAGAAGCTCGAGGACCGGATCGTCGAGGCGCTCCGCCAGTGCGTCGGGGCGTACAGCCTCATCTTCGAGACCCCCTCCCAGGTCATCGGCGTGCGCGACCCGTACGGCTTCCGTCCCCTGGTGCTGGGCCGGCTCCGCGAGGCGTACGTGCTGGCCAGCGAGACCACCGCGCTCGACCTGGTGGAGGCGGAGTACGTCCGGGAGATCGAGCCCGGCGAGATGGTGATCATCGACAACACCGGGCTGCGATCCACCAAGCCCTTCCAGCCGGTGCGGCCTGCGCGTTGCGTCTTCGAGCACGTCTACTTCGCCAAGCCGGACTCGGTGCTCTTCGGGAGCAGCGTCTACGAGACGCGGAAGGCGCTCGGGCGGCAGCTGGCGAAGGAGCAGCCGGCGCGCGCGGACCTAGTCATCGCCGTCCCCGACTCGGGCGTGCCCGCCGCCATCGGCTTCAGCCAGGTCTCCGGGATCCCCTACGACGTGGGGCTCATCCGGAGCCACTACGTGGGGCGCACCTTCATCGAGCCGCAGCAGTCCATCCGCCACTTCGGGGTGAAGCTGAAGCTCTCTGCGGTGCGCGAGGTGCTCCGGGGCAAGCGGGTGGTGGTGGTGGACGACTCGATCGTCCGGGGCACCACCTCCCGGAAGATCGTGAAGATGATCAAGGCCGCCGGCGCCTCCGAGGTGCACCTGCGCATCTCCAGCCCGGCCACCCGCTGGCCCTGCTACTACGGCATCGACACGCCGGTACGGCAGGAGCTCATCGCCGCCACCCACTCCACCGACGAGATTGCCACCTACGTCACCGCCGACAGCCTCGGCTACCTGTCGGTGGAGGGCCTCGCCCAGGCTGTGGGGGACCCGGCCTGGAAGTCGTACTGCAACGCCTGCTTCACCGGGAACTACCTGACGCCGCTCGAGCCGCCGCAGGCTGCCCCTGCCGCGGGATAGTCTCGGGTGGCCGTGTCGGAGAACGTGACGGCTGCGGAATCCCGGCGCTCACCCGCCGGCAGGGAGGCGGACCAGCGCCTGGGGCGCTCCGTCCTCGTCGGCCTCGTGGCGGTGGGCGTCATCGCCCTGGTCGGGCCCCTCCTGACCTACCTCAACGAGGTGCGCGAGACGCAGCGGCTGCTCCGGGCCCGGGTGGCCCGGGAGGCCTCGGTGTACGCCGAGGCGCTGGCGCTGCACTTCGGCACGCTGGAGCACGAGCTGGAGCGGCTGGCCTCCCGCCCCCAGGTGGACCTCCTCGACGAGAACCTCCAGCCCGAGCGCGAGCTGCTCGAGTTCACGCACCACAACTCGCCGTTCTTCTCGGCGGTGCTGTTCCTCGATGGGTCGGGCGTCCCGGTGTGGAGCGAGCCGCGCGGGGTGCTCCCTCCGACCACGCGCGCCCAGGACCGCTGGTTCCAGCGGCTGCTCCGGACGGACCGCCCGGTGGTGGACGCGCTCGAGCCCGGGAGCCGGAGCTTCGTCGTCGCCGCACCGGTGATGCGCGCGGGCCGCATCTCGGGCGCGGTGGTGGGGCTGGTGGATGCCAGCAAGCGAGGACTGCCGGGCGGACGAGCCACCACCGAGGGCTCGATGCTGGTGGTTTCCACCGACCGGGGCGACGTCCTCCTCCCCGCCACGCCCCCGGTGTGGACCGGCGCCGCCGGCTTCCCCGGAAGGCTGGAGGACCTCCTCCGCCGCGGGCGCGCGGAGACGACCGAGCTCTCGGGGAAGCCCGAGTACGCCGCCGCCGCCCAGGTGGGCGACACCGGGCTGCGCCTGCTCCTGGTGGTGGAGGAGACGCCGATGCTGGCCCCGGTCCGCTGGCGCTTCCTCTGGCAGATGTTGCTGGTGCTGGTGGGCCAGACGGTCACCGTGGTGCTCTTCAGCTGGTTCCTCCGGCGCACCTACCTCCGCTACCGGGAGATGGACGAGGCGCTCGACCAGCGGGAGAAGCTGGCGGCGCTCGGCCAGGCAGCCTCGCTCATCGCCCACGAGGTCAAGAATTCGCTCAATGGCATGAAGGCCGCCGCGTCGATGCTCACCGCGGACGGCGACCGCACGCTTCCCGTACGGACCATGCGCGGACAGATCGACCGGCTGAGCCATCTCGCGACCTCGCTGCTCAACTTCGGCAAGCCGGCCAGGGCCCAGCTCTCGCTCACTCCGGTGGGGCAGCTGGTCTCCGAGGCGGTGGAGTCTCTTCGCGTGCTGCCCGAGGCGGAGGAGGTGGAGGTCACCTCGGATCTCGACACCAGCCTCCAGGTTCGCTGCGATCCGCTGCTCCTGGCCACCGCCCTGGACAACCTGCTTCGCAACGCGATGGAGGCTGCGGTGGCGGCCAAGGACCTGGGGAGGCAGACCCACCCCCGAGTCCGCATCACCACCCGGCGGGTGGATGGTGCCGTGCGGGTCGAGGTGGAGGATAATGCCGGAGGTCCACCGCCGGGGTTCGAGGCGGGCCTGTTCCAGCCCTTCGTGACCACGAAGCCGCGGGGCATCGGGCTCGGGCTCTCCATGGCTCGTCAGGCGGTGGAACGACAGGGCGGGTCGCTGGCGTTCGAGCGAACGGCGACGGGGAGCCGCTTCACGGTGCAGCTCGGGCTGGGAACGACTCCTTCATGAGCAGGTCCATTCTCTTGGTAGACGACGATCGTGGCTTCTCCTCGCTGGCCCAGGCGGCGCTGGCGCGCGAGGGGCATCCGGTGGTGCTGGCGCGCTCGCTCCACGAGGCGCGCGAGGCGGTGGAGCGCGCCGCGCCGGAGCTGGTGGTGCTCGACCGCCGGCTTCCCGACGGGGACGGGCTGGACTACCTGCCCGAGCTGAAGGCGCAGCTCCCCGGCACGCCGGTGGTGATGGTGACCGCGCACGGGGACATCCAGAGCGCGGTGGACGCCATCCGCGCGGGGGCGTCCGACTACGTGGCCAAGCCGGTGGACCTCACCGATCTGGTGATGCGGGCCCAGCGGGCGATGGGCGAGCAGAACCTCCGCGAGCGCCTGAGCCGGGTGGAGGCCGAGCTGTCCGGGCGCCGCCGCCTGGTGCCTCCGCGGTCGGCGGCGATGCGCCAGGTGCTGGAGATGCTCGAGCGCATCGCCACCTCGCCCCGGAGCCCGGTGTTCCTGCTCGGGCCCACCGGCGCGGGCAAGGAGGTGCTCGCCCGGCACGTCCACGCGCAGGGAGCGGGCGAGGATGCGCCCTTTGTCCACGTGAACTGCGCCGCGCTGCCCGAGAGCACGGTGGAGTCCGAGCTCTTCGGCCACGAGAAGGGCGCCTTCACCGACGCGAAGCAGGCGCGCCGAGGGCTGGTGGAGGTGGCCAGCGGCGGCACCCTGTTCCTCGACGAGGTGGGCGAGCTGCCCCTGCTGCTCCAGGCCAAGCTGCTCACCTTCCTCGATTCGGGGCGGTTCCGCCGGGTGGGGAGCAGCAGCGAGGAGAGCAGCACCGCGCGGGTGGTGGCGGCGACCAACCGGAACCTCGAGCTGGAGATCCGCGAGGGCCGCTTCCGCGAGGACCTGTGGTTCCGGCTGAGCGTCTTCGCCATCCACGTGCCTCCGCTTCGCGACCGGTCCGAGGACATCCTCCCGCTCGCCGAGGCGCTGCTCAGGGAGCTGGGCCCGGAGCTGGGGCGGAAGGGGTTCCGGCTCGGCGAGCAGGCCAGGGCGCGGCTGCAGAACTATCCCTTTCCAGGGAACGTCCGCGAGCTGCGGAACGTGCTCGAGCGCGCGCTGGTCCTGGAGCCAGGGCCGGAGCTGACGCTCTCGCTGCTCGAGACGATGCGCGAGCCGGTGGAGGGCATGGCGCCTCCGGGCAGCTTCGTGGTGACCGGGGATCCGCGGCCGCTCGAGGACATCGAGAAGCGTTACGTGCGGCACGTGCTCGGCCAGCTCGGCGGTCGGCGGGTGGAGGCGGCGCGGGTGCTGGGGCTGAGCTACCCGACGTTCCTGAAGCGGCTCGAGGATTGAGGAGCGATGGCCGCGGCGCCCGCCTGAGTGGAGAGCGAGCTCGCGCCACGCCTCTGATTTCATTCCGCTGTACTCGCCGCTGCAGCGGAATTGCAGCGGCGCCCGACGCGCGCCGTCCGCCCGCGGAGCTACGCTTGGCAGGCGCATTGCATCACCAGCCACGTGACCGTGGTCGCACCTCTGGCGCTTCTCGCCGCACTCTCTGCAGCGCCCGACGCGCTCGATCTCTCGGCGCTCCCTGCCGAGCGTACGCTCGTCGAGCTGCTCTGGTTCCACACCCCCGAGATGACCGCGGCGCGAGCCCGCGTCGGCCAGGCTGAGGCGGAGGTCACCCGGGCCGAGCAGCTGCCCAACCCGGGCTTCGACTTCCAGTGGGGCACGCTGGCGCTCGGGACGACGAATCCACCGGGCTTGGACAAGCTCAAGGACGTCCCGAACTACACCTTCACCCTCAACCAGCTGGTCGAGATCGGCAAGCGCGGTCCCCGCAAGGCCGCCAGCCGTTCGGCCCGGGACGCCGTGCTGTTCGACACGGTGGAGACGCTGCGCCAGCGCTGGTTCGACCTCCTGGAGCGAATCTCGGAGGTGGCCACCGCGGAGATCCGCGTCGGCGCGCTCGAGGAGACGGTGCGCGATGCCCAGCGCCTCGCCGATCTCCAGGCGGAGCGACAGAGGCGCGGGGACATCGCCGGGCTCGACGTGGACCGCGCCGTGCTCGAGGCCGAGAAGTACGCCTCCAACCTCGGCCAGGAGCGTGAGCGGCTCGCCGCCGCGCTCCTCCTCTGCGCCCAGACGGTGGGCCTCCCCTGCCGCCCCTTCGGGAGCCCGGAGGCGGCGCGAACCTTCCTCGCCGGCCGCCTCGCGGCGAGCCACCCGGTGGCCAACCTCGAGCAGCGTCCCGACTTGCTCTCGCTCCAGGCGCAGGAGGCCGCCGCGCGGGACAGCCTCACCCTGGCCAGGAACCGGTGGATCCCCGACCCCACCTTCCGCATCGGCTACGTGCTCGATCAGTTCACCATCGCCGGCAACCAGCACCAGAGCCTGATGGTGGGGGTGAGCCTGCCGCTGCCGTTCTTCGAGCACGGCCAGGCGGAGACCAGGGCAGCCACCGCGCTCGCCGAGGCCGCCGGGCAGGCCCAGCTGCTGCTCCGGGCGGCGAGCATCCGCGACCTGTCGTCGCTCGAGCAGCAGCGCGAGGCCGCGCTTGCCCGCCGGAGCCGCCTGATGGAGCGCACCCTGCCGCTGGCCCGCGACGTGGTGCAGCGGCTCGAGACCGCCGTGACCCGCGGCGGCGCCCCCCTTCCGGACCTCCTCCTCGCGCGGCGCACGCTGGGCGAGCTCCAGCTCGACGCCGCCGACCTCGACCTCTTCGCCTTCCACCTCACGGTGGCGCAGGCCCGCGCGGCCGGGGATCTGCCGCCCTTGCCCGAGGACCTTCCCCATGTCCCCTGACGCAGGCTCCGGCGCCCTCGCCGGATTCCGCCGCGCCGCCCGTCCCTCGCTCCTCTTGGGCGGTGGCATCGCCTTCGTCGTCCTGGTGTTCGCCAGCTGGTTCCTGCTCCGCGAACGCGAGACGACGTCCCAGTCCGTCCATCGCATCACCGTCCAGGGCAACACCCTCCTCATCCCGGACCAGGCGCCGCAGTGGCGATACGTCGAGCTGGCGACCACCGTCGAGGCCCCTCCACTCCCACCGCCACCCGTCCCGGGACGGGTCAGCTTCGACGAGAAGCGGACCGCCTCCCTGAGCGCACCGCTGCCCGGCCGGGTGGAGCAGGTGCAGGTCCGCATCGGCGACCGGGTGCAGGAGGGAGACAAGCTGTTCAACGTCCGCTCCGCGGCATGGGCGGACCTCGAGCGGGAGATGGCCTCCGCCCGGGCGAACGTCGAGGTGAAGCGGCGGATCGCCGCCCGCGCTCGGGAGCTGGTGGAGATCCGCGCCGTCCCCGAGAAGGACGCGCTCGCCGCCGAGGCGGACCTCCACGAGGCCGAGCTGGCCGCGCGCGCCTCTTCTGCCAAGCGCGCCTCGCTCCGCATCGCTCCGGAGGGGGACAACCTCTTCTGGGTCATCGCCCCTCGCTCCGGCACCGTCGTGGACCTCGACGTGGTGGCGAGCCAGGAGGTCCAGCCGTCCGGGGACCACCCGCTGGTGCGCATCTCCGAGCTGTCCGAGGTGCTGGTCCTCGCCGACGTGCAGGAGAGCGACGCCTACGACCTGCGGGTGGGCGGACAGGTGACCATCCGCACCCGGGCCGGGAGCGTCACCCGGACTGGCACCATCGACCGCATCTCCGAGGTGGTGGACCCCAAGCGGCGCACCGTCGAGCTGCGCATCCGCGCGGCCAACGGGGACCGGGCGCTCCGCCCCAACTCCTTCGTCGACGTCGAGCTCCAGTCCGACCCCTCGCAGAGGCGGGTGCGCGTCCCCGCCGAGGCGGTGGTCACCGACGGCCAGAGCTCGGTGGTCTTCGTCTCCCGGGGCGAGGGGAAGCTCGAGCGGGTGACCGTCACCCCCGGCCGCCAGCGCGGCGGCGAGGTCGAGCTCCGGACGGGCCTCGAGCCCGGTGCGCGCTACGTCAGCAAGGGCGCCATTCTCCTCCTGAACCAGCTCGAGCTGGAGCACTGAGCCCGTGTTCCAGCACCTGGTCGACTTCTCGCTGAAGAACAAGGCAGCAGTGCTGGCCCTCACCGCCATCGTCGCGGTGTGGGGCTGGCTGTCGTTCCGCGACCTCACCGTCGAGGCGTTCCCCGACCCGACCGAGACGCAGGTCCAGGTCATCACCCTCTACCCGGGCCAGCCGTCCGAGGAGGTGGAACGTCAGCTCGGCCTTCCGCTGGAGCGGGCGCTGAACGGTATCCCCCAACTGTCGCGGCTCAGGAACCTGTCGCTGTTCGGGCTCTCCTTCGTCACCCTCACCTTCAACGACGGCACCGACGGCCTCTGGGCCCGGCAGCAAGTCCTGGAGCGGCTCCGCGAGGCCGACCTGCCCGACGGCATCGTCCCGCAGCTCGGGCCCTACGCCACGCCCATCGGTGAGGTGTACCGCTACACGCTGGTCGGCGCGGGCGGGGACCCGATGAAGCTCCGCACGCTTCAGGACTGGGTGGTGCGCCCGGCGTTTCTCCGGGTGAACGGCGTGGCCGACGTGGTGAGCATCGGCGGGCTCCAGCGGGAGATCCACGTCCAGCCCGATCCATCGCGGCTGGCGGCCCACGGGCTGACGCTGGCCTCGCTCGAGCAGGGCATCAAGGGCGGAAGCGTGAACGCCTCGGGTGGGGTGCTGGAGCGCGGGGCGGAGCAGTTCGTCATCCGCAGCGAGGGCCTCTTCACCACCGTGGAGGACCTGAAGGCGGTCCGCCTGGCGACCGAGGAGGGCACCCCGGTCTTCCTCAAGGACGTGGCCACGGTCACCGAGGGCTGGTCGCCGCGGCAGGGCGTGGTCAGCCGCAACGAGTCGATGGACACCGTGCAGGGCGTGGTGCTGATGCGGCGGGGGGAAAACCCCTCGCAGGTGCTGGCGCGGATCCGGGGCGCGGTGAAGGACATCGACCACCGGCTCGCGCCCGACGGGGTGAAGCTGGACCCGTTCTACGACCGCACCGACCTGGTCGGCACCACGCTGCGGACGGTGGGCCACAACCTGCTCGAGGGGGCGGTGCTGGTGACCCTGGTCCTCTTCGTGTTCCTGCTCGATCTGCGCGCCGCGCTGGTGGTGGGCACGCTCATCCCGCTGTCCCTGCTCACCTCGTTCATCTACCTCCATCTGAGAGGGATGAGCGCCAACCTCCTATCGATGGGAGCGGTGGACTTCGGGGTCATCGTCGACGGCGGGGTGGTGATCGTCGAGGCCATCCTGGCCCGCATGGCGCTGTCGCGGAGCTCGGCCGAGACGGTGGAGCAGAACATCCGAGAGGCGACCACCGCGGTGGTGAGGCCGACGGTGTTCGCGCTCCTGATCATCATCGCTGCCTACCTGCCCATCTTCCTGCTCCAGCGGGTGGAGGGCCGGATCTTCTCCCCGATGGCGAACACCGTGGTCTCGGCGCTGGCCGGAGCGCTGTTCTTCTCGGTGACCCTGGTACCGGTGCTCGCCGCGCTGGTGTGGCGGAGGCCACCTACCCACGGCGAGTCGCCGCTCCTCTCCTGGGTGGCGAAGCGGTACGAGCCCACGCTGCGCTCTTGCCTCAAGCACCCGGCCCTGCTCCTCGGGTCGGTCACCGTGCTCCTCGCTGCCGCGGCGATGGTCCTCCCGAGGCTGGGGAGCGAGTTCCTCCCCGAGCTGAACGAGGGCGCGCTGTACATGACCTTCACCCTGCCGGCCAACAGCTCGCTCACCGAGGGGCGGAAGCTCGTGCCGCGCATCACCCAGCTGCTCCAGGGCGCGCCCCAGGTCGAGTCGGTGCTCTCGCAGCTCGGCCGCCCCGAGGACGGGACCGACGCGAAGCTGGCCAACAACCTCGAGTTCTTCGTGAAGCTGAAGCCCCCGGACCGCTGGCCTCGCGAGACGCCGACCCTGGGCAGCGTGCTCGACGTGCTGCAGTCCCGCATCGCGGAGATCCCTGGCATCGAGGTGAACTTCAGCCAGCCCATCCGCGACAACGTCAACGAGAGCATTAGCGGGCAGCAGGGGCAGATCGCGGTGAAGCTCTACGGCGACGACCTGGCCGCGCTCCAGGCCCAGGCGGAGAAGGTGAAGGCGGCCATCGCCAAGGTGCCCGGAGCGGCGGACCTGGCGCTGGTGAAGAGCGCCTCAGTCCTCCAGGTCAGGGTCAAGCCGAACCGGGTGACGCTGGCCCGCTACGGGATGGACCTCGGCGACTTCCAGCACGTGTTCCAGACCGCGCTCGGCGGCCGGCCGGTGGCCGACTTCTGGGAGGGTGAGCGCAAGTTCGACGTGGTGCTGCGGCTTCCCCCGGCCGACCGCGACGACGTGGAGAAGGTCCGCTCGCTGCGCGTCCCGGTGGACGGAGGCCTCACCATCCCGCTCTCGGCGCTGGCCGACGTGGAGACCGGCGTGGGCCGGGCGAGCATCAACCGGGAGAACGGCCGCCGCTACATCGGCATCCGGATGAACGTCCGGGGGCGGGACATGGGGGGCTTCGTCAACGAGGCCCGCGAGCGGGTGGAGCAGGAGGCGCCACTGGGCAAGGGGATGTCCATCGAGTGGGGCGGCGAGTTCGAGAACAAGGAGCGGGCCATGGCCCGGCTGGCGACGGTGGTCCCGGTCGCCCTGCTCATCACCCTGGTCCTGCTGTTCAAGGCGTTCGACTCGCTGTCCCTGGCCATCCTCACGCTGCTCAACGTGCCCTTCGCGCTCCTCGGCGGGGTGTTCGGTCTGTGGGCATTTGGCTTCCCGCTCAGCGTCTCGGCGGCGGTGGGCTTCATCGCCCTTATCGGACAGGCATCGCTCAACGGCGTGCTGGTGCTCTCGGCGATCGCCGGGCGGCGTGAGCGGGGCGAGTCGCTGGACCAGGCCATCCTCGCCGGGGCGCGGGAGCGGCTCAGACCGGTGCTGATGACCGCCAGCCTCGCCGCCCTGGGGCTGGTGCCGGCGGCGCTCTCCCGCGGCATCGGGAGCGAGACCCAGCGTCCGCTGGCGGTGGTCATCGTGGCCGGAACGCTCTCGGCCTGTGCGCTCACCCTGCTGCTGCTCCCGGTGATGTACCGGATCTGGGAGCGGCTGGTGGAGCGTTCACGACCCGCCGGAGCGCGAACCACCGCCGAGCCCGCGGTCGGGCCCGTCTGACAGGGCTCCTTCCGTTTGCCACAGGAGTTCTCCCCAAGTTGGCGCTGGGGCCTGTCCGGAAGCTGTGGGAAGGTGCCGCGGATGTTCGGGTCGGCCGGCACCAGGTTCTGGCGCGGCGTGCGCGAGCCCTGGCAGCTCATGGCCAGGATGCGGGCCCACCCTCCGCTGTGGCACCGGTACTGGCGCATCGTGGGCATCCAGGTGGTGGTGACGGTCCTCGCGGGGGCGGTGGTCTTCTGGGTGGGCAAGCAGGGTGCAGACGTCTGGCGCGACGCGTTTGAGCCAGAGCCCGCCCCGGCCTCCAGCGCACCCGCGACCACCTCCGCCGCCAGCCCGCCGGCAGGCGGGGCGCTGCCTGCCGCCACGCCCGGGCCAACCGAGACCCGGGCGGCTCGCCCGGGTGAGCCATCCCCGGCCGGCGCGCCCCAGGCCGCGAAGGACGCGGCGGCCGCGGCCGGGGAGCCCGAGGAGGAGGTCGCGGACGAGGAGGAGGAGTCCGACGCCCAGGACAACTCCGATGCTCGGATCGAGGCGGCCGCCCGAGCGCTGGAGCACGCCCCGCCCTCGGAGCGAGCCAAGCGCACCACCGAGCTGCTGGACCGCGCGCTCTCGCGGGCGAAGCAGAAGAGCGAGCACGTGCAGCGGCGCACGGAAGCGAGCCCTGTGGGGGGCCCAGAGCAGACGGGGGAGGCGCTCCAGGAAGAGCGTACCGAGCTGCACGACGACCTCGAGGAGCTGAGGAACGACGCCGAGGAGCTGGCCAGCCACCCGCCGACGGCGTTCGCCGAGGCGCGGGCCCAGCGCCGGAAGCTCGAGCGTCGGCTGGAGCGGCTGGAGCGGCGCGCTGCCGACCTCTCCAGTCGAGGCACCCCGCCGCTCACCATGGAGGAAGCAGGAGCGATCACCGCGGTCCGCTCGGCGCTCGGCACGGCACGGAGCACCGAGCGCGGGCTGCGAGGGCGGCTGAACGCCATCCTCGCCCTCCTGGCGGCGCTGTACGCCTCGCTCAGCATCGCCCAGGCCGGGGTGCTGGCCATGTCCCGCGACTTCCACGATGCGCTCTCGCGCGAGCTGAGCCTGCTGGTCCAGGTGGCGCCAGAGGACCCGCCGATGCGGCCGCGCATCCGGCTCGATGTGCCCTGGGTGCGACGCAAGACCAACCGGCGCGTCCAGTTCTTCCTCGGGTTCCTCCCGGGCATCGTCCTCATCTCGGCGGTGACCTCGCTGCTTCCGCTGCGGCGACCCCTGGTCTCCCTCCTCACCGCGTGCTGGTCCGCCTACTGGTGGGTGGTGATGACCGCCGGACAGACCGCCCGGGCCTGGTCGCCCCCCGAGACCACCCCGCCGCCGTGGTACCTGCGGGGGTGGAACTTCCTCACCACCCGCGTCTTCCTCTTCCGCTGGGCGCTCCCCCGGGCCTGGGGAGGAATCTGGGCCCGGTTTGCCCGCCGGTTCTACGGGCCCTCGGAGCGCGTCGAGGAGCAGCCGCTCGAGTTCGCCGGACTGGCGCTCAGCCGGGCGGTGGCGTTGTTTCCCATCTTCAAGCTCCTGGTGCGGCCGGTGTTCCCGGTCGCGGCGGCGCACCTGCTCGTCGAGCACGCGGCGCTGGCCAGGCTTCCCGTTCCGGTCACCGCGATGGAGGTGGCCGATGCCGCCGCCCGGGCGCCGGACCCCGAGGCCCGCGCCCACTCCGGCGTCGCCGGTTGAGCGCCGCGGTCAGAGCGCCGGCCGCGCTTCCTCGTCTGCACCCAGCGCCGCGCCCAGCGGCGTCTTCACCTGCTTGAAGACCACCGGTCGGGGGTCCTCCTCGAGCATCAGGGCAGTCCGGGCATCCGAGAGGAGCTCCTCGTCGGCGCTCTCCACCGCGATCTGCTGCCCCGAGACACGGAAGCTGTGCCCGAGCTCGTCGGCGAAGGACTCGGCGAGGACGACGGTGGAGGCCACGGTCCTCGGGGCCCCCTTGAGGCTGAGGTCGTGGTGGTGGCCGAGCACGTCGATGACCGTGTCCGGCATCCCCCACATCCGGGCGATGGCCGCGGACTGCTCGGGGTGGAGCAGGTCCAGGTGGAGCCACATCTCCGCCGCATCGACCTGGATCTCCCAGCTCGTGGAGAGCTCCTCCAGCGCCAGGAGGGTGGCGACGCTGCCCAGGTCGTGCAGCAGGCCACAGAGGAACGACTGCTCCGGAGAGGCACCGGCCACCACCGCCGTGCCGCGGGCCAGGTGGGCGACGGCCACCGAGTGGCGCCGGAGCGACTCGCGGAGCGCCGCGTTCTGGCTCCCGGTGAAGCAGGACATGGTCATCGCCGACTCCAGGGCCACGTTCCGGGTCCCGGAGACACCCAGCCGGACCACCGCCTCCTTGAGCGTGCTGACCACCTGGCGGCCGGCGTAGGCGGCGGACCGCGCACGCTTCACCACCTGCGCCGCCAGCACCGGGTCCCGGCCGAGCGCGTCCGCCGCCTGGCCGATCTCCATGTCCTCGCGCTCGGTGAGCGAGAGCAGCTCCATCGCCGCGGCGGGAAAGGTGGGCGGACGCCAGGTGGGGGACTGGAAGAGGGACTTCACCTCTGCCAGCACTGACTCGTGGCTGATGGAACGTCGGTTCGCGCGGGCGAGCATGAGACGCCAGCGCACCTGCAGGAAACACTCCACCTCGCCGCGGGGCGTCGAAGGTGGGGGTCCCGGAGCCGGGTGGAGTGACACGCGTCTTCGTTTGTTCCGGCCCACGAGAGAAGCGGGGTGTCCACCCGCGCGCTCCAGAGGGGAACGGCCCACGGGGTGCGCCGGGGCGACGCGCGCAGGCGCGGCGCTCGCACCGGGTTCGCCTCGACCGGCCGACGAAATTTGTCACCGGGGGAGGCAGCTCCCTGAGTCTCCGGCGCGCTCCAGGGTGTCTGCCGAGGGGTTCGCCGTCGGTGCGAGCCCGTTGACCAGGTGTGTAGCGCCCCCGCGCGGTGGTCGCGCCGTACCCGTGCGACAGCGTCTCCAGGAGCCACTCCCCGCTCGGAACGCCACGCTTCTGGCGTCATGGAACGGCGTTTGCTGACGGTGTTCTACGTTCAACAGCTCTCCGACTGGGGACACATCCGATGCCGCCCGTCTTGCAGACCCGCGACACCGTCTCGACCACACCCGCGCTGATCCACTCCGATGACTCGCCGCTCGGGCCCGTGCTCCGTACCTGCCTGAAGATCGCCCGGAGCGACGCCACCGTCCTGATCACCGGGGAGACCGGCACCGGCAAGGAGGTGCTGGCCCGGACCATCCACTCCGCCAGCGAGCGGGGCGACGGTCCGCTGGTGCCGGTGAATTGCGGCGCCATCCCCGACGCGCTGCTCGAGTCGGAGCTCTTCGGGCACGTGCGCGGCGCCTTCACCGGCGCCCACCAGGCCCGCCGCGGCCGGCTGGCGCTGGCCCACGGGGGCACGCTGTTCCTCGACGAGATCGGCGAGCTGCCGTTGCACCTGCAAGTGAAGCTGCTGCGGGTGCTCCAGGAGCGGGCCTACGAGCCGGTGGGCAGCGCGGAGTCCGTGCCGGCCGACTTCCGCCTCATCGCCGCCACCAACCGGGACCTGGCCGCCGAGGTCGAGGCCGGACGCTTCCGGCGCGACCTCTACTACCGGCTCCTGGTGTGCCCGGTGGAGCTTCCGCCCCTCCGCGCGCGGCCGGCGGACATCCCGGTGCTGCTCGAGCACTTCTGGCGCAACCGGGGGGAGACCCGTCCCCTCCACCCGGCGGCGGTCGCCCAGCTGACCACCTATGCCTGGCCGGGCAACGTCCGTGAGCTGGAGAATCTGGTGGAGCGCATCTCGGTGTGCACCGAGGGGCCGATCATCCTGCCCGCCCACCTTCCTCCGCATCTCCGGGGCTCCGCCCCTCCGGCGCAGGGTCGGGCCGCCGAGCCGGCGACGCTGGCGGCGGTCACTCCGATCCGTCCCGAGCCGGTGGAACCCCCCTCCACCCCGGAGCCGATCGCCGCGCTGGCCGCGCTGCCCGACGTGCGGACCCTCCCGCTGCCCATCGACGTTCCCCTCCTCCTCCGCCAGCTCGAGGACGCATTCATCGAGGCCGCGCTCCGGCAGTCGGCGGGGAACAAGAAGGCCGCGGCGGACCTCCTCGGCCTACAGCGCACCACGCTGGTGGAGAAGCTCCGCCGTCGGAATCGCGACGCGTCAATCGCCTGACCGGCCGAGCCACGGCGATGACACGCGACGGCCCGGACCGGGGCTCACCCCTCGCAAGCCCCGACGAACGCTCGCCCATTCGGTCGGCGGCGCGGTGCGCATGTCGCTTGCAGAGTGGCGGCCGCGTGACGCTCGCTTCGATCCTGCTCGCCGCCACCGCGGTCGCCGCTCCGGCGTCCATCGACCCTGGGCTCGGCGCGGCGCTGAGCACCGAGCGCCTGGCGCTGCCGGCGCGCTTCGGAGCCATCAGGATCGTGCCGGAGGAGATGGGGGCCCGCATCACCCTCGTTCCCGAGCAGGACCCGGCGGGCCTTCGACGCCATCTCTCGCAGGCCCACGCCGAGCTGTGCCCCACCGTGAGCCTGGAGGGGCGCGCCGTGCTCCTCACCTGTCGCGTCCGCACGCTCCAGGCCCGGCTGATCGACGGACCGCAGCGTGCGCTCGAGGTGCGTCAGATGGCCGGCCTGCCCTGGTCCGGGGAGATCGAGGGGCCTCCGCGGGTCTTCTATCCACCCGAGCAGCTCGGGCTGGGCGCGGCCTGCCCCGGTGACACCCCGGAGGCCCGGGCAGAGTGTGCCTTGCACGAGGACGCGCCCGAGGCCGCGCTGGCAGCACTCCGCTCCGTCACCCACCCGACCAGCGGCTACGTGGGACTTCGCCTCGGGGACCTGGCGCTGCAGACCGGCTCCGTCGCCGAGGCCGCCACGGCCTGGAAGCGCGCGCTGCTCTCCGACCCCTTCGGACGGATGGCCCGGGCCCGCCTCTGCGAGCTGGACGGCAGCTGCCTGCGAACCGCCCGCGAGCCCTCGGTCTTCGACTCCGGAGGCCTGCCCGAACCGCTGCGCTCGGAGCTGGAGCTCCGCCACGCCCGGGCGCTGGTCTTCACCGGGCGCATCGCCGAGGCCGCCGCATTGCTCCGGGTCCGGATGGGCATCTGCGCGCTCGGCGTCCGGCTCTGCCAGGCGATGGTCCTGGAGATGCTCCGCTCGCCCGATGCTCGGGACGTGGGCCTCGAGGTCTACTTCGAGCTGCCCGACCGCACCGAGCCGCCGTTGGGTTCGGCGATGGCCCGCGCGGCTGCCCTCGCCGCCGCCGCTGCCGGCGCGCCGCTCTTCGGCGCGAAGATCCTTGCCGGCACGGCCTCCGCCGCCAGCCCCGACGAGCTCGAGGCGCACCTCACCCAGGCTGCCGAGCTGTTCCTCGAGGTGGGAGACCGGGCCCGCGCCCGGGTGGTGCTCGAGTACGCGCGCTCCCGCGTCGGGGACAAGCGCTTCCTCCTGCGCCCCTGGAGCTCGCTGTGGCGGAGGCTCGGGGGCGGACCGCCGGCCCGGCTTGCTCCGCTCCCGGCGCTCGCCCCCGGCGTGGAGCAGGACCTCGCTTCGGCCGAGGCCGCCCTCCGGAGGGCACGGGGAGTCCCGACGCCATGACCGCCCCCTTGCTGGACACGGTCAGCCCGGCGATGCGCGAGGTCATCGCCGCGGTGGACGACGTGGCTTCGACCACCGTCACCGTCCTCCTGGTCGGCGAGAGCGGCACGGGCAAGGAGGTCCTCGCCCGGGAGATCCACCGTCGCTCCGAGCGCGCCTGTGGGCCCTGGGTGGCGGTCAACTGCGCGGCGCTCCCCGCCGAGCTCCTCGAGTCCGAGCTCTTCGGGCACGAGCGCGGCGCCTTCACCGGCGCCTCGGAGCGCCGGGCCGGGCGCTTCGAGCAGGCCCACGGCGGCACCCTGCTCCTCGACGAGGTCTCCGAGCTGCCGCTCTCCCTCCAGGCCAAGCTGCTCCGGGTCCTGCAGGAGCGCGAGGTGGACCGGGTGGGCGGGAGCAGGCCGGTGCCGGTCGACGTCCGGGTCATCGCCTCGACCAACCGCGAGCTCCCGGCGCTGGTGGCCGGCGGCAGCTTCCGGGCCGACCTCTTCTACCGGCTGGACGTCTTCCCCATCCACCTGCCGCCGCTCCGCCGCCGCCCCGAGGACCTCCCCAGGCTGGCCGCTCACCTCGTCGACGCGCTGGCTGCCGAGCTCGGACGGCCCGCAGCCGCGCTCTCCCCGGAGGCGATGGAGTCGCTCCTGGCCCACCGCTTCCCCGGCAACGTTCGCGAGCTGCGCAACGTGCTCGCCCGCGCTCTGCTGCGCTCCCGCGGCGGGATGCTCGACCGCGAGCACCTGGGGCTCTCGGCTCGGCCCACCGCTCCGTCCGAGACACCCTTCTCCCAGCTGCCGCTCGAGCTGCCACGGCTGGAGCAGCTGGCCATCGCCGAGGCGCTCCGGCGCTGCCGGGGCAACCGCACCCACGCTGCCCGGATGCTGGGCATCGGGCTGCGGACGCTCCGCAACAAGCTCCGCGAGACCCGCGCCCCGGTGTGCTCGCCCCTGTCTCCCGAGGTGCACGCATGAAGCTCTTCGACGCCACGCTCTCCACGCTGGAGAAGGCCCTCGACGTCCGGCTGGTCCGCCAGAACGTCCTCGCCTCCAACCTGGCCAACGCCAACACCCCGGGCTTCCAGCCGCAGGACGTGGACTTCGCCCGGAGCCTCGAGGCGGTCCAGGCGCAGTCCACCGCGGGCGAGGGGTCGCTGCCCGCCGAGCAGGCGGTGGTCACGGTGCCGATGCCCGGCGCCTCCCCGGGGCTCGACGGCAACGGCGTGGACGCCGACCGGACCATGGTCGCGCTCGCCCAGAACGCTCTGCAGTACGGCGCCGCGGCGCGGGCCGCGGGGAAGAAGCTCGCCATCCTCCGCTACGTGGTCACTGACGGGAACGGCTGAACCGGAGACACCCCATGGACTTCTTCACTGCACTCGACATCAGCGCCTCCGGGCTCTCGGCCGAACGGACCCGGGTCAACGCCGCTACCTCCAACTTGGCCAACGCCGAGTCCACCCGGGGGCCCGACGGCGGGCCGTACCGGCGGATCGACCCGGTGCTGCAGACCGCCCCCTTCGAGGCCACGCTCGCCGGAGCCGCGGGGGGGGCCGCCCCGGCCGGGGTTCAGGTCTCGGAGCTGGTGGCCGACCCGACGCCGGGGCGCCGGGTCTACAGCCCGGGCCACCCGGACGCCGACGCCGAGGGCTTCGTCACCCTGCCCAACGTCGACCCCATCCACGAGGTGGTGAACCTCATGTCGGCCTCCAAGGCCTACGAGGCCAACGCCACCGCGGTGGAGACCCTCAAGACCATGAGCCAGCGCGCCCTGGACATCACCCGGTGAGCACCATGAATCGCATCGACGGAGCCGCCTCCGACCTCCTCTCGCTCCCGGTTCGTCGCCCCGCCGGCCCCTCGCCCACCGCCGCCACCCCGTCGGCGAGCTTCGGCGAGACGCTGGGGCGCGCCCTGGGCGAGGTGGAGACGCTGCAGCAGAGCGCCGACCGGGAGTCGGCCCGGGTCGCGGAGGGCGGCGGGAACCTCCACGAGACCGCGCTGGCCCTGGAGAAGGCGGACGTGGCCATGCGCCTGGCGGTGAAGGTCAGAAACCGGGTGGTCGAGGCCTACCAAGAAGTGATGCGGATGAGCGTGTAGCGCCATGGACCCTCTCCTTCGACAGCTGCGGGAGCTGCCCGCCCGTCTGGCCGCGCTGAGCGGCGGGAAGAAGCTCGGCCTCGCCGCGGCGGTCTGCGGGGCGCTGCTCCTCGGGCTGCTGGTGCCCATGCTCACCGGAGCGGCCGACGGCTGGCAGTACGTCTTCACCAACCTCACGCCGGAGGACAGTGCCGAGGCGGCCTCGCGTCTCAAGGCGGCGGGCATCCCCTTCCGGCCCGAGGCCCAGGGCGCGGCGCTGGCCGTCCCCGCCTCGAAGGTGTACGACGCGCGGCTCCTCCTGGCCTCGGCCGGAATCCCCCGCGGCGGCGGCGTGGGGTTCGAGCTTTTCGACCGCGGTGATCTCGGGGTGTCCGAGTTCACCCAGAAGGTGAACCTCCGCCGGGCCATCGAGGGCGAGCTGGCCCGCACCATCGGGCGGCTGGCCTCGGTGCGCAGCGCGCGGGTCCACGTGACCTTGGCGGAGAAGGGCCTCTACCGGGACGACGACCGCAAGGCCTCGGCGGCGGTGGTGGTCTCGCTGCAGCCCGGGCGCACCCTGGACGAGCGCGAGCTGGCCGGCATCCGGCACCTGGTGGCCTCCGCGGTCCCTGGGCTCGCGCCGGACTCGGTCACCGTCGTCGATGGCCGGGGGACGGTGCTCGCGGCGACCGACGGGCCGGGAGAGGCCGCCACCTCCTATCAGCGGACGCTGGAGCGCGATCTCGAGAAGCGCATCGTCGACATGCTCGAGCCGGTGGTGGGCGCGGGCGCCGTCGTCGCCCGGGTGAGCGCCACCGTGGACGCGAGCGAGGTGACCAGCACCGCGGACGTCGTCGACCCCGACGCCTCTGCTCTGCGGAGCGAGCGCAGCCTCACCCAGACCCAGGCCTCCACCGCCCCGGGCGTCGGTGGGGTGGCCGGCGCGGCAGCCAACCAGCCGCTGTCTCCCACCGGCGCACAGGCGTCCACCGGCAACCAGAGCTCGGCCAACGTGAATGACCAGGTGCGCAACTACGACGTGAGCAAGACCACCACCGTCACCGTCCAGCGCACCCCCCGCCTCCGCCGGCTCTCCGCCGCCGTCCTGCTCGACGGGGTGGACGGCAAGCCGCGCGTCGCAGAGGAGGTCACCCGGCTCGGCGAGCTGGCCCGCCGGGCCATCGGCTTCGACGCGGTCCGCGGCGATCAACTCGACATCTCCAGCTCTCCCTTCACTCACTCGGAGGAGCCCGCCGCGCCGGCGAAGCCTGGCTCCAACCGGCCGCCGCTCAGCTGGATCGCCGCCGGCGCCGGCGGGTTGCTCCTCCTG
>DATKKF010000084.1:0-63127 GCA_035543115.1 Myxococcaceae bacterium
GGCACATGGGGCGGGGCCGGCCCATCCTCCCGCCCATGCCGTGGCAGATGGTCGGCACGCTCACCGACCAAGACCTGAAGGCGGTCTTCGCCTACCTGCGCACGGTGCCGGCGGTGAAGAACCGGGTGCCGCAGCCCACCCCGCCCTCGAGCACCACCGCCGACGCCGCGCCTGCGCCGGCCAGGTGAGCCCTCCCGCGCCACGGTTGACGCCGGGGCGTGTGCCGTCCCAGGGTCGACGCCAGCAAGGAGAGGTCTCCGATGGACGTCCAGCACGACCCGAACCACCACCGCTTCTTCCTCGAGGTGAGCGGCGGAACCGCGGAGCTCGCGTACCGGCCCCTCGACGAGCGCACGGTCGACCTCGTGCACACCCGCGTGCCCGACGCGGCCGCCGGTCAGGGAATCGGCGGAAAGCTGGCAAAGGCGGCCTTCACCTGGGCGCGCCAGAACGGGGTGAAGGTCGTGGTGACCTGTCCCTTCGTGCGCAGGTGGCTCGAGCGTCACCCCGAGGAGCAGGATCTGGTAATCGTCCGGCCCGCCGGCGGCTGAACGCCGGGGGAGGGGACATGCGCTTTCTCCTGCACCTCGTGGTGACCGCCGTCGCCTTCTGGGTCGCCACCCGGCTGGTCAGCGGCCTCAGCTACGTCGGGCCGCTCCCGGGGCTGCTGCTGGTGGCGCTGCTCTTCGGGCTGGTGAACGCGGTGCTGGGAAGCGTCCTCCGGCTGCTCGCGCTCCCGGTGACGTTTCTGACGCTCGGGTTGTTCGCCCTGGTGATCAACGCGCTCCTCCTCTGGGTGACGGGCGCGGCCGCGCAGTCGCTGGGGCTGGGGTTGCATGTCGATGGCTTCATCCCGGCGTTCCTCGGAGCGCTGGTCATCGGGGTGACACGGGGCCTCCTCAACGCCGTGGTCGATCGGCGAGACCGTCGCTAAGGTCGTTCCATGCGGCGCGTCGCTCGATCGTCCCTGGCGGTGGTCCTCACCTCCGTGCTCGCCGGTTGTGCGCACGAGGAGCCGCTGCCGCCTGCGGATGTGCTGCCGCCCGAGGCGCAGTCGATGCCGGAGAGCGGCCGGTTCGTGCTGACCGGTATCCGGAACCCCATCGTGGCGCTCATCACCCCGACCGGCATCCAGGGCCCGGACGTGAACCTTGGTCGCTATCCCGACCAGTCCGGGGCGACCGCTTGGCGCGGCAAGGCATTCGGCCGGGAGGTGAACGTGACGGTGAGCTCCGACGGAGCGGAGGGACTCGTCGGGCGGAGCCCGTTCAATCTGTACGTCACACCGGGCCAGGAGGGGATGGTGGTGAACGGCCTGATCCTCGGCGCCCCATCCAGCGTCAGCATCAGCAAGGCGCGGATCAACGGCGCGTTCGGCCGCTGCGGCTACGACCTCCGCTTCCAGGGCCAGGCGTACGTCGGGCCGAGGAGCTGCGGCGGGGCAATCATCCAGGTGGGGGTGACGCTGCCGACCCTCCTTGCCACCTGGCCGGACCCCGAGGTGGCGACGGTGCTCGCGCTCCTGATGACCGGCCGCTAGCGTCCCCGCGCCTCGCCACGGGCTCGAGGGCCGTGACGTTTCAGAGCGCGGCGCGGGTCAGCGTGATGTCCGCGTCCTTCCACGCTTCCTCGAACTTCTTCCGCGCCGCGGCCGCCTCGTCCTTCTTGCCCTGCGCCGCGAGCGCGGCAGAGAGCCCGTGCAGCGCCCAGCCGTTGCCGGGGTTGTGCTTCAGGTCCTCGCGGAACACCGCCTCGGCCTCCCCCGGCTTCTTCGCGTCGAGCAGCGCCGCGCCGAGGTAGTGGCGCATGGGGTAGAACCAGTCCGCCGGCTCGTCGTAGGCGAACCCGTCCTCCTGGACGACCGCGCGCTTCCACGCGGCGATGGCCGGCTTCCACTTGCGCCCCCGCTCGGCGATGCGGGCCTCGATCGCATCCGCACCCAGCCGGCACATCGCCGAGGCGGGGTTCTGGCCCGCCAGCAGGTCGGGCGGCATCTTCGTCGCCAGCGTGCGGAGCTCGCGCATCGTCGCCTCCGCCTCGCGTGTCTTCCCGGTGGAGGCGAGCGCCATGCCCCGCCCGTGGAGCCAGAGCCCGGTGAGGGTTGGGTACTTCTCCGGCGGGCGCGGCTCGGCCAGCAGCTCCTTCCACTTCCCGAAGCGCACCATCACCAGCAGGGGCTCGGAGGCGAAGAAGTCCATGCCAGGCATCATGTCCAGCATCTCGGGGGGAACGGCCTTGGTCGCTGCGCGCGCGGCGCGGAGCGACTCCTCGGAGCGCCCGAGCATCGAGGCCGAGTAGGCGAGGAAGCCATGGTTGTGCCCGAGGTACATCGGGTAGTAGCCCGGTGGCCGGGTCTTCGCGAGGTACGCCTCGTCGGCGCGCACCGCCCGGCGGTTCGCCTCGGAGGCGTCGGCGTACCGGCCCACCCGCTGGAAGATGTGCGCCGGCATGTGGACGATGTGCCCGGCAGCCGGCATCAGCCCGGGGAGCCGCTCCGCCGAGGGCACGGCGCGGTCGGGACTGGTCGAGGCCTCCACCGCGTGGATGTAGTAGTGGTTGGCGCCCGGGTGCCGCGAGTTGCGGCCCAGGACGCGCTCGAGCGTGGCGACGATCTCCTCGGTCCCCACCGCCGGCTTCCCCTCCAGCGTCCAGAGGTGCCACGGGTTCACGTCCATCAGGGACTCGGCGAAGATGACCTGCACGTCGTCGTCGTCCGGGTGCGCCGTCGCCACATCGCGCATCGCCCGGGCGAAGGCCTCGTTCATCGGCTGCTGGCCCGGGGGATCCACCGGCTGCGGTCCCCGGTACCGGGAGGCGAGCGCGGTGATCAGCGCCTGCTCCACCGGGCGGGCCCGGGTCGCGCGCTCGCGGGCCGCCTGGAGCGCATCCCACGCCGCCTGCGCCCGGTCCGGGAGCATCGGCACGTTGTAGTTGGGGCCGAGCGTCCAGGCGACGCCCCACAGGCACGCCGCGCAGCCCGGGTCGAGCTCGGCGGCACGGGCGAAGGAGCGCGTCGCCTCGTCGTGGTTGAACCCGTACGCGAGGCGCAGCCCCTGGTCGAAGTAGCGCTGGGCCTCCGGCGACGCGGTCCCGACGGGCCGGCTCAGCGTCCCGAGGTCGTCGAAGGGCTGTGCGCCCTGGGCGAGCGCGAGCACCGACGGCGGGACCGCCGGCGGGGGCGGTGTCTTCGCGGCCGTTGCAGCGGCGGCCTGAGGAGCGGGGGCCGTCGAGCCTCCGGCGCAACCGAGGGCGAGGACCAGGAGCGTGCAGCGAAGGCGCACCACGACCTCCAGCGTTCAGTTTGGCGGGCCGATGCTACGCGAGCCGGCCCAGCTTTCCAGGAAACCGGGGGCGCGGACCCCCCACGCTCAGTACGGCCGCTCGCCGACCCAGTTTCCGGGGGGGCTGTAGTCGCAGACCCAGAAGTCCCAGGTCGCCACGCCGGCGAAAGGCGAGTTCTCGGTGCAGCGCGCGAAGGCGCAGCCCAGGAGCGTGCTGCCCCGCCAGACGAGCTGGGTGTAGTGCCCGCACACCTTCCCGGTCGCGCAGCTGTTCGAGCCGTAGTCGTAGTCCGAGGCCTCCGACGCCCAGGCCTGCACCACCTCCGCGATGCTGGGCCAATAGCCCGGTGAGCTGGCGGCGATGTTCTCCCCGAGGTTCCCGCGGCCCGCGTTGTGCTGGTACACGCAGTGCGCAGCCCACTGGGCCGCCACGGCCTCCACATCGGCCGACCACTGCATCGCCGGGAGGGCCGGGGCCGGCGTGGGCGTGGCGTTGCTCCGGACCTGGTCGTGCGCCTGGAGCGCCACCCTGGCCAGGTCGGTCGTGGGGCTGGACGGGTTGGGCCCGGCCCCGGTGCCGTTCGAGTCGAGGAGGTTGCAGCCGGACAGCGCGGTGAGGAGACCGAGTCCGGCGAGCGTGGGGCGGAGGCGGGTCATCGCCCGGTGAGTCTAGGGCCGGTATCGCTCCCCGGCGGTGCCTCGGGACGGGTTGCAGGGGAGTGCGCGTGCGTGGTCCACGCACACCTGCCCAGGGGCACGCGCACGCCCTTTGGGTGCTGGCCCCTGCCGGATCGCCCGGGGCGTCGGCGGCCGCGCAAGGTGCAGCGACGTGGCGGGACGCCATGCGGCGTCGAGTGCCCATCGGCCCTGTACCAGCTCCATGTGGGTCCAAAGTGACCCATCCCCAAGGGGCCTCTTTCTCATGTTTCTGACACCTGTATTGACAGATAAGTGCGTGTCCGCGCCGCCTCTCGGCGCGGCGGCACGGGCTCAGGGAGGGCCAGACTTATGTCGCGTCACTCAACACTTGCAGCGTGCGTGCTGTCGCTGGCGCTCGGGTCAGCGTCGCTTGCGCAGACGTCGGCGACGGAGTCCACCACCGTGAGGCACACGGTGAAGTCCGGAGAGGTGATCTCCGTCGCTGGGAACAAGGTCGTGGTCCGGGAAGCCGATGGTATCCACGAGTACACGGTTCCGGACGGCTTCAAGTTCCAGCTCGACGGCCAGGACGTCGGCATCGACCAGCTGAAGCCGGGGATGAAGGTCGGGGCGCTCATCACAGACAAGACCACCACCCGCGACGTCACAGTCACCCGCGTCGTCTCGGGCACCGTGATGCAGGTCGCGCCGGGCGGAATCGTCATCAAGGACGCCAAGGGCGATCTCAAGAGCTACAACTTCAAAGATCCGGACGGGAACGACGTCTACTACGCGAAGGATGGGAAAGAGGTCTTGCTGCGCAACGTGAAGAAGGGTGAGCGTTTGACCGGGACCTTCGTGACCAAGCTGCCCCCGCAGACCATCAGCCAGCGCTCGGTGGCCGCGAGGGCGGTGGCTCCGCCCGAGCCCGCGCCTGCGGCCGAGGTGGCCGCCGCGACGCCTCCGCACCGGCTTCCCAAGACCGCGAGCCCGCTGCCTCTCTTGGGGCTGCTCGCCCTGGTCTCCGCCGGCATCGCGCTGTCGCTCCGGGCGGCGCGCGCACTCCGCTAGCGGGTCATCCGGGTGTCGGTGCTCCCCGAGGCGAGGATGGACCGGCGAGGCATCTGGCGTCGCCGGCTCCATCTCCTCGAGCGGGTCTCCTGGGCGATCGCGCTCGTGCTTGGTGGCACCTGGGCGACGGCGCGCGGCCTCGCCTGGGCCTCCGAGCGCCGGTCGATCGCCGCGTTCCACGAGACCACACGCGCCGCGGTGCCCTCGCGGCCAACCGGCGCCCGCGCTCCGGCCGTAGAGGTCGATCAGAGCCTCTGGGATCCGGGGCGTATCCGAGCATACCTACGCGCGCTGGCGCGCCCGGCGCCGCCGCCGCTCGCCCTGCTCCGCATCCCGCGGCTCGCGCTCGAGGTGCCGGTGCTCGAGGGCACCGACGAGTGGACGCTCGACCGCGCGGTGGGCCACATCGAGGGAACCCCGCGCCCGGATGAGGCCGGAAACGTGGGCATCGCCGGGCACCGCGACGGCTTCTTCCGCGTGCTGAAGGACATCTCCGAGGGTGACCTGGTGGAGCTGGCCCTTCCGGCCGAGGTCCGCCGGTTCCGCGTAGCCCGGCTCTCCATCGTCGCCCCGGACGAGGCGCAGGTGCTCGCGTCGACGGGCGGAGCACGGCTGACGCTCGTCACCTGCTACCCGTTCTACTTCGTGGGCTCGGCGCCCCGGCGGTTCATCGTCCAGGCCATCCCGGAGTGAGCCCGGGGCGGCGGTTCTTCCGCCCCGGCCCGGCGCGACATGCCACACTCCTTCCCCGGAATTCTCGACCAGGGAGGGGAGAGCACATGCGGATCGTGGCGTGGGTGGCAACGCTTCTGTGCGGCGTCGCGCTCGGGCAGCAGCAGCCTCGGGTGATCGCGGTCCGAGCCGGGCGGCTGCTTGACCCGGCGGCCCAGAAAGTCCGCACCGGAGCAGTGGTGGTCATCCAGGACGGGCGCATCCAGTCGCTGGGCGATTCCGTCCCGGCCGGTGCGCAGGTGGTCGACGCCTCGGCCCTGACGGTCTGCCCTGGCTTCATCGACACCCACACCCACGTGCTGCTCCAGGGAGACCCCACCGCCGTCGAGTACGACACGCAGCTGCTCAAGGAGTCGCTTCCCTACCGCACGCTCCGCGCCACCCGGGCGATGCGTATCGCGCTGGAGCACGGCTTCACCACCCTCCGGGACATCGGCAACGAGGGTGCGGGCTTCGCCGACGTGGATCTCAAGAAGGCGGTCGCCGCGGGCATCGTGGTCGGCCCGAGGCTCTTCGTGGCCACCAAGGCGCTCGCCCCCACCGGCGCCTACGGGCTCGGAGGCACCACTTATTCCTGGGAGCTGGACATGCCCAAGGGCGTCCAGATGTGCGACGGCCCCGATGCCTGCCGCCAGGCAGTGCGGGACCAGATCGCCCACGGCGCCGACTGGATCAAGGTCTACGCCGACCGGGGCTACTACAAGCGTGCCGACGGGCAGATCCGCAGCCTCCCCAACTTCACCGAGGAGGAGCTGAAGGCCATCGTCGACCAGGCGCACCGGACCAACAAGCGCGTCGCGGCGCACAGCATGACCCCCACCGGGCACGCCATCGCCCTGGCGGCGGGGGTGGACAGCATCGAGCACGGTGACGTGATCGACGACGCCACTGCGAAGCAGATGGCGCAGAAGAAGGTGTACCTCTCGCCGACGCTGACCGTGCAGGCCTTCGTCGAGGGGCCGCGAACGAAGCTCGACCCGATCTGGAGCGCCCTGGTCAAGGCGGCGGACGACTCGTTCCGCCGGGCGCTCGCCGCCGGGGTGCCCATCGCCCTCGGCACCGACGCGGGTGGATTCGACTGGGACAAGCTGAACCAGGCCGAGGAGTTCAAGCGCTACGTCGACCGGGGCATGACGCCCTGGCAGGCGCTCCGTTCGGCGACGGTGACCGCGGCGGCGCTCCTGGGAAAGGAGTCCGAGCTGGGGACGCTCGCCCCCGGCGCCTACGGTGACCTGGTGGGGATGAAGGAGGATCCCCTGAAAGACATCAGCGCCACCGAGCGGGTCTCCTTCGTGATGAAGGAGGGAGTGGTCGTGGTCCCACCTGGGCGCTGAGCGCCCGAGGGTCACCGCCGACACCTGGTGCAGCCGGCGCAACTTTCGAATTTGGATCGGGTTCGAGCTGTCCGAACGGGAACGGCGCGACGCCGCGCCCGCTGTCAGGAGACCAACCCGTGAAGACGATGATCAGGACGATTCTGGTGGTGACCGCGCTGTCGTCGCTGGCGATGGCGGCCGAGGTGGATCGCCGCGAGGTGCGGCAGCAGGAGCGCATCGGCCAGGGCGTGCAGAGCGGCCAGCTCACCCCGGGCGAGACCGCGCGGCTGGAGAAGCAGGAGGGCCGGATCGACAACGAGATCAAGGCCGACCGCGCGGCCAACGGCGGTAAGCTGACCCCGGCAGAGCGGCGGAGCATCAACCGCCAGGAGAACCGGGAGAGCCGGCGCATCTACGCGGCGAAGCACAACGCCCGTCACCAGTAGGAGGGGCCGGCACGAAGGCGCTGGTCGAGGCCGCTCGCTACTTCTCGAGCCCGACGTCCTTGCGCGGGTTCCCCACCATCGACCGTGGGACCACCACCTTGTCGAACTGCTCGGCGGTGACGTACCCCGAGGCGAGCGCCGCATCGCGCAGCGTCATCCCCTTGCTGTGGGCCTCGTGGGCGATGTGCGCCGCCTTGTCATAGCCGATGACCGGGCTGAGCGCGGTCACCAGCATCAAGGACTCGCTCACGTACCGGTCGATGCGGGCCCGGTCGAGGGTGATCTGCTCCAGGCTGTGCTCCCGCCATCGGTTGCAGACGTCGGCGAGGATGGTCGAGGAGTGCAGCACGTTCTTGAGGATGATCGGCCGCATCGCGTTCAGCTCGAAGTTGCCCTGCGAGCCCGCGAAGCCCACCGCGGTGTCGTTGCCGATCACCTGGATCCCCACCATCACCACCGCCTCCTCCTGAGTGGGGTTCACCTTGCCGGGCATGATCGACGAGCCGGGCTCGTTGGCCGGGAGGTTGAGCTCGTGGATGCCGGCGCGCGGCCCGCAGCCCAGCCAGCGGATGTCGTTGGCGATCTTGATCAGCGGCACGGCCAGTCCGCGCAGCGCGCCGCTGACGCTCACCATCGGGTCGAGCGAGGCGATCGCCGCGAACTTGTTCCGGGCGGTGGTGAACGGGTGGCCGGTGAGCCGGGCGATCTCCCTGGCGATCCGCTCGCCGAAGTCGGCCGGGGCGGTGATGCCGGTGCCCACCGCGGTACCGCCGGCGGCCAGCGGGTAGAGGCGTTCCATCGCCCGCTTCACCTCGGCCAGCGCGTCCTCCATCTGGGTGGCGTAGCCGCTCCACTCCTGCCCCACGGTGAGCGGGGTCGCGTCCTGGAGGTGCGTCCGGCCGATCTTCACCACGTCGACCCACTCCCGGGCCTTGGCCCAGAGCACCTTCACCAGCGCCTCGATGCTGGGGATGAGGTGGTCCGCCAGCTCCAGCACCACCGCCACGTGCATCGCCGCGGGGAAGGTGTCGTTCGAGGACTGCGACATGTTCACGTGGTCGTTGGGGTGCACCGGGGTCTGCGTCCCCAGCGTGCCGCCGGCGAGCTGGATGGCGCGGTTGGCGATGACCTCGTTCACGTTCATGTTCGACTGGGTGCCGGATCCGGTCTGCCAGACGAAGAGCGGGAACTCGAGCGCGTGCTTGCCGGCGATGACCTCGTCGGCCGCGCGGTCGATGAGCTCGGCCCTGTCCTTCGGGAGCCGGCCCAGCTCGGCGTTCACCCGCGCCGCGGCCTTCTTCACGATGCCGTAGGCCCGGTACACCGCCTGGGGCATCCGGTCGTCGCCGATGGAGAAGTGGTGGAGCGACCGCTGGGTCTGCGCGCCCCACAGCCGCTCGTTCGGCACCCGGACCGCCCCCATCGAGTCGGTCTCGATGCGGAACTTTCCGCCGTCCACCAGCGTGCCCGCCTTCTCTCTCGTCGTGCCGTGCGCCATCCGTCAGGGCCTCCAGTTCCCCCTGGAGACTCTCCTACGACAAACGGGGCGCTGGCTCTAGAGCAGCGGACGGTAGGTCGGGCTCCAGAAGCGCGCGTCGATCGCTGCCCGGACCGCGTCCTCGGAGCTGGCCGGCGCCATGCCCGAATCCTGCGCCTCGCGGGCGACCGCCAGGGCGATCTCCGGGGTGAGGCCAAGCAGCTCGTCCAGCGTCGGGAGCAGGGGCGCGGAAGGGTCCTTCCGGGCTGGTGAGCGCGCGCCGAGAGCCCGCGCCGCGGCGAGCATCATCCCGTCCGTCACCCGTCGCGCACCCACGCTCAGCACGCCGAGCCCCACCGCGGGAAAGATGTAGACGTTGTTGCACTGGGCGATGCGGCGGGTGACGCCACCGTAGGTGACCGGCGGGTACGGGGTACCGGTGGCGATGAGCGCCCGCCCGTCGGTCCACTGGAGCAGGTCGGCGGGCGCCGCCTCACACCGCTCGAGCGGGTTGGACAGCGGGAGGATGATCGGCCGCTCGACCCGGGCGGCCATCGCCCGCACCGCCTTCTCGCTGAACAGCCCGCACTGCGCCGAGACCCCGATGAGCACGGTGGCCGAGGCCTCCTCCAGCACCTCCTCGAGCGGCACCTGCCCGGCGGCGTTGCGGCGGAAGCGCTCGAGCGGCTGGGCGTACGGGCGCTGCCCGGCGGTGAGACCCGCCAGCCGGTCGTGGAGAAGCCCATCGCGGTCCACGAGGAAGAGCCTCCGGTGCGCCTCCTCCGCCGACAGCCCCTCGGCGCGCATCGCCTGGAGGAGGTAGGCCGCGAGCCCGAGCCCCGCGCTCCCCGCGCCGGCGATGACGATGCGCTGGTCGCGGAAGCGGGTGCCCGTCGCGCCGAGCGCGCCGGTGAGCACGGCCACCACCACCGACGCGGTGCCCTGGATGTCATCGTTGAAGGTGCAGAGCGTGTCCCGGTAGCGCTCGAGCAGCGGGGCGGCGTGGTCGCGCGCGAAGTCCTCCCACTGCAGCAGCACACCCGGGAGCACCCGGCGCACCGCGGTGACGAAGCGGTCGACGAACTCGAAGTACGCCTCGCCGCTCACCCGCTCGTGCCGCCAGCCGATGTAGTCGGGCTCGGCCAGCCGTTCGGGGTTGTTGGTGCCCACGTCGAGGAGGACGGGCAGGGTGCGCGACGGCTCGACGCCGCCGAACAGCGTGTACAGCTGGAGCTTCCCGATGGAGATGGCCATCCCGCCGGCGCCCTGGTCGCCGATGCCTAGGACGCGCTCACCGTCGGTCACCACCACCACGTCCACCTCGCGGCGAGGCCGGTTCTCCAGCAGCAGCTCGAGGCGATCGCTCGTCGTGTAGGAGAGGAACAGGCCCCGCGGGCGCCGGTAGATCTGCGAGAACTGCGCGCAGGCCTGCGCCACCACCGGCGTGTAGACCACCGGCACCATCTCGGTCAGGTGGCGGCGGAGGACCGCGTGGCAGAGTGTCTCGTTCGTGTCCTGGAGCGCGCGGAGGTAGATGTGCCGCTCCAGGTCGTCCGCCTTCCTGCGGTACGCCTCGTACGCCCGCGCGCATTGCTGCTCGAGAGTCTCCACCACCGGGGGAAGCAGCCCGTCCAGCCCGAGCCGCGCCCGCTCCTCGGAGGTGAATGCGGTCCCGCGGTTGCAGATCGGATCCTCGAGCAGTGCCACTCCCGTGGGCAGAGATCGGATGGTGTCGGCGAGAGCGCGCATTGGGTGCCTGCGGCCACTCTACACGAGGCCCTGCTCAGGGGCCTCGGGCCGGGCGGCAGCTCGCCTGGATCCGGGCGCGCTCCCCGGTGAGCGCGGCGACATCCCCGGGCGAGGTGACATCGGGCAACACGTCGAGCGCGCGCTGCACCGCGACGACCGCATCGGCGCAGTGCCCGAGCGGGGCGAGCACGGCGGCGCGGGTGACGAACACCCTTGGATTCCAGGGAGCAAGCTCCTCTGCCCTCCGGAGGCTCAGGAACGCGCGGCTGAGCTCGCCGGCCCGGGCCTCCTCGAGGGCGTGGGCGGTGAGGGCGTCGACGTCGTCCGGGGCGAGCGCCACCGCGTCCAGCATCGCGGTCCGGCGTCCATCGACCGGGCCTCCGCCGTCGCGCAGGACGCGGGCGAGCAGCACCGCAGCGTCGGGATTGCGCGGGTACGCCCGGCGCAGCGCCTCCGCCCGCGTGCGGCGACGGTCGGGGTCGCTCTCGAGGTCGGCGAGGGCGACCTGCGGCAGCGGCTCCTCCGGAGCGGCGCGGGCCGCGGCCTCGAGCTCGGCGCGCGCGCGAGGGTGGGGATCCCCGGAGTCGAACGAGGTTGCACCGGCGGTCCAAAGCTCCGACAGCGTGAGGTGCACCTCCCACGGGGCGAGCGTGCGCTCGTCCACCCCGGACGGCGGGGGCGGAAACCGGCGGAGCTCGGTGGGGAGCTCGCCGGCGTGGAGCCAGCGCCGGAGCGCGTCCTCCAGCCGTGAGGTGTCCAGGTCGCGGCGGAGATCCGCCCAGGCCACACGCCAGGCGACGCCGCGGTGCACCGCCGCCTCGAGGTTCCGCATCCGCCCCGGCTCTTCGGCCCGGAGGAGGTGCACCCAGAGCCGAGCCGAACGGTAGATCTCCACCAGCTCGGAGAGGCTCGCCGTCTCCCATGGAGTCCGCTCCAGGGTGTCAAGCGGAACCAGCGGCCGGGTTCGCGTCTGCTCGAGGTCCTCGCGGGGGAGTGCTCCGAGGCGCACCCCTCCGGGGTCGACCAGCTCGGCCGACTCGAGGTACGACGCCAGACCCTCGTCGAACCAGCGGGGCGCACCGGGCATCCGCTGCCGGTCGAGCCCATGGGCGACCTCGTGTGCGAGGAGTGCGAGCTGTGGCGAGAGATCGCCGAATGCAACGTCCTTGCCCGAGGCGATCAGCAGCGGGCCGCGCCGGCTGACGGTGGCCAGCCCGGTCCACTCGGTGAAGGTCCGCAGCTCGGCCCGGTCGCGCAGGACGATGGCCAGCGTCGTCCCCGGCGCGTCCACCGGGTCGACATCGGACCAGACCGACTGGAGCGCGGCCCGGAGCGTCTCCAGCCGCTCGACCGTGGTGCGTGCGTCGGCGGCTGGGAGGTCGGTGCGGAGGCGGAAGTGAGACGAGCGGAGCTCGCGCCAGCCGTCCAGGGCCGGGGCCCGTGGTTCGTGGACGCACCCGAGGACCAGAAGGACTGCGAGGGCGAGCGGGCGGTGCATCCGGAGAGCGGTCGACGCTAGTGAACCGCCGCGCTGTCTCGGGAGCAGCTGCTGCCGATGAGCGTCTGGTCGCGGTGGACTGCCGCGATGAGCTCCGGGGGGGCGCGGTGAGGCAGCACACCCAGCGCACGCTGGGCGGCGTCCAGCGCCTCCTCGCACCGGCCGATGGCCGCCAGCAGATTCGCCTCCACCCGGAACGCCGTGGGGCTCCACGGGGCGTGCGCCACCGCGCGGCGGGCGGTCCGCAGGGCCGCGTCCACCTGTCCGGCCCGGGCCTGCTCCATCGCCTGTGCGGTGAGCGCGTCTGGGTCGTCCGGGGCGAGAGCGACCGCGCGGGCGATGGCCCGGCTGCGGCCTGAGCGCTCTCGCCCGTCGTCGCGGAGGGCCTTGGCGAGGAACACCGCCGCATCCGTGCTGTCCGGATGCTCGCGGGCGACGGCCTCGGCAAGCGGGAGGCGGGCGTCGGGGTCGGGCTCCAGCTCGGCCAGTCGCACCCGCGGCAGGGCCTCGCCGGGTGCCTCCTGCGCCGCGAACTCGAGTTCCGTTCGGGCGCGCCCGAGACGCTCGGTGCGCTGCTCGGGAGGGGCCCCGAGAGTCCAGAGGTCGGCGAGGACCAGGCGAACCTCCCAGGGGGACATGGTCCGCTCCGTCGAACGGAGATCCGGCGCCGCGAACGGGTGCTCCTCGAACGGCAGAGTCTCCGCGATCACCCATTGCTGGACCAAGACGCCGAGCTCGCCCACGTCGAGACCTCTGCGGGCGTCGGCCCAGCCGGTCCGCCAGGGGGTCCCTCGACGCAGCGCGGTCTCCAGGGCCACGACACGGTCGAGGTCCTGGAGTCGCAGCGCCTGTACCCAGAGCCGGGCCGAGCGGTAGGCGAGCCCGGCTGCGTTCGGGGTCGGGAACTGCCAGGGCAAGTGGTCGAGCTCGTCGAGCGAGAGCAGCTGGCCCATGATGGCGGACTCCAGGGGCGGGCCGGCCTTTGCAGACCCCGACGGGTCGAAGGGTGGGCTGCCTGCCAGGTACTTCCCGGTGGCCCCGGGCGGTGGCACGCCGCGCTGCCCGAAGCGTGCCCGGGGTCCATCCCGGATCTGGACGGTCCCGAGCAGCTCGGCGAGACCTTCCTCGAACCAGGGCGCGACGGACGGCATGCGCCACCGGGCGAGCACGTGGGTCAGCTCGTGGGCGAGCACGGCGGTGAACGGGAGCTCGTCCTGCAACGCCGAGGTGCTCACCCCTGCGGTGACCAGCAGCGGACGCGACCCACTCACGGTCGCAAGCCCGAGCCAGTCGGTGAAGGTCAGGAGCTCGGTCGTGTCCCCGAGCACCACCACGTCGGCGGTGTCGGGCGTGTCCCCCGGCACCGTGAACGCCGACTGGACGGCCGCGCGCAAGACTTCCAGTCGCTCGAGCGTGAGCCGCGCCGCATCCGGAGTGAGGTCGGTCCGGAGACGGAAGTGGTCGCTCCGGAGCTCGTGCCAGCCGGCGAGCGGCGGCGGGCGCGGCTGGTGCGCGCACGCGAGCACGAGGCAGATCGCGACCAGGGTCCCCCGCATTGGCGAATTCCGAGCCTACTGGAAGTCGCTTGCCGCGCGATTGTCACCGTTGCCGGGCAAGCAGGGGAGTGAAAAGACCCCAGGGAGACGATGACCCGCCCCGAACGCAGCCCCTCCGGCGCCCGCCCCACGCCCAAGGAGCCCTCGCTCTACTTCAACCGCGAGCTCTCCTGGCTCGCGTTCAACCAACGCGTGCTCGAGGAGGCGGCCGATCCGCACTGGCCCCTCCTGGAGCGGCTGAAGTTCCTGGCGATCACCTTCTCCAACCTGGACGAGTTCTTCATGATCCGGGTCTCGGGGCTGCACGAGCAGCTGGAGCAGGCCGAGGCCGAACGCAGCCCCGACGGCCTCACCCCGCGTCAGCAGCTGGCCCGCATCCGCGAGGTGGTTCGGGCCCTGCTGAAGGACGCGATGGATCTGCTGGAGCGGGAGCTGCTCCCGGGCCTCGCCGAGCACGGCATCCGGATCCGCGAGTGGAAGTCGCTCGGGAAGGCGGCCCAGGAGCGGGCGAGGACGTACTTCCGCGAGGCGGTCTTCCCGGTGCTCACCCCGCTGGCGGTGGATCCGGGCCACCCGTTCCCGTTCATCTCCAACCTCTCGCTCTCGCTGGCGGTGGAGGCGGCAGATCCGGACAGCGGGGAGCGCCGGTTCGCCCGGGTCAAGGTCCCGGAGATCCTCCCGCGCTTCGTGCCCCTGGAGCGGTTCAGCGACTCGCCGGACGAGGCGCGCCCCGGTGAGTTCCTCCCGCTCGAGGCGCTGATCTCGGCCAACCTCGACCAGCTCTTCCCGGGAATGCAGATCCTCGGGGTGTACCCGTTCCGGATCACCCGGGACATGGACATGGAGATCATGGAGGAGGAGGCGCACGACCTCCTGGTCACCATCGACCGGGAGATCCGCCGCCGGAAGTTCGGCGCGGTGGTGCGCCTGGAGGTCCACCCGGACACGCCGCAGCGGATCCGCGAGTTTCTGCTCGCCAAGCTGGAGATCGAGGAGGACGACCTCTACGAGGAATCCGGCGCGCTCGGCGCCTCGGCCCTGATCGCAGTGGCGATGCTGCCCCGCGCGGACCTGCACGACGTCCCGTTCGTCCAGACCCTGAACCACGCGCTGGCCGAGGCAGAGGACCCGTTCGCGGTGGTTCGGATGGGCGACATCCTTCTCCACCACCCCTACGACTCGTTCCAGCCGGTCCTGCACTTCCTCCGCCGCGCCGCCGAGGACCCGGCGGTGCTGGCGATCAAGATGACGCTGTACCGCACCGGCTCGAACTCGGAGATCGTCAAGGCGCTGAGCGCCGCGGCGGAGAACGGCAAGCAGGTGGCGGTGGCCATCGAGCTGAAGGCGCGCTTCGACGAGCAGAACAACATCGTCTGGGCGCGGCAGCTGGAGCGGGCCGGAGTGCACGTCTTCTACGGCTCGGTGGGCCTGAAGACCCACGCCAAGGTCATCCTGGTGGTCCGCCGCGAGGACGCGCAGATCCGGCGCTACGTGCACCTCTCCACCGGGAACTACAACGTCAGCACCTCCCGGCTGTACACCGACCTGGGGATGTTCAGCGCGGACCAGGGCCTGGGCGAGGACGTCTCGGAGGTGTTCAACGCGCTCTCCGGGTTCGCCAAGGTGGCCCACTACCGCAAGCTGGCGGTGGCGCCGGTGACCCTCGCCGACACCGTGCTCCGGAAGATCTCCGAGCAGACCGAGCTCGCCCGGGCCGGAAAGCCGGCGCGCATCTACGCCAAGATGAATGCGCTGGTGGACCTCCCGGTGATCGACGCGCTCTACCAGGCGAGCCAGGCGGGGTGCCGGGTGGACCTCTGCATCCGCGGCATCTGTTGCCTGCGGCCGGGGTTGCCAGGGGTCTCGGAGAACATCCGGGTGTTCAGCATCGTCGGGCGCTTCCTGGAGCACTGCCGGGTCTTCCTCTTCGGCGCCGGGGAGCAGGAGGAGCTCTTCCTCGCCTCGGCGGACTGGATGCCCCGGAACCTCTACCGGCGGGTGGAGCTGATGTTCCCGGTCGAGGACCGGGCGCTGCGGGCGCGCATTCATCGCGAGGTGATCGAGCCGTCGCTGATCGACAACACCCGCGCCCGGGACCTGCGACCGGACGGCACGTACGTGCGACGCCTCCCCGCCCCGGGGGAGCCGGTGCGCGACGCGCAGCTCATCGTGCTCGAGCCCCTGCTCCGGCAGCCCCTGCGCGCCGTCCAGGGCTGAGCTTCCCGTGGGAGGTGCGCGTCGTCTCAGAAGCGCGCTGCAGCGTGACGATGGTCGGAGCGGTACGCTGGTGCCACCAACATGCGGCTCCACCTCGTCGACGGCACCTACGAGCTGTTCCGGGCGCACTTCTCCCGCCGGCCCCCCCATCGGGCGCCCGACGGCACGGCGCTCAAGGCGACCGTGGGGCTGGTCTCGTCGATGCTGGCGCTGCTCTCGGACCCTGCCGAGCAGCCCAGCCACCTGGCGGTGGCGTTCGACAATCCCATCCGCTCGTTCCGCAACGACCTCTTCGATGGATACAAGACCGAGGTGGGGGTCCCGGAGGAGCTCCTGGCGCAGTTCGACCTGGCCGAGCTGGCGACCCGCGCCCTGGGCATCGCAGTCTGGTCGATGAAGGAGTTCGAGGCCGACGACGCGCTGGCCGCCGGCGCCGCGCGGTTCGCACCCGAGGTGGAGCAGGTTCGCATCCTGACGCCCGACAAGGACCTCGGGCAGTGTCTGCGCGGCACGCAGGTGGTCCAGGTCGACCGGATGCGCGGCAAGGTCATCGACGAGCCGGCGCTGCGTGCGCTCCGGGGCATCGGCCCGGAGAGCATCCCGGACTGGCTGGCCCTGGTGGGTGACGCCGCCGATGGCATCCCGGGGCTGCCCGGGTTCGGGGAGAAGGGCGCAGCGGCGGTCCTCGCGGCCTTCGTCCATCTCGAGGGGATTCCCCCGGACGCGCGCGCCTGGCCGGACTCCGTCCGCTCGCGAGAGACGCTCGCGCGCACGCTGGCCGAACGCCGGGAGGACGCGCTCCTCTACCGCACGCTCGCCACCCTGAGGGCCGACGCCCCGGTGGACACCTCGCTGGCGGCGCTCGAGCACCGGGGCATCCCGCGGGAGCCGTTCGAGCTCTTCGCTCGCCAGGTGGACGCGCCGGGGCTGCTTTCCCGCGTGCCACGGTGGGCGGCGTGAGCTCCGAGGAGGTGTCGCCCGTGGCCGGGCCCCCCACGCCCGCGCCAATGACCAGCGTCCTTCCGCCCATCGACCCGGCCCTCGTGCCGCCGCCCCCGGGTCCCTGGAAGCGCGTCCTGCGTCTGTTGGTCCTCGTCGTCTCGGCTGGGCTCTTCGTCCGCGTGCTGTGGATGGCTGATGTGAAGGCCGTGGCGCGCCTCCTTGTCGAGGTGGGGCCGCTGGTGCTGCTCGCCGTGGTGCCCTACGGCGTGGCGGTGACCCTGGACACCGCGGGGTGGGCCGCCATCCTGCGTGGCCTGGAGGCGCGGGTGACGACCTGGCGGCTCCTCGGGCTCCGGCTGTCGACCGAGGCCGTTCAACTCAGCTTCCCCGGTGGGCCCCTCCTGGCCGACGGCCTGAAGGTCTGGTTCTTGTCGCGGCGGTTCGGGGTGGAGATCCCCGAGGGCGCGGCGAGCCTGGCGGTCAAGAAGGCGCTGCAGCTCGGCACCCATGGCGTCTACCTTCTCACCGCGGCAATGGTCACCGGGGGGGTGCTCCCCGAGGGCTCGGTGCTTCGCCCGCTGCTCTTCGGGCTGGGCATCCTCACCTTGCTCGTGTCCACGGGGATGGTGGCGGTGCTCCTCTCCGGCCGGGTCGCTGCGCGGCTCTGGAACCTGCTCCGCCGGGTCCCGGTGGCTCGGGTCCAGAAATGGCTGATCTCCCGCGAGGTGGCCTTCGTGGACACCGACCAGCACGTCCGTGCGGTGCTCCAGTCGCACGCTCCCGGGCTGGTGGTGGCCTTCTTCTGGATTCTCGCCGGGTGGTTCGCCGAGGCGGGCGAGAGCTGGGTGCTGCTCCGACTGCTCGGGGTCGACCTCTCGTTCCAGGCGGTGCTGGCCTTCGAGCCAGTGGTCTCGTTCGCCCGGAGCGCGGCGTTCTTCATCCCCGCCGGGCTCGGGGTGCAGGACGCCGGGTACATGGCGTTCCTCCGGCAGGCCGGCATCCCGGATGCGACCAACCGGGCCGCGGCCTTCGTGCTGCTGAAGCGCTTCAAGGAGGTGTTCTGGATCGCGGTCGGCTGGATCCTCCTGCTCGCCACCCGCGCGCGTGCGGAGGGCGACGGCCGCGGATCCGGTTCCCCCACGCCCGAGGTCCGGCGGGCGTCCTGAGAGGCGTTTGCCCGAAACCGTGGTAGAGGAGCCCGTTCGTTCCGCCACCGGCAGGGGGCCCCCTGTGCTTTCAATGACTTGCAGGCCGGGTGTCCCGGAGAACAACAACACGTGAGCGCGATGGAGACGAAGTCGGCGTCGGGCGAGCGCCCGCTGGACGGCAAGGTGGCGGTGGTCACCGGCGCCCTGGGACTGCTTGGCCAGGAGCACTGCCGCGCGCTGGCCGAGGCTGGCGCCCGGGTGGTGCTGACCGACATCGACGGCGCGGCCTGCGCTCGGGTGGCGGCGGAGTTCGACCGGGGGGCGCTGGGCATCGGCGCGGACATCACCTCCGAGGCCTCGGTGAAGGCGCTCCGCGACCAGGTGCTCGCCGCCGCGGGCCGGATCGACGTGCTGGTGAACAACGCGGCGATCAACGACAAGTTCGAGGACCCGGCCAAGGCGGCCGAGCAGTCGCGCTTCGAGGCCTACCCGGTGGCCCTGTTCCGCCAGTCGCTCGAGGTGAACGTCACCGGGACGTTCCTCTGCGCCCAGGTGCTCGGCAGCGAGATGGCCAGGGCGGGGCAGGGGAGCATCATCAACGTCTCGTCCACCTACGGGCTGGTCGCACCCGACCAGTCCCTCTACCGGAAGCCCGACGGGACCCAGGCCTTCTGGAAGACCGCCGCGTACCCCACCACCAAGGGCGCGGTGCTGGCCTTCACCCGGTTCCTCGCGGCTTACTGGGGCCCGGCAGGCGTGCGGGTGAATGCGCTGTGCCCGGGCGGTGTCGAGGCCGGGCAGGACGCCTGGTTCGTCGAGGCCTACGCGCGCCGCACCCCGCTCGGCCGCATGGCCCGTCCCGACGACTACCGCGGGGCAGTGGTGTTCCTCGCCAGCGACGCCTCCCGCTACATGACCGGCGCGGCCCTGGTGGTGGACGGAGGCTTCACCGCGTGGTGAAGCGGGTTCGCACCGCCCGCAGGATGGATCCCGCCGCCCGGGTGACCCGTGTGCAGAGGTCGGCGCTCGGCCCTCGCGAGCTGGCACAGCGGGCAGCCCGGCTCCGTCTGGTGTTGACCGACAGCGACGGGGTGCTCACCGATACAGGGGTGTACTACTCCGAGCGCGGCGAGGAGCTGAAGCGCTTCAGCATCCGGGACGGCATGGGGGTGGAGCGCCTCCGGAACGCGGGCATCGAGACCGGGATCGTCACCGGCGAGCGGTCGGCAGCCGTCGTCCGCCGGGGCGAGAAGCTCGGGCTCCGGCACGTGCTGCTCGGGGTGAAGGACAAGGCGGGAACCGTGCTGGCGCTCTGTCGACAGGAGGGGCTGGCCCTCTCCGAGGTGGCATTCATCGGGGACGACGTGAATGACCTCGAGGTGCTAACCGTTCTGGCGCGGGAGGGCCTGACTGCTGCCCCGTCGGACGCCTTGCCGAGCATCCTGGCAGTCGTTAATCACGTCTGCTCCGCGCCGGGGGGGCACGGAGCGTTTCGAGACTTCGCCGAGTGGATCCTGGGCCACCGAGCGGCAGCACCCAACCCCAGAAGGAGTCGCCGTCCATGAACCAGGCCACGGTCCGCATCGGAGACCAGTTCGTGGGAGATGGCCATCCCGTCTTCATCGTCGCGGAGATCGGCATCAACCACAACGGCTCGCTCGACCTCGCCCGCCGCCTCATCGACGGCGCGGTACTGGCCGGCGCCGACGCGGTGAAGTTTCAGAAGCGCACTCCGGAGATCTGCGTCCCGCGCGACCAGTGGAACATCATGCGCGAGACCCCCTGGGGGTCGATGACGTACATCGACTACCGCCACAAGCTCGAGTTCGGGGCCGAGGAGTACGCGGCCATCGACCGGCACTGCCGTGACCGGGGCATCCTCTGGTTCGCCAGCTGCTGGGACGAGGAGGCGGTGGACTTCATGGAGCAGTTCGACCCGCCCTGCTACAAGGCGGCCTCGGCCTCGCTCACCGACCACGCGCTCCTCCGGAAGATGAAGGACACCGGCCGCCCGCTCATCCTCTCCACCGGCATGTCCACCTGGGACGAGATCGAGAGCGGAGTGGCGGCCGTGGGCACGGACCGGCTGCTCATCGCCCACTCCGAGTCGACCTACCCCTGCCCGGTGCACCAGCTGAACCTCAAGGTCATCCACACCCTCAAGGCGCGCTGGCCCGAGGTCCCGATTGGCTACTCCGGGCATGAGACCGGCCTGCCTCCCACCTGGGCGGCGGTGGCCATCGGGGCGACGCACATCGAGCGGCACATCACCCTGGACCGCGCCATGTGGGGCAGCGACCAGGCCGCCTCGGTGGAGGTCGGCGGCTTCGTCCGGCTGGTGACTGGCATCCGGGACATCGAGCAGTCGCTCGGGGACGGCATCAAGCGGCTCCACGACAGCGAGCTGGCCCAGAAGAAGAAACTCCGCCGGGTCCAGAGCGCCCCGCCCGCCAGCGCCCCGGCCCGGCCGACCTCGCTGAGCTGAGCTGAGCCGGGGGGGTGCCCCGAAGCTGGTCAACCGGGGTTTCGCAGGTTATGTGGCGCACCCTGGCCCGTCGGCGTGACACCCCCGGCCGGCGGGGTGCCCGTCCGGGTGGAGAGCTCGCGCATTGCCCCAGCAGACGAGCGTCATCGAGCGGATCCTCCTGCGGCTCGCGGCCTGGCAGCTGCACGCACCGTGGCAGGTGCTGCTCATCGGCCTCGTCCTGACAGGCACTGGCGCCTGGCTCGCTCGGGGCCTGGAGCTGCGGACCCGCTTCGACCAGCTGCTTCCGGACGACCAGCCGTCCGTCCTCGAGCTCAAGCGGCTCAGCGAGCGCACGGCCGGCAGCTCGAGCATCTTCGTCGTCCTCGAGGGTGCCGACCGGGACACCCTCCGGAACGTCGGCGCCTCGCTCCTCAAGCCGCTCCGGGCCGTCGGCCCCCCGTGGGTGGTGAGCGCAGAGGACGGGCTCCAGACCGCCCGGGCGTTCCTGCTCCCGCGCTCCGGCCTGTTCGCCAGCGTCGAGGACCTCCAGAAGCTCGACAAGGAGCTGGACGCCCAGCGCAAGAAGGCCATCGGCAAGGCCCTGTCGCTGGGGCTCGAGGACGACGACGAGGAGCAGAAGGCGCCCACCTTCGCCGAGCTCAAAGAGAAGTTCCTCGGCGGGAAGTCCGCCACTCTCGAGGCGGCGAAGGACCGCTACCCGGACGGGTACTTCCAGTCCAAGGACGGCAAGACGCTGGTGGTGCTGGTCCGGACCGGCATCACCACCGGCGAGCTCGAGCGGTCGCGCGCGGCGCTGGCCAAGGTCAAGGAGGTCGTGCAGAAGACCCTCCCGGACGCCGAGGCCCGGGGCATCAAGATCGGCTACGCCGGCGACCTGGTCACCGGGCTCTACGAGTACGGCGCGGTGCTGGACGACCTGGTGAGCGTGGGCGTGACCGGGGTCGCGCTCATCCTCGGAGTCATCTTCATCTATTACCGCCGCTTCCGGGTGCTGGTCCCGATGGCGGTGACCATGTTCTCCGGGCTGACCCTGACGTTCGGCCTCACCCGGCTCGCGATCGGGCACCTGAACGTCATCACCGGCTTCCTGGTGTCGATCATCGCCGGGAACGGCATCAACTTCGGCGTCCTCTACGTGGCCCGCTTCCTCGAGGAGCGCCGGCGGGGGGCGGACCTCGAGGCCGCCATCCGGCAGGCTCACCTCGCGACCTGGGTGGGCACCCTCACCGCTGCGCTGGCCGCCGCCGCGGCCTACGGGAGCCTCGCGGTCACCCAGTTCCACGGCTTCAAGCACTTCGCGTTCATCGGCACGACCGGGATGCTGCTCTGCTGGCTTGCCACCTACTTCCTCGCCCCGGCGGTGCTGATCCTCCAGGACCGGCGCTGGCCCATCCACGGCACGGGGAAGTCGCAGTCGCGGAACTGGTTCCAGCGATGGCGGCAGCAGCCGTCGGCCTACGAACGCCCCTTCGTCTTCCTGGTCTCGCGGGCGCCGCGGACCATCGCGGTGCTCTCGCTGGTCCTCGCCGCGGTCGGCGCGGTGGCGTTCGCCCTTTGGCTCCGGGCCGACCCCATTGACTACAACATGCGGCACATGCAGAACGACCTCGGCGGCGGGAAGGAGCTGTACCGGGTCGCCGCCAAGGCTGCCGACGTCCTCGGCAACAACACCGAGAGCGGCATGGTGGTGCTGGCCAACAGCGCCGACGAGGTCCCCGCGCTGAAGCGAGCCCTGGAGGAACGGCGGGACGCGGCCCCTCCGGACCTCAAGCCGTTCGACGGGGTCCACGCCCTTCAAGATTTCGTCCCCCCGGACCAGGCGGCGAAGATCCCCATCCTCGAGGACATCCGGAGGAAGCTCCTCAAGGCCCGGCACCAGGGCGGCATGTCCGACGCGGACTGGAAGGAGATGAAGGAGCTCCTCCCGCCGGAGGACCTCAAGCCCTATACCCTGGCCGACCTGCCGGAGGACCTGGCCCGGCCCTTCTCCGAGGTGGACGGCACCCGCGGGCGGCTGGTCTTCATCACCCCCACCAACGGCAAGGACGACAACGACCTGCACTATCTCCTGCGCTGGGCGGACAGCTTCCGGCTGACCAGGCTGCCCAACGGCGACGTCATCCGAGGGTCCGGCCGGGCGGTCATCTTCGCCGACATCCTGGACGCGGTGCTGAACGACATCCCCAAGGCGGCGGCGGTGTCGCTCTCGCTCACCATCCTCACCGTGTTCCTCGCCTTCGGACGCGGAAAGGCGTCGCTCGAGGTGGTGGGGTCGCTGGGCGTGGGCCTGCTCTGGCTGATGCTCCTGCTCTGGTTCGGCCACATCAAGATCAACTTCTTCAACTTCGTCGCCCTGCCCATCACCTTCGGCATCGGGGCGGACTACGCGGTCAATGTGATGCAGCGGGTGCTCAACGGTGGTGGGGTGATTCCCGCCATGCGCTCCACCGGAGGCGCGGTGGTGCTCAACAGCCTCACCACCTCGCTCGGGTATCTGGCGCTGCTCGGCTCGGTGAACCAGGCGGTGCGCTCGCTGGGGCTCATTGCGGTGCTCGGAGAGGTGTGCTGTCTCACCTCGGCGATGATGGCACTCCCCAGCTGGCTGATGTGGCGGGAGCGGGTGCGGCAGGAGCGGACGGCGCGGGTGCCGTCCGGGACGCCGCGGGAGGTGCCGGGAGGATAGTGGCCCGCAGCGATCCGGCTCAGTGCTTGAAGAGCGAGCTCGCGGCCACCAGGAGCTCCAGCACGATGAGCAGCACCACCATCACCTCGAGCGTGAGCGAGCGGGCGGTGTCCACCTCGCCCTTGAGCCAGCCGTAGACGTCGCCGAGCATCTGCTGCTTCCGGGTGACCGCAGCCTTCCAGGCCGGGATCCGCAGCTGCTCCACCGCCGACTCGTAGACCTTCGCCAGGTAGAAGTCGCCGATGACCTTCAGCGAGTTCTCCACCCGCTCGATGAACTCGCTCATCTCCAGCAGCGTGAGCTGCACCTGCCGGGCGAGCGAGGGGTAGGGGCTCCGGAAGAACGAGCCGATGCGCCGTCGCTCGCGCTTCAGGGTGTCGTTCACCCGGACCAGGCTCTTGTCCAGCATCTCGTCGTAGTAGCGGAGCTCGAGCAGCTGGGCGTTGGCGATCTCCAGAATGCCGGGAATGTCCTCCGAGCCGGAGGGCTCGTAGACGAAGGCCGCGTTCCAGTCGACGACCACCAGGTCCCTCACCCCGTAGCTGAAGTGGCGCCGGGTCACGTCCGCGCGCTCGGCGGCGGACAGCTCGGGTACGGTCGTCTCGCCGAGGAGCAGCCGCGCGAGGTCAGCCCGATCCAGCACCTCGTCCGCGGTGGGCGAGCCGCGGAACGACTCGACGAAGACCACCGCGTAGCTCTCCGCCTGGCTCCAGAGGTGCGGGTTCTCCATCGCCGGAGCCACCGCCCGGCGCAGCCCCTCGACCAGCTCCAGGGCGAGCGCGTCCACCTCGGGCCCGTCGTAGAGCCGGTCGGCCAGGGGGGCGAGCCCGTCCAGCGGCGCCCCTGGAGCCACCGGGACGCCGAGGACGATGGATGCCGCGCCGTGGTCGAAGAGGCGCGCCCGGGCCTCCACCTCGATCTTCCCCTCCGGAAGCGCGAGCGAGCGCCGGCCCAGCCCCACCACCAGGGGCGGGTTCGGCAGCAGGAGGAACTCCGCCCCGGAGCGGCTCAAACGCAGCCGGCGGACGTCCCGGGCGAGGAGCGACTCGGCGACCGCCAGGTCGATCTCGTCCGCCACGTCGTACAGCCGGTAACAGAGGATGGCGGCCTTCTCCAGGACGAGCGGATCCATGCGCGCCCCCGAGTCCCGCACAAAATGGGTCGACAACACCAGCGCCGGGCCGCGGCCGGCAGTCACTCGAGGACGGGCGTGGCCAGCGCGCCGCGTCCGCCGGCCGGGGCGCCCGGGGCGAGCCGCTCGGTGGCCAGCGCTCCGGCCGCGGCGATGCCCACCAGCAGCAGGACCTGTCGCGGCTCGGAGCCGGCCAAGAGATTGACCACCGCGATGGCCAGGCTGCCCCCGAGCATGCGGCAGGCGTAGACCGCGCTGGTGATGGCGCCGCGCTGCTCCCAGGGGACCCGGGCCTGCGGGGCGATGATGCAGGTGCTCGCCGCCGGACCGAGCCCGATGCCGAGCAGGCCGAGCGACGCGTACAGCCACCCATCCGCGGCCCCGTGAAGGAGCGCGAGCCCGAAGAGCGCCGCGCCGGCGCCGGCCACGAGGAAGCCCAGCCCGGCGGAGGCGCGCAGCCCACCCCGAAGCAGCAGCTTCACCCCGAAGGAGCTGCCCAGCGCCCATCCGGTGAGGAGCGGGACGAGGGCCACGCCGGCGCCCAGGGCCGAGTGCCCGCCATGCGACATCATCCACAAGGGCACGTAGGCGCTGAGCGTGTAGAGCACGCCGCCCGCCACCAGGCCACCGAGGAGCCCCGCGCGCACCGTCGGGTCGCGTAGCACCGACGGAGGGACGAGGGGGTCGGTGCTCCGCCGCTGCTGGCGCACGAAGGCCCAGGCAGCGAGCGCCGCGGCGACCACCACCGCCAGGACCGCCGGGGTGGGAAGCCCCGCGGGCTCGAGCGCGAGGAGCAACCCGGCCATCGAGAGCGCGCCCAGGGTCGGGCCACCGAGCTCGAAGCGCTGGACCTCTTGCCGGGGTGGGTCGCGGTACGAGCGCCGCAGGAGCGCGACCGCCAGGAGCCCCACTGGCACGTTGACCCAGAACACCGAGCGCCACCCCAGGTGCTCGGTGAGGAGCCCGCCCACGACCGGGCCGATGACCGAGGCGAGTCCCCAGGCGCCGGTGAAGACGCTCTGGATCGCCGCGCGCTCCTCGAGGGTGTAGAGGTCGAAGCTGATGGTCAGGGTGGTGGGCTGCACCGCGCCGGCCCCGAGGCCCTGGAGCACCCGGAAGGCCACCAGCATCGGAACGCTGGTGGAGAAGCCGCAGAGCACCGAGCCGACCAGGAAGAGCCCCATCCCGGCGACGAAGGTCGCGCGGCGGCCCAGGCGGTCCGACAGACGACCTCCGAGGAGCACGCCGACGGTGCACGCGAGCAGGAACCCGGTGAAGACCCAGGCGTAGAGCGCGCGGCCGTCCAGCTCGGCGGTGAGCGTGGGCATCGCGGTGGTCACCACCGTGGTCTCGAAGGCGCTCACCACCAGGCCGAGAAGGACCGCCGCGGTGGCGCGCCTTCGCTCGCGACCGGGGGCCGCGGCCTGCCAGGGGATGGTCCTCGAGGTCTCCATGCTCGGTCGGACATAACCCGCGTTTTCCCATGCAGGGAGCGCATCACACGCATACTCTCCTTGCGCAGGGCGGGGCTGCCCCCGGACGTGACCCTGGAGCGCACGTGACCACCGACCAGCTCAGCGCGTTCCTGACCCTGGCGCAGGAGAAGCGCTTCGTGAGCGCCGCCCGCAGGCTGGGGATGTCACAGTCCGGGCTGAGCCGGCAGGTACAGTCGCTGGAGCGGGAGCTGGGAACACGCCTCCTGGTGCGGACCCCGCGCGGAGTGGTGCTGACCGGCGCTGGCGAGCGGTACCTGGTGCACGCGCAGCGCGCGCTCGATGCGCTCCAGCGGGGCGCGAGCGAGCTCACCGCGCTGAGCGGGAAGGCCACTGGGCTGGTGGCGCTCGGGACGCTGCCCACGGTGGGTGCGTACCTGCTCCCGGAGCTCTTGCCCCGGTTCCACAAGCTCTACCCGGACGTGCGGCTGCGGCTGGTGGAGCAGACGTCGGAGGGGCTCGAGGACCGGGTGGCGAAGGGGGAGCTGGACCTGGCGGTGCTCACCCTCCCGGTGCGCCGCGTGGACCTGGTGCAGCAGAAGCTGTGGAGCGAGGACTTCGTGCTGGCGGTGCCGCGCGGCCATCCGCTCGCCGAGGCGAAGAAGCCAGTGGCGCTGCGCGACGTGGTCCGGCTCCCGATGGTGGTGATGCCGAACGTGGCCGGGACGCGGGCGCTGGAGGCCGCGGCCGAGGCGGCGGGCGAGCCGCTCAACGTGGTGCTGGAGACCGACAACCCCGAGGCGATGCGGCGGATGGTCGAGCGGGGCCTCGGCATCGCGATGCTCCCGTCGATCATGGCAAGGGAGCGGACGGGCCGTGGCTTCGAGGTGGTGGAGGTGGGGCAGGGCGGGGTGAAGCGCCAGGTCGCGCTGTTGCACCGCGGGGAAGGGTACCTGCACGCCGCGGCCCGCGCGCTGAAGACGTTCCTCGGCGAGTCGCTCCCGAGCTTCTTCGTCCCCGGAAGCAAGAAGGTGGGCTAGTGCCCGAGTACCCCGACGTCACCGTCTACCTCGAGGCGCTCGTGCCGCGCGTTCTCGGCCAGCCGCTGGAGGGCGTGCGGGTGCGCGGGCCGGCGCTGCTGCGGACCGCGGACCCGCCGCTCCGGGAGGCCACCGGCAAGCGGGTGACCGCGCTCCGCCGGCAGGGCAAGCGGCTGGTCTTCGTGCTCGAGGACGGGCTCTTCCTGGTGCTGCACCTCATGATCGCTGGGCGGCTCCACTGGAAGGCGCGCGGTGCGCCGGTGCCGGGGCGCGTCGGTCTGGCGGCGTTCGATTTCCCCACCGGGACACTGGTCCTGACCGAGGCGAGCCCGAAGAAGCGCGCCCAGCTGTGGCTGCTCCGCGGCGAGGAGGCGGTGCGCGCGCTCGATCGGGGCGGCATCGACCCGATGGAGTCGACCCCGGAGCAGTTCGCCGCCGCGCTCCAGCGCGAGAACCACACCCTCAAGCGAGCGCTCACCGACCCCCGGCTGTTCAGTGGCATCGGCAACGCCTACTCGGACGAGATCCTCCACGCGGCGCGTCTCTCGCCGGTCGCGCTCTCACAGCGGCTGGACGAGGACGAGATCAGGCGGCTGTCCGAGGCCACGCGGACCGTGCTCCGGACCTGGACCGACCGGCTGCGGGAGGACGCGGGGAGTGGCTTCCCGGAGAAGGTGACCGCCTTTCGCGAGGGTATGGCGGTGCACGGACGGTACCGCAGGCCATGTCCGGACTGCGGCTCCCCGGTCCAGCGCATCGTCCACGCCGACAACGAGACCAACTACTGCGCCACCTGCCAGACCGGGGGACGCCTCCTGGCCGATCGGTCCCTCTCGCGCCTCCTCAAGGAGGACTGGCCGCGGAGCCTCGAGGAGCTGGAGGAGACCCGGGCCGCGACGCGGAGCCGCATGCAGCGCCCCGAGGGGTGAGTTCCCGGGCGTCCTCGCAGCGAGCGAGCCAGGCCACGCCGCGGATGGGGGCGGTGCGCTGCAATCGGCCGCCCCGACAGGCGTCATGCTTCTCTGAGCGGAGGACCTTCGACCGGCATGGGGATGCGCATCGACGTGGTGGAGGGCGGGAAGATCGCCGTTCTGGCGCTGCGGGCCAACCGCCTGCGAACGCTGCTCACCACCGTGGGCATCGGGATCGGCGTCTGCACCTTGCTGGCCATCGTGGGCATCATCCAGGGGCTCAACGTGTCGTTTGCTCAGCAGCTGTCGAGCCTCGGCGGGAACTCGATGTACGTGACCAAGTTCCCGTGGATCATCCGCGGCGACTTCTTCAGGTACCGGAACCGCCGCGAGCTGACGCCCCCGCTGGCCGAGCAGCTCCGCGAGCTGCCCGAGGTCGCGGCCGTCGCGCCGATGACCTTCAAGACCGACGAGGTGAAGTTCTCCAACCTCGCCCTGGCCAACGTCCGGATCCAGGGGACGACGGCCGACTTTCCGGCGGTGGCCGGCTGGGAGGTCACCACGGGCCGGTTCCTGAGCGGACCGGAGAACGACAACTCGAGCTCGGTGGCGGTCCTGGGCGCGGACGTGGCGGATGGGCTCTTCCCGACGTCGAACCCGGTCGGCCAGAGCATCCGGATCGGCAACCGGCCGTTCCGGGTCATCGGGGTGCTGGCCCGCAAGGGGAAGATCCTCGGCCAGAACCAGGATCTGGCGGTCCAGGTCCCGCTGAAGACGTTCCTCTCCGACTTCGGGAGCAAGCGGCAGCTCACCATCGGCGTGGCCGCGACGCCCGGGGTGGACCTCCTCCAGGCCCAGGACCAGGTGGAGATCGCGCTGCGCCGCGCCCGCGCCATCCCCCCCGAGAAGGAGAGCGACTTCAGCATCAACCGCCCCGAGCAGCTGGCGAACACCTACGCCGAGCTCACCGGCGCCCTGTACGGCGTGGCGCTGGGGGTGGGGCTCATCACCTTGCTGGTGGGAGGGATCGGCATCATGAACGTGATGCTGGTCTCGGTGCGCGAACGGACCCGGGAGATTGGCGTCCGGCGCGCGCTGGGTGCTCGCCGGCGTACCATCGTGGTGCAGTTCCTCCTCGAAGCCGCCGCGGTCTCGGCGCTCGGGGGCACCGCCGGCACGCTCCTCGGGCTCGGCCTGGCGAAGCTGGTCTCGATGGCCACTCCGCTCGCCGCGGCGGTACAGCCGGCCACCATCGCCGGCGGCATCGGCTTCGCCGCCGCGGTGGGCCTGGTCTTCGGCATCTGGCCGGCGGCCCGCGCGGCCCAGCTTGACCCGGTCGAGGCGCTCCGGCACGAGTGACGGTGTGCGCCCGCTCGCCAGGCGCCGTTCAGCGGTTCCGGAGGGCCCGGCGGAGGAGCACGTCGAGCTCCCTGCGCGTGTCTTCGTGGATCTGCGTGCCGGCGGTGAAGATGGCCCGCTCCAGCGACTCCTGACATCCGCAGCCTGAAGCGGCGAGCGACTGGACGGCGGGGAGCGCAGCCCGGATCAGCGCCAGCGCGGCGGCGGTGGTGGTCCGGAGGTTCCCGATGATCTCCTCGAGCAGCTCCTGCCCTCCCAGGTCGGCCGGGTGGGGGCGCCAGCAGTCGTAGTCGGTGACCAGGTTCACCGCGCCGTAGCAGAGCTCGGCCTCCCGGGCGAGCTTGGCCTCGGGCATCAGAGTCATCCCGATGAGGTGCGCGCCCCACGAGCGGTGCAGGTCGCTCTCGGCGCGGGTGGAGAATTGCGGGCCCTCCATGCAGACGTAGGTGCCGCCGTCGTGCACCCGGACCTCGGAACGCGCGGCCAGCAGGACCTCCCGCAGCGGGGCGCAGAATGGCTGGGCGAACTCCACGTGCACCGCCAGGTCCTCGAAGAAGGTCGGCTCGCGGCGGAAGGTGCGGTCGATGATCTGGTCCGGGACGACCAGCTCGCCGGGGCGGATCTCCTCCCGGAGCGAGCCGACCGCCGCGGTCGCCAGGACGTGGGTCACGCCCACCGCCTTGAGCGCGAAGACGTTCGCCCGGTACGGGATCCGGCCCGGGGGGAAGCGGTGTCCCTCGCCATGACGGGGCAGCAGGGCCACCGGTGCGCCCCCGAGCTCCACCACGGTGATCGGCGAGGACGGCGGCCCGAAGGGCGTGTCCACCCGGTGGTGCTCGCCGCTCCCCAGCGAGCCCAGCGCCTCCGCCATTCCGGTGCCACCGATGATGCCGAGCATGGGACGATGCGGCGACGACATGGAGACGTTTCCTCCCGGGGAGCAGGCGCGGAGCGGCGCCGCACGCTAGACGAGGGGACGTGCACACACCAAGGAGCAGGTCGATGATCGAGGGCGCGGTTCGGGGACTGGCCTACGAGGACCTGGTGCCGGGACGGCAGATGACTTTCCCGCCGCGCACCATGAGCCGCGAGGAGATCGTCCGGTTCGCCCGGGAGTGGGATCCGCAGCTCTTCCACCTCGACGAGGAGGCGGCCCGGAAGACGCACTTCGGGGGGCTCGTCGCCAGCGGGTGGCACACCGCCTGCCTCTCGATGCGCATCGCGGTGGACGGGCTTCTCGAGGGCAGCACCAGCATGGGGTCGCCGGGGCTGGAGGAGCTGAAGTGGCTCCGGCCGGTGCGCCCCGACGATCCGCTCACCCTGACCGTCGAGGTGCTCGAGGCCCGCCCGTCGCGGAGCAAGCCGGACCGCGGGAGCGTCAAGCTCGGCTACGTCCTGGTGAACGGCGCGGGCGAGCCGGTGTTCAGCATGGTGGCCTGGGTCATCTTCGGCCGACGGACTCCGGGCCGGCCGGAAGACTGAGCGGGGGGCTGAGCCGGGCCACCACTGCCACCGCGAGTCGCTCGACGCTGACCGGCGCGCTGCCCTCGGCCTTGTTGTTGATGGTGACGTACACCGGGCGGCCCTCGGCCAGCGCCTCCACCGCGAGCCCGGCGATGTCGCCCCGGACCGCGGGGTCCTCGTTCACCAGCCGGTCGAAGGGGGCATAGAGCTCGCGGGCTTCCTCGTAGCCGAGCTCGGGCGGAAGCATCCACCGCACCACCAGCGCGCTCGCCGCCCGCGCCCGCAGACGCCAGGCCTGCTGGGGAAGAGGGGGCAGGTGGCGCCACCCTGCGAGCACCGGGATGGTCCCCACGTCCTCCAGCACGTCGGCCACGTCGGTGGTGTACAGCTCGCGGTTGCGAAGCTCGACCGCGTACAGCGGGCCGGCGGGAAGCGCGGCCAGGAACGCGTGCAGCCGGTCGGCGAACGCCGAGGGCCCGCCGAGCGCCTGGACGTCCTGGGGCGGGAACTGGAACACCAGCGGTCCCGCCTTCACCCCGAGGCCCTCGACCAGCGGTGCCACGACGGCGTCGCGCGCGTACGCCGGGTCGAGGAAGGTTGGGTTGTCCTCGCCGCGCCGCGCGCCGTAGCGCTCGTGGACCGGGAAGCGGGGCAGGGTCAGCGCCTGGTGCGCCTTCACCAGGAAGCGGAAGTCGTCCGGAACGGCGTCAGCCCAGGCGCGGAAGGTCTCCACCGGAACGGGTCCGTGGAAGGTCCGGTCCACGCCGACGGTGCGGAAGAGCGGATGCCGGGCGTACGCCGGAAGCCCCTCGCGCGCGAGCAGGTCCGGGCTCGCCTCGCGTGCGTAGACGAGGCCCGTCCACCCGGGGAACGACCAGGAGCTGGTCCCCAGCCGCAGCTTGCCCGGCAGCCGGCCCCCGAGCTCGCGGAGGCCCTCGGCGACGGGCGCCGGCGCGGGGGGCCCGGGTGGCAGCTCGGGCTCGGCAGCGACGCCGGGGGCCGGGGCGAAGAGCTCGAGCTGCGGCGCAGGAGACATCGAACGGCCCAGAGCCTCGGCGAAGCAGGCCTTCGGGCTCAAGCGTTGCCGCGCGAGGGCGTGAGAGCGCCGGGCTCCGCGCCGCTACTTCGAGGAGCCCGAGACTCCGGCGGCGGGCGGCGGATAGCGCGGCGACACCTCCTTCATGATCGCGCAGCCGCCCGAGTCGGCCTGGCGGTTGGCCTCGAGCTGCGCCTTCGTCGCCGCCATGTCCCGGGCGGCATCGGCGCGCGCCTCCTGGGCGGTACCCGCGTCGCCCTTGCCCTTCGGCGGCGTCGCGGCCGTAAGTTCCTTCGGAGGGACCTCCGGCTGATCGCAGAGTGCAGCATACCCGGCGAAGATGTCCGGACAGTCGGTCGCACCGCTCACCGCCATGTCCGCCAGGCACCGGTCGCGGAGGATCTCGGCGATGCGGGTGTTCGCGGCCTCGGGCGTCGTCGGGAACTTGAGGCCGCCAATCAGCGGCGCCTTGACCAGCGTGTCCCGGAGGGGCCGTCGCACCGCCCGGAAGTCCGCCATCGTCTTGCACACCTTGGCGGCCTGGCCGACCAGACGCCGCACGTAGACTCCGAAGACCTCGGTGGTTTCCTCGACGTCGCCGTATTTCCCGTGTCGCTGCGCCACCCGGTCGATGCTCCGGGCCGCGCGGGCGAGCGCGCCGCAATCCCTGGTTTCGGAGAGGGCGGTCACGATCGCCACCACCGCGTTCCGGTGTGCGTCGTCGATGCCCTGGCCGGTGTTGCTCCGGAGCTCCTGGGACAGAGACTCCTCCAGCATCAGCATGGCCTTGTCGGTGTACTCGTTGTCGCTCACGAACTCCTGAAGCAGCGCGTACCCCACCAGGCGCTTGTCGGGGTTGGCGGCGTCGGTGGCCAGTACCGTGGTCTCGAAGAAGGCGCGGTACTTGTCCGCTTCCCGGGCACGCTGGAACTCTTTGCTCCAGCGATCCTGGTCCACCTCGGCCTGTCGTTCAGCCTGCTGCTTGTTGGTCCAGCTCTGGTAGGCGTTCACCAGGAATCCGAGGATGGCCACCCAGCCCACCAGAACCTGCGCGGCGACGCTGAAACGATTGGTGGATTGCAGCCGCTTGCGGTCGGCCTCGATCAGATCCTCGGCGCTGCGGAGGGTGTCCAGTTGTTCCTTGCTCGCGGAGGCGGCGAGCGCGTGTGGATCCTTGGCGGCGAGCGCCTTGCGGACGTCGTCGGAGACGGGAGCGGTCATTGCTGCTCGACGTTAGCGGAACGGACGCCCTGCTGGCGCTGGTCTCGCTGGCTGCGGGAACGGTGGACGCCATCGGAGGCGGGGGAGGGCTCCTCACCCTGCCCGCCCTCCTCGCAGCGGGGTTGCCGCCCCACCTGGCCCTGGGGACGAACAAGGGACAGTCGGTGTTCGGGGCCGCGGCGGCGCTGGTCCGCTTCTCGCGCGCGGGGCTGGTGCCGCTGGGCCGGGCGCGGTGGACGTTTCCGCTCGGCTTCCTCGGGTCGCTGGTGGGTGCGGCGCTGGTGCTGTGGATGCGCCCGGAGGTGCTCCGTCCGCTGGTGCTGGTGCTCCTCGTCGCCGCGGCGGCGTTCGTCGTTCTTCGTCCGCGCATCGCCGCTGGCCGGGTGCCGAGCGCGGCCGTGGCCCCTGCCGCCGTGCTCGCCTTCGGTGTTGGTGCCTACGACGGCTTCTTCGGCCCAGGGACGGGGACGCTGCTGATCGTGGGCCTGGCCGGGCTCCTGGCGCTCCCGCTCCGGCAGGCCTCGGCCGAGGCCAAGGTGATCAACTTCGCCAGCAACCTCGCCGCGGCGCTGCTCTTCGCCATCCGGGGAACGGTGGTCTGGCACACCGCGCTGCCGATGGCGGCAGGTCAGCTGCTCGGCGGATGGCTGGGCGCCCACCTGACCGTCCGCGGCGGGGAGCGAATCGTCCGCTGGGTGGTGCTGGGCGTGGTCACCGCGCTGGTGCTCAAGCTGTCGTTCGATGCGCTTCGCGCCTGAGCCGAGCTTGCCTCCGGGGACGGAGCGGGGCCAGTGTCGACGGCAGGAGGGGTGCAAGGCATGCAGACGCGCAGCTTCGGGTGGACCGGGAGCGAGGTACCGGTCATCGGGCAGGGCACCTGGAAGTTGGAGGGAGCCCCTCCGGCCGAGGCGCTGGCGGCGCTCCAGGCCGGGCTCGACGCATTGATGACCCACCTCGACACCGCCGAGGTGTACGGCGGGGGCCGGGTCGAGTCGCTGGTTGCCCGGGCCATCGCCGGGCGGCGCGACCAGGTGTTGCCCAACCACGCGAGCCGGAGCGGGACGGTCTGCGCGTGCGAGGCCAGCCTCTCGCGGCTGGGAACGGACCATCTCGACTGCTACCTGCTCCACTGGCCGGGGCCGCATCCGCTCGAGGAGACCGTGCCGGCACGGAGGCTGGGTCCATGCGGGTGCTGGTGACGGGAGGGACGGGGCTGGTCGGCCACGGGGTGGCGAAGGCTCTCGTCGCGCGCGGTCACGAGGTGCGGACGCTGGTCCGAGACCCCGGCCGCGCTGCGACGCTGCTGCCGGCGGGTGTCACTCCGGTGACCGGCGACATCACCCGCCCCGATTCGCTCGGGCCTGCGCTCGCCGGGGTGGAGTGGCTGTTCCACTCCGCCGGGTTGCCCGAGCAGTGGCAGCGGGACGAATCGGTGTTCGACCGGGTCAACCGGCAGGGCACGGCCTGGGTGCTGGGCGCCGCGCGCGCCGCGGGTGTTCGCCGGGTCGTCTACACCTCGACGGGCGACGTCTTCGCCGCGCCGCGCGGAGGCATGGTGACGGAGGGTCCGCTGGATCCGGTCCCGAAGCGGACCGCGTACGAGCGCTCCAAGGTCGCCGCCGAGCGCGAGGTCGAGGCGGTCCGCTCTGCGGGTCTCGACGTGGTGGTGCTCAACCCCGCGGCGACGTACGGCCCCGCGCCGGTGGTGAGTGGCCTGAACGCGGCGATCGTCAAGCAGGTGAAGGGGAAGGTGCCCCTCCTGCCGCCCGGGGGCACGTCGGTGGTGTACGTCGACGGGCTGGCCGAGGCGCACGTCCTCGCCGCCGAGCGAGGGCGGAGCGGGGAGCGCTACCTCATCGCCGATGGCTACCTCGCGCTGCCGGAGCTGGCGAGGGAGATCGCGCGGCTGGTCCCCGGTGTCCGCGTTCCGCCCGTGGCGCCGGAGTGGGTCCTGCGTGGGGCGACGTGGGTGAGCGCGGCGCTGGCCCGTGTCTTCCGGTTTGTCCCACCGATCGCCCCGGGCGAGCTCGAGTTCGTGCTCTGGCAAGCGAGGCTGGACGCCTCGAAGGCGGTGAGCGAGCTCGGCTTCCGGCAGACGCCCGTGGACGAGGGGCTGCGCCGGACGGTCGAGCATCTCCGCGCCCAGGGCGCGTTCGGCTGAGGGGGGTGGCTTGCTCCGGGCGGCCGGTGCGAGGAGCATTCCGGTCCATGTGCCGGAACATCCGTGTCCTCTACAACTTCGAGCCACCGACGACCCCCGAGGAGGTGGAGGCGGCGGCGCTCCAGTATGTGCGCAAGGTGAGCGGGCTCCGGGCGCCGTCGGCTGTGGACCGTCCTGCGTTCGAGCACGCGGTCCACCAGGTCGCCCATGCCACGGAGCATCTCCTCGAGTCACTCTCTGCCCGGACGGTGGTCAGGACCCGAGAGGGAGAGCGCGAGAAGGCTCGGGCCCGCGGCGCACGGCGGGCGGCGAGGCTCACCTGACCGAGGAGCGCCAGACCGCCTCGCTGGCCGAGCCGCTCGGAGAGACCGTGCTCTTCGCTGGCGGGACGCTCCTCGGCCGCTTCCGGCTCCTCCGCCGCATCGGAGCGGGAGGAATGGGCGAGGTCTTCGAGGCCCAGGACCTCACGCTCGGAGCGACGGTGGCGCTGAAGACCATCCGTCGCGAGCTTTCCGGGAAGGCGTCGTCGCTCGCGCGGCTCCGGCGGGAGGTGGTGCTCGCGCGGCGGGTGACCCACCCGAACGTCTGCCGGATCTTCGAGTTCTTCGAGTCACCGGAGGTCGCGTTCCTCACCATGGAGTTCCTCGAGGGCGAGACTCTCGCCGAGCGTCCGCGGCGGACCGGCCCGCAGCCGCCCCAGGAGGCGCTGGGGATCCTGGGTGACGTGGCCGCGGGTCTCGAGGCGATCCACCGCAGCGGCATCGTCCATCGAGACGTGAAGCCGGGAAACGTCATCCTCGTGGACGCTGGCGCCCGCGGCCGGGGGGCGGTGGTGACCGACTTTGGCATCGCGCTGGGGAGGCCAGCGGAGCGATTCACCGAGGCGGGGGCCGGCGTGGGAACCCCGGACGCGCTGGCCCTGCTCGCGCGGGAGCTCGTCCTCGGCACGGCCGGGGCCGGGCTCACGGGCGTCCCGGCGCGCTGGCGTGCTCCCCTCGAGCGGTCGCTCGACTCGGACCCCGCCCGGCGCCACGCCTCCACCCCGGTTACGCGCTCGCCCACGCCCAGCTCGGGTATGCCTATGTCCGGCAGTTTCTGTACGAGGGCTACGAGACCGAGGCCCAGCGGCTGTACTTCGGGCGGGCCCGCGACGCCCTCGCGCGGGCCGAGGCCCTCGAGCCCTCCCTTGCGCTGGTGCACGTGGTGAGGGCCGAGATGCTCTTCAGCCAGCAGGGGGGCTGGGATGTGGAGGGGGCGCTCTCGTCGCTGCGTCGCGCGCGATGGGGTTCGCCCTGGTCGGACAGCCGGACGAGGCGGTGCGGTGGCTCCGCAAGACGGCGGAGCTCGGCTACCCGAACGTGGTGGCGTTCCGCCGCGCGCCTCGCCTGGCCAGCCTGCAGGGACACCCGGGATACGAGGCGCTCCTCGGAGAGCTCGAGGCGCGGCGTGCCCGCTGGGCGGCCGAGAATCCCTGACGAGAACCCCTGATATGAGGTGTCAGGGCGAGGGGACGAGCCAGGGCCCGCGCTTGACCAGGACCGATCGAACGTACGCGAGTCGAAACCCGAGCCTGGCGGCGTTCCGCTCGGTGGGAATCCCCGGGTGTGACGTGATGTCGGCGAGGTCCGAGCCGAGCTCCAGCGCCCGCTCGAGCCGCACCGCCATCAGCGCCTGCTGGATGCCACGGCGTCGGAAGCGTGGAAGGACCGAGGTGCCGAACAGTGAGGTGACGCCTCGTCGGGTGCCGCAGCCGCCGGCGCCGGCGACCTCGCCCTCGAGGTATGCGACGTAGCTGTCGTGCTCCGGTGCCCGCGCGGCCCGGGTGCCGGTGCGGAGGAACTCCTCGGAAATTTCCTCGCCCCGAGGGATGAAGCCGCTGGCGCTGGTGCGGACGAAGATGTCAACCTGTCGGTCGTCCCGCGGGTCCACCCGCTCGATGCGCACGCCCTCGGGCCAGCCGCCCGGGAGGAGCGCCCGCGGCGTCTCCAGCCCCTGCAGCGGAAGCACCAGCGTATTCTCGAACTCCTGGAGCACGAATTCCCGCTCGGCGAGGCGCCGCAGGAACGGCACCGGGGCGAACTGGGTGAGCTCGAGCCTCGGCTCGATGCCGCGCGAGGCGAAGAAGCGCTCGATGCGGGCGACGTCGTCGTCGGTGGGCTCGGCGTCGAAGCCCAGGCCCGCGGCCTTGTTCAGGTACGAGCCGACTCCGTTCGCGGCCATCCATCCGCCGGCGATGGGCTCGGATTCAGCCGCCAGCCCGCGGACCACCTCCGCCTGGATCGCCTCGAGGCGATGCGCGATGGGGAGGAGGTCCATGGGTCCTCACCGCTTCTTGCCGTTGCCCTGGCCGCCACGGGCAGCTGCGCCCGTGCCGCCCGCCTTGGCCAGGTACTCGTCGTAGGTCCCGCGGAAGTCGACCAGCCCCTCCGAGGTGAAGGCCCAGAGCCGGGTGGCGAACTGCTCGATGAGGTCGCGGTCGTGAGTCACCACGAAGGCCGTGCCCTCGTACTTCGCCAGCGCATCGCCGAGCGCGACGATCGACTCGAGGTCGAGGTGGTTGGTCGGCTCGTCGAGCACCAGGACGTTGTCCTTGGTGAGCATGAGCTTGGCGAAGATCAGCCGGACTCCCTCTCCACCCGAGAGGGCGCGGGTCGGCTTCAGGCCCTCCTCGCCCTTGAAGAGCATCCGGCCGAGGAGGCCGCGGATCTCCTCGTTCCCGGCCTTGTGGTCGAAGGTGTGGAGCCACTCGGCGGCGGTGGTGTCGTTGGGGATCCCCTCGCGGTGGTCCTGCGCGAGGTACCCGACCTTCGCCTCGTGGCCCCAGGTGAGCGTCCCCTCGTCCGGCTCCAGCTGCCCGACCAGCATCTTGCAGAGGGTGGTCTTGCCCACGCCGTTGCGGCCGATGATGGCAATCTTCTCGCCGCGGGTGACCAGGGCGCTGAAGTCGTCCGCCACCTTCACCCCGGGCCAGTGCTTGGTGAGGTGCTCGACGGTGAGCGTCTGCTTTCCGCTCGGGCGCTTCTGCTCGAACTTGATGAACGGCCGCTCGATGTTGCTGCGTTTGAGATCCGCGAGCTGGAGCTTCTCCATCGCCTTCTTCCGGCTCTGCACCTGGCTGGCGCGCGTTCCGGCGGAGAAGCGGGCCACGAAGTCCTGGAGCTGGGCGATCTTCTTCTGCTTCTCCGCGTTCTCCGATTCGATCCGCGAGCGGACGCCCGCCTTGGCCATCACCATGTCGTCGTACCCGCCGGGGTAGGTGATGATGGTCTGGTAGTCGATGTCCGCGATGTGCGTGCAGATCGCGTTGAGGAAGTGCCGGTCGTGGCTGATGGTGACCAGGATGCCCTCGTACTCGCGGAGGAAGCCCTCCAGCCAGCGGATGGAGTCGAGGTCCAGGTTGTTGGTGGGCTCGTCGAGGAGCAGTGCCTGGGGCTTGCCGAACAGCGCTTGGGCGAGGAGCACGCGGAGCTTGTACCCGCCCGGGATCTCGCGCATCAGCCGCGTGTGGTCGGCCTCCGGGACCCCGAGGCCGGAGAGCAGCGCGGCGGCATCGGCCTCGGCGGTGTAGCCGTCCTCCTCGGCGATGGTGCCCTCGAGGTCTGCGAGGCGGTGCCCGTCGTCGTCGGTGAGGTCCGGCTTGTGGAGCAGGCGTTCCTTCTCGTGGAGCGCGGCCCAGAGCGTCTGGTTTCCCTGGAGGACGACGTCGAGGACGCGGACCTCCTCGTAGCCGAACTGATCCTGCTTCAGGACCGACGTCTTCCTGGGCCGGCTGACCATGCCGGTGTCGGGCTCGAGCTCGCCGGCGAGGATCTTCATGAAGGTCGACTTGCCGGCGCCGTTCGGGCCGGTGAGGCCGTAGCGGTTGTGCTCGTTGAACGAGACGTCGACGTCCTCGAAGAGGCGCTTCTGGCCATAGGCCTTCGTGACCTGGGTGACTTGCAGCGTGGGCATCGGTTCAGGGTGCTCGGGCGAGACGGGGGGTTGCAGCGGGGCCGGGAACGAGGAGGGGGGCCTCCGCGGGCGCCGGACCGGCCAGTGCAGCCACGCACACTAATGATGCCGTGCGTCGGCTGCAGCGAGGCCGGTTCCACCAACACCATAAGTGTTCCCCGAACGCAACTCGGGAGCCATTCTCGGACGCTCCGGGGCGGGGCTGCGCCCTCCCGCGGGGGCGAGCGTTCCGTTTGGTGGCGGGGGACACGTTCGCGAAACCGGGCGTCAGGTCCCGATGCGGTGGAGCGTCAGCAACGGGGCGTCGGGGAGGGGCCCCGCGGTGAGCGTCACCGAGCAGTCGAGCATCCAGTCCGCCTCCCCGTCGGGCGCAAGGATCTTCTGGCGCGCCTCCCAGTGGCCGGGCGCATCGGAGCGGACCACAGCCATGCTCGGACGGCGGGCGTCGGGGGTGAGGACGATGCGCTCGTGGGCAGCGAAGTAAGGCGCGGCCTCGGCGGCGAGTGACTCGGCCGTCCAGTCATGACCGGGGGCGAGGCAGGCCAGGGCGTCGTCCCAGGCCTTCTCGGCGATCGCCTTCAGGAGGCGGAGGAGCTCGGCGCGGATACGGGCGGCGATTTCCCGCGAGGACGGGCCGACCGGGCCCCCGGTGGCCGCCGGCTGCGCGGGCGCGTCGTCGGGATGCTGCAGCCGCTCCCACTCGTCGATGAGGCTCGAGTCGGCCTCGCGCACGGTTCGGCGGAGGCTCTGCAATGCCTCGTCGAGGGCCTCGTCGCGGTAGCTCTCCGGAACCGTCTGGGCGAGCGTCTTGTACGCGTCGGTCAGGTACCGGAGCAAGACGCCCTCGCTGCGCTGCAGCTCGTACTCCCGCACGTAGTCGTTGAAGGTGGCGAAGCGTTCGAGCATGTCGCGGGCCACCGACTTGGGGCGGATGTTCTCGTGCCCGACCCACGGATGCTTCGCCGCGAACGCGTCGAAGGTCCCGTAGATGAAGTCGCGGTGGGGCTTGGGGTACTCGAGCTTCTCCAGCTCCTCCATCCGCTCGGCGTACTCGACACCCTGGGCCTTGAGCTCGGCCAGCCGCTTGGTCTTGAGCGCGTCGAGCTGCTTGAGGAGGACGATGCCTGGATCCTCGAGGATCGACTCGACCAGGGTGAGGACGTCGAGCGCGTAGCTCGGCGCCTCGCGATCCAGCTTCGGCAGGGTGTCGAGCAGGTACAGGGAGAGCGTGTGGTGGAGCGAGAAGTCGCGCTGCAGGTCCGGCGAGACCTCCACCTCGGCGGAGCGGGCGTGGGGGTGCTTGAAGGGGGAGACGAGCCCGGCGGAGCGCAGGGTACGGAACTGGACTGCGCTCTTCACCAGAAGCTGCTTCTTGCGCGTCTCCGTGACGTGCGCCCGGCGGATGATGCGGACCAGCCGTCCATAGCCTCCGCCCCGTTCCGGAGCATCTGCCTGCAAGAGATTGAGCAGCAGCCCGTGCGTGACGTCGAAGCGGGAGACGAGCGGCTCGGGCTGCCTCGCGACGAGCTTCTCGAACGTCTGCTTGTCCCAGCCGACGAATCCCTTCGGCGGCGGCTTGCGGACGACCTTCTTCCCCGCGGCGGCCTTCTGACCGAGCTTGAGGTTCTCGATGACGTGCTCGGGGGCCTGGGCCACCACCCAGCCCTTGTCGTCGAACCCCTTCCGCCCGGCGCGGCCGGCGATCTGATGGAAGTCCCGCGCCGTCAGCTGCGCGGTCTTCTCGCCGTCGTACTTCGAGAGCTGGGTGAACAGGACGGTGCGGATGGGGATGTTCACCCCCACCCCCAGCGTGTCGGTCCCGCTGACCACCTTGAGCATCCCCGACTGGGCCAGCTTCTCGCAGAGGAGCCGATACTTCGGCAGCAGCCCCGCATGGTGGAGGCCGATGCCATGCGAGAGCAGCCGGCGCATGTCCTTGCCGAACGGCGAGTCGAAGCGGGCGTCGGTCAGCGCGGCGCGGAGGGCCTCCTTCTCCTCGCGGGTGGTGACGTTTGCCGAGGTGAGTGCCTGCGCCTGCTCGGCGGCGGCGCGCTGGCTGAAGTTGACCAGGTAGACCGGGGCGCGCCCGCCCTGGACCAGGTCCTCCAGCGTCTCGTGAAGCGGCGTCTCCCGGTACTCGTACTCCAGCGGGACGGGGCGCTGGCCGCTCCGGACGGAAGCGACCTCCCGGCCGGTGAGATCCCGGATGCTCTGCTCGATGGCGCTGGTGTCCCCGAGCGTCGCCGACATCAGGAGGAAGGTCGCGTGGGGGAGGGTGAGCAGGGGGATCTGCCAGGCGACGCCCCGGTCACGGTCGCCGTAGTAGTGGAACTCGTCCATCACCACCGCGTCGACGCGGGGCTCTGCCTCGCGCAGGGCGAGGTTGGCGAGGACCTCGGCGGTGCAGCAGATGATCGGCGCGCCGCGGTTGATGCTCGCGTCGCCGGTGAGCATTCCTATCCGCTCGGCGCCGAACAGCTCACAGAGGGCGAAGAACTTCTCGTTGGCCAGCGCCTTGATCGGCACCGTGTAGAACGAGATCTTCCCCTCGGCGAGCGCCTTGAAGTGCAGCGCCACCGCGACCAGCGACTTGCCCGAGCCGGTCGGTGTCGCGAGCAGCACGTGCTTGCCCGCCATCAGCTCGAGCAGCGCCTCCTCCTGTGCGGGGTAGAGCGTGAGCCCGGTGGTCTGCACCCAGGCGAGAAAGCGCTCCAGCAGGACGTCCGGGTCGGACGTCGTCTCCGGAGGGAGCAGATCGGCGAGGGCGGGCATCGAGCGCGCACCCTAGCAGCGGGAGCGCTGGCGTCACCGGCGTGGGTGGGGCAGGGTGCCACCGAAGATTGAGCACCCTGCGATTCACCCTCGAGCAGACGGACGGGCTGGCCCGGGCTGGTGTGTTGCACACCCGCCGTGGGGACGTGCCCACTCCGGTCTTCATGCCGGTGGCGACCCACGCCGCCTTCCGCCACGTCAGCGTGGACGAGGCCGGGGAGGCGGGCGCCCGCATCCTCCTGGGGAACACCTACCACCTGATGCTGCGGCCCGGCCGGGAGGTGTTCGAGCGGCTGGGCGGCATCCACCGCTTCATGGGGTGGGACGGGTGCGTGCTCACCGACTCGGGCGGGTACCAGATCTTCAGCCTCCCCGAAGATCGGGAAGTCACCGAGCGCGGGGCCCAGTTCCGGAGCTTCCACGACAACAGCCGCCAGCTGCTCTCGCCCGAGAGCAGCATCGCGATGCAGCAGACGCTCGGGTCGGACCTCATGATGGTGCTCGACGTGGTGCACGACGCGCGGGCGGAGCTCGAGCCGGCGCGCGAGGCGATGGAGCGGACGCATCGCTGGGCGGTCCGGAGCCTGGAGGCGGCACGGGCGCGCGACACTGGCCAGGCGCTCTTCGGGATCGTCCAGGGCGGAATCCACGCCGAGCTGCGCGACCGGAGCGTGGAGTTCCTCACCCGGTTGCCGTTCCACGGGTTCGCCATCGGGGGGCTGGCCGTCGGCGAGGAGAAGCCGCACCGGGACGCGATGACCGCGCGGGTCGCCGGCCAGCTCCCGGCGGACCGGCCGCGCTACCTGATGGGTGTCGGGACGCCGCTCGACCTCGTCGAGGCGGTCGAGCGTGGGGTAGACATGTTCGACTGCATCATCCCCACCAAGATGGCCCAGCAGGGCTACGCGTACACGTTCCAGGGGCTGGTCCGCATCACCCGGATGGTGCACCGGCTGGAGGAAGCCCCGCTAGATCCGACGTGTGACTGCTCTTCTTGCACTCGTCACGGCCGCGCCTACGTGCACCACCTGATGCGTGGGAAGCACGCGCTCGGGAGCCGGCTCCTGTCCATCCACAACCTCCGGCACTACCAGGTGCTGATGAGCCGGATGCGGGAGGCCATCCTCGCCGGACGCTTCGCCGCGCTGGCGGAGGAGATGCGGGCGCTGTGGGCCTGAGCGACTTCGAGAAGGTGGTGCTCGGCAGCGGCGAGGTCAGCATCCGCGATCGCCGCTCGGGGGAGATCATGCACCCGGGCCTCGGTCCCCGGCGCGAGGCGGAGCTGCTCTACGTCGAGCAGACCCGCCTGGCGGAGCGGCTGGCGGAAGGAACGTCCACGCCGCTCCGCGTTCTCGACGTGGGTCTTGGCGCGGCGACCAACGCGCTCGCGGTGATCGACTGCGCGCGGCGGCAGAAGGGGAGAGGGCTCGCCTTGACCAGCCTCGAGCGGGACGATGGACCGCTGAGGCTCGCGCTCGGAGACCCGGCTGGGTTCGCGGTGCAGGCGGCGCACCGGGAGCTCCTCGAGCCGATGCTCGCCCGCCGCTCGGTCGAGGCGCCCGGGCTGCGCTGGACATGGATCGAAGGCGATGCGCTCGAGGCGCTCCGCCGACTGGACGAGCCCCAGGACGTCATCTGCTTCGACCCGTTCTCTCCCGAGGTGAATCCGGAGCTCTGGACCGTCGAGGCGCTCCGTCGATTCCGGGCCATCCTCGCGCCGGGCGGCATGCTCTCGACCTACAGCGCCTCGACGCGGACCCGGGTCACGCTGCTGCTGGCAGGCTTCTGGGTGGGGGCGGGGGCAGCCGCCGCGGTGAAGAAGGAGACCACGGTGGCCAGCGACGGTCCGGCTGCGCTCGCCGCCCTCCTCGGGGCCCGGTGGTTGCAACGCTGGCGCCGTTCGAGCGCGCGTGCGCCGCACGGGGTCGCGGAACTGACGCCTGCGCTGGAGCGGGCGGTGCTCGCCCATCCGCAGTTCCGTGGAGCCGGAGCTTGAGCGCGGCGAGCAGGTCCAATCTGGGAAGGCGCCGCCGGCGGCGGTCATCACCGCCGGAGCGGCTGGTCGAGGTCATGGACGACGCGCTTCCCTCGGCGCTGTTCCGGAAGCTTCGAGCGAGTGTCCGCCGTCTCGGAACGGAGGGCCTCCGAAGGACCTACCAGACGACCTTCTGGTTCGATCTGGACGCCACGCCGGCCGCCATGACCGAGCTGGCGATCGTGGCTCTCCGGGAGCGCTTCGTCGAGCGGGGCGCCCGGGGCGTCGAGTGGTGGCTCTCGCGGATGTGGACGCACGACGTGCAGGTCGACTTCCACCGCGACCGGGACGAGCGACTCGCCCTCGCCGGCGGTCCGGACCGGCACCCGCGCGTCTCCTCGGTCCTGTTCCTCAACCGTGTCCGGGGAGGGGCGCTCGCCGTGACTGCCCAGCCGCCGGACCCGCGACATCCCGCGCTCGTTCCGCTCCCGCTCGAGGCGGACCTGGTCGGCCCGAGGCCCAACCGGCTGGCGATGTTCGATGGGGACCTGACCCACGGAGTCCTCGATGCACGGAACGCGGTCCCGGTCTCACGACTCCGGACCCGCGGGGACCTCCGGCTCACCCTGGTGATGAATGGGTGGGCCCGGCGGCCGAGCGGCATTCCGACTTACCCGGAGGCTCGGGCCTACGCAGCGCTCGGGCTCCGGAGGACGGGCTCGACGGGGTAGTTCGAGGATCAGGTCGAATGGTGGAGCAAGGGGGTCCCGGGTCCGCCCGGCGGGTCCAGTGGCGCGTGGTCTCGTCGCTGGTGCCGGTGCTGGTGCCCGTTCCGGTCGACGTCCCCCCCGACCGGACCTCGGCAGCCGGCCGCTCACCCGAGCGATGTCAGCTCGGCCCAGCGCGCGTAGAGGCGGTCGACCTCGGCGGTCGCAGCGGCGAGCGCGGACTGTGCCTCGGAGGTCCTGCGCCCATCCGAGTAGACCTCCGGCCGGAGCAGCTCGGCCTCCGCCGTGGCTCGTCGCGCTTCGGCGGCCTCGATCGCCGCTTCCATGCCGTCGAGCTCGCGCTGGGCCTGGTATCCGAGCCGCCTCCGGCGCGCGCGCTCGGCGGGAGCGGCCGCAGCTCGCTCCGCCGACGCAGCCGGGTTGCGCGTGCCGCCGGATGACGCCGGCGCAGTCGCCTGGGCCCGCAGCGCGCGGTAGGTGGTGAAGTTCCCCGGCCACGAGACTACCTTGCCGTCTCCCTCCACGGCCAGGATGCGGGTCGCCGCCTTGTCCAGGAAGTACCGGTCGTGCGTCACCAGCAGCACGGCACCGGTGAACCGGAGCAGCAGCCGCTCGAGGACGTTCAGGGTCGGGAGATCCAGGTCGTTGGTGGGCTCGTCCAGGACCAGGAGGTTCGCTCCCTGGAGGAACAGCCGCGCGAGCAGCAGCCGGTTCCGCTCGCCGCCCGAGAGCGCGGCGACCTTCATCCGCTGCATCGGCACCGGGAAGAGCAGGTCGTCCAGGTAGTCGCGAAGCGCGACCGTGCGGCCCCCGAGCTCCACCTGCTCCTCGCTCGAGGCGGCCTCGTAGACCGTCTGCTCCGGGTCGAGCGAGGCGCGGCCCTGGTCGAAGTGCGCCACCTGTACCGTCCGCCCGCGCACCACCGTCCCCTGCCGAGGGGCGAGCTCGCCGAGGAGCACGCGCAGGAGCGTGGTCTTGCCCGCGCCGTTCGGGCCGACGATGCCCACCCGGTCGCCGGACTGGACGATGAGCGACACCCCCTGAAACACGTCCCGCCCCGGCCAGCCGAACGCGACGTCACGGGCCTCGATGACCGAATGGCCCAGCCGGGGGGGCTCGGTGAGCTGCAGCTCGGGAACTCGAGGACGGCGGAAGCGCGGCTCGGCCATCAGCCGCCGCGCGCGCTCGATGCGCGCCCGGCTCTTCGTCCGTCGCGCCTCGGGGCCGCGCCGGAGCCAGGCAACCTCCTGGGCGATCCACCGGCCCCGCCGGTGCTCGCTGCGCGTGGCCTCCTCCTCGGCCGCGAGCTTCTGCTCGAGGTACGCCTGGTAGTTGCCGGGGTACGAGACCAGCGCGCCTCCGGGCTGGATCTCGACGATCCGGTCCACCAGGCTGTCCAGGAAGTAGCGATCGTGGGTGACGAGCAGCAGCGCGCCCGGGAGCGCGTCCAGCGCGTCCTCGAGCCACTCCACCGTGTCCGCGTCGAGGTGGTTGGTCGGCTCGTCGAGGAGGAGCAGATCCGGCCGGGAGAGGAGGGCGCGGGCAATGGCCACGCGCTTGCGGACCCCGCCGGAGAGCTGGGCCACCGGCCGGTCCCAGTCCTTCACCCCGAGCCGATCGAGCAAGGTCCTGGCCTGGTGCTCCGTGTCCCAGCCGCCGAGCGACTCGATGCGATCGGAAAGGGCGGCCAGCTGCGCGGTGGCCCGGATGAGCGGCTCGCCGGCGAGGGAGCCGAGCTGGTGGGCCAGGGCGTGGTGCTGCTGGAGCGCCTCCCGGAGCGGCGCCTGCGCCACCGAGAGCTCGCCGGCGACGGTCGCCCCCGGCGGGAACGCGGGCTCCTGGGGAAGGAAGGAGACCCGTGCACCCCGGCGCTGCTGGAGCTCGCCCGCGTCCGGCCGCAGCTCGCCGGCCAGGATGCGCATCAGCGTGGATTTCCCCGAGCCGTTGACTCCGACGAGGCCGACGCGCTCGTCCTCCTCGACCACCAGGGTCAGGTCGTGGAAGAGGCTTCGGCTCCCGAAGGAGAGCGAGACGTCGGCGGCGCGGAGGAGGGTCAAGCGCTTCCGTGTCTCGCAGCAGGGACCGACCGGAGGCAAGCGGGAGCCCGGCGGGGATGCTCGATGCTGCGTCCCCGTGACCGGCCGTGCTCGCCCCACTGGCGCTGCGCCGAGGGGGGCCACCGGGCGACGCGGGGGGCGCTCAGGCCTGCGGCACGGCGGTGCGTGGCGGCGGGGTCGCCTCGGGCGCGGCGATGTGGCGGATCACCGCTTCCTTGCCCGCCTCCGCCCGGTGCGCCCGCTCGAGGAACACCATCTGGCTTCGCACCGTGGGACCACCCTCGGTCCGGACCGGGGCGTAGGTCCCGTCCGCCTGCAGCGCGCTCGCCTTCGCGTCGTCCCGCAATCCGATGCCCAGCACCTCGTCCAGCAGCCGGAGCCGGATGACCGGGTCCTCGATCGGCACCATCACCTCCACCCGGCGGATGAAGTTGCGCGGCATCCAGTCGGAGCTGGAGAGGAACACCTCCGCCCGCTCCGGCGTCCCGAATGCGAAGACCCGGCCGTGCTCCAGGAACCGATCGGTGATGGCCCGGACCCGGATGTTCTCCGAGACGCCCAGCAGCCCCGGCCGGAGACAGCAGATGCCGCGGATGAGGAGGTCGATCCGGACGCCGGCTTGCGAGGCAGCGTAGAGCTCACGGATGAGTGGCGCGTCCACCAGGTGGTTCACCTTGACCAGGATCCGGGCGCCCTCGCCGCGGCGCGCCCGGTCTGCCTCGCGCCGGATGAGCTCGATGAGCTTTTCTTGCAATCCGAAGGGGGCGACGATGAGGCGCTTGAACGTCGGTGGGACCGCGTAGCCGGTGAGCATGTTGAACAGCGCGCTCACGTCGTCGGCCACGGCGGTCCGGGCGGTGAACAGCGACAGGTCCGTGTACTGCCGCGCCGTGAGCGCGTTGTAGTTTCCGGTGCCGAGGTGGACGTAACGCCGGATGCCCTGGCCCTCCCGTCGGACCACCAGGGCGATCTTGCAGTGGGTCTTCAGCCCGATGAGCCCGTAGACCACGTGGACGCCCGCCTCCTCCATCCTCCGGGCCCAGGCGATGTTGTTCGCCTCGTCCAGCCGGGCCTTCAGCTCCACCAGCGCTGCCACCTGCTTGCCGTTCTCCGCGGCCCGGCTGAGCGCCCGGGCGATCGGGCTGTCGGGCGCGATGCGGTAGAGCGTCTGCTTGATGGCCAGGACGTTCGGGTCGTCCGCTGCCTCCTCGATGAAGCGGGTGACCGGGTCGAACGACTCGTAGGGGTGCTGGAGAAGGATGTCCCCGCGAGCCAGCACCGGAAAGAGGCTCTCCGTGTCGCGGAGCGAGGGCGGCAGCGCCGGAGTGAAGGGCTCGGCCCGGAGCTCGGGCCGGTGGTCGCGCTCGGCCAGGGCCGTCAGGTCGGACAGCTGCAGCGGCGCCTCCGAGCGGTAGACGTCCTCGTGGGTCAGCCCGAGCGACTGGCGGAGCGAGGCCTCCAGCGCCAGGGTGGCGCCCTGATCCAGCTCGAGCCGCACCGCCATGCCGCGGTCACGGCGGCGCAGCTCCTCCTGGATGGTGGACATGAGGTCCTCGGACTCCTCCTCGTCCACGTTCAGGTCCCAGTTCCGCGTGACCCGGAACGCGGCCCGGTGCTCCACGGTGAAGCCGGGGAAGAGCTCGCCCAGGAACAGGCCGATGAGGTCCTCGAGCAGGAGAAATGCGCTCCGCCCCTCCTCCGCCGGCACCGGGACGAGGCGGCTGAGCACCGTGGGCACCTGCACCACCGCGAGGTCACCCGGCCGGCCCCCCACCCGCCGCTTCCGTCCCTCGCGGTGGAGGACCACCGCCAGGTTCAGCGACTTGTTGCGCAGGTGGGGGAAGGGGTGTCCCGGGTCGACCGCCAGGGGCGTCAGCGCGGGGAAGACGGTCGAGCGGAAGTGCTCCCGCGCCGCCTCGCGCTGGGGACGGTCCAGCGCGTCGGGGGAGAGGATCTCCACCCCGTGGGAGCGGAGCAGCGGCACCAGCTCGTCCCGCCAGACCGCGTCGAAGAGACGGACCATCTCCCGGACGTCGGCGGTGATGGCCTGGAACTGTTCGGTCGGCGAGAGGCCGTCCGCCTCGGTGGCCGTGACGCCGGAGGCCAGCTGCTGTTTGATGCCGGCGACCCGCACCATGAAGAACTCGTCCAGGTTCGCCGAGGCGATGGAGAGGAACCGGACCCGCTCGTACGGGGCGAGGGTGGCATCCTGCGCCTCAGCCAGGATGCGCAGGTTGAAGGCGAGCGCGCTCAGCTCGCGGTTGATGAACATCCGGGGGTCGGTCGATTCCACGGGGGTTAGAAGTGTCCGAACCGATGCGTCCGGGCGGTTCCAGACGAGTGACGATGACGTGAAGAGGGGGCCCGGGCAAGTCCGTGCTCTTGCGCGTCGGAGCGCATTGTTACACCTCCCGGGAGAACCTTGACTCGACCCGTCCCAGAGCCGGTGCTCGCCGCCATCGATGTCGGCACCAACGCGGTGCGGCTGGAGCTGGCCCGGCTTCTGGCGAACGGCTCGCTGGAGCTGCTCCACCAGGAGCGGGACCCGGTCCGCCCCGGGGAGGGGGTGTTCAGGACCGGGGTCATTCCCCGCGAGGTCGCCGACCGGCTGCTCTCCACGCTCCGCCGCTACGGCGCGCTCTGCCGGCGCTACCACGCCCAGGTCCGGGCGGTGGCCACCAGCGCGGTGCGCGAGGCGAAGAACCGGGACGAGATCGTCCGCCGGGCCCGCGAGGAGGCGGGGCTCCGGCTGGAGGTCATCTCCGGCATGGAGGAGGCCCGCCTCATCACCATGGGGGTGCTCTGGGGGAAGCCGCCCAGCGCCCGCTCGCTGTGCATCGACATCGGCGGAGGCTCGACCGAGGTCGCCTCGGCCCTGGGGGACACGCCCAACGCGATGTGGAGCGTGGGGCTGGGCGCGGTCCGGCTCACCGAGCTGTTCGGGACTTCCAGGAGCATGAGCAACAAGCAGCTCAAGCTCATGCGTGGCTACGTCTCGGAGGCGCTCACCGAGGGGCTCCCGGCCCGCATCGCCGGCGCGCCCCGGGCGGCGCTGGGCAGCTCCGGCACCATCGGCGCGGTGGTGGGCTACGCCGCCTCCGACGGGGCGGCGAACGCCACTGCGCGGCAGATCTCCCAGGCGGTGGAGGACCTGGTGGAGATGTCACCGGCCCAGCGGCGCAAGCGCTTCGACGCGCGCCGGGCGGAGATCGTCTGCGCCGGGGCGGTGATCCTCGAGCAGCTGGTGAAGCACCTGGGCCTGGAGTCGGTCACCGCGGTGCAGCGGGGGCTGCGCGAGGGCATCCTGGTGGACCTCATCCGCCGCAAGGACGCCGGCGAGGACCACAGCCTGCACGAGGCCGCACTGGTGGTGGGGCGGCGCTTCCACTTCGACGAGGCGCACGCCACCCAGGTGACGCGGCTCGCGCTCCAGCTGTTCGATGACCTCGCCCCGCTGCACAACCTGCCGGCGTCGGCGCGGCCGCTGCTCGAGGTCGCGGGGCTGCTCCACGACATCGGCAACGCGGTCAGCTACCAGAAGCACCACCGGCACAGCTACTACCTCATCGTCAACGCCGAGATCCCCGGCCTGCGCGAGCGGGAGCGCGAGCTGGTCGCCCGCATCGCGCGCTACCACCGCCGGAGCGCTCCGGACCCGAGCCACTCCGGGATGGAGGGCCTCGGAGCCGGTGAGGTGCGGGTGGTGCGCAAGCTCGCCACGCTCCTCCGGGTGGCGGACTCGCTCGACCGCAGCCACCGCCAGAGCATCGTCCGGCTCCAGGCGCGCCTCTTGCCCAACGCGGTGCTGGTGAAGCTCCGGGCCCGGAGCCCGCTGGACCTCGAGCTCTGGGATGCGACGCACGAGGCGGGGCTCTTCCGCCGGGTCTTCGGGCGGAAGCTGCTGCTGAACGTGCTGCGGCACCCGAGGGAGCTGCACCGGAAGTCGCTCCGGGCTGCGGCCTATCTGGCCATCGACCCCCGGTTCCGCTAGACAGCAGGACCTCGAGGGCCGGGACGCCACGTCCGGCGCACGGATGGAGACTCCCCACGAGGGCGAGGAGCGGCGGGCAGCGGACCGCATCCCGGTGCGGATCGAGGTCCACTTCCGCGACGCGGCCGCGGCCGCCGAGGCGCTCCATTCCTACGCGGTCAACTTCTCGGTGGGAGGCATCTGCCTGAAGACCGCGCGCAGCTACCCGGTGGGCCACCTGCTCCAGCTGGTGCTGCTGGTGGAGGACGAGCGGTTCGAGCTGGAGGGCGTCGTGGCCTGGGCACGCATGCGCGAGCAGGCCATCGGGGTGCGCTTCCGCGAGGTGGAGGCCGCGGCGAAGGAGCGGCTCGGTGCGCTGGTACACCGCCTGGGGCCGACGACACTGCCCGGCGCTTGGACGCTCAGGGGGCCCGGGTGACGACGCCGCGCTCGGCGTCGCGGAAGCCCATCGCCTCGCAGAAGCGGTAGGCGGCCTCGGTGGGCACGCTCGGGAGCTGCAGCTCCACCCGCTTCACGCTCAGCACTCGGGCCCGCTCCAGTGCACGCTGGAGCAGCGCCCGCCCCAGGCCCTGACGGCGTGCGTGGGGCAGCACCACCAGCTCGTCGATGGTGGCGATGCGGCCGCTCAGCCGGAGCTGGGGCCGGTGCGAGAACGAGAGAATCCCGAGCGGGCGGTCGCTGCCGTCGGCGGCGACGTGGACCTCGATCTCCGGATGGCTCAGCACCCAGTGCACGGTGCCAGTGTCGCCTGCGCCCGCGTGACCGAGCTCGGCGAGGAGGAGACCGAGCTGCTCACCGTCACCCCGGCGCGCGAGCCGCACGCGGAAGGCGGGGGTCGAGCCGGGGCTGGAGGGCGCGGGGAGGGACATCGCTGGACGGGAAGGGGGAGCCAGAGTGTACCGCCGTCGCCCCCCCCCTCGCAGTGGCCGCCCATCGGGGTGGGTCGCCTTCGGCCCCACCTCGGCGCACCTGAGGCTCACCACCGGCGCGCCCAGGCCAGGCCGAGCCGCGGGAGGCGACGGTGTGCACCGGGGGGGGGCCGGCGGGAAGTTGCCACCGCCCGCTCGTCCGCTGCCCGACGGTGGGTGTGCAGTTCTCCACTGCATCCGCGCACCAGACATGACTAGGTCTTTCGGGATCGTGCGCCACGGAGTGTCGAGACACGGAGAGGGCCTGCGGCTGGCGGTCTGGGCACCGCGCGCAGAGCGCCTGGCGGTGAAGGTGTCCGATGGGCTTCAGCCGCTCGCGCGGGCATCCGAGGGGTGGTGGACGGCCGAACTGCCGAGGCTTCCTTCGGGGACCCCCTACGCCCTGGTCCTTCCTGGCGGCCGCGTGCGGCCGGACCCCGCGGCGCGGGCCCAGGTGGGCGACGTGCACGGCCCTTCCGCCATCTTCCACCCCGGGGAGTTCCGGTGGACCGACGGTGGCTGGCCCGGTGTCCGCCCCGAGGCGCTGGTCTTCTACGAGCTCCACGTGGGCACCTTCACCGAGGCCGGGACGCTCGATGCGGCCGCCGAGCGGCTGCCCGAGCTGGTGGACCTCGGCGTCACCTGCGTGGAGCTGATGCCGGTGCAGCCCTTCGCCGGCGCGCGGAACTGGGGCTATGACGGCGTGCTGCTCCACGCGGTGCACGGGGCCTACGGCGGACCGGCGGCGTTGCAGCGCTTCGTCGACCAGGCGCACGTGCTCGGGCTGGGCGTCTGCCTTGACGTGGTCTACAACCACCTCGGTCCCGAGGGGAATTACCTGGAGGAGTTCGGGCCCTATGCCACCTCGCGGCACCGCTCGCCCTGGGGCGACGGGATGAACTACGACGGGCTGGGTTCCGGGCCGGTCCGTGCGTACATGGTGCAGGCGGCCAGGTCCTGGGTGGAGGACTTCCACGTGGATGCGCTCCGGCTCGATGCGGTCCACGCCATCGTCGACGAAAGCCCGGTGCATCTCGTGGCGGACATCGTGCGCGCCGTCCACGAGGCCTCGGGCGGCCAGGCCCGGGTCATCGCCGAGAGCGACCTCAACGACCGGAAGGTGGTGGATCCCCCGCCCGACGGCTGGGGCTGCGACGCCGCCTGGGCCGACGACTTCCACCACGCGATCCACGCCCTGCTCACCGGCGAGCGCGGCGCGTTCTACGCCGACTTCGGGGAGCCAGAGCAGCTGGTCACCGCGCTGGAGCAGGGCTTCGTGTACCGGGGCCAGCGCTCGCGGTTCCGGGGCCGGCCGCACGGCACCGGCACCGAGGGACTCCTCCCGCGGCAGTTCGTCACCTGTCTGCAGAACCACGACCAGGTCGGCAACCGGCCCGCCGGCGAGCGGCTGACCAGCCTCGTCCCCCGCGAGGCGCTCGAGCCGCTGGCGACCTTGCTCCTGCTCGGCCCTGGGCTGCCGCTCCTCTTCATGGGCGAGGAGCACGGCGAGACGCGGCCCTTTCTCTTCTTCACCAGCCACACCGACCCCGGGCTCGCCCGGGCCGTGTCCGAGGGCCGGCGGGCGGAGTTCATCTCCCAGGCGGCGGCGGTCCCGGACCCGCAGGACGAGGCGACGTTCCACCGCTCGCGCCCGGCGCGGCAGGGCGATGAGCGGCTGCGCGAGCACTACCGGCAGATGCTCGCCGTCCGCCGGCGGTGCCAGGAGCGGATCGCCGCGCAGTGGCCACGGGTCCACCGCGTGGGCAGGGCCTACCGGCTGGAGCGGCCCGGGCTCACCGTCACGGTGAACCTCGGGCCCGAGCCCGCGCTGGGGCTCCCGGGCTGGGGATGGGAGGTGTCGCCAGGATGAACCCGCGGTACGACGAGGCGCTGTTCCGCGAGCTGGTCGAGGCCTGGCGGCGCGGTGAGGTGGTGGAGGCGCCGCCGCCCGGCACGCTCGAGCCGCTTCGTCCGGGCGACGTGACGCCCCTTCCGGCCAGGGGGACGCCGGGCCATGCGCGGCTGGCGGCCACCGGCGAGGCGCTGCTCCGTGCGGGGAAGGTGGCGGCGCTGATCGTCGCCGGTGGCGCCGGCACGCGGTTCGGCGGCGCGGTGAAGGCGCTGGTCCCGGTGGTGGAGGGGAAGACGTTTCTCGACCTCAAGCTCCTCGACGTCGAGCGGACGTCGGAGCGAGTGGGGCGACCGGTGCCGGTGGCGCTGATGACCTCGTTCCTCACCGATCAGGGAATCGCCGAGCACCTTGCCGCCCGGCGACCGACCGTCCCCGTGCTCCCGTTCCTCCAGGCCCACTTGCCGCGTCTCCGGCCGGACGGGGAGATCGCCCGGGAGCCGTCGGGCGCACCGTCGCTCGCTCCGAGCGGTCACGGCGACGTGTTCCGCGCGCTTCGGGAGAGTGGCGTCGGGGAGCGGCTGCGTGGGCTCGGCGTGGAGCATGTCTATTTCTCCAACGTGGACAACCTCGCCGCGACGCTGGATCCGGTGGTGCTCGGCCTGCACGCCGAGGGGGGTGCGGCGATGACGGTGGAGGTGACCCCGCGGCGTGCGCCGGATGGAAAGCTCGACGTGGGGGCGGCGCCGGTGCGCGTCGGCGGTCAGCTCCAGCTGGTGGAGAGGGTGGACCCGGCAGCCCACCCGACCATCTCCACCAACAACATCACCTTCCGCCTCGCTCCGCTGCTCGAGGCGGCCATCCCGGTGCCGTTCCGCGCGGTGAAGAAGATGGTGGACGGCGCCCCGGTCATCCAGTTCGAGCAGGTGACCGCCGAGGCCTCCAGCCTCCGCCGCCCGGACGGTATGGCGCTCTTGCCGGTGCGCTTCATCGAGGTGCCGCGCGGAGATCCGGCCACCACGCGCTTCGAGCCGGTGAAGGCCCCGGGAGACCTACCCCTGGTGGCCAGCCGCATCCGCGCGCTGCTCGGGGTCTGACCCAGGGGAGCCGGCGGGCCCGGCCCGGGCAGTGAGCTCCCACCGGGCCGTCCCGGCTCCCAGGGGGGCCCGGGGGACAGCTGGCCGCCCTCCGCCGCCCATGCCCTGCGCCCACCTCCTGGGGCTAGGGTGGGGACGACCCCTCCCATCCGGAGGGCGCTCCCCGAGGGGCCTCCCGGAAGCCGGAGCGACGGGCGGACGCACGTGCCCATGGACGCCCCCCGTGGGCCGCGCCTAGAGTCCGTCGCCAATCCGGCGTGGACCAGGGCCCAGGACCGACATGTAGGTCAGCTGTCGTACGAGCGGCTGGCGCTCTCGGGGGAGCAGGACGGATGCGTTCGACCTTGTGGTGGTGGATTCCAGCGCTGTTCGTGATGGGTGCAGCCCCTGCGGAAAAGGACGCCTGGACGCTGACCAAGGTCGAGGGCGGCGGGTGCCGGCTGGACTCCGACAAGGCATCGCTCAGCGACGGCTACCAGACCAGCAGCGTGCAGGTCCGCGTCACCTCGACCGAGATCCGCGTGGTCAGCGAGTCGACCTTCGACGACAGCAAGCACGACCTCGCCATCAAGGTCGACAAGAACGAGCCGGTGAAGGCCGATGGGCTCGACGGCGCGAAGGCGGTGGTCTTCAAGGGGCCCGGCGCGGGCACCCTCATCACCCAGTTCAAGGCCGGCCTGAAGGCCCAGGTGACGCTGCGCTTCTGGCCCACCTGGCCCGAGACCGGAACCCACCCGGTGGTCGTGAGCCTGATCGGCTTCACCAAGGCGTGGGACGAGATGCAGGCGAGCTGTCGCTGACGGAGGACGTCCTCACATGGGGTTGCGACTCAAGTTCAACCTGGTGCTCATCCTGGTGTTCGCGCTCGGGCTCGCGGCCTCCGGCTACGTGTCCAAGCGAATCCTGGAGGCCAACGCGCAGGAGGAGGTGACCCGGAACGCCGAGCTGATGATGGGCGCGGCGCTCGCCGTCCGGGGATACACCTCGAAACAGGTGAAGCCGCAGCTGGAGCTGCAGCTGATGCGCGCGTTCCTGCCCCAGTCGGTGCCGGCGTACGCGGCAACAGAGATGTTCAACACCCTCCGCCAGCAGCACCCCGAGTACACGTACAAGGAGGCCACCCTCAACCCCACCAACCCCCGCGACCGCGCGGTGGAGTGGGAGGCGGACATCGTCCAGCAGTTCCGGAACGACGGTAGCCGGTCGGAGATCCGCGGCACCCGCGATACGCCCACCGGCAAGGCGCTCTACCTCGCCAAGCCGCTGAAGATCTCCGACCCGGGGTGTCTGCCGTGTCACGACACGCCGGACACGGCGCCGAAGTCGATGGTCGCCCACTACGGCCCGGCGAACGGTTTCGGCTGGAAGCTGAACGAGACGGTGGGAGCGCAGATCATCTCCGTCCCCATGTCGGTACCGCTGGCCAAGGCAGACCAGGCGTTCAAGACCTTCATGACCTCCCTCGTGGGCGTGTTCCTCCTCGCCTTCATCGTGCTCAACGTGGTGCTCTCCTTCCTGGTCATCCGGCCGATCGTCCGGATGTCGAGGGCGGCCGACGAGGTGAGCACCGGGAACTTCGATGTCCCGGAGTTCTCGGTGGGCAGCCGTGACGAGATCGGCGTCCTGGCGACGTCGTTCAACCGCCTCCGGAGGAGCCTGGAGAAGGCGATGAAGCTGTTGGAGTAGAATCGCCCGGGGCGGCTCCCGACTCCGGAGTGGAATGAACGATCACGGTCACAGGACGTTCGTCGGAACCCTGGTGTTCCTCGATGTCCTCGACCCTCGCCCGGACGCCCTGGACTGCGTGCAGGAGGCAGCCGCGCGCGCCGTGGGCCACCTCGAGGCCGACGACGTGCTCACCGTGCCCCATCCGCGGGGCCTGGTCCAGGTGTTCCCGGGCGACCCCGAGGACGGCCTCTTCGTGGCCCTGGGTCTGCGGGATGCGCTGGAGCACGAGGCGTCCACCCGGGAGGGGTTCGGTGCGCGGATGTCCATCCACCTGGGGCCGGTGCGCATCGTCGAGGGCGTCGCCCAGGGCGAGGGCCCCACGGTGGGCGCGCAGCTGGCGTCGGTGGCGATGCCGGGGCAGATCGTCGCCAGCCGCTCCTTCTTCGAGGTGGTGTCGTCGCTCAGCGCCGAGCACAAGGCGCTGCTCCATCCGCTGGGACGGCGGCGCACGGCCGAGGGGAAGGAGATCGACGTCTACGAACTCGGCTCGCACGCCGAGCGCGAGGTGGAGGTCACCTGGCCCGCCGGCCGAACCCCCGCACCGGGCGTCGCGCCAGAAGCCCCGGTCCTCCAGCCCATTCCGCTGGTGACTCCGGTCGAGGCACCTCCCCCCGTCCCCGCTCCGGCCGTGCCGGCGCCGGTGGTGGTCACCGGAGGTTGGGTGGTGGGGGCGCTGGAGGAGCTCGGCTCCTACCTGGCCAAGAGCATCGGTCCGCTTGCCCACACCCTGGTGCGCCGGGCCGCGCGCGCCACGCAGGACCCGCGCGGGCTGGTGGCCGAGCTGGCCGAGTCGATCGAGAACGGGGATGATCGGCGGAAGTTCGAGGACTTCGCCCGGTCGTGGATCCGCCGTTCGCGTGCCGTGGGAGGGACGCCGTCCACCCCCGGGCCCCCCTACACGCCCGGTGCCCCGTACACGCCGGGGGCGCCGTATACGCCCGGCGCTGCCCACTCGCCTGGCGCACCGCTCACTCCGCTGCCGCAGCAGCACGCGCCGTCGCGGGTGGTGTCCGGCCGGGCGGGTGCCTCGGCCGGGCTCACCGCCGAGCAGCGCGCCGTCCTCGAGGCCGCGCTCGCCCCGCACCTCGGTCCCATCGCCCGGGTGATGGTGGAGCGGGTGGCGCGCGAGGCGCCGGACTGGGGCACGGCGTGTCAGACGCTCTCCGGCTCCATCCCGGACCACGTCTCGCGCGAGGACTTCCTCCGCACACTGTCCGGCCCGGGTCCCCTCCGCACCCGCACCCCGCCGCGGGCCTCCGGGAGGTCCGCCACCCAGGCACGGCCCGCGGCCACGCAGGCCCGTCCCGTCGCGCCGGCCCCGGCCAGGGGCTCGCCCTCGCGGCCGACCCCGGTGGTCGAGCACCCGCCCTCGCCGATGCCCCGCGGGTCACCCTCGCGGCCGCTGCCCGCGCAGCCGGCGCCCTCGCCCCCGCAGCGCGGCTCGCCGTCGCGGCCCACCCCGGTGGTCGAGCCGCCCCCGCGGGGGCGGGGGCTGGTCGAGGACGACCTGCAACGGGCGGAGCAGGCGCTCTCGGTCGCGCTGGGCCCGGTGGCCCGCGCGCTGGTGAAGCGCGCCGCGCGCTCCGCCAACACGCCCTGGGAGCTGTTCGCCTCGCTCGCCGCCGAGCTTCCCGAGGGTCCCGAGCGCGACCGTTTCCTCGCGGCGCAGCCCGAGATCTAGGTCGCGGCGGGCGGGGTCTGCCCCGCGGCGATGAGCGCCTTGCGCAGCTCGGCGCCGGCGCGCGCCGCCATGTTCGCCAGCTCTCCCACCGTGCCCCGTTCCGTCCAGTTGGTGACCACCTGTCCCGAGTTGGTGTCCTGGACCCGGATGGCCACCCGGAGCGGGCTCGCCGAGCCGGGTCCAACGCAGAGGTAGCTCCCGAGCACCACCCAGCGCGCCCCGGCAGAATCGCGCAGCTTCTCCAGCGAGTCGCGCGGCAGGCTGTCCTGCGCGGCGAGGTTCAGCGCGCGCTGCGCCCGGAAGACCTCCTCGGGAGGCACCAGCCGCAGCGCGTCCGAGGCGGCCGACAGCTCGCGGCCGATCAGCTCGGCGAGGGCGGTGGAGATCCACCCGGCGTCGGGCCGGCCCGAGAGGTTTCGGAAGCCGAGCACCGCCGCCGGGCTCCGCGCGTCCTGGACGCTCGCGTCGAGGGCCCGGACGAGGTCGCGCACCGAGCGGAAGCGGTCCGAGGGCTCCTTCTCCAGGCAGCGGAGGATGGCGGCATCCCAGCGGGGGTCGAGGGTGGGGAGGTAGAGGGAGGGCGGGGTGGCGGCCTGCTGCAGCCGCTTCAGGGCGGCCTCCATCGGCGTCTGCCCCCCGAACGGGGTGCGGCCGGTGAGGGCCTCGTAGAGGACGATGCCCAGGGCGTAGATGTCGGTGGCGGCGGAGACGGTGCCGCCGGTCAGCTGCTCGGGCGCCATGTACGCCGGGGTTCCGATGAAGCCCACCCGGGCGGTCATCGAGGTGTCGCCGTCCTTCTCCACGCGGTGCAGCGCGCGGGCGATGCCGAAGTCGGTGATCACCGCCCGGAGCGGGGCATGGCCTGCGGCGTCGTGGCGGTGCACGAGGAACACGTTGGCCGGCTTGAAGTCCCGGTGCACCACGTCCTGGAGGTGCATCGCCTCGAGCCCATCGGCGAGCTGCCGAAGCAGCACCGACAGCTCGGCGGTCGCCAGGGGGCCGGTCCGGGCCAGCCGCTCGGCGAGGGTTTCGCCGTGCAACAGCTCCATGGTGAGGAACGACAGCCGGTCTCCCCGCGGGTCGAAGGTGTCGTAGAGCTCGAAGATGCGGCAGACGTTGAAGTGGGTGATGCGCCGGGCGAGCAGCACCTCGCGCCGGAAGCGCTCCATCGCGTTGGGGTCGGCGGCGAACTCCGGGAGGATGGTCTTCAGCGCCACCCGCGTGCGCAGCGTGGTGTCCTCGGCCTCGTAGACCGCGCCCATGCCGCCCCGGGCGATGAAGCGGACGATGGCGAAACGGCCGGCGACCATCGCTCCGACCTCGAGCGTGGATCCGTCGGGGCGCAGCCCGGCGGTGGACGGAGGCAAGGGGGTGGTGGGCTCGAGCGGCTGGTCCGGAGCCGGGGCCACGGGGTTCCGACCTCCGCCCTGCCTGTCGCGCTCGACCGCCATCCTGGTGCAGCTCGCTCCCTTCGACGGGTGAGGTGCCGCCCCAGCAGGACGGCACCACGGCAACCTTCGAAGGTTCGCAGACGGTGGCGGGGGGCCGCAAGTTCGGTGCCCCCGGAGGGGCCCGGCTCCCCCCGTGCAAGGGGCCCGGTGCCGCCGGGGGTGGCGCGACGTGGGGTCACCTCACCGCGCCCGGGCGCTGCTCAGGGCTTCACGAGCAGGGGCCGCATCATGTCGTGCTCCTCGTGCTCGAGGATGTGGCAGTGCCAGACGTACTCGAACACCTGCTCCTTGAAGCGGGGGCTGAACGGGACGTGGAACGGCACCTTCGGCAGGTCGAACCTGGCGATCACCGTGGTGCACTCGCCGGGGTTCATGCGGACCGTCTCCTTGAACCCCAGCTCGTTGCGGTCGGGGGCGTGGGCTGGGCCCGTCCAGGTGGGCGTCCCGTCGAACGCCGTCGGGTCGAAGGGCCGGCGCGCGAGCACCCTCACGTTCACCAGGTGGAAGTGGATGGGGTGGGTGTCCCCGGTGAGGTTGAAGATGTTCCAGATCTCCGTCGTGCCCTTCTTCACCACCTCGGTCGGCGGATCCATGTAGGCCCGCCCGAACGCGGTCGGGTTGGCCGGGTCCGGGGCCTCGGCCGTCCCCAGGAGCTGGATCAGCCGTCCGAGCTCGTCGAAGTCCTCGTTCAGGGTGAGGTTCCGCACCTGCACGCACGACTTCGGATCGAGCCCGGGGATGGCGGGCAACACGGTGTTGACCATGTTCCCCCGGGCGATCTTCTCCAGGAGGCCCATGATCGGCGGATCGGCTGGACCGCTCGCCGCCTTCACCACGAACTGGAAGAGGTTTCGGGTGTCCGGCCCCTTGCCGTTGCCCTTGTCCTGGTAGTCGTTCGCCGGGTCGCCCATGGGAAACGGGGCCGGCGCGTCGCTGTAGAGGATGAGCCGCGAGCCGACCGGCACCTCCGAGAAGTCGACGACGATGTCCGCCCTCTCGGCAGGAGCGAGAAGCAGGTTGAACGTCATGTTCCCGAGCAGGTCGATGTCGAACGGCCTGGGCGGGTGGTTGAGCAGCACCGGCAACGGCAGGAATCCGCCCTCGGTGGCCACCTGCACGAACGCCGGACCCGGCTTCGTCAGGTCGGCCTGGGTGGACCTCGGGTCCCCGGTCTCGCCCGACTGCGCGTAGTACAGCTGCAGGTTGTAGAAGCGCGCCTGCGATCCGTTCAGGAGTCGCAGCCGGTAGTGGCGGGGCTCGACCTCCAGCGTGGGGTAGGCCGCGCCATTGACCAGGATGGTGTCCGAGAAGAACTCTGGAACGACGCTCGGCACCGGTGGCGTGCCGGGGCCCAGCTCCCACCGGTCCGGCTCGTACTGGAACGGGTAGAAGAGGTCGCCGACGTTCGCCCCCGCGACCGGGTAGCGCGGCCGGCCGGTGCCGCCGTCGAGGGTGGCCGGGTCGACGAAGGTCTTGTCCTGGACGACGAGCGGAACCTCGGCCGAAGGGAGCACCTTCGCCGCGACGAGGAAGGCCTCGAAGTCGTCGCGCAGGATGTAGCCGCTGGCCAGGCCCACGTACGCGTTGAGCCGTGTCGTTCCGAGCGCGTGGTCGTGGTACCAGACCAGCCGGGCGCTCTGGTCGTTGGGGTAGAAGTACTCGGCGGTGCCCGGGGTGGGCCCGGGGTTCAGGAAGCTCTCGCCGGTCAGTCCCTCCGGGGTGAACCAGGTGAACGGTCCACCGTCGCTGTTCCACGGAACGAGCCCTCCGTGGAGGTGCACGGTGATGCGGTTGTCGGCTCCCTCGGCGCCCATCAGGGAGCGGTCGATCGGAAGCGGATGGGTCTTCGGGAGCCGGTTCTTCACCCGGAGCTTCACCGGGCGGCCCTTGCTCGCGACGATTGCCCCTCCCAGGTAGCGGTGGTTCGCCGCCTTTCCCCCGGTGACGTCGGCGTAGCCCCAGAAGCGGGCGCCGTTGCCCGGCAGGTCCGGGTGCAGCTTCTGGCGGAACGCGTTGGCCTCGAGCTCGTAGAAGTCGATGGTCTGCCCATGCTCCCGGATCGCCTGGGGCACTGCGACCGGGATCCCCGTGGGTCCGAGCCCCGGCAACGCCTGAATGAACTTCCTGAGTCCCACCGGGGACTGGCCAAAGGCCCAGGCCAGCTTCGGCCGGAACGTGGCCAAGGCTCCGCCTGCAGCACCCGCGCGGAGGATGGTCCGTCTGGTGATGTTCATGATTCGCGCCCTCCAGGCGGCCGGGCGGCCGCCCGGGCGGCGTCCTGCAATGTTCATGCGTGTGCGACGTTCACCTGCGCGCAGCGGAAGGAAGCCACCTCGCCACACAGAGGGCGCAAGCCGCGCACCCATACCGGGAGGGGGTGAATCCTTTGCAGCCCAGCCGCGCCCCTTCGAGTGGACACGCCGTCCGGGGTCCAGGGCGGGCGTGTCGCGCGCTGCGGCAAGCAGAGAAGCTAGGGGAGTTCACGACAGCGCGGGCCGTGAATCGGCAAGCATTCGTCGGGTGGTCACGCAAAGCTCGCGTGTCCATCGAGCGAGATTGGATCGACTGACGCGCTCGCTGCGTTTCACCTGCCGGAGGTGTCCACGCGTGCGTGCTGCCCTCGTGCTGTCGCTGCTCTCCGTCCTCTCCGCGGCCCAGGCCCAGCCCCTCTCGCCGGGGGACTTGCCGCCCGCGCTCCGCCCGTGGGTGCCCTGGGCCCTTCACGGCAGCGAGCAGAGGAGCTGTCCCCGGTTTCACGGCACGGAGGACACCCCGGGCTGCGTCTTCATCGGTCGGCTCCAGCTCGAGGCCTCGCCCCGGGGTGGACGCTTCCGGCAGGAGGTGGAGCTCTTCGGGCGCGACGCGGTCCGGCTGCCGGGTGACGCCGAGCACTGGCCGCTCGACGTCCGCGACGGAGCCGCGCCGGTCGCGGTGGTGGAGCACGAGGGAGTCCCTGTGGTCTTCGTCGGCCCGGGTGTCCACCTGCTCACCGGCGCCTTCGGCTGGGACACACTGCCCTCGGCGCTCGGGGTCCCCGGGGAGGCGTCGCTGGTCGAGCTGCGCCTCGGCGGGGCGCGGGTCGCCCATCCCGAGCGCGACGAGGAGGGTCGGCTCTTCCTGCGCCGTCCGGACCGCGAGGGCGGCGACGCGGACCGGCTCGAACTCCAGGTCCAGCGGAAGCTGATGGACGGCGTGCCCCTGCTCCTCACCACCCGTATGGTGCTCGACGTCGCGGGCACGGCGCGTGAGGTGGTGCTCGGGCGCGCGCTCCCCGCGGGCTTCACTCCGCTCCAGCTCGACACCCCGCTGGCCGCGCGGGTGGAGCCCGACGGCCGGCTCCGGGTCCAGCTCCGCCCCGGCAAGTGGGTCTTCAGGCTGGTGGCCAGGAGCGACGGGCCGCTCGCGTCGGTGGCGCGGCCAGACCCGGGAGGGCCGTGGACGGATGGGGACGAGACGTGGGTCTTCGAGGCTGCGCCCGCCGTCCGGGTGGTGACGCTCGAGGGGGTCCCGGCGGTGGATCCCACTCAGACCCAGCTGCCTCCCGAGTGGCGGGCGCTGCCGGCGTTCGCGGTCCGGGCGGGCGAGGCCCTCCGGCTGGTGGAGCAGCGCCGCGGGAATCCCGAGCCGGAGCCGGATCAGCTCACGCTCGTCCGTCAGCTCTGGCTAGACACCGACGGGCGCGGCTGGACCTTCCAGGACCACCTCGGGGGCGAGCTGCGCCGAAGCTGGCGACTGGAGATGCCAGGCCCCGCGAGCCTCGGGCGCGCGGCGGTGCAGGGGCGGGACCAGCCGCTGACCCGCCTGGGGCCGGCCTCGCCCCCTGGCGTCGAGGTCCGCCAGGGGAGCCTGGCGATGACCGCCGACGGACGGCTGGAGCAGGGCGGCGGCCGTCTCCCGGCGGTGGCCTGGGCGCACGACTTCACCCGGGTGACGGCCCTG
>DATKKF010000085.1:0-21458 GCA_035543115.1 Myxococcaceae bacterium
AACTCCTTCCCGAACCGCTGGAAGAGCGTGTCCTCGGCAGTGGGCATGTCGGCGGGTACGGCGGGGGGAAGTCAATCAACTGGCCCGGGAGGGCGCAACTTCCTGGGCGGGTGCGACAGGCCTGGAAGAGCCCGCCCTACACCGCCGAGGTCCGCGCCTCCGACAGGTACCGGCGGGCGACGCGGTCGTCCGGGCGGGCGGCGAGCACCGCCTGGAACCCGGCCTCGGCGTCCGGCACGCGCCGGGCGGCGAGCGCATCCACCGCCGCCTCGAACCGGGCGATCATCGCCTGCTCCTCCGCGGTGGGAGCCCCGAGCGCCAGCAGCTCCCAGACCCGCACCGGCTCGGACCGCCCGCGGAGCCGCAGCGAGCCCAGCCTTCGCCCGGTCGCCTGCGGGGCGATGCGGCGCCACGTCTCCTCGGACACCATGATGCTGGTCTGGAAGAGCTTGTTCGCGCCCTCCAGCCGGGAGGCCATGTTCACCGCGTCGCCCATCACCGTGTAGTCGAAGCGCAGGTTGGAGCCCATGTTCCCGACCACCATCGGCCCGCTGTTGATGCCCACGCCGATCTCGATCTCCGGGAGCCCCTCGGACCTCCAGCGAGTGCGGAGCTGCTCCAGCTCCTCGAGGAAGCGCAGCGCGGTCCGGCAGGCGCGCAGGGCGTGGTCCTCCTGAGGAACCGGCGCCCCCCAGAACGCCATCAGCGCGTCGCCGATGTACTTGTCCAGCGTCCCCCCCTCCTCGAGCACGATGCGGGTCATGGGCGAGAGGTACCCGTTGATGAACTTCACCAGCGCCTCGGGCGCCATGGTCTCCGAGAGGGCGGTGAATCCCCGGATGTCGCTGAAGAGCACGGTGCAGTCGCGCTTCTCGCCGCCGAGACGGAGAAGCTCGGGGTGGTCGAGCATCTCGGTCATCACGCTCTCGGCGACGTAGTACCGGAAGGTGCGCCGGAGGCGGGCCTTCTCCCGGTCGGTGGAGAGGTAACCGACGAAGACCACCGCGAACGCGGTGAGGAAGACGTTGGCCAGCGGCAGCGCCGAGGCCAGCACCACCCCGCGCCGGAGCGCCAGCTGCACCACCGCCATCCACCCCAGGGCCAGCGCGAACGGAACCGCGGCCTTGATCCAGGGCGAGGCGCGGGGGAGCACCAGCCCGAGCAGCAGCCCCACACCGAGGATGAAGACCAGCTCGGAGAGCACCGACCCGGTCCCGCGCTGGAGGAACCGGCCGGAGAGGATGCTGGAGAGCATCGCCGCGTGGGCGTAGATGCCGGCCTCGAGGTTCCGGAAGGGCGTCACCACCTGGTCGTACTGGCCGACGAGCGTCACCCCGACCAGCACCACCTTGCCCTGCAGCGTCCCGGGCGGGAGCTCCCGGTCGACCACGTCGGCGAGCGGGACGGTGCGGAAGACCTCCGCCGGGCCGGGGTAGTCGATGCGGGTCCGCGGGCGCTTGAGCGAGAGGGGGACGGTGCGCAGCGCCTGGCCGTCGCGCCGGAGCCGCGCCGCGACCAGCTGCCCGAGCTCCGGGTCCCACACCGGCTCCACCGTGGCCCCGAGCGCGGTGGCCGCGGTCTGCAGCTCGAGCGAGGGGAGTAGCCCCGGCGGGTGCTCCAGCTGCACGAAGGGCGGAGTGAGCCGTACCACCCCGTCGTCGTCCCGGAGCACGTTGAAGTGCCCCAGCAGCTGGGCGGGCGGCAGCAGCCGCGGGAGCGGCACCTGCGCCGAGACGAAGCGCTCGGCGATGCTGCGGTCGAGAGGCACCTCGAAGAAGGACTTCCCGGACGGCCCCGGGAAGCGCGTCATCATCCGCGTGCGGAGCAGCGCCTCGGCCACCTCGCGCTGCTCGAGGTAGTCCTGCGCCTCGCCGCTGCCGTAGGCGGACACTCCCTGGACCAGCTCCGGTGCGTCGGCGAGCGCCCGGGCGAGCGCGGCGTCACCGCTGGCCGAGGCCCGCGCCTTCAGCGTCGCCAGCACCGGGCTGACGGCGAGGCGGGAGGACTCGGGAAGTCCTCCGACCGCCCGGCTCAGCGCCTCGGCGGCCTCGCTCATCACCGCGGCGTCCGAGCCCCGGTCCTCGTCGGTGAAGGTGATGTCGAGCCCGATGGCCGCCGGGCCGGCCTCGTGCAGCCGGTTGACGGCGCGGGCGAGCAGCTCGCGGCTCCAGGGCCAGCGGCCGTAGCGCTGCACCGAGCGCTCGTCGATGGCCGCCACCACCACGTCGGGGTGCGGTGCTCGGACGCCTCGTGCCCAGACCTGGAGGTCGGAGGCCCGCCCCTCGAGCGCGGAGAGGACGCGCAGCACCGCAGCACGCGGGCCGGTGCCGGTGCTCGCCTGGCGGCCATCGGTGGCCCAGTGGAGCAGGGCCATCGCCAGGGCGACGCCGAGCCCCACCAGCTCGTAGCGGCGACGGCTCACCCAGCGGAGGCGCGCGGGCAGCAAGCGCCGGCAAGCCTACGACCGGACGGGGGGCACGGGGCAAGTGGAGGGCGCTCGTCGGCGTGGGTCAGATCGCGTAGAAGGGCGCGCGGGCCCATGGGACTCAACTACAAGGACGCGGGCGTCGACATCGAGGCGGGCGACGCGCTGGTGGAGCGGATCAAGCCGCTCGCCGCGCGCACCCTCCGGCCCGAGGTGGTCTCCGGGGTGGGCGGCTTCGGTGGGCTCTTCGCCATCCCTCCGGGGAAGTACCGGGAGCCGGTGCTGGTCTCGGGCACCGACGGGGTGGGGACGAAGCTGAAGATCGCCCTCGCCGCCGGGAAGCACGACACGGTGGGCATCGACCTGGTGGCGATGAGCGTCAACGACGTGCTCACCTCCGGGGCCGAGCCGCTCTTCTTCCTCGACTACCTGGCCACCGGCCGGCTCGACGTGGACCAGGCCACCGAGGTGGTGAAGGGCGTCGCCGAGGGCTGCGCGCGCGCCGGCTGCACGCTGCTCGGGGGCGAGACCGCCGAGCACCCCGGCGCGCACGGGAACGAGTACGACCTCGCCGGCTTCTGCGTGGGCATCGTGGAACGGTCGCGCATCCTCACCGGGGCGAGCATCCGCCCGGGCGACGCGCTGGTGGGCCTCGGGAGCACCGGCCTGCACTCCAACGGATTCAGCCTGGTCCGCCGCATCCTCTCGGATGCGCGGGTGGCGCTCGACGCGCGACCGCCGGAGCTCGGTGGGAAGCCGGTCTGGGAGGTGCTGCTCGAACCCACCCGCATCTACGTGAAGGACGTGCTGGCGCTGCTCGAGACGGTGGAGGTGAAGGGCCTCGCTCACATCACCGGGAGCGGACTGCCGGGCAACGTGCCCCGCTGCCTCCCCGAGGGCACGCGTGCGGTGCTGGAGGCCAGGGCCTGGCCGCGGCCGGCGGTGTTCGACTGGCTGCAGCGGCTCGGCGGGGTGTCGGACGCGGAGATGGACTCCACCTTCAACATGGGGCTGGGGATGGTGGCGATGGTGGCCCAGGCGTCGGTGCAGCCGGCGATCGCGCTGCTCTCGGCGAGGGGTGTGCCGGCCTGGAACGTCGGCCGGATCGAGGCCTCCACGGGCGAGCCCACGGCGGTCGTGGTCCGGTGAGCGCCGCGCACGTCGCGGTGCTGGTCTCCGGGTCGGGCACGAACCTCCAGTCGCTGCTCGATGCCGCGGCCGTTCCGGGCTACCCGGCGCGCATCGCGGTGGTGGTGTCGAACGTCCCCGGCGTCCGCGCGCTCGAGCGGGCGGTGCTGGCCGGCGTGCCCACGCGGGTGCTGCCCCACCAGGGCTACCCGGACCGTGCCGGGTACGACCGCGCGCTGGTCGAGGCCATCGCGCCGTTCGGCTGCCGCATCGCCTGCCTCGCGGGCTTCATGCGGCTGGTGGGGCCGACCTTCCTCCGTGCCTTCCCCGGCGGGGTGCTCAACATCCACCCCGCCCTCCTCCCGAGCTTCCCCGGGTTGCACGCACATCGCCAAGCCCTGGAGCACGGGGTGAAGGTGACCGGCTGCACCGTGCACCTGGTGGACGAGGGCACCGACACCGGCCCCATCGTCGCGCAGTCCGCGGTGCCGGTGCTCGACGGCGACACCGAGGACGCGCTGCAGAGGCGCATCCAGGAGCAGGAGCACCGGCTCTTCCCGCTCGCGCTGGGGCTGCTCGCCGCGGGGCGGCTCCGCGTGGAGGGCCGGCGGGTCCACGTGGCCGGCGGTGCGCCCGAGGCGGGAGGGCTGTCGCTGGTCAACCCGGGGCGTTTCTAAGGTGTCCCGACCCTCCCCGAGCCTCTCCCTGATGCGGGGGGCGTCGAGCAGCGCAGCGACGAGGCTGCGCGTCGCAGCGAGAGGAACGGCCGCCGCAGCGCTCCGCACACCCCGGTCGGAGCACTAGTGCCGACGCTTCTCCCACGACCGCGCATCGCGCCCGGGCCCTCGCGCCACGTGTACGACGTGCTGGTGCTCGGAGCGGAGCTCGGCGGGGCGCTGGCCGCGGCGCTGCTCGCCAAGCGGGGCCTCCGGGTGCTGTGGGCGGAGCACGCCCAGCTCGCGCCGGGGTACGAGCACGACGGCTTCCTCTTCTCCTCGCCGCCGTACGTGGTGCCGCCGTTCCGGATGTGGCCGATGGTGGAGAGCTGCTTCACCGAGCTCGGGCTCACCACTGGCTTCCAGCGGGCGCTGAAGCCGGTGGGGCCGTGGCAGATCGTCCTCCCCCGCCACCGCCTCGACCTGCCGCCGGAGCCGCCGCGGCGGCTGGCCGAGCTGCAGCGCGAGTTCGGGACCGGAGGGAGCCGGGTGGCCGAGACGCTGGCCGCGCTCACCGCGATGCCCGAGGCCTCGGACCCGTTCTTCCGCTTCCTGGACGACTTCTCGCCGGGCGGCTGGCTCGAGCGGATCCGCCTGCGGCGGCGGGCGGCGAAGGTGGAGGGGCTCATCCGGCCCTCGCCGCTCTCCGCCGACGAGCCGCTGGACGCGCTGCTCAGCAGCGCGGTTCCCTTCCTGGTGCAGCAGGAGCCGACCGGGCCGCTCGCCGTCACCCGGGTGCTGGCCCAGCTGATGAAGTCGGCGCTGCGGTTGCCCGGGGGACGGGAGGGGCTGCGCGAGACGCTGGGTCGGCGATTCACCGAGCTCGGCGGGACGTTGCTGCCGCAGGAGGGGCTTGTCGGGCGCGCGGTGGACGGCATCGACTTCGAGGGGCCGCAGGTCACGCTCCGGGTGCGGGGGGCCGAGGCGGTGTACCGGGCGCAGTGGCTGGTGGCGGCGATGGACCCCGGCCTGCTGGCCGGGCTCCTCCCCGAGGAGGGTCCGGGGAAGAAGCTGGCGGAGCACCTCGGCGGCCTCACCCCGCAGCGGCTGGTGCTCACCGTCCACTGGGTGCTTCCGGAGAAGGCGCTGCCCCGGGGGATGGGCGAGCTCCTGCTGATGGACGGTGGGCAGACCGGGCCGGTGTGGATCCAGGTGCACCCCACGCGGCGGGCGGGGGCGCGGGGCGACGAGGAGTCGCTGCGGACGGTGAGCGCATCGGCGCTCGTCGGGGCGGGGGTCCGGGACGCCGGTGAGTCCGGTCTGCGGCTCCCGGCCGCCGGGGTGGAGCGGGCGCTGGAGGCGCTGATGCCCTTCTCGGTGGCGCAGCGGGTGGCCCGCTCGGTCCCGCTGGTGGACGGACCGGGAGCGCTGGCCGGCGCCGGGCCGCAGGTCGTCTACGGCCCGGCGGACGGGTCCGCGACCGGGCTCGAGGGCCTGGGCGTCCGTACTCCGGCCAAGCACGTGCTGTACGTGGGCCGGGAGGCGATCCTGGGGCTGGGCCTCGAAGGGGAGCTGCTCGGCGCGGCGCGGGCCGCGGGGCTGGTGCACGAGCACGTCAGGAAGCGAGATCCCCTCAAGAGATAGCCGTTTGGGCAGTCCGGCTGGCGCTCGGGCCGGGTTTCGGCTAGACAGCCCCGCTTCGTCCGTCTCTCTGGAGTCCCTGGCAATGGCCTGGAAGTGCGACATCTGTGGCAAGCGCCCGCTGGTCGGGAACAAGGTGAGCCACGCCAACAACAAGTCCAAGACGCGGTCCCTGCCCAATCTGCAGAAGCTCCGGGCGACCGTGGATGGGCGCACCCAGCGTGTCCTGGCCTGCACCCGCTGCATCAAGGCGGGCAAGGTCACCAAGGCCGCCTGAGCCGGGCGCGCCCCCGTGCGGGTCGCCCTGCTCTTCATCGACGGCGTCGGGGTCGGCGCCCGGGATGCGCAGTTCAACCCGCTGGCGCGGGGCGAGTGGCTCCTCTCGCAGTTCGACGATGGCAGCGGCAGCGAGCTTCCCGGCGGCGCACTGACGCTGCTGGAGACGACGTTCGGTGTCCCCGGCCGGCCCCAGTCCGCGACCAACCAGACGGCCATCCTGACCGGTGAGCCGGCACCGCGGCTGCTGGGGAGGCACGTGCTGGGATTTCCGGATGCGGCGTTGCGGGAGATCCTCCTCCGTGCCTCGGTGGTGAAGCGGCTGGTCCGCGCCGGCCGACGGGCGATGTTCGTGAACGGGTATCCGGGGGCGTACCTGACGGCGCTGGGTTTGCCGCACCTTCCATCGCGGGTTCCGGAGTTGGTGATCCCCGAGCGAGCGCGCCGTCGGCTCCGGCCATCGAGCACCACCCTGGCCTTCGCCGCGGGGGAGGTCCCGCTGCGGACCCTGGACCAGGTCCGGGCGGGTGAGGCGCTGTCGCATGACGTGACGGGTGAACGGGGCCGGGCGCGCGGGTTCGATGTGCCGCTGCGGACGCCGGACGAGGCGGCGGAGATCTTCTGGCGGGCAGCGAAGGACGTGGACTTCACCCTCTTCGAGCACTTCCTCGCCGACGAGGCGGGGCACGCCAAGGACATGGCCCTGGCCGAGTCGGCGCTGGAGACCTTCGATGCCTTCGCCCGCGCGGTGGTGACGCGGCGCCCCGCGGACGTGCGAGTGCTGGTCTGCAGCGACCACGGAAACGTGGAGAACCTCCGGATTCGAAACCACACCCTGGCGCCGGTGGCGCTCCTGTCCTTCCCGCCGCTGGAAGGGCCGGTGCCGGAGACCGTGGCGGACGTGGCGGGGCTCATCGCCGGAGCGGCCGGGTGACGCGGGCGCGCTGGGCTGGGGTGCTCGCGGCGCTGGTCTCCGTCGGCCCGCTGAGCTGCGCGACCCCACGCAGCGACGGTGGCGACGCGGTGATGACGGACGCCGGGCCGATCCGGCTCGAGTTCGTGGAGTGGAGCGAGGGCACCGCGGACCTGCTCCGGTCGACAGTGCCGGAGGCGGCGAAGGTGCTCTCGCGTTGGGGTGGGCTCCGGGAACCGGTGCGGATCACCGTGGTGAATTCGCACTGGGAGCTGGAGGAGGCGGTGGGCCGCCCGTTGCCGGGCATCTCCGCCTGGGCGCGGCGGAGCCAGGTGGTGCTCTGGGACCCACGCTGGTGGCCGCTTCCGCCGAGCGCCGAGCACGACCCGGTGCTCGCCGCCCAGGTCCGCCGGACGCAGGTGACGGGACTCCTCGAGCACGAGCTCACCCACTGCCTGATGTTCCAGCGTGCCGGCCCCACGCCTGCGGACCCGCACCAGCGCATCCCCTTCTGGTTTCGCGAAGGGATGGCGGCGGTGACCGCCGGCGAGAGCGCTCAGTGGCCACCGCCGGAGTCACTGGCGCAGTGGCTGGCGGCGCACCCCGACGTGGATCTCCTGCGCGACGCGGCGGCGCTCGCGCGGACCGACCCGAGCATCGCCTACGGTGCCGCGTACCACGGGTTCGACTTCCTGGTCCGCCGCTACGGCGACGCCACGGCGCTGCGAGTGCTGGAGCTGATGCGCGTCCGGGACGGATTTCAGGACGCGTTCCAGGATGCCGTGGGCGTCAGCGTCGAATCGTTCGCCACAGACTTCCGGCGTTACCTGAGCTGGCGAGGGTTCCAGCCGGCGGTAGCCCCACCTCGCTGACGGACCGACGCGGCGCTCGTGCCAGTCCAGCACCGGAAGCCCCTCTGGACGGCACCCGTGGGCCCGTGCGCGCCAGGGCCGCACTCACCTGCGCCGGCTCCGGTGCGACCTCGGCCCCCAGCGGCAGCGTGCAGGAGCGCGAGGGCAGCGGCTCGCACCGTCACCTGCGGGGCCTCAGCGCGCCTCGGCCCGCTGCGGCGGCTCGCTGGCCGGGCTCGGGAGGAGCGGCGGGCGGTCACGTCCCTCCACCACCCGTTGCAGCTCGATCTCCCGGAGCAGCGTGGCCGGCGCCACGGTGGACACCGGCACGTTGCCGCTCTCCGCGCCGCAGAAGCCGTTGAACACTCCCTGCGTCTTCCCGGTGGCGACGATCTTACTCACCGCCGACAAGGGCGTGCCCACCACCTCCACGCCCCGAACCAGCGTCTCCTTCCCGTCTCGGGCGTCCACCCGGTAGACGAGTCGAGGAATGCCCTTGAACGCCTGGTAGCCGAAGCTGGAGGTGTTGGTGTTCCCGCCCTGGATGTCGCGGATGATGAGCCCGTAGGGCTTTCCCTGCCGCTTCGCCTCGGCGATCAGCATCTGCTTCAGCTCGGCGTCGCTCACCTGCTTCGTGGACGAGGCGATGAGGTTGGCCATGCGGGCCACCGGCCGGCGGTTCGCCTGCGCTCGCCCGTGCCCGTTGCTGTGGAGGAACCCGTCCACCGGGTGCCGCGAGACGAGGAAGTTCCGCAGCACCCCCGCGTCCACCAGAGTGACGCGCTGGGCGGGGATGCCCTCGTCGTCGTACCGGTAGAAGCCGTTCAGCGACTTGCCCCCCAGCGACCCGAGGGTTGGGTCATCGACGATGGTGATGAAGGGTGGGAGCACCGCCCGGCCGATCTGGCCCTTGTACGTCTTTCCCTCTGCGTCGTTGTCCATCCGGTCGCCCTCGAGCCGGTGACCGACCGCCTCGTGGAACAGGACCCCGGCGGCCTCCGCCTCGAGGATGGCGGGACCGGTGTACGGGTCGATGGCCGGGGCGGCGCGGAGCGCCAGCAGCTCCTGGATGAGCGCCTCGGCGTCCTTCATCAGGCGCTCGTCGCTCGGCAGCTCCGACTCGCGGAACCCGTAGTAGTCGCGCGAGTCGTCAAGGAGCTGGCCATCGTCGGCGCGGGTCACCGCGTAGAGGTGGGCCCCGTAGAAGGTCTGCTCGGTCAGGATGCGCGACCCTTCGGAGTTGACGAAGTAGCGGACCTCCTTGTCGGCGGTGACCCTGACGTCGGTGTCGAAGATCTTCCCCGCGTCGTTGAAGCGGGCCGACACCTTGCGCACCAGCGCCGTCCACCGCGGCCGGTCGAAGGTGTAGGTCGCGGGCGGTCCGGTGAAGGCGCTCGGCTGTTCACGGCTGAAGGAGGGCGGCTTCTTCGGGTCGTCCACCACGTAGACCGCCTCGCCCTTCTTCTTCAATAGATTGAAGAGGCCCCCTTTGTACTTCTCGTCGCTGATCAGCCAGAGCGCGGTGCGCAGGGCGGTGAGGTCGTCGTCGAGCGGCGCCTCCTTGCGCGTGGTGTAGCTGGTCCCCTTGAGCGAGAAGTTGAAGTCGAACTCCTCGTTGATCGAGTTGTCGAGCTCGGGGCTCCCCACTCGCACGTCGGCGAACACCCGCCGGTCTCTGTTCGTCGAGTCGTCGAACAGCGCGCCGTACCGCGCGGCGACGTAGGCCTGGGTCAGGTCCTTCACCGCGTAGCTGATGAAGTACGGCGGGGGGTTCTCACCGAGCTTGAGCTGGGTGCGGTTGCGCTCCAGCTCCTCCTTCATCGCATCGAGGATGGACAGGCGGGGGTCGATGGAGGCCGGGGCCGCGCCGAGCGCGGTGGCGAGAATGGAGGCGAGGAGGAGCGACATGGAGGAGTCGGTCGAGCCTAGCAGGGGCACCGGGTGCGACGCGCCCGCCCCCGCGGCGGTCAGCCCTCTTGCTGCGAGCCCTCGAACATCGACGCCCCGGGGTCGGCCTCCGACAGCGCCTCCCCCCACCACTCGACCGGCCAGCCGCGCCGCTCGGCCTCCCGCCGGAGCCGCGGGTCCGGATTCACCACCACCGGGTGGCCGACGCGCTCCAGGACGGGAAGATCGGAGTAGCTGTCGGTATAGAACCAGCAGTCGGACAGCGACACCCCTCGCTCCCGGGCGTAGGCCTCGGCGTAGCCGAGCTTGCCGGCGCCGAAGCACAGGCTGCCCACCGGGCGGCCGGTGTGCGCGCCGGCGTCGTCCACCTCGAAGCGGTTGCAGAGCACGTCGTCGAACCCGAGCTCCTCGGCCACCAGCTCGGAGAGGTACAGCGACGAGGCGGTCAGCAGGACGATGGCGTCGCCGCGGGCCCGGTGTCGGTCCAGCGCCGGGCGGGCGCCGGTGCGGTAGAGCATCCGGACCTCGGTCTCGTAGAAGGCGCGGGTCCGCGCGCGGAGCGCCTGCTCGGTCTGGCCGCGCAGTGAGCCGATGGCGGTCCGGAGCGCGTCGTCCATCGAGGCCCAGCCCATCCTGTAGCGGAGCATCCACACCGCGGCCCGGAGGAACTGGGGCCGGGAGATGTTCCCCTCCCTCAGCTCACGGCGGATCCACAGGCGGCCGGAGTTGCCGACGATGAGGGTCTCGTCGAAATCGAAGAAGGCGATCGCAGCCATCAGGCGCCTCCTCGACGGCGCAGCCCGGCGAGCGCCAGGGCCAGGAGCGTCAGGGGTCCGATGGGGGCGACGCTGCACGAGCCAACGCTGGTGTCGGTCAGGTCGAGCGGCGTGCCGTCGCAGTCGAGGGTCGGACGACCGGCGGGGTAAGCGGTGCAGACGAACTCGATGCTTCCATCGTCCAGGACCCGCTTGGAGGTCTCGCCACGGTCGGCGCCGGCGAACATGGTGGAGCGCGGGTCGGGGGAGTGGGCCAGCCCGAGCGAGTGGCCGAACTCGTGGGTGACGGTGTTCTGCACGTCGGTGGAAATGCAGCTGGGCAGGTCCGGACCGCTGCAGGGGGGGGAGTCCACGGTGGTGAAGAGGTGGACGCTGGCGTTCATCTCCAGATCTGCGTCGTAGAGCCGTCCGGTGTGAGAGTTGTACGTGGTGGTGGTGATGGCGAGCGTCCCCGACGCGAAGTCCCAGCAGTCGTGGACGTTGGCGCAGGTTCCCTGTCCGATGCACGGGTCATCGGACCGGACCACCTCGCTGCACAGCCGGGTGCGGAAGAGCAGCAGGTTCTCGTTGGCGGCGCCCGTCCGGTCGTCGAAGCCAACGGAGCGGCTGGTGGTCCTGGGGCCCATGCGGAGCGAGAGATTGCCGCAGGCGTTCATCTGTGTCGCCCAGGTCTCGAGCGAACGTTCCATGGCCGCGAAACCAGCGTCACCGGCGTCCGGGGCGCCGTCGGCGTTCTCGTGGAACTCGACGGCTCCCGCTGGCCAGCCGAGGCAGTGGCCGCCGTCCGGAACGGTCCGGTCGGTCCGGCTACGGACATAGGGAATGGTCGAGCCGGTGACGAGAGCCGCCGCCGCGGCGGCGAGGACGGCGAGGAGCTTCACGCCCTCCCACGCGTACCACGGGAGGGCGGCGGCCGCGTTGACCCTTCCGGGGGGGCACTGTTAATCCCGCGGGTTCCGTCATGGCCACCCCACCCCGCGTCCGGTTCGCCCCATCGCCGACCGGCTATCTCCACATCGGCGGCGCGCGCACCGCCCTGTTCAACTGGCTGGAGGCCCGCCGCGAGCACGGCCGGTTCGTCCTTCGGATCGAGGATACCGACCGGGAGCGGTCCACCACCGAGTCGGTGCAGGCCATCCTCGACGGGCTCCGCTGGCTGGGGCTCGACTGGGACGAGGGGCCAGAGGTGGGAGGCCCGTACGCGCCGTACTTCCAGACCGATCGGCTGGCCACCTACCGGGCGGCGGCGGACCGGCTGGTTGCCGAGAGGAAGGCCTACCTCTGCTACTGCACCAAGGAGGAGCTGGAGGAGCGCCGGCAGGTCTTCGAGCGGCAGAAGCGGCCGTACAAGTACGAGGGGACGTGCCGCAACCGGACCGAGCCCGTGCCGGGGCGGACGGCGGTGGTGCGCTTCCGGATGCCGGACACCGACCAGGCGCTGACCTTCGAGGACCGGGTCATCGGGAAGATCTCCAAGCAGACCAGCGACCTGGACGACTTCGTGATGCTCCGGGCGGATGGCATCCCGCTCTACAACTTCGGCGCGGTGGTGGACGACCACGCGATGGAGATCACCCTGGTCATCCGCGGCCAGGAGCACATCAACTCGACCTTCCCGCAGCTTCTGGTGTACCGCGCGCTGAGCTGGGAGACGCCCGACTTCGCCCACCTGCCGCTGATCCTCGGACCGGACCGCGAGAAGCTGAGCAAGCGCCGGCATCCCGAGGCAGACGTGATGCTGCACAAGCGGAGCGGCATCCTCGCCGAGGCGCTGCTGAACTTCATCGTGCGGCTTGGCTGGAGCCACGGCAACGACGAGATCATCTCGCGCGAGCAGATGATCGAGTGGTTCGGCTTCGACCACGTGGGGAGCACCTCGGGGGTGTGGAACCCCGAGAAGCTGCTGTGGCTGAACCAGCACTACCTCAAGACGCTGCCCGAGTCGGACGTGGCGCAGCGCCTGGTCCCGTTCCTGGCCGAGCGCGGGGTGAACGCGGCGGGGGATCCACGACTGCCGCGGGTGGTCATCGCGCTGCGGGAGCGGAGCAAGACGCTGGTGGAGATGGCGGAGCTAGCGCGCCCGTTCTTCGTGCGTCCGGAGCTGGACCCGCGGGCCGCGGCCAAGCATTTGGACGACGCGGGGAAGGCGCTGCTCCGGAAGGCGCGCGAGGCGCTGGCGGGCGTCAGCCCCTGGGTTGCGTCGAACATCGACCCGGTCCTCAAGGCACTGTCCGAGTCGGCCGGGGTCGGGCTCGGGAAGGTGGCCCAGCCGATCCGGGTGGCCGTCACCGGGTCGACGGTCAGCCCGCCGATCGACGAGACGCTGGAGCTGCTCGGCAAGGACGAGGCGCTCGGCCGGATCGACGCGGCGCTGCGCTAGGCTGGGGGGTCCCGTGGCTCGTCTTGACACCCCAAAACCCGGTTCCTATAAGCCGCGCTCGGCGTGGGCGGCGGTGGCCGCGGCGGTGCTGGTGCTGGCCGGCGTGGCGCGGGCGGAGCTCCTGGACGGCGTGCAGCTGCCGGACAAGTCCTCCAAGGTGGGTGAGCGGCGGTACCGGGTTCCGCAGGACTGGGAAAACACGCTGAAGTACTTCAAGACGGTCTACCCGACGGCGACGTACCCCCGCCGGTCGATCGTCAACCAGCCGGGCGTGAAGGCGATTCACATCACGAACCCGAGTGGCAAGGGTTGGGCCGGCCTCAACGTGTACGAGGCCAACGAGGAAGTGAGGGTGTACGTCGTCCCGCCGGAAGGTGTCCCGGCGAAGGCGCCGAAGAAGAAGCAGACACCGAAGAAGTAGCGGTCTTTGGGGAATCGTCTAACGGCAGGACGCCAGACTCTGGATCTGGCTATCTAGGTTCGAATCCTAGTTCCCCAGTAGTTTCAATAGATAATTTAGTAGTTTACAAAGTCTGATTCCAGCATGTCGCGCCTATGTTGCGCTGGCTGGTCCCGGCGGTGTCCGGCCGCGCTTCGACTGGATGACCGCGATGCGGACGGGTCAGCTCGCAGTTGCTTCGGCGTCGACTCGGCGAGACGACGCCGGACGGAGTAGCCGCGCGAGGCGCTGAGCTTCTTCCCTTAATCCTTCCCTCACCGGTCCGAGGGCTCGCATAGGTGCGAGAAGGAGAAGGGCCCTCGAGAAGCTCCGGCTCGCGAACTCTCAGCAAACACGCTACGCGGTCGATGGTCCCGGAGGTCTACCTCCTCCCTCCGCAGCGCAAGCAGCTCACGCTTGCGGACGGCCGGGTAATCAGCTCGCAGGTTGCGAGCAGTTCTCCTCCAGGACCTCCGATTAGCTCATCTCGCGGCGGACGCCCCGGTCCTGACCGCCCGCCCGGCGATGGTGTGGGTCAGTTTGCACCGGCTAGTGGGTCACTTTTGAACGGCGGGACCAGCCGTAGCGGCGCTGGCCTGGGCCGCCTTCCGGCCGCGCCTCGCCCTACGTGCGGTCTCGCCTCCAGCGCGAGTTCCGACCCGTACATGCCCGGCGAGACGTTCGTCTGGCTCGCCGCCTCTCGTAACGGCGACACTTTCTGGCTCTCCCAAGTCACTTGACGTCGAACGTCCACGCTGAAAAACTATGGCTAGGCTGGAGATATCGGTCGCCTGCTGGGGGGTCCATGGGATCGATTGCCGGAGCGCAATCCGCTGGGAAAGGCGGATGCTTCGTTCTGCTGCTCCTCGGGCTTCTGTTTGCTGCCTGCCACCCTCAGCCCGCGAGGGACAACCCGGATGGAGGGTTGCGTCCGTCCGACGGTGGAACCGACACTGGTGGAAACCCTACGGATGGTGGAACGGACGGCGGAGGCTCGATCGGTGGTGGGCAGATTTCCGCGTCGCCCATCGACCCGACGGTGCCGACGGACTTCGGTCATTCGATCGAATTCCTCTACTCCGGCCCGCTCGCCGTGCAGCAACTCCCCGACGCAGGCGTCATCGACAAGCGCCGGGTCGCGGTGCTCCGCGGCCGAGTGCTCGACACCAAGGGAACGCCGATCGAGAACGTCCGGGTTCGTGTCCTGAGTGCGCCGGAGTTCGGCTTTTCACTGACGCGAGAGGACGGCTGGTACGACCTGGTCGTCAACGGCGGTGGGCAGATCACGCTCGTCTTTGAATCACCAGGGTATCTGAGCGTTCAGAAAAGCATCACGCTACCTTGGCGGAACTACGCCCATGTCGAGGACGTGGCGCTCACACAGCTCGATGCGACAGTAACGGCGGTCGTCTCCGGCGCGGCGTTTCCGCAGCTTGCGCGAGGCACTCCCGTCACCGACGAGTCCGGACGTCGGCAGGCCTCTCTCTTCTTTCCATCCGGAGTCCACGCGCAGGTGAGCCTCCCTGACGGCGGCATGAGTGATGCCGCGACGCTCCACGTGCGAGCGACGGAGTACACCGTTGGTACGTGGGGGCCGGCTGCGATGCCAGGGACCCTTCCGCCGACCAGCCAGTACACCTACGCGGTCGAATTGAGTGCAGATGAGGTTCCGACTGACGGTGCGCAGAGCATAACGTTCGACAAACCCATCGCTCTTTACGTCGACAATTTTCTCGGTTTCCCTGCGGGAACCATCGTTCCCGTGGGTTGGTACGACCGCTGGGTTGGGCAGTGGGTCCCGTCGAACAACGGCGTCGTTCTGAGTCTTCTTGGGAACTCCGGTGGGAGCGCAAGTATCGATCTCGACGGAGATGGGATCGCTGAGACCGACTCCCTCCTGGAGGGGATTGGCATCACGGCTGAAGAACGCCGAATGCTGGCGCAGACCTACTCCAGCCCGACCACGATCTGGCGATCGCCAATCAGTCATTTCACGCCCTACGACCTCAACTGGAACGTCTTTGGCATACCCGCTGACGCTCTACCCCCACCGTCTCCTGACACCCCGGATGGCACTGCCGGAGAGCCGGACCCGGAATGCCACGAGGGAAGCATCGTCGAATGCGAAAACCAGGTGCTGGGCCAGAGGGTGTCATTGGCCGGAACGAATTATTCGTTGACCTATTTCAGCGACCGCACCGCAGGGCGACTCGACGCGCTGGCAGTCGACATCCCGATCACGGGTGCCACAGTTCCCGCGAGCATCCGCTCCGTGCGGGTCGACATCGAAGGAGTTGGCAGAGCCTGGTCGGCCAGCTTCACCTCCGCTCCCAACCAGACCTACACCTTCGTGTGGGATGGGCTTGACGGCTACGGCCGGAGGCCGCAGGGCCCGCAAAGATTCAAGATCACGACGGCATTCGAGTACGACCTCAAGTACCTCGCGTCCACGACCAGGACCGTCGACCAGCTCACCAGCGTCCTCAACGATTCCACCATTCGCCTCTTTGCTCGCGGAACTCTGGAATCCAGCGTCTTCGGCGACCCCAGGGAGATCCAGGCGCGCGGTACCGTCTTCTTCCCCACGATCTTCTGGACGACGCTCGGCCAGTGGATCGCGCCCGTCGGAGATCTCGGTGGATGGAGCCTGAGCGTCAACCACCGCTACCAGCGCGAGACAGACACGATCTTCCGAAGTGACGGCGCCAGGCAGCACCCGGACATGATCCGCGCTGGAACCGAGGTCCTGGTCGGGGAGTTCGGTCTCAACGGACCACCACCCTCTGAGGGTGCACAGGCCCGACAAATTTTTCTTGATACATTTTGTCGGATCCTCAGCCACGCCGTTGGCCCCGACGGGAGCGTCTATTTCAACTGGGCCCCTCGCTGCGGCCTCCTGAATTCGCAGATATGGCGGGTCAAACCGGACGGCACCCTGACCCGGGTCGCCGGAGTGACCGACCAGATCTTGGATCCCCGGGAATTCCGATCCCGCTACGCGGATGACGTAGATGCGAAGACGACAACGGTTGGTGCCGTGAGCGTGATGGCCACCGGGCCGGACGGATCGCTCTACTTCACCGAGTTCTCCGCCTTGAGCACGCCGACGAACAGTGATCTCCGCGTTCGACGGATTCGACCCGACGGACGGATCGAGCACATCGCAGGCACCCAGGGATTCGGCGACTCGGGAGACTACGGCCCGGCGACGCAGGCTCAGATCTCCACTGGAAGCTTGACGGCCGACGCGTCCGGGAACCTGTACCTCGGCGAAACCGATTCATCGGTGATCCGCCGTATCGACCGAACTGGACAGATCAGCCATTTTGCCCTGACGGGAGTGGCCGGTCTGGCCCAGATCGGAGGCGGCGCCCTTGGCGCCTCCCTGCCGTCCGTGAACGCCATCGCCGCGGGTCCGGACGGAACGCTCTATGTGGGGTCCACGGCAGTCCCGCTGTCGGGTCCGCCGTTCACGGGAGGTCCGCTGTTTCGGATAGGCATCGACGGTCGCATCTCTCAGCTGGGTCCGTCAGGCCTCGAGATTCCTGGAGAGACGGGGCGACCGTGCCTCTCCATCAGCGACATCGCCCTGGACCAGGACAGCGCTCTCTATGTGCTCTGCACATTCAACGCCGGGGACATCCGCCGCGTCGACCTGAGCGGAAAGGTGACGCGGTTTGCAGGGGACCCAAGCACTTCATCCAGTGCGTTCGGGGCGCCAGCTCTGTCCACCGACGTCAGCGATGCGTTCAGCATCGCCTCGGATACCCGCGGAGCCATCTACTTCACCGCGTCCGCGCACGTGCAGGTCATCCGACGCCTGACGGACAAACCCGCTGGTTTCGCGCTTGGTGAGCAGGGGGTCCCATCGGAGGACGCGGGCGAGATCTTTATCTTCGACACCGATGGCCGACATCTGAGAACGCTTGACGGCCTGACGCTCGCGATCACCCAGACCTTTGGTTACGACTCCAATGGCCGGCTGATCTCAGCGACCGACCGATCGGGAAACGTCACGACGATCAAGCGCGATGCTTCCGGAGCACCGACGAGCATCGTGGCGCCATTCGGGCAAACGACCAACCTCGAAGTCGATGCAAACGGCTTCCTCAGCGCGGTGATCAATCCGCTGCAGGACCGCGTCTCGATGACGACGCGGGGAGATGGGCTCTTGAGCCAATTCGTCGACTTTCGCGATGGAACTCATCAATTCGAGTATGACTCACGAGGTCGACTGACGCGGGACACCTGGCCGACCGGCGGCTTCGTCCAGCTCAGCCGAACCGGCGGCGCCAGTCGTTCTCAAACCACGACGGTGACGAAGACCTCGGCGCTCGGTCGAGTGACGACGTACTCCACGGATACCAATCTCGATCTCCAGACCAAGAGAGTCACCAAGCCGGATGGAACGATGACGGTCTCGACGACCACGCGGAGTGGGCAGACCACCACCGTCTCCCCGGATGGCACCGTGACCGTGACCACTCTGGCCCCGGACCCCCGGTTCCTGATGCGAGTGCGTCGGCCAGGACTGCGAAAGATCACTGTCCCCAGCGGGCTTTCATTCCAGCAGACGGTCACCCATTCCGGGTTGCTCCCACTGGGAGATCTCAACCCCTTCGGCTTCTCGACCCTGACGACGACGAGGACCGTCAACGGGAAGGCATGGGTCCAGACGTTCGACGCGGCGTCGCGAGCGATGACCCTGACCACGCCGCTCGGCCGGAACCTCTCAGTGGCGCTCGACTCGACCGGGAGGGTCGAGAGCGGCACGGCAGGCCCGCTGCCGACAGCGACCTATCGCTATGACGACCGCGGCCGGGTGCTCGGCCTTACCCGGGGCACGGTCGCGACCTCCCTCGAGTACGGAGCCGATGGTCTCGCCTCGGCGTCGGTCGACCCACTGGGCAAGCGGGCGACGATGACGCGCGATGCAGCGGGCCGGACGACGAGTGGAAATCTCCCCGGTGGGCTGCAGTTCTCCTTCCAGTACGACCCGAGCGGGAACCTGACGACGGTGACCGTTCCCAGCGGAGCCACGCATCAGTTCGGATTCAATTCGCTCGACACGCTGGCTTCCTACAAGCCCCCCCTCTCGGGACCGACCACGCTGGAGTACGACCTCGACGGGTACCTGGCGACGAAGCAGTTCCCCGATGGGAGCAGGGTCAGCGCGAGCTTCGACAATGGTGGCCGTCTGGTCGCGCTTTCCACCCCCCGGACAACGGCGCGGCTCCACTACGCGCAAGCTTCGGGGAGACTCGTTGCCGTCGACGACGATCAATCCACCGGGTCGAATCCGACGGGAAGCAGCGTTGGGCTCACGTACGACGGCTTCCTGGTCTCGGACACGAGCTGGTCCGGAGCCGTTTCTGGAACGATTCACTACACCTACAACTCCAACCTTCTCGTTGCTAGCTCGGCGCTGTCCGGCAGTCCCACGATCTCGTATGGCTATGACTCCGACCTGCTCCTGACGAGCCTCGGAGCGGGTTCGTCACTCCTGACGTTGTCGCGGAACCCACTGACGGGCTTTCTTTCAGGAACGGTCCTCGGGCAGATCTCGACGAGCCAGAGCTACGACGCCGATGGAAGGCTCGCGGGACTCACCGCGGCCGCCGGCGGCACTTTACTCTATGGCGTCAGCATCCAGCGTGACGCCGCCAGCCGAACCCTTCAGCGCACGGAGACCATCCAGGGTCACACGCAGAGCTTCACGTATACATATGATGATGCTGGGCGCCTGGTTTCCCAGACGACCGACGGGAGCGCCAGCGGTCACTGGGAGTACGATCTCAATGGCAATCGGACCGCCAGTTCTGCACCGGGGGCGCCGAGCACCTCGGTCGCTGCCACCTATGATCAAGAGGACCGCCTTGTCTCGTCCGGGTCGGCCTCCTACTCGTTCGGACAGAACGGTGACCTTCAGCAGAAGGTCGATGGAAATCAAACAACAAACTATGCCTACGACCTGTCCGGCGCGCTCATCTCGGTCGCCCTCCCAACAGGGGATCGTATCGACTACGTGCTCGATGCAGTGGGGAGGCGGGTTGGACGGAAGGTAAACGGTTCCCTTCAGCAAGCCTGGCTCTACTACGGAATGCGTCCGGTCGCGGAGCTCGACGCAAGCGGCTCCGTGGTCTCACGCTTCGCGTTCGGAACTCGAGCCCACGTCCCCGACTTCATGTGGCGCGCGGGCGTGGTCTACCGATTTGTCTGCGACGAGCGCGGGAGCGTCCGGCTTGTCGTCAATACCGCGACCGGCGCCGTCGCCCAGCGCATCGACTACGACGTCTGGGGAAATGTTACCGCCGATTCGAATCCCGGCTTCCAGCCATTCGGCTTCGCCGGGGGACTCTGGGACCGCGACACGAACCTCGTCCGGTTCGGAGTGCGCGACTACGATCCGCAGGTCGGGCGCTGGACGACCAAGGACCCGCTTCGCCTCGCGGGAGGCGCAAACTTCTATGCCTATGTCCAGAACAGTCCCGTCGATCGTATCGACCCGAATGGGCTCTTCGTAGATGCCGCTGTCGCAGCAGCAGCCGCCGCGGAAGCAGCTGGGGCAGCAGGTGCTGGAGCCGGGGGCGCTGGTGTTGTCTCGGTCGTCACTCCTCTTGGAGCCGGACTCTTTGCTTTCGGTGTGGGCTGGGTTGCCGGGTCTTGGCTCAACGGCTTCCTCGAGGAACCCATCCAGGCTGCGCTCTGGTCGCTCTTCGGTAATGACGACCCCGCGCCGTCCGTTGCAGGTCCGGCGCCGCAGTGCGGGGGTGGGGTTGCGTTTCACCATCCGTTCCCGATGTACCTCGGTGGGGACGAGGATCAGCTCCTCGAGCTCCTACCGGACGACCTCCATCGGGAATACCATCGAGGACTCGACGAAATCGCCCCTCGTCAATGGGGCAAGGACTGGTTCGACAATCTACCGCCGGAAGTGCGCGACTACTTCCATGGAGAGTTCAAGGGCTATACCCAGCAGTTCGACGCCGAGAATGGAACATCTCTCTGGGACGCAGCGATGCGCGAAGGATTCCCACAGCCATGACGAACACGGCAGCGACACGCAAGACGATCGCCCAGCTTCGGCCGGCGGACTTCCAAGAGTTTCCCATCTGGACCTTCGAGGGATCCGGAAACGAGGACCTTCTCCTCCGCCCCGTCACGAAGTGGCCGGTGGCCGACCTCGGTGGCTCCGTCGTGGGCACAGAGGTCACTCTCGCCAACGACAGGAAAGTCTTTGCGACGTTCGGGAACGTCTACCCTGACGACCCGCGCTCGACGCGTCATCTGCTGACTCTGTCCGTGGCGATGCCGAACGGGAAATGGTTCAACCTCGCCCGCTACTTCGAGCCGACGGTACGGATCTTCGGGCCCACCCAGCTTGCCCAGGCGCTCGGGCTTTCCGTCGATGCGGTCTTTCCAATTACCTATGACCTCCGGAAGCTGCTCGTCGGGGAAGAGGCGGCGCTTCACGGCACGATCTTCGCCGAGCCGCAGGAACGGCTGACGCTCGACGAGGTCCGCAATCTCCGCCGTCGACGCCGCTGATCGCTCACCGCTGACGTGAAGTCAGGGCGACCAGGCAGGCGGAGACCTGCATAGGACCCATGTTGCGCCAGTGTTGCGCTCCGGCGCTCAACAGGGCGAAACCCAACTCGACCAGCTGCAACGACGTTCAACGCGACTCCAAGCTTTCCGCGGGCTTTGCCCGCAACCACTTGGACTCACTTGGGCTTCTTGGGCTTGTTTCTATTTTCGAATCCTAGTTCCTCAGTTGTTTCAGTAAACAATTCAGCAACTTACAAAGTTTGATTCCATCATGTTGCGCCTATGTTGCGTCCGGGCGCACTAAGGACCTCACCGAGCGCGTCCTGCCCAGAGCGCCGTACCGGCAATGGACGCTGTCCAGCTTCTTTCCGAGGTGCTGGGACTCTTCGTCCGGGCGCTCTTCGTCTTCCAGCGCCGGACGGCGAGGCGTCTCGGGGTGTCCAGGCCCCTGACTGGCGCCGTGGCCTTCGTCTTCGAGGAGGTGGGCGAGGCAGAGCTGCGGCTGCACCCCCTGCCT
>DATKKF010000086.1:0-5490 GCA_035543115.1 Myxococcaceae bacterium
GCTCGAGGATGGCCTGGGCGGTTGTGGAGCGAAGGACGACGGCGACGACGCGTCGAGTGCTCCCGCAGCGCGGGCAGGTGAGGGCGTCGGTCTGGAAGGTGCGCTTGAGGAGCTCGGCCCAGGGGATGGGGCGGCGGGGCTTCCGTGGGTGGACGGGCTCGGGTGCCAGCGGGCAGAGAGGTGCCTGTGCCAGCGGCTCGAGGCGCGGGGACGACGCGGGGCCGCACCCGGGCATTGGGGGCGAAGACACCGAACTAGCGCACGCTGGTTGGCCCTCGGTGGCGGGACGAGCGCGGCTACCCGGCGGAGGAAGGCCAGCGGTGCCATCACGAGCTCCGGGCCACGGTGACGGCGAGCGTCTCCACCTCGGCATCGGTGGGCCGAGGCAGAGGGTGCAGGCGCAGCTCCGCCCCGTCCAGTTCCTCGAAGACGGCCTGCTGGCTGGGCGCGCACCCGGGCTGGGCGCTGGAGGGCGGGATGATTCGCCGGACGTACACCTTCGCCGATTTCCGGGCGGCGATGGCCTTCGTGAACCGGGTGGCCGATGCCGCACAGGCTGCCGACCACCACCCGGACATCGACATCCGCGACGCGAAGGTGACGCTCGGTCTGGTCACCCACGACGCCGGGGGCTCACCGCGCGCGACACGACCCTCGCCCACGCCGCGGACGGGCTCGCGGCGACCTGAGGCAGCGGCGGTGGAGACGACCGCACCCGGCGAGGAGAGGCCCCAACCCGTGCGCGCCGGGGTGCTGGGTGGACTTCTCGGGGGTACGGTCGCGGCCTGCCTCACGGGGGCCGCGCTCATCTCCACCGGTCGTCTCTGGACCGGCTCCTCGACGGCCGTGCTCGGGATCATCTTCGTCGTTCCGTTCCTGGCGGCGCGGGCTGGCCTCGCGGGCGGGCTGTTCGGTGTCCATCCGCTCAGGGCCCGACCCGAGCCACGCCCCAGAACCCGTCGTTCCGCGTCATCGATCGCTCGGTGTGGGTGAGCGGGCCATCGCGTGTCCCGGCGAAGACCAGCCTTCCGTTGGAGAGCATCCGCAGCGCGTGGACCTGGACATCGCGGGGCATGGGCAGCTCGACGACGGACTGCTCGGTCAGATCTGGCTGCAGCACGAGGAGCAGACCCTTTCCGTTCTCGACCTCGCTGTTGGTGTCGACCTGCACGTAGTCGGTCCGCCCACCCACGATCAGACCCCCGCCGGGCGTCTCCGCCAGGGCCCAGCCGAAGTCATCGCGGGCGAGATCGATCGTTCGGTACTCCGGTGGCGCCACCCCCTCGACCCGGCCGCGCATCACCGCGATGTCCCATTCCATCGTCCGGTTGGGCGTGTCGAACTTCGTCGTCCGCGCCGCACCGGCGACGACGACCACTCCATCGCGCGCGGTCATCGCGCTCGGGTGGTCGACCGTGGGGCCTCCGAAGAGACGCGCCCCGGCGAACGTTCCGTCGGCCTCGAACCGCTGGACCAGCACGTCGTAGCTGCCGAGAGGAGTGAGCGGTGCACGGCCGAAGTGCTCGCCATAGAAGTGCAGGTCCTCCTCGAAGATCTGCGTCGCCACGTCGACGGCGTCGCCGTCACGGACGATCAGCGAGGGCGAGAGCTGGAACGCCATGCCGACGTTCGCCGGCATGACCTGCCTGCCCCAGAGGCGTCGATTCGACCCGTCCAGGCGGTAGAGCTTGAAGCCATAGCTCCACTCCACCAGGAGGTAGAGACCTTCGCCGTCCGCCACGCCTTCCACGTGGCTGGTCCACCCCAGCTTGAAGGGCCCGTTCACCGGCAGGGCGTGAACGCCCGTCTCGTCGTAGTAGAGGTTCTCGCGGGGGCCGGGCACCTCCTCGAACGGCGTCGTCGCCAGCCTCTCGCCCTCGGCCGTGAGGCGGACGATCTCGAGATCGTACTGCTGACCACCCGGGTCGCCGCGCATCACGAAGACGCTGAGCTCGCCGCTGGGGTGAACCACGAAGCTCGAGACCCTCGAGTCCGACGCGAAGCCGATCCGGCGCTCGAGGTGCCCCGTCGCTCCGTAGCGCTCCAGGACTGGCGCCCCGAGCAGCTGCGAGGGGTCGGAGACCTCGTCTCGCAGGAGCCACACCTTCTCCCGCGGATCGACCTCGAGCGTGGTGATGGTCGTGCGAAACGACCCTGGAACGCTGCGGACTTCCACCGCGCCCGGCCAGCCCGGTGCTGGCGAGAGATCGACGCTGTCCAGCTCCCCCGAGGTGTGGGGCGGGTCGGTGCTCGGACCGCACGCGAGGAGCAGAAGCAGGGCCCAGACGGGCTTCACCGGACGGACCGCGGCACGCATCCTGGGAAGGAAACCGAGCCAACCCTTCCGGGCAATCACTCTGCGCGGACCATCGGCCGACGGCCCGTCCACGGCGCCGCCTGCTCCAGCTGCGCCGCGAGCTGGAACAGCGTGGCCTCGTCCGCGAACCGGCCCACGAACTGGACGCCGATGGGCAGCCCGTCCGCCTCGCCCAGCGGCACGACATCGCGGGCAGCCCGGGCGTAGTTGGCCAGCGGGGTGAAGGGACGAAGTCGAACACCCGGTCCACCGCGGCGTCGATGCCTCCGCCGAGCCTGAGGAGGAGCGAGGACGAGGGCGCCGCGGCGATAGCCTGCACCCGGCGCTCGAGCCCCTTCGGGAGCAGCTCCCGCAGGAGCGGCGGCGGGCGGGCCAGCGTCGGGGTGAGCAGCACGTCGTAGGTCTCGAGGAAGCGCAGCACGTGCCGGCTCACGTCGCGCAGGGTGGCGATGGAGCTGGCGAGGTCCGCCGCGCTGACCTGCCGGGCCAGCAGGGCCACCAGCCAGGTCGAGGCCTCGAAGTCGGCGGGCCGGGCCGTCTTCTTCATCAGCGCCTCGCCCCGGCGGATGTCCGAGGCCGCCTCGGCCACCACGGCGGTGAAGAAGGCCCTGGCGAGCTGCCGCGGGTGGAACACCGGGGCGGCCTCCTCCACCACGTGTCCCCGCGACTGTCAGAGCCGTCCCGCGGCGCGTGTCACCTCCACGCAGCGCGGGTCGACCTGCGCTGGCAAGTGCGGTGTCACCGAGAGCGCGATGCGGAGCCGCCTTGGCGGCCGGCGGGTCTCCTCGAGGTAGGGGCGCTCCGGCGCGGGGAGGTGGTAGAGCGCGCCTCGTGCTGCTTCCAGGCTCTGCAGTGAAGGTGGGCCGCAACCGCCTCTGGCACGTCCGACCCGCGTTCGCGGAGCGTCTGTCACCGGAGTTGCGGACGCTCCTCACCCGAGGCCGGAGGGGAGACTTCGCGTTCGCGCCCTGACGGCGCTGGCGCGGTGCGGACAGGGGTACGTGCGGTCGGATGAGGGGGGCTCGCGCCGGTGGCGTACATGTTTGTGCTGGCGCTGTCGGCCGGCTCCCGTTGCCGAGGAACGACCAGTCGAGGGCTAAGGGATTGAGGCTCTACGAGATGTTCGTCGCGTGACGGTTCACGTCTTCCTAGTGCGGCGCGCCCCGTTCACGCGCAACCGCGAGCATGCGCTCGAACTCCGGATCGCCTCTCAAAGACGCGAGATCGGGATCCTTGCGCATCTGTCTCCAGACGTCCGGGCCTGGGTCGTGGTCCAGCACGTGCGCGAGCAGCGCGAGCGCCTCTCTTCGTTCCCCTCTTCGCACCAGGACGCACGCCAGATCGTACTCCGCGTCCAGCGTCGACTGGTGCGTCGGTCCCAGGCTCCTCCTGCTTGCAGCCAGCGCCTCGCGCTCGAGTGTCTCTGCCTCCGACAGCTTTCCCGCTTTCAGCAGCACTCCCGCGAGTCACCCGGCGGCGAGGATCGTCGCGGGATTCTCGGTTCCCTGGATCCGCTGACGGGTCTCGAGGACGTCGCGCCAGATGGATTCGGCCGTACCCAGGTCGCCCCGGTGCGCCAGAAGGTCAGCGAGCTGCCCGCGTCCCCGAAGCGTCTGTCCGCTCTCGGGCCCAAGGACTCGACGCTCGGTCTCGACTGCCGAGCGCAACAAGGAGACCGACGTCCTCACCTGCCCCGCTGCGGGGGCCACGCCGCGGGTCGCCGTCGTCCTTCGCTCCACCACCGCCCAGGCCATCCTGGAGCACCTGCGGCTTCCCTCCAGGCCGCTTCCCCCCGCTCCCGCCACCTCCCCCGCCCCAGCTCGGCTTTTTGGTGAGTGCCGTCCGAGCTTCGAGACCGACGACGGGCCCGGGAGGTGCTCTAGCCTCCGAAGGCAGTGAGCACCCCTTCCCAGCGCCCCCCGCCTTTGCCCTCCTGCCCGCTGCAGCCCCCGGACCCAGAGTCCCCACAAGGCCTCCGGCCCGAACGTCCGGTTTGTTCTTCCTTGGACCGAGGATGATCTATGCCAACGGGAGCTGGACCACGGCCCGAGGGCGGTTCTGGGCCACGAGGTTCTGAACGGGGATGCACATGCAGCACAAAGTCCGCTCGGTAGTGCTCGTCGGCGTCCTCCTCGCCGCGAGCAGCGAGGCTCGGGCTGCCGGGAGTGAATCCTCGATCCGTGGTCTCGAGATGGCCTTCCGGTCGGGCGTCCTCATCCCGGGAGGGGATGTGCAGACGTACACGTTCCCCGACGAGGGGGGACCGGATAGCATCTCGAACTGGTTCGGGCCGCAGATCCCACTTTGGGTCGACGTGGGCTACCGGCTCGACCGATGGTTCTTCGGTGGCTACGTCCAGTACGCCTACGGCTTTGCCATCTGTCCTACCGATTCCAGCTGCTCCGCCTGGGCAATCCGCACGGGTGTCGAGTCCCAGTTCCATCCGGCGGACTGGAAGCTCATCGATCCGTGGTTCGAGATTGGGTTCGGCTACGAGTGGAACTCTTACAGCGCGACGACATCGGTTCCCAGCACGACGTTTCAGTTCAGCACGACATTTCATGGCGTGGAGTTCCTCCGCCTGGGCGTTGGAGCTGATTTCGCCGTCGCGAGGGACCTTCGACTCGGGCCGTTCATGGAGTTCTCTCTGGGGGAGTTCCTTGGGCTCAGCTCCAGCGCGGCGGTGCCGGCGCTTCACTTCTGGTTCGGCGTCGGTATCAAGCTCACCTGGGCTCCGTGATCTGAACCGCACGGCCAGCCCACCTTGGAGTGGCACCGCCAAGACCACGGGAGCTGGACGACTGCCCGGGGCCGGCCTCCCTCCAGGCCTCCTCTCGCTCCCGCCATCTCCCCGCCCGAGCTCGGCTTCTGGTGAGTGCCGTCCGAGCTTCGAGACCTGCCCTGCCCCGACGACGGGCCCGGGAGTGCTCCACCCTCCGAAGGCAGTGAGCACCCCTTCCCAGCGCCCCCCGCCTTTGCCCTCCTGCCCGCTGGAGGGCTTCTCCCTCCATGCCGACACCTGGCTCCACGAAAATGACGTCGTCGGCCTCGAGCGGCTCTGCAACTACGGCGCCCGCGGGCCCCTGTCGCTCGAGCGACTGTCCGCCTTGCCCGACGGACGGCTCGCCTACCGGATGAAGCGGGCCTCTGCCACCGGACAGACGCACCTCGTG
>DATKKF010000087.1:0-39017 GCA_035543115.1 Myxococcaceae bacterium
GCGCCGCTGCTGTGCCCTGGCCGCGTGTCCGGAGACGTGCAGACCGGGCTCGATGCCGGCGTGCACCACCCTCGCCCCGGCGCCGAGCAGGGCGTTGATGAGCGTGCTCACCGCCCGCTCGTTGCCCGGGATGGGGCGGGAGCTGAGGAGCACCGTGTCCCCCCGCTCGATGCGGAGTCCCTCGAGCTCCGGCTGGAGCAGCTGGGAGAGCGCCGCGCGCGGCTCGCCCTGCGCGCCGGTGGCCAGGATGCAGACGTGATGGGGAAGGAGCCCTTCTGCTTCCTCCACGGAGCAGAGCAGCCCGTCAGGGACCTCGAGCCGTCCGGCACGCCGCGCGGCGTCCACGTTGCGTTCCAGGCTCCGGCCGGCGAGCACCAGCCGGCGTCCGGTGCGGTGGCAGACGTGGATGACGTGCTGCACCCGGTGGAGGTGCGAGGCGAACAGCCCCACCAGGACACGTCCGCCAGCCTGCGGGATCAGGCGGTCGAGCGTCTCGGCGACGATGCGCTCGGGCGGGGTCTCGCCCTCGACCTCGGCGTTGGTCGAATCGCTCAGCAGACACAGGGCCTCGCCGTCGGCGAGCGCCTCGAGCCGGACGAGGTCGGTGGGCCGGCCGTCGAGCGGGGTCTGGTCGAGCTTGAAGTCTCCGGTGTGGACCAGCGTGCCCTCGGGCGTCCGGAGGAGGAACCCCACCGCGTCGGGGATGGAGTGGGCGACGCGGAAGGCCTCCACCTCGAACGTGGGCGTCGGGTGGAACGGCTCGCCGGGGAGGATCTCCCGGAGGTCGGCGCGGACGTCCATCTGGTCGAGCCGCTCGGCCACCAGCGCCAGGGTGAGGCGGGTGCCGTAGACCGGAACCGTGCGCTCGCGGAGCAGGAACGGCAGCGCGCCGATGTGGTCCTCGTGGGCGTGGGTGAGGAGCACCGCCCCGAGCTGCGCCGCGGCGTCCCGGAGGTAACTGAAGTCCGGGATGATCAGCTCCACCCCGGGCAGCTCGGGCGGAGGGAAGAGCAGGCCCGCGTCGACGAGCAACAGCTCGTCCCGGCACTCGAAGACCATCGAGTTCAGGCCGATCTCGCCGAGGCCGCCGAGGGGGATGACGCGGAGCACTGCGCCGGGACCTTATTCCGGCCTGCCTCCTCGTCGAGTCCCCGGGCGCTCGGAGGCGCAGCAGCCGTCAGTTGCGGGCCGCTGGTTCCGGCCTACTCAGGGCGGCTTCGGGGTGCCGTCGGCCGGCCGGCCGGGGCTCACCGGACCGAGGTACCGGTCGTACCAGTCCAGCGTCTCCTTGATCAGTGCCGATCGCGGTACCAGGTGGCCGTCGTCGAAGACCCGGTGTCGCTTGTGCTCCGGCGGAGTCCCGAAGCGCTCAAACATGGGGATCTGCGACGTCTGGAGAGGGAAGTCGTGATCCAGCTTGCCGTTGAGCATCAGGACTGGCGCCCGGATCCGGGGCAGGAAATTGATCGGATCCACCTCCGGTGCGGAAGGGGTCATCATCAGCCCCGCGACGTGCAGGACCACAGCCTTGAACCGCGGCTCGACCGCCGGCATGAGCCCGCCCATCGCCCCGCCCCAGCTCCATCCGAAGAAGCCGACCCGGGCGGCGTCGACGTCCTGTCGCGTCTCGAGGTAGTCGAGCGTGCGTCCCAGGTCTCGGGCCCACTGGATCACGTAGTCCCGGTAGGCGATCGAGGCGTTCGGATCCAGATCGCGGAGCTCGGTCCTTCGCTCCAGCGTGCCGCGGAGCACCGGGTAAACGACCATCCGGCCACCGCGGACGAGGAAGCCCCAGCTCGAGAGTTCCTGGTCGATCGAGCTTTGAAAGACGACGTTGGAGCCCGGGAAGTAGACGACGGGCTGGAAGGGGGGAGTGCCTCTCCGCGGTGCGAAGAGGTACGCGATCATCCGCTCGGTTCCGTAGGCGGCATCGAAGCTGACCTTCTGTCGGACCCACTCGTCGGTCGACTCCGTCGCCTCGATCCGGGCGTTGAGCGGCGTCCGGTCGTATGCGTACATCCGAAGGAAGACCCGGTACTCGGCGTCGCCGACGGCGGTCTCCTTCGTGTAGTCCCGGAACTCCCTGGCGATCGGCTCCCGCGCCTGTTCCAGCCCGATGCGCTCCTTGCCGCACGTCATCAGGCGGAAGCCGTTGGTCGGGGAGCGGTCCCACGGAGACTGTGCGTAGAGATCCCCGAACGCATACGGCGCATCATTCCACCCTCCCCCGAGGATGAAGCGCTGGCCTCCCGAGTCCTTCTCCTCGTTGAGGCACCATTCGCGGACGTTGCCGGTCATGTCGTAGGCGCCGAAACGGTTGAGACCCGCGGACCGCCCGACCGCGATCGGACCCTTGCTTCCAAAGTTGCTTGCCGCGACGACCCACCGGGCCCCCCAGGTGCCGGTGGTTCCTGCGGCCCGTGACCAGTGGCGAACCGTGGGCAGCGCCCGGTCCTCGAACGCGGCGTAGGCCATCGCCTCGTACCAGCTGATTCCGCCCACCGGGTACTCGCCCTCTCCGGCGGGGAAGCTGCTCAATTCCCAGGTGCTCGGGCCCGGCCTCGAGGTCCGGTCCGTGAGCAGCGCGATTCCTTCCTCCCAGGAAAGCCGGCGGCCGTCCTTGATGAACGGCTCCCGCCAGAATTCCCTCCGCCGATACCCTCCAGCGTCGATGAAAGCCTTGTAGCGGGTGTTGGTGACCTCGTACCGGTCGATGAAGAAGTCTGCGAGCCCCAGTCCGGACTGCAAGCGCGGTTCGGATGACCTTGAGCGCGACCCGCGAGCGCAGCGCGAGGTCCGTGGCCGCTTACACCGTGCCCATCCCGCCGCGGGCGATGAACCGGTCGATCGAGAAGCGGCCGGCAAGCAGCTCGCCGGGACGCAGCGGGGGCAGATCCGGCCCGAGGTCCGCAGCCACGGCGTTCACTTCCTCGGTCCTCTGCTCGACTGGGCGGACGAAGGTGGCTCCTGGCTCATCCGCCGGGGGACCGGGCGAACCGGGCGACTCCGGCGTGCCGCTCATGGGACCTCCCCTCGCTCTGCGCGGAAAGCTAGTCGTGGGCTCGGTGGCCGGCCAGCAGTCTCCCGAAACTCGATGGCAGGACACACTCAGCCGGTCGGCCCGAGATAGCGGTCCAGCCAGTCGAGGACCTCTTTTGTCAGCACGTCGTTCGGCGGCACGTGCCCGGCCTCGAGCACCACATGCCGCTTGTCCTTTGGCGTGGTGCCCAGGAGCTTGAACATCGGATCCTGCGTGGCCTCGACTGGAAAGAAGAAGTCGTACCTCCCGTTCACCATCAGAACCGGCTGCCGGACCTGCGAGGCGAAGTGGAACGGGTCCGCCTCCGGCAGGCATTCCTGGAGCCCGAGTCCGCCGCCGACGAGGATGCCGGTGCGGATTCGCTCCTCGAGCGCGAGCATCAACGGGCCGAGCATCGCGCCCCAGCTCACGCCGTAGTAGGCGAAGCGGCGGGTGTCGAGGTCCTTTCGGGTCTCGGCCCAGTCGAGGCTCCGCCCGAGGTCCTTCGCCCACATGATGACGTGGTCCCGGTAGAAGGCGGTGGGGGCCGGATAGTCGGTATTCAGGGCGTCGCCGCGCTCGAAGGTGGACTTGTAGACCGGGTAGAGGACCGCGCGGCCGCTCCGGAGGATGGGGCTCAGCAGCCGCATCCCTGGGAGGATCTTGCTGGACCGCTCGTGGATGGCGTTCGAGCCGGGAAAGAGGACTAACAGCTGGTACGGTGGTGGTCGTCCCTTCGGAGTGAGCAGATACGCCGCGAGACGCTCGCCGCCATAGGCGGCGCTGAAGCTGACCTTCTCCCGCGTCCAGCGGTCCGACGTCTCCTCGGTCTCCTCGACCCGCGCATCGAGGGGAGTCCGGTCGTACGCGTAGAGCCCTTTGAACGCCTGGACGACCTCGGGTCGGGCCGGCTTCTCGTGGCTGTAGTCCCGTCGGGGCAGCGGGATGGGAGCGGCGGCCGCCGCGGGGGTCTTTGAGTCGAGCCGCTTGACCAGACGAAAACCATGGGTCGACCCACGGGAGAGGGGGTCCTGGGCGTCGGCGTCGTTGAACATGTACGACGGCTCGCTCCAGGCGCCGCCCAGGATGTAGCGCTTGCCGTCGACCTCGTTCCAGCACCACTCCTTGGCGTTGCCCGCCATGTCCACGGTGCCGAACGGGCCGACGCCGCCGAGCGTGCCTACCGCGACCAGGCCGTTCCCCCGGAAGTTGCTGAGGGGGACCATTTGCGAGGTCGCCCAGAGCCCCGCGGCCTGACTCCACTCGTACACCGTGGGGAGCTCCTTCCCGACGAAGGCCGCGTACGCGGCGGCCTCGTACCAGCTCACGCCGGTCACCGGGAATTCGCCCTGGCCCTCGGGGTAGTCGCCCAGCTCCCAGCTGGCGGGCCCCGGGCGTCCGGTGCGGTCGTGGAAGCGCGCGATCGCCTCCTCCCATCGCAGCGGGCGACCACCCTGGACGAGCGGCTCACGCCAGAGGTCCCGGTTCCGGTAACCGCCGGCATCGACGAATGCCTTGAACTGACGGTTGGTGACCTCGGTCCGGTCGATCAGGTAGTCGCCGAGCTGCACAGCGGGAAGGTGCTCGAGCCCGGGAATCTCGAGCTCCGCCTTCGCCGCGGGCACGCGTACCATCCCCGGAGGGAGGCTCCCCGCGCGATCGAGGGTGGCCCGGATCGATCCGGGCACCTGACCGAGCGGCGTCGCGACGACGAGGTTCACCGTTTCGTATCCGGGGCTGATGAGCCGCACCCGGTGGATCCCGATCGGGAAGCGGACCCCATGGAGCGGCGTCTTCCCGAGGCTCTGGAAGGCGGAGTCCGGAGCCGCGTAGGGCTTGAGCTGGAGCTCTGCCTCGGGCGGGGTCGTCTCGACATTGAAGACCCGGGACATGTCCGGGAGCAGCTTCTGGAGCCGTGCATCCTCTGGGATGACCTGCTGAAGCTGCTCGGCCAGGACCATCGCCTCGGGATACTTGTTCAGCTCGACCAGCTCCACCAGCTTCGGGAAGGTCACGTCGCGCGCCCAGCGCACCCGGGCCTCCCGTCGTGCGTAGAGCGAAGCGGCGACCGTGACCGCCGCGAGGGCCAGGACTCCGGCGGCGATCAGCCCCGCACGACGAACCGGGTGCCGGGGCGGGGCGAGCAGAGCGGCCCGGACCTCCTCGGCGCCGCGGAACCGACGCTCCTGCTCGCGTTCCAGGCAGCGGAGGATGATCTCGCTCCAGCGACGGTCCAGGCCGGGTAGCACCGTGTTCGGAGGGCGTGGCGGTTCCTGGATGCGCTTCGCCGCGGTGGCCAGCGGCGTGTCACCGGTGAAGGGCAGCTCGCCCGTCACCATCTCGTACATCACCACCCCGAGCGCGAAGACGTCGGTGCTCGGGGTGATGGCGCCGCCGGTCACCTGCTCGGGGGCCATGTACTCTGGCGTACCGATCATCCCGGCGCCGCCAGTGAGCCCGGGCTCGGCTCCGGAACCGGGCTCGATCGGTCGGGCGATGCCGAAGTCGGTGATCACCGCGCGGGTCGATCCGGAGTCTCCGACGGGGCCGCGCCGTTGCACCAGCAGGACGTTGCTGCTCTTGAAGTCGCGGTGGACGACGCCCTCGGCGTGGGCGGCCTCGAGCCCATCGCACATCTGGAGCACGAGCGGCAGCGCCTCGGCCGTCGTCATCCGCCCCCGGTCACGCAGGCGGTGGGCGAGCGTCGTGCCCTCCAGCAGCTCCATGGTGAGGAAGTGGAGCGCGACGCCCTCCGCGGTGCGGGCGTCGTAGAACTCGTAGACGTGGCAGACGTTGGGGTGGCCCACGCGGCGGGCGAGCAGCACCTCGCGCCGGAAGCGCTCCAGGGCCGAGGAGTCCGCGAGCAGCGCGCTGCGGATGATCTTCAGCGCCACCCGGGTCCGGAGGCTCAGGTCCTCGGCCTCGTAGACCGCCCCCATGCCGCCACGGGCGATGAAGCGGACGATGGAGAAGCGGCCGGCGAGGAGCTCCTCGGGGCGGAGCCGGGGGAGATCCGGGTCTCCCTCACCAGTGGCGCTCAGGGAAGGGGACGGCAGCAAGTCCTGCGTGTGATCGTCCGTGGGCCGAACGAAGGTGGCGCCGGGCTCGTCGGGGGGCGGCTCCGCTGGGGTGCCTGCCTCGCCCGGCTTCCCGCTCATCCGCCTCTCCCCTTCATCCGGGCGGCGAGGCTACTCGCGTTCCTCGCAGCCGAGCCAGCGCCGCGACGCCCGACGCGCGAAAGGGGTGGCTCCGACTCAGGGTTGACGCACCGCCGCGGAGGGAGCGGTGGCGCTGCGCCCGGAGGGTGTCGTCCATCGCGCCAGCTCACGGGCGACGGTCACTGTCGCCAGCGCGGCGATGGCGCTTCCGCCGAGGAGGATCCGGGGCATGTCGATGACCTGCGCGAGCCAGGCCACGAGGAACGGCGCGCCGAAGCCCAGGTAGGCCCAGGCGTAGAACCACCCGACGAGCGTCCCGCGGGTGCCGCCGTCCGCGAGCCGGCCCGCGGCCGAGAGCCCACCGACGAGGCACAGTCCGTAGGCGCTCCCCAGGAGGCCCATCGACGCAAGCACGCCCGGTAGCCCCGGGGCCCGGGCCGTCCACGCCGCCACCGCCCAGCCGAGCGTGGCGACTGCCAGTCCCGCCACCGCCGCGCGTCCAGGTCGGCCCGCCTCCAGCCGTCGCCCGAGCGACTGGATGGCCGCGCCGGTGCCGAGCGTCGCTCCGGTCATCAACCCCACCAGCGCCACCGGGTGTGGCAGCGGACCGAAGCGCGTCGGCAGCACCACGAAGGCCACTGCCACGCTGGCGAAGACGAACGGCGCGACCGGGGCCACACCCCAGCGGAAGCGGCGCCGCACCTCGGCCGAGGGAGGCGCACGCCGGGCGTGGGCCCCGGGCCGGAGCGTCTCGCGCGCCGAGAGCACTCCGGGCAGCGCCGCGGCCATCAATGCCAGATGGGGCAGGTACGGCAGCACGGCCGGGCAGGGGAATGCGTCCGCGATGAGTCCCGCGGCCAGGGGGCCGAGACAGAAGCCCGCGGTCACCGCCAGGGCCGCGCGCCGGGTATGGAGCGCCGCCGACAGCTCCACCAGCCACGCCGAGCCGGCGCCGAACACCACGCCCGAGACGACGCCCGCGACCAGACGCCCGAGCGCCAGCGCCGGGCTCCACACCGCGCCGGCGATCAGCACTCCGGTGGCGAGCAGGGAGAGGAAGAAGAACGGGACGACCACCGGCCGGCGGCCTCGCCTGTCGGAGGCTGCGCCGCCGAGCAGCAGGCCGGGCACGAGGCCGACCGCGTAGCAGCCCCAGAGCCCCCCCAGCACCGCCGGCCCGAACCCGAACCGCTGCCGGTACACGAGGAGGAGCGGGGTGAACTGGTTTGCCCCCCAGGCGACGGCGAACAGCGCCAGGGTGAGTCGTCGCTCGTCTCGTGCGTCGTCCATCGGGGGTCGGCTAACGCTCATGGGCCTTCTCTGCCCCCGCTTCGGCCGGTGTTGGTTCGGTCCGCGCCGAAGCTGTGCTCCCTCTCGACCCCGCCGTGGCGACGCCCCGCGGCCCGGACGATGCATCCTCCGCATCCCGGGGGTATGCGTTCGGGAGGACGCCGCTCAGCCGCCCGGCGCACCCTGCGGCGCGTCCAGCGCCTGCCGGCTCACGGCCACCACCGCCTGGCACCGCGCGCACACCTGCCCCCGATCGTCGAGGATGCGCGCGCTGGCGAAGATCGTCCGCTGGCCCTCGCGGTCGATCCACGCCTCGCAGCGCGCCGATCGCCCGAAGACCGCCCGCTCGAAGCTCATCGACAGCTGCACAGTGGCGCTCCGCCGCCGCGGATCCACCAGCATCACCGTGCTGCCCACCGCCAGGTCGAAGAGGCCGGCCAGCACCATTCCATTGACCGCCGAGGTTCCGAGCCCACCGAGGTGCTCCGGGCGGACCTCCGGGAGCTCCACCACCACCCGGTCCGGCTGGAACGCCACCCTCATCCCGTGGTGGCGCAGCACCTCGCTCCGGTTCCAGAGATCGGCCAGGGCGGTGAGCTCGTCGGAGGTGGGGCGGGGAGCTGGCACGGGCGGGGCGACTGTAGCGGAACCGGTGGACCCGGGCGCGGCGGCTGGCCGATGCTGTCCACCACCGCATGGCCCCGGACGGACTGGTCGGACTGGAGATCCTTCCCGGCAACCCGGATTTTCTCGACCTGCCCTGGCAGCTGCCCATGGCGCGCTGGCGCGAGGCCAGCAAGCGCATCGTCGAGGTGCCCCGCGGAATCTCCCGGCACGAGGTCCTCTTCCTCCAGTACGACCGCAGGCTCTACGCGGCCAAGGAGCTCCCCCCGGAGGTGGGCGAGCGCGAGTACGAGGCGCTCCGGTGGCTCGAGCAGCGCGAGCTCCCTGCGGTCCACGCCGCCGGCCACGCGCGGGTGCGCCGCGAGGGCGAGGAGACCAGCCTGCTCTTCACCCGCTTTCTCGAGCACTCCATCCCGTTCCGCACGCTGTTCGAGAACGCCAGGCTCGAGCAGTACCGTCCGCAGCTCCTCGACGCCATCGCCGGACTCCTGGTCCGGCTCCATCTCGCCGGCTTCTTCTGGGGCGACTGCTCTCTCTCGAACACGCTGTTCAAGCGCGACGCCGGACAGCTCCAGGCATACCTGGTGGACGCCGAGACCGCCGAGATGCACGGCGAGCTCTCCACGGGACAGCGGCTGCACGACCTCGACATCCTCCAGGAAAACGTGGCCGGCGACCTGCTCGACGTCGCGGCGATGCTCGGTGACCGCCGCGAGGAGACCCTGGACCGGACCCCGGGCGAGATCCGCTCCCGCTACGAGCGGCTGTGGAGCGAGGTCACCCGCGAGGAGTGGGTCTCGCCCTCCGAGAGCTGGCGGATCCACGAGCGGATCAAGAGCCTCAATGCGCTCGGCTTCACCGTGGGCGAGGTGAAGCTCGAGGCAGTGGGTGACGGCAACCGGCTCCGGATGCGGACCATCGTGACCGACAGGGACTACCATCGCGACCTCCTCCACGACCTGACCGGGATCAACGCCGAGGACCACCAGGCGAAGGTGATGGTTCAGGAGATCCAGGAGATGCAGGCCACGATGGCCCGCGCCGAGAACCGCAGCGTCCCCCTGGCGGTCGCCGCGTACCGCTGGCTCACCGAGCGCTACCAGCCCACGGTGCGCCGCCTGGGGGGCAAGGGCGACCCGCCGGAGCTGTACTGCGAGCTGCTGGAGAACAAGTGGTACCTCTCGGAGTGCGCCGGCCGCGACGTGGGGATGGAGGTCGCGCTCGAGGACTACCTCAAGCGCTTCGCCCCGGAGGTGAAGCCGGCCCGCACCGAGTGACTCGGCGGGCCCGCAGCCCGGCCCGGGTGCGACCAGGTGCGCGAGCCGCCGACGTGCGCCGGGGTGGTCGAAGAGGCGCGAACGGAAAACCCGCGCGATGGTGTGGAAGACTCGCGGTCCACCATGCTCGACGCGGGCAACGGCGCCACGAAGGCGGTCGCGGCGGACGCGCTGAAGCGCCTGCGCACCAGCCTCGCCGACGTCGAGGCCGTGGAGCAGGCGCTGCGTGGCCAGGTGGTGCTCTACGAATCGGTGCTCGCCTCCCTGGTGGAAGGCATCGTGGTGCAGGACATCACCGGGAAGATCGTCGCCGTCAACGCCAGCGCCTTGCGCATCCTCGGGCTCAGCGCGGAGCAGCTCACCGGCCGCAGCTCGCTCGATCCGAGCTGGTCCGCGGTGCACGCCGATGGCTCGCCGTTCCCCGGGGAGCAGCATCCCTCGATGGTGACCCTGCGCACCGGCGAGCCGCTCCTCGGCGTCCTGATGGGCGTGCGCCTGCCGGGCGGGGGCACGCGGTGGATCAGCATCAACACCCAGCCGCTCCGTGACGGACACTCCGGGCCGCTGCAGGGCGTGGTGTGCTCCTTCCAGGACATCACCGCCCGGCGGACCCACGAGGCGGCCATCCGGGCCAGCGAGGCGCGCTTCCGCGGGCTCAGCACCCAGGCCCCGGTGGGCATCTTCCTCGCCGGGCCCGGGGGCGAGGTCCAGTACGTCAACGAGACCTGGACCGAGATCACCGGGCTGGAGCCCCAAGCTGCGCTCGCCCGGGGATGGGCGGACGCGCTCCACCCGGACGACCGGGAAGGAGTGCTCGCCGCCTGGGCCCGCTCCGTGCGGACCGGGGAGCCGTACTGCGGCGAGTTCCGGTTCCGTCGGCCCGACGGCAAGGTGCGCTGGGTCCTCGCCACCGCCCGCATCCTCTCCGACGACGTGGGGCGGGTGAGCGGCTTCGTCGGCTGCATCAACGACATCACCGAGCGGCGCCGGCTGGAGCAGGAGCGGGAGGAGTTCTTCGAGCTCGCCCTGGACCTGCTCTGCGTCACCGACCTGGACGAAGGCTTCCTCAAGGTGAGCCGCAGCTTCGAGCTGACGCTGGGCTGGACTCCCGAGGAGCTCCTGGGTCGTCCGTTCCTGGATCTCGTCCACCCCGAGGACGTCGCCGCGACCGGGGAGGCACTGCGGCAGCTTGTCGAGGGCCAGGCGACCGCCGGCTTCGAGAACCGCTACCGATGCAAGGACGGGAGCTGGCGGTGGCTCGCCTGGCGTAGCCCGCCGCCGGCGCCGGGCTCGCGCGTGCTCCACGCCGTTGCCCGCGACGTGACTGCGCAGCGCCACGACGCCGAGCGGCTGGCGCGGCTGGCGGAGTCCGACCCGCTCACCGGCGCGGCGAACCGGAGCCGGCTCGAGCAGGCGGTGCTCGAGGCCATCGCCCGCGCCGAGCGCAGCGGTCAGCCCTTCGGCGTCCTCTTCGCCGACCTGAACCAGTTCAAGGCGATCAACGACCGGCTGGGTCACGCCGCCGGGGACCAGGCGCTCAAGGAGGTGGCCCGGCGGATGCGCGAGCACCTCCGGTCGAGCGACGTGGTGGCCCGGGTCGGCGGCGACGAGTTTGCGGTGGTGCTCGAAGGCGTGCGGAGCCGCGCGATGGCCGAGGAGGTCGCCGCCAAGCTGGTGCGTGCCATCGTCGAGCCGATGCACGTGCTCCCCTCCGCGCCACGGGTCGGAGTGAGCATCGGGGTGGCCCTCTGGCCGGAGGATGGTGCCTCGACGCCCGAGCTTCTCCAGTTCGCCGACCGGGCGATGTACCGGGTGAAGCGCGACGCCGCCTCGGCAGCCGACGCGCCGGCCTCTCTGCCCTGAGGCACCGTCGCCGCACGGAGCGGCAAGCACCGGGCGGCGGCCATGGACACTCCGTCGGGGCGGGCCAGCCAGGCGCAAGAAGCTGCGCGGGCGGCGGCCGCGGCAAGGGCGACGAGGACGACCGACCGCGGGCGAGATCCGATGCCCGGTTCGCTGGTCGCGGATCAGTCGAGCCGCGCTGCGAGCCAGTCGGCCGCCGCGGTGACCGCCTGCCGCTCACCGCGCCCGAAGGTGTGCGCCGCGCCGGCGATGACCTCCAGCTCCAGCCGCGGATTCTTCGCCACCAGCCGCTCGAGCGTCCGCACCGGCCCGAGCGGATCGGCCGCGCCCTGGATGAGGAGAGTGGGGCAGGCGAGCTGCGCCAGCGCGGCCTCGTCCTCCGGGCGCCGGCGTCCGGCAGCGGAGCGAACGGGAAATCCGAGCAGCACCAGCGCCTGCGGAGCGGTCTGCACCGCGAGCCGCGCCAGCACCCGTCCACCGAAGGAGCGCCCGGCATAGGCGCCGATCCCCGGGTCCGACTGAGCGAGCGCCCGGGCCTGCTCGACCTCGGCTCCGAGTCCCGGGGAGGGACGCCCGCGGGCCAGCTGGCCTCGCAGGCTGGAGATTCCCCGCTCGCGGAGCGCGTCCTCGAGATGCACGAGGACCGGCTGGTCGGCACGGCCCCCGAAGCCGGGGAGCATCAGAACCCGGGGGGCCACGCCGCGCTTGGCTACAGGTGAAAGTACGCCTCGATGTCCGGCACCCGGGCGTCTCCGCTCAGGTGGGTGAACTCGTTCGTCCGTGACGAGTAGCGGTAGTCCGCTCCCCACCGGGCGGCATGCTCGACGCAGGCGCGCACCGCCTCGGCCAAGGCCTTCACCTCGCCGGTGGTGGTGGTGGGGTGCAGCGACATCCGGACCCACCCCGGCTTCTCCGACAGGTCACCGTGGTCGATCTTCCCCGTGATCCGCGAGGAGCGGTTGGGGTCGACGTGCAGGAGGTAGTGCCCGTAGGTGCCGGCGCAAGAACAGCCACCGCGCACCTGCACTCCGAACCGGTCGTTGAGCAGCCGGACCAGCAGGTTGTAGTGGAGGTCCTCCACGTAGAAGGACACGATCGGCAGCCGGTCCTCGAGGTGGTCGGCGAGGATGTGCAGCCGGGGGACGGTGCGCAGCTCGGTGAGCAGGAGCTGCAGGAGCTCGTGCTCCCGCTCCCGCATCCGCGACGTGCCCATCGCCTCCTTGAGCTGGACCGCGAGCGCCGCCTTGATGGTCTGGAGGAATCCGGGAGTCCCGCCGTCCTCGCGGGCCTCGATCCCGTCTACGAAGCTGTGCTGCTTCCAGGGGTTGGTCCAGTTGACCGTCCCGCCCCCGGGCTGGTCCGGGACCCGGTTGTGGTACAGCCGCGAGTCGAAGACCAGCACCCCGGGCGTGGCCGGACCGCCGAGGAACTTGTGCGGCGAGAAGTAGATCGCGTCGAGCTTTTCCAGCGGATCCGCCGGGTGCATGTCGATGTCCACGTAGGGAGCCGACGCGGCGTAGTCCACGAAGCAGTAGCCGCCGTGCCGGTGCATCGCCCGGGCGAGCGCATGGACCGGCGGGCGCACCCCGGTGACGTTGGAGCAGGCGGTGAAGGCGCCGATCTTCAGCGGCCGCTCGCGGTACCGCTCCAGCAGCGCCTCCAGCGCGGCGAGGTCGACCAGGCCGCGCGCGTCGGGCGGGACCACCTCCACGGTGGCCACGGTCTCCAGCCACGATGTCTGGTTGGAGTGATGCTCCATGTGGGTGAGGAGTACCAGCGGCCGGAGCGTCTCCGGGAGCTCACAGAAGGGCGCCAGCTGCTCCGGCAGCCGCAGACCGAGCATCCGCTGGAGCTTGTTGACCACCGCGGTCATCCCCGAGCCCTGGGTGATGATGACGTCGTCCGGACCGGCGTGGACGTGTGCCTTGATCAGCCCCTGGGCGCGCTGGTACGCGCGGGTCATCGCCATCCCGGTGGTGCTCGATTCGGAGTGGGTGTTCCCGACCAGCGGCCCGAACTGCTCGACCAGCCGTCGCTCGATCGGAGCGTAGAGCCTGCCGCTCGCGGTCCAGTCGGCGTAGAGAAGCGGACAGGCTCCGTACGGCCCGTCGAGCCGGTGGTTCACTCCGACGATGTTCTCGCGAAACTTCGCGAAGAACTCCTCGAGCAACGGAACTCCTCTCCGGTGCCCATCCGGGCAGCCGGAGAGGAGCATACCGCAACGGCGCGCGCAGGCCCGCCTCGAAGTCAACGTTCGCGCCTTGGGCGCCTACGGCCAGAGCGGGTGATCGTTCGGGCCGCCGAGCTCGCCGACCTGCGGCGAACGCTCGTCCTGCTTCGCCTGCAGCTGCTGGACCTCGGTCTCGAGCGACTCGACCGTCCGGGTGAGCGTCCGGAGCTGGTCGTCTGCCGCGGGCGTCACGGCAGGTGTGTGGGTGGTGATCTCCCGGGCCGTGACCTCGGCCTTCGGGAGCGGGGAATCGGCAAGCGCGCCTGACGCAGTCAGGAGCAGCGCCGCAGGAACGAAACGTCGCAGGGTGGGAAGCATGTTCATCTCCTTGAGCGGGCGCCATCGCCCGGCACGGAGGAGAGACTCGGGAGGGTCGGGCTTTTGTTCCGACGTGCCTTCCGGCCCGTCGCCAGCCAGTCAGCCGACGGCGTAGCTCGCATGTGCGAGGAGCCGGGGACGCGAGGCGCGCGCAACGGGAGGCCCGAGGCGCATCCGCGGGAGCGCCCTGGTGCGGACGAGCCCACGGGCGAGCAGCAGCCGCTCCCCGACGTCGTCGAGGACGCCTGCCCGGAGTGATCGCTCGGTCCCGGCGAGACCGACATCCAGCAGCTGGCCGGCCGCCGCCTCATCGGAGGCCGCCCACGGCCCGAGCGACTCGTCCTGGACGACGAGGTAGCCGCACACCGCCCCGCCACGGTTGCGGGCCACCCAGGCTGAGCGGGAGAACTCGTCCGCATACGCCGCGAGCACCCGGGTGCGGTCCGCGCCGAAGGCCGGCGCATCGAAGCGGGCGACCTCGGGAGTGTCAGCCTCGGCCCAGGGTCGCACCGAGCAAGGGCCCTGGACGGGGTGCGACACCTGCGGCACACCGGTGAGCTCGCTCGAGTCGCCGTCCGGCACGAAGCCCAGGCGCCGGTAGAGCGGGACCCCCGCCGGCGTGGCGATGAGGCACACGCTCGGGCAGCCATGTTCGCGGGCCCACTCGATGGCGGTCTCGGCAAGGGTCCGTCCGAGCCCCTCGCGCTGCCGCTGGGGCCGGACGGCCATCAGGCCCAGCCAGGCGAAGCGGAGGTAGCGGATCACCCCACCGATGGCGACGAGCCCGCCCGCGTCCTCGAGGCCAAACCAGCCCTCGGGCTCGAGCGTCAGGTAGCGGCGAATCCGCGCCTCGCGCGCTACGCCCCCGAAGGCCTCCGCAGTGAGCTGGGCTGCCGCGGGGATGTCGTCGAGCCTGAGGCGCCGGAGCAGCATGGCCCCAGAACTCTAGGACCGGGCCGCATGCCCGGCTGTCTGATCCGCGATCGATGTCCGGACTGTGCTGGCCCGGCCGCCCCAACCGGTGCCTGACCGCGCGCCTGCGTTCACCCAGACCTGCCTCAGTCGCCCTCGGCCAGCTCCACGCGCACCGAGACCTCGAGCTGCTCGCCCCGCCCGCCGACGAAGAGCGTCCCCGAGGTGGGGGTGGCGTCGGAGTAGGCCCGGCCGCACGCGACCCGCACGTGATCGGTCTGGGTGAGGATGCCGTTGGTCGGATCGAAGCCGACCCAGCCGACCTCCGGGAGGTACACCTGCACCCAGGCGTGGCTGGCCTCGGCATGCGGATGCGGCGGCGAGCTCCGGGGGCCGGTGTAGACGTAGCCGCACACGTACCGGGCGGGCACCCCGAGCAGGCGCATCATGCAGATGAGGAGGTTGGCGAAGTCCTGACACACGCCCTGCCGGGTGGCGTGCACCTGGTAGGCGGTGGTTCCGAGGTGGGTGCTCCCCGGGACGTAGCGGTACTCCTCGAAGATGGTCTGGTTCACGTCCATCAGGGTGTCGAAGAGGTCGTCGTCGTTGCGGCGCACGAAGCTCATCGCGTAGTCGGTGAGGTCGCTCAGCTCGCTCTCGGGCAGCTCCGGAGGCAGGAGGTACGGGGCGAGCTGGTTGCGCTGCCAGGGGAGCCAGACCAGCGGGAACGTCGAGTGCGAGCGCAGCGGGCGCGTCGGCAGTGGGGCGGTGTCGAGCAGCTCCACCCGGCTCTGGGCCTCGATGATCATCTCGGTGAACGGGGTGTTCACGTTGAGCCGGCGCACTCGGTTGCCGAACACGTCGTCGTACTCCCGGGTCTGCCCCTCCACCGACACCGCGAGCGCGTGCGAGAGCAGGCTCTGCTTCCGATCGTGCACCGGGCTGAGCCGGAAGACGTGGGTGCTCCGCTCCACCGGCTCGGCGTAGCGGTAGACGGTGCGGTGGACCACGTCCAGCCTGCGCGTCTCTCCCTGGGGAGGCCGGTCCAGCTTGCGGATCTTCCGCGGAACCGCCCCGGCCATCGGGGCGGCGGTGGACCGCGCCTCCGAGCGCAGCTCGCCCTCCCGCACGAGCCACAGGGTCCCCGCCGGGACCGCCGTCCACTCCGCGGCCGGCCCCGCTCCGCTGATCTCCAGCGGTGCGCTCGAGAGGATGACCCCCTTCCGGTTTCGCGCCCCGTCCCGGCCGAGCTCCACGCCGACCTGCGCGTCGCCGAGGGCGATCGGTCCGTACGGCGGGCGAAGGAGCCAGCTGGTGAGCCCGCTCCGCTCGCGATCGGCCCAGGCGAGAAGATCGAGGCCGTCGGTGAGCACCACGTCGAGCGTGCCGAGCGTGTTCAGATCCAGGAGCCAGTCGGCGAGGACTTGCGGATCGGCCTCTCCCAGCGACCGCCAGCGCCGTACCGCCATGCGGTTCAGGAGGTCGCAGAAGACGAACTCGCTGTCGGTCGCCCCGACGGGTTCGAACAGCGGCTCGGGGAGCAGCAGCGGCCGCCGCTCCAGGCTTCCGCTGTGCGCGAAGAGCCACTCCCGTCCGCCCCAGGCGCGAGCGAAGGGCTGGGTATTGGCCTCGGTCAGCGCCCCCCAGAGCGCGGTGCGGAGGTGGAGCACGAAGGTGGACGACTCCTTGTGGTCCGCCCGGCGCACCAGCTCCGACTGAGGGCTGCCGTGGATCGGCGCGGCCTCCTTGTGCACGGTCACCGACTGCTCTCCCGGGGGGTAGTACCCGAGGCCCCACCCGTCGGGGCGCATCGCGCCGGGGTGGAGGCAGCGCAGGTCGAACGCCGGGCAGAGCGCGCCCTCGAAGGACATGGCCAGGAGATTCGGCACGGTCCGCCACCCTAGGCGACGGCCCTGTCGGCCGGCGACCCCTGTCGAAACGCGGGGTTGGGGAATCCTTTCCACCGACCGACCGGTAGGGGTACCTTTTCGCGCACCGTGTCAGTGATCGCCAGTCAACACTCGATGCTCTCCGACTACCGGCCGCTGCCAGGGGCCTTCGACGAGCTGCTCGGCGCGACGGAGAAGCTGAGGGCGACGGTGGAGGCCATGCTGGCGGGCGGCTCGGCCGAGGAGTTCGCGCGCACCCAGGCGCTCGCCGAGGCGGCGCTCCTGAACCAGGGCGTGACCTTCTCCGTGTACTCGGACGCGCGCGGCGTGGAGAAGATCTTCCCGGTCTGCCTCCTCCCGCGGGTCATCTCGGCGAGTGAGTGGGAACGGCTCGAGCGTGGCCTTCAGCAGCGCGTGCTCGCGCTCGAGGCGTTCGTCGAGGACGTCTACGCCGAGCAGCGGATCCTCGCCGCCGGGGCGGTGCCAGCGGAGGTGGTGCTCGGCTCGGCGCAGTACCTGCCCGCCATCCGCGGCGTCCAGCCGCCCGCCGGGGTGCGGATCCACATCTCGGGCATCGATCTGATCAGGGATGGCAGCGGGGCGTTCCGCGTGCTCGAGGACAACCTCCGCACGCCTTCCGGCGTCTCCTACGTGCTGGAGAACCGGCTGCTCTCCAAGCGGCTGCTGGCGCGGGCCTTCGAGGCGGCGCGGGTGCGCCCGGTGAACCAGTACCCGGCGCGGCTCGCGGCGGCCCTGCGCAGCGTGTCTCCCGTCTCGCCCGAGGAGACAACCCTGGTCGTCCTCACCCCGGGCCCGCACAACTCGGCCTACTTCGAGCACAGCTTCCTCGCGCGGCAGATGGGGGTGGAGCTGGTCGAGGCGGCGGACCTCTTCGTCGACGACGACCGGTTGTTCGTCCACACCATTCGCGGACCGAAGCGGGTGCACGTCGTCTACCGGCGGACCGACGACGCGTTCCTGGACCCCGAGGTGTTCCATCCGGACTCACTGCTCGGGGTGCGCGGCCTGATGCGCGCCTGGGCGAAGGGGAACATCGCGCTGGCCAACGCGCCGGGGAACGGGGTGGCGGACGACAAGGGTGTCTACCCCTTCGTCCCGGAGATGATCCGCTTCTACCTTTCCGAGGAGCCGCTCCTCGAGCAGGTGCCCACCTACCAGTGCGCCCGCCCCGAGGACCGGGCCTACGTGCTCGAGCACCTCGGAGAGCTGGTGGTGAAGGTGGTGGACGAGGCGGGCGGCTACGGGATGCTGATGGGCCCGAGCTCCACGGCCGCGGAGCGCGAGGAGTTCCGCCGCCGCATCCTCGCCTCGCCCCGGCGCTACATCGCCCAGCCCCGCATCGAGCTGTCCACCTGCCCCACCTGGGATTCCCAGGGGCAGTGCATCGCACCCCGCCGGGTGGACTTCCGCCCCTACGTCCTCAACTCCGCCGACGGGCCCTGGGTGCTCCCCGGCGGTCTGACCCGGGTGGCGCTGCGCGAGGGCAGCTACGTGGTGAACTCGAGCCAGGGTGGTGGCAGCAAGGACACCTGGGTGCTCAAGGGAGACGGATGATCTCCCGGGTGGCGGACCACTGCTTCTGGATGGGCCGCTACCTGGAGCGCGCCGAGAGCACCTCGCGCGTGCTGCGCGTCACCTCCAGCCTGGTGCTGGACGCCATCCTCCCTCCGGCACAGGTCTGGGACGCGGCGCTGGCAGTGTGCGGCGAGGACGAGCCGTTCGCTGCACGATTCGGAGCCGCGGCCTCCGCCGACGGCGGGCTGGTCACCGAGTTCCTCACCTGGGACGGCTCGGTCCCCGCCAGCCTCTCCAACTCGGTCAGCGCGGCGCGCGAGAACGCCCGAAGCATCCGCGAGGTGGTGTCGCTCGAGGCCTGGGAGGCGATCAACGAGCTGCACGTGTGGCTGCACGACGGCAGCGGCCACCGGGAGTGGGAGGCGCGGCCGGATGCGTTCTACCGGCACGTCCGCACCGGGACCCAGCTCATCCTCGGCGCCGTGGAGCACACCATGCTCCACGACAACGCCTTCGACTTCATCATGCTCGGCGTCTTCCTGGAGCGGATGGGTCAGACCGCGCGCATCCTGGACGTGCACCACCACGCCCTGATGCAGCTCCCGCCGGACCTGGTGCGGGAGGAGACCCTCTGGCTCTCACTGCTCCGCGCTTGCGCCGGGTTCGAGCCGTTCATGAAGCGCAAGGCGGGGCGGGTGACGCCGGGCGAGGTCGCCGCCTTCCTGATGCTCGAGCCGCGCTTCCCCCGCTCGCTGGTGTTCTGTCTCCGCGAGTCGGATCAGCGGCTGGCGAGCATCCGCGTGCCGGGGGACCAGGCGTTCCCGCCGCTCCGCTGCCAGGCCCGGCTCGCTGCGCTGGAGACCTTTCTCGCCTCGCGGAGAGTGGAGACCGAGGACCTGCACGTGCTTCTCACCCACGTGGTGGACGAGACCGCGGCGATCTGCGGCGAGCTCCACCAGGAGCTCTTCCAGGCTCCGCAGCGGGCCTGGCCGGCGCCGAGCGTGGAGCGGCCGCGCGCCGAGGCTTGATGACGCCGTCGAGGCGGTCCGACAACGCCAGCGGGGCGGACCCATGGTGCACCCTGGTGCCGGGGGCGGCATCCAATCACCTGCGCACGGCCCGCTCCTCTCAGAACGCCCAGCCGAGGCCGCCCAGCACCGCCTGCTCGCCGAGGAACCCGACCTCGACGAAGGCCTCGAGGTGCGCGGGCAGGCTGAAGCTCGAGCCGGCGCTGAGGCGGTAGTGGTAGACGTCGCTGCCGGTGCGGGACTGGCCGCCGGGGGCGAACCACACCGGCCCTCCGAAGACCGCCGCGCCCACGTACGGCAGCCAGAACTCGAACAGCCGCTTCCCGAGCACCAGCGAGGCGCGGACGTCGGACGCGGTGAAGTCGGGCCGTTCCGCGGGATTGGACCTCGACTGCGTGGGAGCGATGGACAGGCTGAGGGTACCGCTCACGGCGAGGTAGGGCGCGGATCCGTTCCCGTCGAGGATGGTGTACGCGACGGAGGCGCTCCCGACGATGCCGGGCTTCAGGTCGTAGTCGCCGAGCGGTCCAGTCACGCTCCCGGCGAGGATCCCCCCCAGCGACACCTGGAACGACAGCGTGGATGGGCGGTAGGTGAACGCCACCGCGGCGCTGGCCTCCTCGAGGTGCTGGCGATTTCCGTCGAACGTCAGGTCCGTCCGGAGCGCGCCGCCGGTGATCGCCAGCTGTAAGTGCCGCTCCTGGTCCAGCGCCGCACCACAGGTGCCCGTGAGACCCACGGGCGGTGCGATGCCTCAGGCTCGGGCGGTGGGCGGGCGCCAGAGCGCTGCGAGGACACAGCCGGCGGCAACGATGCGCGAGGCTCGATGCATCGGCCATGCACCTACTCCGTCCGGGTCCGACGCGCCATCGAGTCGCGAACGGCCACGTCGTGGCGAGCGCCCGTCGCCCGACGGGCGCGGTTAACCCGCTCGACGCCGAGGTGTTCTGCACCGCCGACGGACGGAGACCACCCATCCGTCACGACGCCCGCCGCGACGCCATCCCCCCCGCCGCGGCGGGCGTCTTCTTCTTGAAGCGTCTCCGGTGGAGGTCGCGCCGGCCGCCGGTTCGAGGCCCGCCGCACCGCGGCTGGCGCTCGGCCACCGCCGAGGGTGACCGCCAGGTTGGCGCCGGGCTGGGGTACGATGGCACGGTGCAGATCGCGCTCCTCGGCCTGGCCGGGCTGATGATCTACGCGGGGGTGATGCACTTCGTCTCCCCCGGGGTCTTCGTCCGCATCGTGCCACGGTGGCTTCCGGCGCCGGGCGCGCTGGTGGCGATCAGCGGCGCCTGCGAGATCCTCGGCGGGGTGGGGCTGCTCTTTCCGGGGACCCGGCGGTGGGCTGCCTGGGGGCTGGTTGCCCTCTTCATCGCGGTGTTCCCGGCCAACGTGAACATGGCGCTGAATCACCTCTCGTTCGGGCGCCATCCGGTCCCCACCTGGGCGCTCTGGGCGCGCCTGCCGCTCCAGGCGGTGCTCATCGCCTGGGCCTGGAGCTTCACCCGCCCCTGGTCCGGCGGGACGCCTGGGTGAACGGGGCCGGAAGCGACGGCCGTCGCTGCCTGAAGGTCGGCGGGCGGCTACTTAGGCGTGAAGTAGACCCATCCGCCCGCTTCCTTCTTCGCCCGCTCGCCGCCCTCGGTCAGGAACAGGCGGCCCGGATCGACGCCGAGCCCGACGAGCCACGCGCGGGTGGTCTCGGCGCGCTCCTGCCGCAGGCTCCCGAGCGCCTCGGGCGCGAGCGCCACCGCCGCGAGGACTGCCTCCTCCATCGCGGCCGGGTGGGGAGGTGCGCCGGCGGGCGCCGCGGCGGAGGGACCGCCAGCGCTTCGCCTCCGCCGCCTGCGCCGATCGCGCGCCAGACCACCCGGCTGAGCCGGAAGTCGGGGTCGTCCACCTTTCCCTCGACAGGCACGTCCGGCTCGATGAGCCGCGAGGACTGTTGCGGGGTGTCGGCCAGGTCCTCGAGCCGGATGTCGACCGGCGCGAGCGTGACGCTGGCGGGCCCGGCCGGCATCTCGTCTGGGAGTCCATCCGCCAGGGGGGCGAAGCTGCTGCTCGGCGCCGCGACGCTGTGCGCGGCCGGCGAGGGTCTGGCTTCGGTGCCTGGTCGAATGACGCCGATGGGAGCCCTGCTCCCGGGTGGTCCTTCTGCGTCGTGGGGGCCGTCCGCTACGGAACCAGCGACAGGAAGAGGAACGCAGCGAAGACCACCAGCTGCACCGCGCCCTGCATGATGCTGGTCCGCCCCGACCCGAGCGTCACCGTCCCGACGATGAACGTCAGGACCAGCAGGACGATGTCCTTGGGCTCCAGGCCAAGGATGACCGGGAGGTGGAACAGCTGCGAGACCGCGACCACCGCCGGGATGGTGAGACCGATGGTGGCCAGCGCCGAGCCCAGGGCGAGGTTCATGCTGGTCTGGAGCCGGTTGGCGCGGGCGGCGCGCACCGCGGCCACGGTCTCGGGGAGGAGGACCAGCAGGGCGATGGCGATGCCGATCACCGCGTCCGGGGCGCCGGCGGCGAGGACTGCCGCCTCGATCCGCGGCGAGAGCACCTTGGCCAGGCCCACCACACCCACCAGCGAGACCAGCAGCAGCCCCGCGCTCAGCCACGCCGCGAGCGCGGTCGGCGGAGGGAGGTGCTCACCCTCGCCGGCCGCCGCGTCGGTGGGAAGGAAGTAGTCGCGGTGCCGGACGGTCTGGACGAAGACGAACACCCCCCAGAGCACGAGCGACGCGAGCCCGGCAAAGGCCAGCTGCGCGGGGGTGTAGGCCGGGCCCGGCGCGCTGGTGGTGAACCGGGGAAGCACCAGCGCCAGGGTGGCGAGCGCCACCAGCGCGGCGAAGGCCGGCCCCGCACCCTCGATGCGGAACGATTGCTCGCGGTGCCGCATGCCCCCGACGAGGATGCACAGGCCGATGACGCCGTTGCAGATGATCATCACCGCGGCGTAGACGGTGTCACGGGCCAGTACGGCCTTGTCCTCGCCGCCGGCGAGCATCATCGAGACGATGAGCGAGGTCTCGATGACCGTCACCGCAAGGGCGAGGACCAGCGTACCCAGCGGCTCGCCGACCTTGTGGGCCACCACCTCGGCGTGGTGCACGGCGGCGAGCACCGCGCCCGCCAGGGCGAGCCCGCAGATCGCGGACAGGGTCGCGCTGGCGGGGAGAATCGCGGCCGCCCCGAGGAGCGCGGCGGCGAGGAGCGGGGCGATGGTCGACCAGTGCTTCATCGGGCGTCCTCGGTGCGGCGTCGGAAGCCCGGGCAAGCTGCCTCAGCTCGCGACCCGCTTAAGCGCCGGCCGTCCCCGTGCCGGCGGTGCGGAGGGAGTCGGCCCCGGCGCGCTGCGGCGCGCTACTTCCCGCCCTTGCTCCAAGGCGGGACGACGCCGTTGGTCCGGGCGTAGGCGATCGACTGGCCGAGGTGCTCCTGATAGTGGCCGACCGCAGCGATGATCAGCGCGCGCTTGGTCATCGGGCGGCCGAAGAAGTCCACCGTCTTCCCCAGCTCGGCGTCGGGCAGGGCCTTCACCTGGCTGCCGAACCAGGTGAACGAGTCGGTGAGCGCCTTCTGGATCTTCGCCTTGTCGGTGGTGCTCTTCTCCAGGTCCTTCACCGCCGCGATCTCCGGCGGAACTTCGAACCCGATCAGCTTCCCGAAGAAGTACCCGCCGCCGGCCGCGTGCAGGTAGACCTCCGCCACCGAGCGGACGCCCTTGCCGGGCCGCCAGTTGAACTTGTTCTGGGGCATCGCCTGCTCCAGCGAGACCATCTGCTCCTGGACGTGGCCGAGCACTCCCACCACGTCGGACTGGAAGGTGGAGGCCGGCGCCGTTGCGGCGGGTGCGGCACCACCCTGGGCGAAGGCGGGCAGCGAGAGGGCGAGACAGCCTGCGAGCACGACGTTTCGCATGAAGGTCATGGGGGCTCTCCAGTGGGGATCGGCGAGGGGCGGGACCAGACGCGCTGCAGCAGGGGGGCGAGCCCGACCACCACGGCGCATCCGAGAACGTTGTACCAGAGGTACCCCAGGCTGCCGAATGCCGCTGCAGCGAGCACCGCGATCTCGCCCGCCACCGTGGCCCAGAACGCCGCCCGCCCGCCCACGCGCGAGAGGAAGAAGCCCACCGCGAACACTCCGAGCATGGGTCCGTAGAAGAGCGACCCCAGCACGTTCACCGCCTGGATGAGGTTGTCGAGCAGCGAGGCGAACGTGGCGAACCCCACCGCCACCGCCCCCCACGCCGCGGTCGACCAGCGGGCCACCGCCAGCGTCCGCGCGTCCGGCGCATCCGGGTGCCGGGGTCGGTAGAAATCGACCACGGTCGTCGCTCCGAGCGAGGACAGCGCCGCCGAGTTGGCGGACATCGCCGCCGAGAGGATGACCGCGACCAGCAGCCCGATGAGCCCCCGGGGAAAGTGGTCGAGCACGAAGCGGAGGAAGATGAAGTCCGCGTCCTTCGGGTCGGCGCCGGGCCGGGCGCGGGCCACCAGCGCACCGGTGTCCTTGCGCAGCGCCTGTACCCGCCCCTCGGCGGCCCTCAGCTCGCCCTCGGCCCCCGGGTCGGCGAGCCAGGCGTCGATCGCCCGGCGCTTCTCGGCGAAGAGACGGGCCTGCGTTGCCTCGAGCCGGGCCACCTCCGCGGGGTGCGTCGCGCGCACCCGCTCCAGCTCCGTCCGGTTGAAGAACAGGGGCGGTGGGGTGAGCTGGTAGACCACGAAGACCAACACCCCGATGAAGAGGATGAAGAGCTGCATCGGCACCTTGAGCAGCCCGTTCATCAGGAGCCCGCGCCGGCTCTCGGCCAGCGGGCCTCCGGCCAGGTAGCGCTGGACCTGGGACTGGTCGGTGCCGAAGTAGGCCAGCTGGACGAAGAGACCGCCGAGGAGCCCCGACCAGAGGGTGTACCGGGTGTCGAGCCGCAGCGACGTGTCGACCCCCTGGAGCTTCCCCAGCGCTCCGGCCAGCGCCACCCCCCGGCCGAAGGAGAAGCCCTGGGGCAGGAGGGAGACCGCCACCCCGAACGCGACCAGCAGGCCCACCAGGATGACCGCCATCTGCGCGGTCTGGGTCCGGCTCACCGCCCGGCTCCCGCCTGCGACCGTGTAAACGATGGTCACGGCCCCGAGGGCCAGGTTGGTCCAGAGAACCGGCCAGCCGAGCACCGCGGAGAGCACCAGGGCCGGAGCGTAGATGGCCAGGCCCGACGCCAGCCCGCGCGAGACCAGGAAGAGCAGGGCGGTGAACTGCCGGGTGCGGCGATCGAAGCGCTGCTCGAGGTACTCGTAGGCGGTGTAGACGCGCAGCCGATGGTAGACGGGCAGGATGAGCGCCGCGAGCAGGACCATGGCGATCGGCAGCCCGAAGTAGAACTGCACGAACCCGAGCCCGTCCTGGTACGCCTGCCCCGGCACCGAGAGGAAGGTGATGGCGCTGGCTTGGGTGGCGATGACCGACAGGCCGATGGTCCACCAGCGGATGTCCTTCCCCGCGCGGAGGTAGGACTCGGTGGTGTGCACGCCACGGCTCCGCCAGCTGCCGAAGGCGACGATGCCCGCCAGGGTGAGGACGAGCACCACCCAGTCGAGCATGCTCACCGGAAGACCCGCTCGAGCACCCAGAGCCCGATGATCTCCAGCGCCAGCGCTCCGAGGACCAGCGCGTAGAGCCGGCCCCACCGCCCCGGCTCACGCTCCGGCCCGGTCACCCGGGGCTCGGCCTCACCCACCCGCATCCACCAGGTTGGCGAACAGCCGGAACGCCCCCGGCACGCCGGCCGGGAGCTGCCGGAAGAAGGACAGCCCGGTGTAGACGAAGGCGCCCTTGCCGGAGCGTGCGACCAGGATCGAGCCCTTCAGCGGCGGCTCGCCCGGGTCGTGCATCGCGAGCGGGGTGGCGTACCGCGGGTCCCAGGACTCGGCGAAGTACAGCCCCCGCTCCTGGACCCAGCCCGCCCAGTCGTCCGGGCCGATGCGGTTGGGCGTGGTGAGGACGGGATGGGTCGCGGTCTCCACCGCCGCGCTCTCGTCGGTCACCCGCCCGTGCCCGATGGTGAAGGGGAACGGGCCCAGGTCTGGCGGGGCCTTGGCGATGAAGTTGCTGGTGACGTACTGCACCAGCACCGTCCCACCCGAGGCGACGTACTCCATGAGCTTGCCGTGGAGCGCCTCGAGCTGCGGCTCGACGTTGAACGCCCGGATGCCGAACACCACCGCGTCGAAGCGTCCCAGCGTGCCCTCCCGCAGGTCGCCCGCCGAGAGCGGCGTCACCTCGTAGCCGGCCTGGCGGAGCGCTTCGGGCACCTCGTCGCCCGGGCCCGGGACGTAGCCGATGCGCCGCCTGACGTGGGCCACGTCGGCGCGAGTGAGCTGCACCGTGGCCGGCGGGAGCCAGGTCTGGATGGGGATGTGCGCGGCCTCGATGCGCCGCAGCCCGCGGTCGAACCGCTGCCCGTTCACCGTGGCCACGGCGCGGAGCGTCCCCCGGGCGGCGGCGCGTGGCGGGGCGACGGTGAAGTGCAGCGTCGACTCGCCGCCCGCGGCGACGGCGAACGGTGCGCTCGTGGGCTGGGCGGAGAAGCCGGGCGGCAGCTCGAGCGCCAGCGTTCCGGAGGCGCCGCGCACGCTCCGGACGGTGACCTCCAGCGCGCGTGGCGACGCGTCGGGGAAGAGGAGCAGCCCGCTCGAGGCGTCCACCGTCACCGCCGGCAGCACCTCGAGGCGGCGGTAGCGCTCGCCGAGCACCGGGTCGGTCCACTTGTAGGCCACCGGCCGGCGGAGGGTGAGGCTCTCGGTCCCGAAGGCGAAGACCCACTCGGCCTCCAGCGGCGCCGGCTCCTCGGGGAGCCCCACCCACGCCGGCTCCCGCACCGGGTAGAGCCCTGCCTCCGGCGCGTCCAGCCAGGCGGGGCTGGAGACCCGGGTGTCGGTCGGAACCTCGAGCGTCGTCTTCGCCTCGACGGGGACCTCGGCCTTCAGGGCGGACGGCCCGAGCAGCGTCCGCGTGCCCACTCGCGCCGAGGTGAGCGACACCTGGGCCGGACGGCGGAGCAGCAGGCTGGCGGTGGCGGTCACCGTCCCGCCCGGCGAGGTGCTCGGGCGGTCCGTCGTCACGTCGGCGAAGAGCCCGGCGCAGGCGAACACCACCGCGTCGAGCTCGGCGAGCTTCGCCTCCTTCCACGGGTGCTCGGGCAGCTTCCGCAGCTCGGCGCGGGCCGCGAGGAGCGCGGGGATCGCCGACTCGGGACTGCCCGTCCGGTATGCCTGGTGGGCCCGCTTCAGCTCGGAGACCAGGCGCGCCGAGCCGGAGACGCGCGACCAGTCCAGCGTCACTCCGTCCAGGGGGCCCTCCTTCATCGGCTCGCCGGCGAGCAGGTGGAAGCCCTCGGGCGTCGGCCCGCGGCGTCGCGCCGCGCCGAACCCCTGGCTCCTGTGGTTGCTGCGGCTGTCGGCGGCGAGTTCCGGGTACGACAGCCCGAGCCACGGGTCGTAGCCGCCCACGTCGAGGTGAGGGAGCTTGGTCAGCTCCGCGTCCGTCTTCCCGAAGAAGTTGCTCTCGTTCCACACCACCCGGCGCGCCTTCCAGGGGCCCAGCCGCCGGTGCTCTGCGTCCGGCATGTACCCGGGGTCCGCCGCCCGGGCGAAGGCCTCGACCGCGAGGCGGGCGGAGGCGGTGTGCTGCCCGTGGGTGTCGCCGGCCTCCACCGGGAAGCGGGTGATGATCACGTCCGGACGGAGGCGGCGGATCGCCAGCACCACGTCGGCGAGCACCGCGTCGTGCCCCCAGATGGAGAGCGACTCCTCGGGGCTCTTCGAGTAGCCGAAGTCGCGGGCGCGGGTGAACAGCTGCTCGGCGCCGTCCACCGCGCGCGCGGCGAGCAGCTCCTGGGTGCGGATGAGCCCGAGCCCGGGACCCAGCTCGGGCCCGATGAGGTTCTGGCCGCCGTCGCCCCGCGTCACCGACAGGTACCCGGTGCGAAGCAGCGAATGGTTGGAAAGGTAAGCGAGGAGGCGGGTGTTCTCGTCGTCCGGGTGGGCGGCGACGTACAGGACGCCGCCCACCACCAGCAACCGGTCGAGCCAGCGTTCCAGCCGCGCTCCATCGGGCTGGGAGGGGCGCAGGGTGGGCGCAGCGTTCGCGGTCGAGAGCAGCAGGGTGAGGGCCATCGGGGCAAGCACGACGCGGCGCGCGCGTTTGGATGGGTGCATGGGCACTGGTACGGTGCAATCTGGCATGGCTTCGGACTTCTTCGCGCAGTTCATCGCCGGGGAAGCAGACGCCACGACGCTGCTCCCTGCGCGGCCGCTGGAGCCGGCAGCCTGGGACGAGGCCGCGTCGCGCGCGGGGCGGAAGCGGCTGGTGCAGGGAGTGGTCGAAGAGCTGCAGCGACAGGCGGCGTCGCTCCCCGCGTCACCGGTGCGCCAGGCAGCGCTCACCGCGCTCGGTCGCCCCGGAACGACCTGTGTCGTCGCGGGGCAACAGGTCGGTGTCTTCCTCGGTCCGCTGTACACCGTGCACAAGGCGGCGACCGCGGTGGCGCGGGCCCGCTGGCTCGGCGAACGCACGGGACGGGCCTGCATTCCGATCTTCTGGCTGCAGACCGAGGACCACGACTGGGCGGAGGTGGCCCGCTTCGACGGCTGCGTCCGCGGGAGGTGGCTCTCGGGCCGTCTCGCCCCCGAGTCGGCTGCCGAGGCGCGGGTCTCGCTTGCCCATCGCCGCCTGCCGCCCGACGTGGAGGTGCACCTCGGCTCGCTCTCGCGGGCGCTGGCGCCGCTCCCCCACGGCGCCGAGGTGACGGCGCTCCTGGGGCGGCACTACGTCGCCGGACGCTCACCCGGCGCGGCGTTCGCCGGTGTCCTGGCCGAGCTGTTCGCTGACGAGGGCCTGGTGCTCCTCGACCCGCGGACGCCGGCGATGGCGGCCCGTGCCGCGCCGCTGGTGCAGTTCGCGCTGGAGGAGAACGACGCCATCTCCACGCTCCTCGAGGAGCGAGGTGCGGCGCTCGCCCGGTTCGGATTCCAGGAGCAGGTGCACACCCGCCCCGACGCCTCGCTCGCCTTCTTCCATCCTGCCGGCGCAGGTGGCCCGCGCTTCCGCCCGGACCGCGACGGAGACGGCTTCCGGACGCCGCTCGGGCGGGTGACGCTCGCCGAGCTCCGGGCGCGCCTGGCCGACGACCCGCTCTCGTTCAGCACCTCGGCGCTGCTCCGCCCGCTGGTGCAGGACAGCTTGCTCCCGACGGCCGCGACCCTGGGTGGTCCGGCCGAGTGCACGTACTTCGCCCAGCTCCCACCGGTGTACGCCCGGGCCGGGCTGGAGCTGCCGATGATTGCTCCGCGGGCGCGTTTCCGGGTGGTGGACCCGTGGACCGCCTCGGCCCTCGACCGCCTCGGCCTCTTGCCCGAGGACACCGACCAGCCGGTCCACGCGCTCGCCGCCCGGCTCCACGCCTGGCCCGCGTGGATGGGCGCCTCGCTGCGAGAGCGGCTGCTCGGCCCCCTCGAGCGGCAGCTCGAGGCGGTCCGGCCCGAGGTGCTGGCGCTCGACCCCGCGCTGGCCCGCGCGGTGGCGAAGACCCGGGCCCACGTCGCGCGCGGGGTGGACCGGTTCATCGGCCGGCTGCAGCGCGCGGCGCTGGTCTCCAGCGGCCTGGGCACGGATGCGCTCGAGGCCCTCGCCCAGGTGACGGCGGCGCTCCAGCCTGCCGGAAGGCCGCAGGAACGGGTGCACGGGTTCTGGGCCATTGCCGCCGAGGTCGGCCCGCGTGCCCTCGTCTCGAGCCTGGTGTCCGCCGCGGCCTCGCTCTCGCCCGAGCTCCGGACGGTGCGGCCATGACCGCGCTCGGGGTGGGCATCGCCTGCTTTCCGACGGTGGGTGGGAGCGGGGTGGCGGCCTCGCAGCTGGCGATGCAGCTGGCGGCGCGCGGGCACCGCGTCCACGTCTTCTCCTCCGGCGTCCCGGTGCGGCTCGCCGGCGACGGGCCCTGGAGGGTGCACCTGGTCGAGAGCGCGCCCCGGCCGCTTCCGGGAGCGGTGGCGCAACCGCTCGCCCTGGCACGGGCGATGGCCGAGGTGACGGTGCGCGAGTCGCTCGACGTGCTGCACGTGCACTATGCGCTGCCGCACGGGCCGGCGGCGCTGCTCGCCCGCGAGCGGGTGCGCGCTCAGGCCCGGCGCCCCCCGGCGCTGGTCACCACCCTGCACGGCACCGATGTGACCGGGGTGGGGGACGACGCCGCGATGCGCGCACAGGTGCGCGAGACGGTGCTGGGGAGCGACGCGGTCCTGACCCCCTCGGCCTGGCTCCGCGGCGTGGCGGTGGAGACGCTCCGGTTGCCCGCGGGCGTCCGGGTGGACGTGTTGGCGAACTTCGTCGACCCCGAGGCCTTCCATCCGCTCGACGACGGCGCGGGCGAGGTGCCGGCGCTGTTCCCCGCGCTCGACTGGGGTCCGGGTCGCCGTCCGGCGGTGCTGCTCCACGCGTCCAACTTCCGGCCGGTGAAGCGGGTCGGCGACGCGGTCCGGGCGCTGGCCGCGGTGAGGCGGGCGCGTCCAGCGGTCCTGGTCCTCGTGGGCGACGGTCCGGAGCGCGGGGCGGTCGAGGAGCTCGCGACCCTGCTCGGCGTCCGCGCCGCGGTGGCCTTCGCCGGGGAGCGGCGCTCGCTCGGAGACCTCTTCGCCCACGCCGACCTCTTCCTGCTCCCGAGCGACCAGGAGAGCTTCGGGCTCGCGGCGCTCGAGTCGCTCGCCTCCGGCGTCCCGGTGGTGGCCAGCGACGTGGGCGGGGTGCCGGAGGTGGTGGCCCACGGCGAGACCGGATGGCTCGTGCCGGCGCGAGACCCGGCGGCGATGGCCGGCGCGGTGCTCGGGTTGCTCGCCGATCCGGCGCGACGGGTGGCGATGGGGAGGGCCGCCCGCGCCGCTGCCCTCGCGCGCTTCCAGCCAGCCCCGCTCGTGGCCCGGGTGGAGGCCCTCTACCAGGAGGTGGTCGCCCGCCCGGTCGCCGGCTCGGCCTCGGGGGTGTGAGGACCATGGATCGCCGCAGCGGGTGGTGACAGGGTCGACCTCCTCGCCGCTCGCAGGAGGGCGCACCATGTCCTCGCTCGGAACGATGATGGAGCTCCCGCTGACCCTGGACCACCTGCTGTTCCGGGCGGAGCGGATGTTCCCCCACGTGCCGGTGGTCTCGCGTCTGCCGGACCGCTCGCTGCACCGCACGACGTACGGGGGCGTGGCGCTCCGGGCACGGGCGCTGGCCGAGGCGCTGGTCCGGGCGGGGCTCCGTCCCGGTGACCGCGTGGCCACGCTGATGTGGAACCACGCCGCGCACCTCGAGACCTACCTCGGGGTGCCTCTGGCCGGCGGGGTGGTCCACACCCTCAACCTCCGCCTCTCCCCCGAGGAGCTGGCCTTCATCATGGGCCACGCCGACGACCGTTTCCTCCTGGTGGACGAGGTGCTGCTCCCGCTCTGGGAGAAGGTCCGGCCCCGCGCGTCCGTCGAGCAGGTGGTGGTGGTGTCGGCGGCGCAGGGCGGCGAATACGCGGCGCTGCTGGCGACGGCGACTGGCCAGTGGATCCCCCCGAAGCTCGCCGAGAGTGACCCGTGCGGCATGTGCTACACCTCGGGGACCACCGGGCAGTCCAAGGGCGTCATCTACACCCACCGCAGCACGATGCTGCACACGCTGACCGGGGCGCTCCCGGACGTGCTGTGCATCCGGCATGCGGACTCGGTCATGCCGGTGGTCCCGATGTTCCACGCCAACGCCTGGGGGCTGCCGTACGCCTCGGTGATGATGGGCGCCACGGCGGTGTTCCCCGGGCCAGCGCTCGACCCCGAGAGCCTCCTCGACCTCATGACGCGCGAGCGGGTGACGATGTCCGCCGGCGTGCCGACGGTCTGGATCGCCGTGCTCGAGGCGCTGGACAGGGAGCCGGGGCGGTGGAGCATCGCGCCTGGCCTGCGGCTCATCGTCGGAGGCTCGGCCGCGCCGGAGTCGCTCCTCCGCGGCTTCGACCGGCACGGGATCACCGTGGTGCACGCCTGGGGGATGACCGAGATGTCGCCGCTCGGCTCGGTGTGCCAGCTCGGCCCCGAGGCCGCGTCGCTCGACGAAGACGGGCGCTATGCGCAGCGTGCGCGCCAGGGCCGGCCGTCACCCCTGGTCGAGATCCGCGCGGTGAACGAGGCCGGCGAGGTGCCCTGGGATGACCGGACCATGGGCGAGCTTCAGGTCCGTGGCCCCTGGGTGACGGCGCGCTACCACGACAACGAGGAAGCGAAGGACCGCTGGACGGCGGACGGCTGGTTCCGCACCGGCGACGTGGTCACCCTCGACGCGACCGGGAGCATCAAGCTGACCGACCGCACCAAGGACCTAGTGAAGTCCGGCGGAGAGTGGATCTCCTCGGTCGATCTGGAGAATGCGCTGATGGGCCACCCCGCGGTGAGGGAGGCGGCGGTGGTGGCGGTGGGGCATCCCCGGTGGGGCGAGCGCCCCCTGGCGACGGTGGTGCTGAAGACCGGCGCCACGGCGACCGCGGCCGAGCTCCAGGACTGGCTCCGGCCGAGGTTCCCGAGGTTCTGGATCCCCGAGGCGATCGTCTTCGCCGACGCCATCCCTCGCACCTCGGCAGGCAAGTTCCGCAAGTCCGAGCTGCGCGAGCGGTACGCTGGCTGGACCTGGACGTCTACTTCTTCCAGCTGACCAGCGCCTTGGCGACCGCATCGGCCTCGAAGAAGTTCTTCGACGCCTTCCCCAGCGTCTGGGCCCGCTGGGCGGCGGCGAGCGCCTCGCCGTCCTTCCCCGCCGAGTGGAGGAGCTGCGCCCGGGTCCAGACGTTGTTCCACTCCTCCTTGAGCTGGATGGAGCGGTCGGTCAGCTGCATCGCCAGCGCCGGCTCGATGCCGGCCCCGAGCAGGTAACGGGCGGCGGCGTTGTAGGGCCTCCAGTCGTCGCCCTTGAGCGCGCGGATCTGCGCCAGCAGCTTCTCCCGGGTGCCGGTGGTGAACCTCACCGCCACCCGCTGGGTCTCCCACTCCATCGCCAGGGTGCCCTTGTCGTCGTCGAAGTCCAGAATGGTGAAGGCCATTCGCTCGCGGAGCGGGATGGTGCTCGCGGTGGCGGGGACCCGGAGCGCATCCTCGCTCTGCTTGTAGTCGCCCGTGCCCGCCTGCTCGGTGTTCTTGCTGAGGATGAACGTCCAGCCGGACCTCTGGGGCAGGAGGAACAGGCAATACGCGCCGGCGGCGACCGGCTTGCCTTCGATGGAGACCGGCGTGGAGAAGCTCACCTTGGTGCACTCGTTCGCGCCCGCGCGCCAGACCTCGTCGAACGGCACCACCTCGCCCCAGATCCTCCGTCCCTTCACCGCGGGGCTCGAGAAGACGACCGACACCTCGGTCAGGCCGACGCTCTGGGTCGCCGACCCCTTCGGGCTCGGGCGGGGGAGGTCGAGCTTCGGGGTGGACTGGGCGAGCGCAGCGCCGGCGCCGAGCGCAAGGGAGACGATGACCGTCGAGATCGAACGCAGCACTTCTGCCTCGGTGGAGAAGGGTGGGGGCGGAGCATAGCCAAGCGCGTCCTCACTGACAGACCTTGTTGCAGCTCGCCGGGGTGACGCCGCCCGTCACGTCGGTGCACGACTCGTTCGAGTAGTCGTTGATGCAGGTGCTGGCGTTGCCGGCGTTGTAACTGGTCCCGCTCGGGCATGAGGCGTTGGTCGCGGTACAGCCCGAGGAGAGGTTCGAGGCGCAGGCCGAGGCGCTCCCGTAGATCTGCGCGGCGCCGCTCGGGTTGCACTGGAAGAGCTTGTTGCAGACCGTGCTGAACACGCTCTTGCAGGCGGCGACCGGGTCCGAGGTGTTGCTGGAACCGCCGCAGGCGGTGAGGGCGGCGGCGACGAGGACGGCGAGGCACGAGCGGCGCATGGGAGCTCCCTGGGGGGTGGTGTTCTCCGGGAGGATGGGTCGGCGCCGGCTCACGCCGACAGGTGCGCTTCCGAGAGATCGGCTGGGCCACCTCGTCGCCGGGGGGTGGCCCACCTCGAATGCCGAGAGCGCACCTGCTGGCCGGTCCGGCGGCCGGGGTGAACTCCGAACGTAGCGGGCTGGACGAGCGGTCTCGTCGGGAGCCCCGGCGGCAGCGACGACGATGCCTTGGTGGTCAAGTACGAGCTGGGCGGGGCGGCGCGGTGACTGCCTGCCTCAGCGCCCCGGCGGGAAGAGAAACGAGAGCGCTCCGGGGAGCCGCCGGCGCCAGGCGCTCTCGTCGTGGGTGTCGCCGACGCCGAGCGCGTAGTCCAGGTCCTGGCCCAGCACCCAGCCGCGCGAGACGAGGAGATCGCGCATCGCGACGGTGTAGTCCTGGAAGTCGTTGACCAGGTTCGTCCCGTTTGGACCGAAGGGGTCGATGGTCCCGCTGTCCAGGTAGATGCGCAGCGGCGCCTTGCCGGCCGTCGCCTCGATGCGGGCCTTGACGTCGTACACCGAGGGCGCGGTCGACATCGCCATCACCACGCCGTAGACGCTTGGCCGGGTGAAGCCGGCGTAGAGCGAGATGATGCCTCCGAACGACGACCCGCCGATCCCCCGGTTCGCGGCGCCCGGCTGCACCCGGTAGCGCTGCTCGACGAAGGGGATGACCGCGTGCTCGAGGTAGTCCAGGTACCCGTCCGCCGTGGGGCCGGGGGCCGTGCCTGCGCCGGGGTTGTACTCCTCGGTGCGGGCCGGGCTGTTGGCGACCATCACCACGATCGCCGGTGCCATCACCGCACGGGTCATCAGATCCGTCGCGGTGAGGTGCACCTGCCAGCCGCCGTGCCCGAAGGGGTCCCGGTCCAGACAGTTGTTCCCGTCGTGCAGGTAGAAGGCCGGGTACCGCGTGCTGGCCTGAGCCGGATCGGAGTAGCCCGGCGGAAGCAGCACGGTCACCGCGCGCCCGGCGATGCCCGCCACCGGCGAGTCGATGTTGAACTGGGTCAGGCGGCCCTCCCACCCAGGGAGGGGGGTCGTTCCGACCGGCCCCGCGTCCGGTGCACCTCCGACCGGGCGCGCGCCACACGTGGCGAGGAGCCATGCCATGGACAGGGCGACCAGGACCTGTGAACCGCTCGAGCGCTGCACGCCGGCCGGACGCTGACCGATGCCTGGCCTGGTGGTCAACATCAGTGGAGGCCCTGGTCCGGCGGCCTCCCAAGGTCGACCCCGGCCGCCTCGGTCTGGCATTCTGCTCCCGCCACGCGCATGTCCGACCTGCCCCACAACCGAATCGACGACGTCCGGATCGCGCGTCTGCGCCCGGTCCTGCCGCCGGCCATCCTCATCGAGCAGCTTCCGCTCGGGCCGGAGGCCGAGGCCTTCGTCTACTCCGCCCGCCGGGAGGTGAGCGCCATCCTGCACGGGCTCGACGATCGGCTCCTGGTGGTGGTCGGCCCGTGCTCGATCCACGATGTCGACGCGGCCCGGGCCTATGCCGATCGGCTCCGGGCAGTGGAGCGACGGCTGTCCGACGCGCTGCTGCTGGTGATGCGGGTCTACTTCGAGAAGCCGCGGACCCGCGTGGGCTGGAAGGGGCTGATCAACGATCCGCAGCTCGACGGGAGCTTCCGGATCAACGAGGGCCTCACCCTGGCGCGTGGGTTGCTGGTCGGGCTCGCCGAGCAGCGGGTACGCGCCGGCTGCGAGTTCCTGGACACCATCACCCCGCAGTTCCTGGCCGACACCGTGTCCTGGGGCGCGATCGGCGCGCGCACCACCGAGAGCCAGGTGCACCGCGAGCTGGCCTCGGGCCTCTCGATGCCGGTGGGATTCAAGAACGGCACCGACGGAAACGTGAAGATCGCGATCGACGCGGTGACCGCCTCCGGCCACCCGCACTGCTTCCTCTCGGTCACCAAGCAGGGGCTGGCGGCCATCGTCGAGACGAATGGCAACCCCGACACCCACCTCATCCTCCGCGGCGCGACCAGCGGGCCGAACTACGACGCCGCGTCGGTCGCCGCCGCCTGTGCCGGGCTCCGCGAGGCGGGCCAGCGGCCGCGGTTGATGGTGGACTGCTCACACGGGAACAGCGGGAAGGATCCGCGCCGGCAGATCGCCGTGGCCGGTGAGCTCGCGCGCCGCCGCGCCGCGGGCGACGAGGCGGTGTTCGGGGTGATGCTGGAGAGCCACCTCGTCGAGGGCCGGCAGGCGCCCGGCCCCCGGGCCCAGCTGGTCTACGGGCAGAGCATCACCGACCCCTGTCTCGGCTGGGACGCGACCGAGGAGGTCCTCGACGGGCTGGCCGAGGCGGTCCGTACTGGCCGGGTGCTGGCCGGGGGACCGCGCGCGGCCGGGTGACACCCGAAGCTCAGGCCCGCTGCGGTCAGCGATCGGTCCGACGGATGGCCCCGAGTCCTCGCCTCTACGCCGCCGTTCGCGGCGTGGTGTCCTCTGCGCTCCGCTGCTTCTACCGCGTCGAGCAGGCCGGCCCCCCGGTGCCGGCAGGTCCGAAGCCCTCCGGGACGCGCGGCTCTTCCTGGTCCTCGGCAATCGCTCGGCCCGGAAGCAGCAGCTGCTCGCCGAGGCGCACGCCCTGGCAGCGCGGGTGACGGCGGTGGCGGACGAGGTGCTGCCCCGGCTGACCACCCCCGCGGGCGACGCCGCCGCCCGCTGAGGCGAGCGGCCTCGGAAGGCGATGGGACCCTGGTCCCGGACGTGCGATGGTCGGAGGCCGTGCTCCGGATGCGCTGGTTCGTGCGCGGGGACATCGACGGGTTCTTCGGCCTGGCGCTGGACAACCTGGTGCAGCTGCTGGTGCTCTCCGAGCTGTGCCGGGCGGTGCTCGGCTTTCCCGACGCTCTGGTCTACGGCCGGATCCTCCCGGGCGCCGCGGTCTCGCTCCTGGTCGGCAACCTCTTCTACGCCTGGCAGGCGATGCGGCTCGCGCGCTCCACCGGCCGGCAGGACGTCTGCGCGCTGCCCTACGGCATCAACACCGTCTCCCTCTTCGCCCACGTGTTCCTGGTGATGTTGCCGGCGAAGCTCGCCGCGGAGGCGGCCGGCGCGGTGGATCCGGCGCGGGTGGCATGGCAGGCGGGCCTGGTGGCCTGCTTCGGCTCCGGGGCCATCGAGCTGCTCGGGAGCACGGTGTCCGAACGGGTGCGGAGCTCCACCCCGCGCGCCGCGCTGCTCTCCACGCTGGCGGGGATCGCGCTGACCTTCATCGCCATCGGCTTCCTGTTCCGGGCCTACACCCGGCCGGTCATCGGCCTCGGCACGCTGGCGATCATCCTCCTGGTCTACTTCGGCCGGGTTCGCTTTCGCGGCGGGCTGCCGGGAGGGCTGGTGGCGATCGCGCTGGGGACCTGCTTCGCCTGGCTCACCGGGCTGGCCCCGTCCGGCGCCGCCCCACCTGGGCCGGCGCTCCATCCTCCCGTGCCGGTGCTCGGCGCGCTGTTCGGGGCGTTCGGCGGCGGCTTCTGGACGGCATACTTCTCGGTCATCCTCCCGATGGGGCTCTTCGCCACGGTGGGCTCGATCGAGAACATCGAGTCCGCCCGGGCGGCCGGGGACGAGTACCCGACCGGCATCTCGCTCGCGGTCAACGGCGTGGGAACGCTCGCCGCCTGCGCCTTCGGCTCGTGCTTCCCGACCACCATCTACATCGGTCATCCGGGGTGGAAGGCGCTCGGCGCCCGCGCCGGGTACTCGGTGCTGAACGGCGTGTTCATGACCCTCATCTGCCTCACCGGGACGGTGCGGTGGATCGCCTGGGCGGTCCCCATCGATGCGGGCATGGCCATCGTCCTCTGGATCGGCATCGTGATGGGCGCACAGGCATTCCAGGCGACGCCGCGCGCCCACGCCCCGGCGGTGGTGGTGGGCCTCTTGCCGAGCCTCGCGGCCTGGGGCGTGTACATGGCCAAGTCCGGGCTGCACGCCGCCGGGCTCGGCGTCCCGGGGGGCCGGCCGTTCTCCCCGGATCTGCTGACGGCCTTCCTGCGCTTCGACCTGTGGATGGACGGGGCGCTGCGGCTCGAGCAGGGCTTCATCCTCAGCAGCGTGCTCCTTGCCGCGGCGACGGTCTGTGTCATCGAGCGCCGCTTCCGACAGGCCGCGGGGTGGTGCCTCGCCGGCGCGGCGCTCTCGGCGGTGGGCCTGATCCACTCCTACCGGTGGACGCCGACGGACACCGTGCTGTCGCTCAGGCCGGCATGGCCCTGGACTATCGGGTACGCGGTGATGGCCGGGTGCTTCGCGCTGGCCCCCTGGGTGACCTTCCCGGTCGACGACGGCGGGCACTGATCCAGCGTGCCGAATCGGCCCTGCTTTCGAGACCTTGGCGTGGCTGCAGGTTTTTGGCCTCGTCCTGCGCAATGGGGTCCGCGGGGCGCTCGACCCCGCGCTCGGTGGGCGAAACGAAGGGAGAGGACAGATGCGCGTTCTGGTTCTGGCAGGGTTCGGGGTGCTTCTCGCCGCCTGCGGCGGGGGCAACAACGGAGGAAACAACAACAACAACAACGGGACTCCGGGTCTGAAGACCTTCAGCTACGGGACTCCTCAGGCGCCGACCACGGCGCAACGCTCGACCGCCACCAGCGCCCAGACCCAGCTGAACGCGGCGGTGAATGCCTCGGTGAACGGGCAGGTCGCCAGCGCCGCGTCGCTTCCGTCCCTCACTGACTCGTTGGCCGGATCGCTCCCGGCGCTGCTCGCCGTGCCACCCGAGCCTTCGCTCATGTCCGGTGGAGAACCGCAGGTGCTGATCGCCCGGCGCACGGGGGGACTGAGCCAGGGCTGCTATACGTTCACCAGCTCGAGCATCAGCTACAACAACTGCGTCATCTCCGGAAGCGGCTTCTCCGAGACGCTGAACGGGACGGAAACCGTCAGCGCCGGGTCGGTCTCCTGGAACCTGAGCGTGACCTGGAGCTACACCAGCGGAAGCGTCACCGAGAACGGGACGTACGCCTGGACCGGGCAGATGGCGATCACCAGCACCACCATCCAGGGGCTGGGCCGGAGCAGCTTCACCGGGCATCTGGTGAGCAGCGGGACGACCTACGATTACCAGTACACCGCCGGCTTCGACTCGAATCTCACCTACCAGACGACGTCGTCGTTCTGCCTCTCCGGCGGGACCCTGGAGATTCGCCGGACCCTCAACTCCGCCACCAACGCCAGTGCCATTCCGGTGCACGACGCAGCGGCAAAGTACACCTGGTCGGGTTGCGGAACCGTGACCGTCGCCAAGGGGACCTGAGCGACGCCGGGGGGCTCGGCGCCCGCGAGTGATGGAGCTCGGTCAGTCCGGCTGCCACGGCAACACGGGCAGAGCGGAATACTGGCGCCAGGGTGTGATGGCTGCCGTGCCCCGGGCACCGTGCGCCGCCGGCGCGCTCCGGTCCGAGCGTTGAGTCCGCCCCTCACGAAAGCGAGGAGAGCGGACCTCATCTTTCGAGTCGAGGGGGCGCGGCCGGCTCGGCAACCGGCTGTACCCTAGAGGCACTCCACCGAAACGAGTTTCAGGAATGGCTTTTGCTTTGGGGCGAATCGCGTGCGCGAGGGGGGAGATGGAGAACCGGGATGCGCACGCGGATTGCTGGACTGCTTCTCTTGGGGTTGGTCCTCGCCTGGGCTCGGCCAGCATCGGCGCAGAACAGCGACAACCCGGAATGTCTCGGCACCCAGTGCGGCGCGCCGAAGGAGGAGGGAGGCGGCTGTGGCTGCGGGTGTGGCTGTGGCTGCGGCTGCTCGGTGTGGGTGAGCTACACCGACGACGGCAAGACGCTGTCGTACACCGACGACGCCGACGGCGACGGCAAGTCCGACGGCTCCGACAACTGCCCCTTCGTCGCCAACCGCGACCAGGCCGAC
>DATKKF010000088.1:0-49158 GCA_035543115.1 Myxococcaceae bacterium
CTTCACGGTGGACTCCTCGGCCCCGGATTCGAAGACGAGGACCGGGCTCTTCTCGACCGCGCGCTCCCGGTCCGTGCCTTCGGCCCGTCCTTCTTCCGGCTCGCCGCCGAGGACGCCCTGCTCGCCTCCATCCTCGAGCAGGCCCATGCCGGCTACTCCGTCCCGACCATCACCTTCGTCGACCTGCGCGAACTGATCCTTGGCGCGCCCTCCGTGCAGGGTGCCTACTCGCGCCCCCTCGACCTCGCCCAGGTCCGAGCGCGAGCAGAACGATGGCGGATCCAGAGGGCGGTGTACGCGTCGACCCGCATCGTCGCCGCGCTCTTCCCTGAGACGGCGCCCACGGTCGACTCCCTGGCGCAGGACTTGCGGCCGACCAGTCGAGCTCTTCTCGATGGTCTGGTGGTTTCGCCACTGGCCCAGCTGGGCAGAATGCGTGAAACTCGAGGAGCGGAGCGTCTCCGGCGATTGCTGACCGGTGGACGCTCTCCGGGCTCCCAGTGAGGAACCAACAGCGATGAAACTGACGATCGTCGGCTCGGGCTACGTGGGCCTCGTGGCCGGCACCTGCTTCGCCGATTCCGGCAACGACGTCATCTGCGTGGACGTCGACGCGACCAAGATCAAGGCGCTCAACGCGGGGAAGCTCCCCATCTACGAGCCCGGTCTGCAGGAACTCGTTCACAAGAACGTCCGCGAGAAGCGGCTGTCATTCTCCACGGACCTCAGCGGAGCCGTCGCCCAGTCCGAGGTGGTCTTCATCGCGGTCGGTACCCCCGAGGGCGAGACCGGCGACGCCGACCTTCAACACGTCCTCTCCGCAGCCGAGCAGATCGGCAAGGCGCTCAAGGGCTACACGATCATCGTCGACAAGAGCACCGTCCCGGTGGGCACCTCGGACCGCGTCCGTGAGGCCATCTCCAAGGTCACCGACCAGCCCTTCGACGTCGTCTCCAACCCCGAGTTCCTCAAGGAAGGCGCCGCGATCGACGACTTCTTCAAGCCCGATCGGGTGGTCATCGGCACCAACTCCGAGCACGCCCGGAAGATCATGGGCGAGCTGTACGCGCCGTTCGTCCGCACCGAGAACCCCATCCTCTACATGGACCCGCGGAGCGCGGAGCTGACCAAGTACGCCGCCAACGCGATGCTCGCGACGCGCATCTCCTTCATGAACGACATGGCGCTCCTCTGCGAGCGCGTCGGCGCCGACGTGGACGCGGTCCGCAAGGGCCTGGGCGCGGACAAGCGCATCGGCTATCCGTTCCTCTTTCCCGGCGTGGGCTACGGCGGAAGCTGCTTCCCCAAGGACGTGAAGGCGCTGGTCGCCACCGCGCGCGACGTCGGGATCGAGTTCGACCTGCTCCGCGCCGTCGAGCGCACCAACGAGGGACAGAAGCGGCTGCTGCTCCAGAAGGCCACCCGGCACTACGGAGGAGACCTCACTGGGAAGCACTTCGCCGTCTGGGGCCTGGCGTTCAAGCCGCGCACCGACGACATGCGAGAGGCACCCTCGCTGGTCATGCTCGAGGGCCTGCTGGGGAAGGGCGCGACGATCTCCGCGCATGATCCGGTCGCGACCCACGTCGCAAAGCGGCACTTCGGCGAGCGCATCCGGTATACCGAGACGCCGTATGAGGCGCTGGAGAAGGCGGACGGTCTGTTCGTCCTCACGGAGTGGAACGAGTTCCGCCGGCCCGATTTCGACCGGATGAGGAAGGTGATGAAGCAACCCGTCGTTTTCGACGGTCGCAACGTCTTTGACCCGGCACGGATGCGTGAGCGTGGCTTCGTCTACTTCGGCATCGGACGCCCCTGAGCTTCCCGCTCCGGCGCCGGTGACCCCCAGCCGGCTCCCGGCCTGGGTCCGGGTCCTCCGTCCCAGGCAGTGGGCGAAGAACCTTGCAGTCTTCGCGCCGCTGCTCTTCGCCAAGGCCGTCTTCATCCCGGACCTCGCTGCCCGTGAGCTCCTGGCCTTCGTCTCGTTCTGCTTCCTCTCGTCGGGGACCTACGTCTTCAACGACTGGATTGACCGCGAGGAAGACCGGAAGCACCCGGAGAAGGCACTGCGCCCCATCGCTGCGCGGCAGATCCGCGCCCGGACCGTGCTCCTGCTCATCGTGTTCTGCTGGGCGGCCGGCCTCGACCTCGGGTTGATGCTCGGCTGGAAGTTCGTCGCGCTCGGCGCGGTGTACCTGGCGATCCAGGTCGCCTACACCCTCGTGCTCAAGCACCACGTCATCCTCGACGTCCTGTGCATCGCGGCGGGGTTCGTCCTCCGCGTCCTCGCTGGTGCCGTCGCGATCGACGTCCCCGTCTCGGGCTGGCTCTTCCTCTGCGCCCTGCTGCTCGCGCTGTTCCTCGGGCTGGCCAAGCGGAGACAGGAGCTCGTCTCGCTTCAAGAAGAGGCCGCGAACCACCGAGCGTCCCTCGGCGAGTACTCGCTCCCGCTCCTCGATCAGATGCTCTCCACCGTCGCCGGCATGTGCATCCTAGCGTACGGGCTCTACACCGTCTCGCCGGACACGGTGGCAAAGGTCGGGTCCGACCGGCTGAAGTGGACACTGCCCTTCGTGCTCTACGGCATCCTCCGCTACCTCTTCCTGATCCACCGGCGCCACGTGACCGGCTCGCCGGAGAGGGTCCTGTTCTCCGACGTGCCGACGGTGGTGAACCTGCTGCTCTACGCGGTGGCGGTCCTCGTGGTGCTGTACGCAGTGCCGCGCTGACTACCCGCCGACGACTCCGCCGTCCGGCGGGGGCCGGGCAATCCCACACGCCACCTTCCCCTGCGGCGTGTTGATCGTGTGGCAGTCACACCCATCGTACAGGCTGGCGCAGACCTGCTCGTCCGTCGACGTGGTCCCCACCCGGCCCTGCTCCGTCGCCGCGGTCTGGATGCACAGGTTCTTGTCCGCGGTGTTCGCCGCGCACTGGCAGAGCTTCTCCGCGAGTTTCCGGCAGTCGCCCTTGCACGCCGGTCCGAAGACCAGCACGCACAGCACCGACGCCCAGAGGAAATACCGAGACATGGGCCGGGTCGCGTAGCATGGCCGTCTTCCCTCCGTCCATGGCGCAGCCCTCCCGAAGGACCGAGCCACTCCGACGCGCCGCCACCGTCGCCCTCGTGGCCACCGTCGCCGGGCCCACGCTCTGGCTCGGAGGCGCTCCACCCGGCGCCGCGGTCCTGGCCGCGGTGCTCTCCGCCACCGCCCTGGCACTCCTCGTCGCCTCCGACTCGGGCCGGCTCGTCGTTCCGCCACTCGCGCTCCTTCCGCTCTCCGTCGCCGGCCTCTGCGCACTCCAGCTCGTCCCGCTCCCACCCGCGCTCCTCGCGCTGCTGAGCCCACCCCTCGGCGAGCTCCGCGCCTTCGCCCTGGTCCCGCTCGGCCTCGACGGCTGGCGCCCGCTCTCCCACGACCCGCCCGCCACCGCCGCCGCGCTCGCCGGCTCGCTCTCCGCCGCCGCCGCCCTCGTCGCCGCCGCTGGCCTCTGCCGCTCACGTACCCGCCGCCGGCAGCTCGCCGCCGGCATCGGCCTCACCGGCCTCGCCGTCGCCTTGATCGGCTTCGGCCACGCGCTCGCCGACGCCTCAACCCTCTTCGGTGTGTACCGATTCCAGAACGGCCTGCTCCCGTTCCTCACCCCCTTCGGCAACCCGAACCACCTCGCCGCCTTCGCCACGCTCGCCTCGGCCCTCCTCCTCGGCCTCGCCGCCGACAGCCACCCCCAGCGCCCGCGCCAGGCCCTCCGGCTCGCCGCCGCCGTCGCCGTCGGGGCCGCCGCCTTCCTCTCGCTCTCCCGCGGCGGCATCGCCTTCTGGTGCGCCGGACAGCTCGCCCTCCTCCTCCTGCTCCTCCGCCGCCGTGACGCCCGCGGCACCGCCGGACGCGCCATCCCGGTCGCCCTCGCCGTGGGCGCCGTGGCCCTCGTCGCCGGCTACCTCGCCCTGGACCGCATCGGCGCCGAGCTGGCCACCGTCGACACGGTCGAGAAGCTCCGCTCTTCCAAGATCGACCTCTGGCCGATGTTCTCCCGGCCCGCGCTCGCCGCCTGGCTCACCGGCCTCGGCCGCGGCACCTTTGCCGTCGCCTTCCCGCGCTGGCAGACCCCTCACTCCACCCTGACCTTCACCTTCGAGTACCCGGAGAACCTCCCCCTCCAGCTCGCCACCGAGCTCGGCATCCCCGCCGCCGTGGGCCTCGTCGCCGTCGCCGCCTGGGCCACGCTCCGGACCGCGCGCGCCGGCAACGGCCCGCTCGTGCTGGCCGCCTGGGCCGGGGTGGGCGCCCTGGTCCTCCACGACCTGTTCGACTTCGCGCTCGAGCTCCCCGCCTGCGCCACCGCCGCTGCCGTCGCCCTGGGCATCGCCTCGGGTCCCTGGGTCGAGCAGCACGAGCGGCCCCTCCGCCGCACCCCGGCGCTCGCCGGTCTCGCCGTCCTCGCGCTCCTCGCCGTCCTCGGCCTGGTCCGGGGCACCGACTCGGCCGCCCGCGCCGAGGCCCGGCTCGCCGCCCATGCCACCGGAGATGCCGCGAGCGTCCGTGACGAGGCCCGCGCCCTCGTGGACCGCCACCCCGCCGACGCCGTCCTCTACCGCATCGCCGGATGGACCGAGGCCACCCGCCCCGGCGGCCAGCCCCGCGTCGCGCTCGCCTGGCTCAACCGCGCCCTGTTCCTCCAGCCGCTCGACCCCGACACCCACCGCGTCGTCGCCCGCGCCCTGTTCCAGCTCGGCGCCGCCACGCAAGCCCTGGTCGAGGAGCGGCTCGCGCTCGAGTCCGGGGCCGAGACAGCCACCGTCCTCGCCGAGTCGCTCCCCCGGGCCCGCGACGTCGACGCGCTCTGGAACCTGGTCGGCGAGACCCCGTCGCACGTGGACCTCATCGTGCCCGAGCTCTGGAGGCGCGGCCGCATCGATGACGCGCGCGGGCTCCTCGACCGCGCCCTGCTCGCCTTCGAGGGTCGCCCCGAGTCCGCCGCGCTCACCGTCACCGCCGCCCGCATCCGCCTCCAGACCGGCGACCCCGCGGGCGCGCTGGTCCTGCTCGACACCGCCGAGCAGGCCGGCCAGGACGTCGCGCTCCCCCGCGCCGAGGCCCTCGCCAGGCTCGGCCGCCGCCGCGACGCCATCCGCACCCTCGAGTCCGCCATCGCCCGGAAGCCCGGCGACGCCGAGATCGCCTTCGCCCTCGCCGGGTACCTCGTCGCCGAGGGCCGGCCCGCCCTGGCCCGCGCCGCCCTCGAGCGCATCCAGCCCTTCCTCGGCGCCGGTGGTCCCCGCACCCGGCTCGTCCTCACCCAGGCCGAGACCTACCGCGTCGAGGGGCGCTACGGCCGCGCGCTCGACCTGGTCCAGACCGCCATGCGCCTCGCCCCCGGGGAGCCCGGGCTGCACCGCCAGGCCGCCGAGCTGTACGAGGCCCTCAAGCGCCCACGGGAGGCCCTCCACGAGGTCGAGGTCGCCGTCTCGCTGTCCGGACAGGACGCGGACACCGGCACCCGCGCGTGGATGGACCGGCTGCGCACCGCAGTGGACACGGAGACATTTCGCGCGCTCGACCCGGCCAGAGGGCTCGACGGGCTCGAGCCTCCCGACGCCGGCACCGCGGGCGCCGGGCCGCAACGTGTTCAGGGCCGCTAGCCGAGACAGCTCGACGACAACGTCTCCTGCGCGCGCAGGCCTGGTAACGAGGTGTCTGGCACCTCAACGGGGCACCTCAACGGGGACGCTGGGCACCACCTCGACGGAATCACTGCCCTGAGTCACGGCGTACCCCCTCAAGGCGTGGGGCGAGCACCACAAACCCCAAGGATTCTCGCTGAATCTGCATCAGCAATGGCTTGCTGTCAGGCAGGCGCCTGAACTACGGACACCCCACCGACCGCACATCGTCGGCTAATGCCTTACAGGAGGGATCCCTCATGTTCATGCCGCTTGTCGTGTCGGCGCTCATGCTCGCAGCGCCCGCACTCGATGACGATCAGATTCCCGACGGAACGACCCTCTCGGTGCTCCACGGCACAGGACCGAGTGAGGGAGCAGGCGGAGTGCTCGGCCGCGCTGCGAATGGATCGGTGCTCGGCATCGACTCGGTGGTGAACTTCTCCAGCTACTTCTACCTCCCGGGCTGGTGGACCGACCCGTACGGCTCGGCCTCACAGCCCCAGTTCACATGGCCGTACACCATGGTCGGGCGGCCGCCGTTCGGGGACAACGCGAGCGATCACACCACGAGGATCAACGCGCCCATCATCCCGGTGGCCATCGACCTGCGGCTGGCCGACGGCAGCATCCGGTACTGCGCCAAGGCGGACGGAACGCTGGTCCGTCTGTACCGTTCCGCGACGCCGCACGTCACACCGGTGCTGAACTCGCCGCTCTTCGAGAACGCCTGGTACAGCTCGAGCGAGCGTCCCACCCAGTTCACCGACGCGGTCCACCGAGCCTCGTTCTTCAAGCACTCCGACGACGACTGGCACACCATCCTGCGCCCATCGGTGAAGCGCGAGCGCGTCATGACCCTGATCCGCGGCACGTACTTCTACAACGTCGACGCGAACTGCAACATCCGCTACGTGCTCGTCAACATCAACGCCTTCATCAACGCGCTCGTCCCGCCGACTTCGACCGACACGTCCACCATCATCGGCGCCGCCGAGCACGACGGCGACATGACCACCGCCGACATCACGACCCTCCTCTTTCCCGACACGTACCTCTACTTCCCAGGCTACCCGGCGCCGGGCACCTGCTGCGTCCTCGGCTTCCACGAGTATGACTTCGAGCCCGGAAGCGCCTCGAACAAGTTCCGCGAGCGTCGCTACCTCTTCAACTACTCGAGCTGGATCACCCCTGGGATCTTCGGGGGTGGATTGTCCGACATCACCGCGTTGAGCCACGAGCTCGCTGAGACCTTCGCCGATCCATTCGTGAACAACGCCACTCCGTGGTGGCAGGCTCCCACCGGGCTGTGCCAGGACAACCTCGAGACGGGAGATGTGATCGAAGGGATGCCCAACGAGCTCTTCCCGATGACGATGAACGGATTCACCTACCACCCGCAGAACGAGGCGCTGGTACAGTGGTTCGCGTCCCAGTCGCCGTCGAGCGCGATCCATCACGCCTACAGCTACCCGGACGAGTCGGTGCTCACCTCGCCGTCTGTCTCGTTGACGCCCGGCTGCGGCGGCCCGGCCGGACCCTTCGCCAAGCAGTAGGCCTCGGCCCGCATCTCGTCTCGACGAGGAACGCCCCGCTCGGTCGATTGGCCGGGCGGGGCGAGTCGTCTCGAGCGGCGACCGACGGCACCTCCACCTCGGCTTCGACCGGGGCCTCTGCTCTGGCCCCGCGCCCCCGATGACGCTCACCCGCCTCGTCCTGCTCCTCGCCCTCGCCGACGCCGGCGCGTTCACTCCCGCCACGGCCACCGACGCCGTCGACCAGCCGGGGAGCCATCGGGTCGTCGATCACCTCGAGCCCGGCAAGGCCTACCGGATCCTCAAGAACGGGGGCCCGGACCGCCGCTGGTGCAAGCTCGACACGCCCGCGGGCCCCGGCTGGGTCGTCTGCCGCGAGGCGGGTAGGCTCGCTCCGGCCTCCACCGGCGCCTCGAGCTCCGGGACGGGCGGCCCCTCACGGTGCGCGACACGCTGCGACTCCACGCCGCTCTTCCGCGAGATGCCCGCGCTCACCGCCAGCGACCGTGAGGTCCTCCAGATGTGCCCCGCCCGGCCCGACGCCTCGGTCAGCCGCGTCGACGTCGAGCGCTTCTTCCGCGCCCACATCGAGGACCCTCGCATCCAGCGCGCCCTCTCCCGCGCCGGCCGCTCCGGCAACCGCGCGGACAACTCCGAATGGCTCACCGCGCTGTGGGTCGGCAGCGGCCCGCGCAACGCCTTCACCCACGTTTTCTGCGGAGACGACTGGACCCGCGGGAAGATCGGCGGGCTCCACTGGCTGCCGCGTTACGCACAGCTCGAGCAGGAGGGCAAGGTCTGCTACCGCGGACCGGTCGACGGCAGCACTCCGCTCAAGGGCGGCCAGCTCACCTTCCGCTTCGTCGGCGTCGCCCCCTGGTCCTGCGCGGTCAAGGAGGTGGGCGGCTTCACCCTGGACCACGACCCCGTGGCACTCGTCGCGCTCGGCACCCGGGCCTTCGTCCGCTGCTGCCCCCGCGAGGGCAAGAACGCGGTCGGCGTCTACGCCGCCGAAGGCCTGGGCGGCCAGCGCTTCAAGATCGCCTGCGGCACCCGCAACGGCACCTACGGCATCGCGACCTTCTACCCGGCGGACGAACGGCCCACCTGCGCCGAGTAGCCGCCGCCCTCGGTCCCTGGCTGGCGACCCGAGCTCCCGCCGCAGCGCGGGGAGCGCGTCCGCCCGCGTCAGGGTAAGGTCACACCCGGCGAGCCGTCTGGCACCTGGGGGGAGTCATGTCGAGAATCGGCGTCGTCCTCGTCGTTGCCTCGTTGCTGCTCGGGTGTGGCTCGGGAGCCGGCTCGCTCGACGGCAAGGTGCAGGGTCACGAGGTGGCGGTGAAGGAGGCGGTGTTCTTCGTGCTGGACAACGGGGTGACCCTCGTCGCCGCCGGAGACCAGGAGGACCTCTGCGCCATCCTCAACGGACAGCAGAGGCCCTCGAGCGAGATGAACCTGCTCGAGGTGGGGCTCTACAACTGGAACGGGACCTCGCTCCAGCCGCTGGTCACCGGGAGCTACACCGTCGCGCGCACCCTCTCGACCGCCGGGCTGTACTCGTACCCGCTCCTGTTCTGGACTCGCGAGTGCATCACCTTCGGTGCACTCGGCCCGAACAGCGGCTCGGTGAACGTGGAGAGCGTCGGATTGCCGCAGTCCGGTGCGCACACCGTCATCTCGGTCGACCTGGCGTTCGGCGCCGCGCACCTCTCCGGTCACCTCGACGCAACGTACTGCCCGCTCGCCGAGACGACCGGCACCGCCTGCCAGCCGCAGCTCCGCTCCGGACCACCCGCCACGGGGTGAGCCCTTGCCCTGAGCGCCGGCGCTCAGGCGGTCTGCTGGAAGTCGTACACGCTGCCCAGCCGGAGGATGCGCGTCAGCTCGTCCAGCGCGGTCATCGACTCCCGGGCCAGCGCCGGGTCGGCCAGGTCGCGGACCACCAGCCGGTCCCGGTAGTGCCGGCGGATCCAGCCCTCCAGGTCCACCGCCAGCGCCTGATCGAGGAACACCCGCGCCGTGACAGCCGCGCGCTCCTCCTCGGTGAGCCGGATGCGCTGGCGCAGGCAGGCCGGGCCGCCGCCGTTGTTCATCGACTGGCGCACGTCCAGGTAGTGCACCTGCTTGACCGGGTTGTCCTCGGCCACCACCCGCTCGAGGAACGCGCGCGGCTTCGGCCGCTGCCGTGACTCGATGGGCGCCACGATGCACATCGTCCCCTCCGGCAGGGTCAGGACCTGGCTGTTGAACGGGTAGCCGAACACCGCCTCGGCCAGGGGCAGCTCGCGGGCGCCCGCCATCACCCAGCGGAACCCGTCGCCGAGCCGGCTGCGGAGCGTGTGGAGCAGAGGCTCGACGGCGATGAAGGCCTCCTCGTGCAGCATGAGGAAGCCGTCGTTCCCCACCGCCAGCACGTCGGTGTGGAACGCCCCGCCGTCGATGCCCGCCGGCGACTGCTGCGGGAAGAGGCAGGCGTCCGGATGGAGCTGGTGCAGCCGCGCCAGCGCGTGCGACGCCTCCAGCGTCTGCCGCGCCGGGAAGCGGTCGGGCCCCTTCACCGGGTGCCAGGTGCTCCTTCCCCAGGCGAAGAGGTGCATCGCCGGGCGGCCCTCGACCCAGAGCCGGATGTGGTTCGCTGCTCCCTCGTCGGCGAAGTGGCCGCCGCCGGGCAGCGGGGCGTGCACCGCGAAGCGCCGCTCGTCCGCGAAGATGGCGCGGAGCACCGCGTCCGTCGTCTGGCCCTCGATCACCCGGTGGAACATCGCCTGGAGGTTGGCGACGGTGAGGTGCATCCGGCCGTCCGCGCTGTCGCTCGAGGGCGCGCAGGTGGCGGCGTTCGCGGTCCACATCGCCGCGGCGCTCGAGCACAGCCGGAGCAGGAACTCGTCCTCCACCAGCACCTGCGCCAGCACCTGCTCGTCGGTGCCCACGTAGCCCAGCGCCCGCAGCGTCCGCAGGGAGGGCCGGGGGTGCGGCGGCAGCACCGCCTGGCCCACCCCCAGGCCCGCCACGAAGCGCATCTTCTCCAGGCCCTGGAGCGCCGCCTCGCGCGGGTTGGCGACGTTGCCGTCGTTCGCCTGTGACGCGAGGTTCCCCGGCGAGAGCCCGGCGTAGTTGTGGGTGGGGCCCACCAGTCCGTCGAAGTTCCACTCCCGCTGTGCCATATGGGTCCCCTCGTTTCCCACGGTGGCACCACCCCTGTCCAAGCGCCTGAAGCGTACCCTCCGCTACGGGCTCCTCCGCACCGCGCTCGCCCTCGTCGGCCTCCTCCCGCTCGGCTGGGCCCAGGCGCTCGGCCGGGCCCTGGGGAGCGCGGCGTTCCACCTCGCCCCCGGCGAGCGGAAGAAGGCGCTGGCCAGCCTCTCCATCGCCTTTCCGGAGATGACCGACGCGGCCCGGCTCGACCTGGCCCGGCGGTGCTTCCGGCACCTCGGCACCGCGGCGCTGGAGGTGGCGGTGGCCCCGCGGCTGTCGCAAGGCCAGTTCGACCGGCTGGTGGACTGCTCGGGCGACGCGCTGGCCGCCATGGACCGGGCGCACACCGCCGGGAAGGGGGCGGTCTGCGTCGCCGCCCACCTCGGGAACTGGGAGCTCCAGGCCTGGGGTGTGGCCCGGCACGGGCTCCCGCTCCACGCGGTGGGCAAGGAGAACGTCGACCCGCGGCTGACCCGGCTCGTCGACCGCTTCCGGGCGGCCGGCGGCGTGCGGAACATCTGGCGCGGACAGCCCGGGGCCGCGGTGTCGCTGCTCAGGACGCTCCGCAAGGGCGAGCTGCTGGCGATGCTCATCGACCAGGACACCAACGTGCAGAACGTCTTCGTCCCGTTCTTCGGCCGGCTGGCGGCCACCCCCCGCGCGGCGGCGGACCTCGTGCTGCGCACCGGGGCCGCGGCCCTGGTCTGCCTGGTCCACAAGCGCGAGGACGGGACCTACCGCCCGAGCTCCGAGGAGCTGGAGGTGCCCCGGACCGGCGACCCCGAGCGCGACGCCGTGGAGCTGACCGCCCGGTTCACCGCCCGCATCGAGGCCGCCATCCGTGCCCACCCCGAGCAGTGGGTCTGGATGCACCAGCGATGGAAGACCAAAGCGTGCTAGGCCGTTGAGGGTGCCGGTGAGGTTCGCGCTCGCAAGCCTGCTCCTGATCGCCGCCTGCGGGTCGCCGCCGAAGGACGACGGCCCGCCCCCGCCCGAGGTCACCCTGCACGAGGTGCGGCTGCGCAGCTACCGGGGCTCGGTGCTGACCGCGGTGGGCCACTCGGAGAGCATGGCTTACGAGCGCTCCTCGGCCGACGTGCTCTCCGGCCCCGGGACGCTCGACGTGCTCACCCGCGAGGCCACGGCGATCACCGGGCGGATGCCGCCGGCGACGCGCATCGAGACCCACGCCGCACGCGGCAACCTGCTGTCCCGCGGCATCGACGTCTGGGGCGGGGTGCAGCTGCGGACGCCCACCGGCCTCACCGGGAAGACCGAGAGCGCGCACCTGGACTCGCCCACCATGCACGCCACCGGGACGAGCCCGGTCGAGGTCCAGGGCCCGAACGCGTACTGGCTCCGGGCGCAAGCGTTCGACCTGCATCTGCGCGAGGACCTGTACGAGTTCGACGGGATGCAGAGCCGGGTGAGCGCGCTGTGAGCCTCGCTGCGCGGCGCCCCTGCGACGCTCCGCAGGCCTCCCCCTGGTGCGGGGGGGTGAGCAGCGGGCGGCGCCTCCGCGGTGCTCTCCTGCTCCTGCTCCTGCTCGCGGTGCCGAGGCCCGCGGCCCAGGCCCAGACCAGCGCGCCGCCCAGGTCCGCGAAGCCGGCGCCCGCGCGTCCCGGGAAGGAACCGGCGGCGGCCCCTGCTCCGGCCGACGGCAGTCGCACGGCGATCGCCACGCCGGAGAACCCGGTCTTCGTCGACTGCGACAAGGGACGGATGGAGGGCACCCAGCAGCGCTTCGTCTGCACCGGCCACGTGAAGATGGTGCGCAACACCACCACCCTCACCTGCGACCGCTCCATCGGCCACTACCTCGGCAAGGACGCCACGCAGATCACCCGGCTCGAGTGCTTCGGAAACGTGGTGGCGGTGGACGGCGACCGCTGGGCCCACGGCGACCACGCCGACTACGACACGGTGAAGGAGGTCCTGGTCCTCACCGGCAACCCCGAGGCGCGCCAGGGCACCAACACCATGAAGGGCGACAAGGTGGTGTTCTACGTGGACACCGACCTCATCGAGGTGGAGCGGGTGAAGGGGGTCCTCGAGTCCAAGGGCAAGGAGCCGGGCCAGAAGAAGCCCGCGCCCGCGCCCCCGGCGAAGGCTCCCTGATGCCGGACCGGCTCCTCGCCGAGGGCCTGGTGAAGGCCTACCGCCGGCGCCGGGTGGTGGACGGGGTGCGCCTCGAGGTCGCGCCGGGGGAGATCGTCGGCCTCCTCGGCCCCAACGGGGCAGGGAAGACCACGACCTTCAACATGGTGGTCGGGCTCGTCCCGGCGGAGGCCGGGCGGGTGTGGCTCGGGGGCGTGGAGCTCAGCGGGCTCCCCATCCACCGGCGGGCGCGCGCCGGGCTCGGCTACCTGCCGCAGGAGCCCTCCATCTTCCGGCGGCTCACGGTGCGCCAGAACTTCCTCGCGGTGCTCGAGCTGAACCCGGCGCTCGGGCGGGCGGCGCGCGAGGCCCGGGCACAGGCGCTGCTCGAGGAGTTCGGGCTCACCACCGTGGCCGAGTCGCTCGGCGAGCAGCTCTCGGGCGGCGAGCGGCGCCGGGCGGAGATCGCCCGTTCGCTCATCCCCGCGCCGCGCTTCATGCTCTTCGACGAGCCCTTCGCCGGGGTGGACCCGATCAACGTCGGCGACCTCCAGCGGCAGATCGCCCGGCTCAAGGAGCGCGGGCTGGGCGTGCTCATCACCGACCACAACGTGCAGGACACCCTCCGCATCGTCGACCGGGCGTACCTCATCGCCCAGGGGCAGGTGATCGAGGAGGGCACGCCCCGGGCCCTGGCCGAGTCGACGCGCGCGCGGAGCGTCTACCTGGGCGAGCGGTTCCGGCTCATCGAGTGAGAAGCGGCCGGGCACGGGTCGGCTCGCATCGGGTGAGCGAGCCCCAGGAGCCGTCGGGCCACGGGCGGCCGAGGTGCGCCGGCCGGTGGGAGACTCCGGACGACTCGCGGCTCGAAACTGCCCCACCCCCTTGCCGCTCGGCCCCGTCAGGAGCCGGGCGTCCGCTGGCAAGGTGCTCGCGGGCCCCCCCATCGGATCAGCCGGGGCGTGTGCGCGCGCGTCGCATGCCAGAAACGCGCCGCATTCCGGGCGGATGAGGAACCGGACGGAGCCGGACGGCCCGATGGACCCCGCGGTGGGCTCCTGCACGACACGAGCCAGCCGCATCAGAGCACCCCGGAGAAGTCAAGTCGCCCTGGGCAGAATCGCCCAAGATTCTTGGGAAATCCGGCCAGTCAGCGGCCGTCCAGGCCATCGGCCCTGGACGCCACTTCCTCGCCGTTGGTAGCTTGGCACGGTCTTTGATGTAGGACCGGGGCCGCCGCGCATGGCAATGGAACTGAAGCAGAACCTTCGGCTGACGCAGACGCTGGTGATGACCCCCCAGCTGCAGCAGGCGATCAAGCTGCTCCAGCTGTCCCGGATGGAGCTCCTCGAGACGGTCCGCGAGGAGATGGAGACCAACCCCCTCCTCGAGCAGCCCGAGGAGACCGCCGACGGGAACATCGACGAGAAGGCCCCCGGGGAGGCCAGCCTCGAGGCCGAGACCAGCGAGACCCCCGCCCAGGTCCTGGAGGTCAAACCGCCCGAGCGGGCCGAGGAGGTCAAGGGGGAGGGCCCCGCCGAGATCGACTGGGACGCCTACTTCAACAGCTACCAGTTCAACGAGCCCACCACCGCCTCCAACAAGAACAACGTCGCCACCGACGACCTCCCGAGCTTCGAGGCCAACCTGGTCGAGCGGGAGGACCTGGCTCACCACCTCGAGGCCCAGCTGGGCTTCCTCAAGCTCAACGAGGCCGAGCGTCGAGTCGCCTCGTTGATCCTCGGCAACCTGGACGACGACGGCTACCTCAAGCTCGCCGACGTCGAGGGAGACCCGCTCATCCGCCTGACCAACGAGGCGGACGTGCCCATCGGGGTGGCGGAGCGGACGCTGCGGAAGATCCACCAGCTCGAGCCCAAGGGGTGCGGCGCGCGCGACCTCCAGGAGTGCCTGCTGATCCAGGCCGCGGCGCTCAAGGACAGCCGGGCGCAGCTGCTCTCCATCATCCTCAAGCGCTACCTCAAGCTGCTCGAGTCGAAGAACCTGCCGGCCATCGCCCGCGAGCTGAAGATCGACCTCCAGGACGTGGTGGAGGCCAGCAAGCTGCTCAACAAGCTGGACCCCAAGCCGGGCCGCAACTGGTCGGGCGAGGATGCCCAGTACATCACCCCGGACGTGTTCGTGTACAAGCTGGGGGAGGAGTACACCGTCGTGCTGAACGACGACGGGCTCAGCAAGCTCCGCATCTCAGCGATGTACCGGGCGGCGCTGCGCGACGGCGCGGGCAAGAACCCCAAGGCCAAGGAGTTCATCCAGGACAAGATGCGCTCGGCGCAGTGGCTCATCCGCAGCATCCACCAGCGCCAGCGGACCATCTACAAGGTCACCGAGAGCATCGTGAAGTTCCAGCGGGACTTCCTGGACAAGGGCATCGCCTTCCTCAAGCCGCTCATCCTCCGCGACGTGGCCGAGGACATCGGGATGCACGAGTCGACGGTGAGCCGCGTCACCACCGCCAAGTACGTGCACACCCCGCAGGGGATCTTCGAGCTGAAGTACTTCTTCAACAGCTCCATCGCCCGCGTCGCCGGGGACGACATCGCCAGTGAGGCGGTGAAAAACCACATCAAGCTGATCGTCTCCGCCGAGGATGCCCGGAGCCCCTACTCGGACCAGAAGATCGTCGAGCTGCTCCGCTCCCAGGGCATCGACATCGCCCGGCGAACAGTGGCCAAGTACCGCGAGGTGCTGGGCGTGCTGCCCAGCAGCAAGCGGAAGCGCTATTACTGATCCCCGGGCGCCCCGGGATGTGGTAGCGACCGGGGCCCCGATGCGCCTCCCAGCCCTCGTTCCGGCCCTCGTCGCTGCAGTGTCCCTGGCCCCGCTGGCTCCGGCCGCGGCCGCGTCCCAGACGGTCCTCGTCCTGGTCACCGGAGACGAGAACGGTCACCTCCTGCCCAACACCGAGGGCGACATTCCGAAGGGCGGCGCCGCCGAGACGCTCGGGTACTGGACCTCGAAGGAGGGCCACTGCCCGGGGAAGATCGGCAAGGACGGCGCCCCGGCGTGCAAGGACGGCAAGACGCTGGTCCTCTCCACCGGCGACCACTTCAGCGGCCCCTCCCTCTCCTCCTTCTTCCAGGGCGAGCCCGCCGCCGAGGCGATGGCCCGCATGGGCTACGCGGCGAGCGCCATGGGCAACCATGAGCTCGACTTCGGCCGCGAGCAGTTCGACACGCTGCGCTCCACCGGTGGCTTCCCGTACGTCTCGTCCAACATCCGCCCCCCGGGGAACAAGGCGGACAAGCAGTACGACCTGGGGCTGAAGCCGTACGTCATCTTCGAGCGCGGCGGGGTGAAGATCGGCGTGGTGGGGTTGTCGGCAGGCAACGTGGCGAAGACGGTGATGTCCGGCCGCTTCTACGGGAACGAGGTGATCTCCTACGAGCCCGCGCTCCAGCAGGCCATCCCCGCGGTCCGCAAGGCGGGCGCCGACGTGGTCATCGTCATTGCCGACGAGTGCCCCACGGTGCTCGAGCCCATCCTCGCCAAGCACCCGGACTGGAGGCTCGCGCTGCTGGCCGGGGGCCACTGCCACACCCCGGTGGACCGGAAGGTCGGGACCACGCCGCTGGTGAGCCCGGGCCGTCGCTGGGAGAGGTACCTGCGCGCCGAGCTGACGGTGGACGCGAGCCGTCCGGCGGGGCAGCGGCTGGTGGGGCTGGACACCAAGGTGGTGGACGTCGTGGGCGGGCAGGGCGCGCCGGCGCCGGACCCGGAGCTCGCCGCCCGGCTGCAGACCTGGGTGAAGAAGCACGACGAGGCCCTGGGCGAGAAGATCGGCTACACCCGGAGCGGCATCGACGCGAGCTCGGCCACCCTCTACACCTGGTACACCCGCGCCATCCGCACGCGGCTGGGCGTGGACGTGGTGGTGCTGAACAAGAAGGCGTTCCGCGGCGGCGTCCCGCCCGGTCCCATCACCCCGGGCAACGTCTACACGGTGATGCCGTTCGACGACTCGCTCCTCACCGTGAAGCTGAAGGGCAAGGACCTGGCGGCCGCGCTCGACAACCCGGCGGCGGTCTACGACGGGATGGCAAAGAAGGACGGCGGCTGGACGGTGAAGGGCAAGGCGCTCGACCCGGCGGCCACGTACTCGCTGGCCACCTTCGAGTACCTCTACTTCGGCGGCGACAACTTTCCCTTCGAGCGGCTGGACCCGAACCCCGGCGAGACCGGGGTGGTGGCCCAGACCCCGGTCATCGACTGGACCCGGAAGCAGGGGACGACGCAGGACAAGCCGCTCGAGTCGCTCCTGCACTGACGGACTACCGGCGGGGGCGTCGAGGTGCCAGACACCTCGTTACCGGCCGGGCCTTCGTCGCTACCGGGGCCCGGTGGTCCGGGCCGCCGCAGGCTGGAGCTCCTGGACCAGCCGGTCCGCCCCGTAAACCACCCGCAGCGCCTCGGTCAGCGCGCGGCTGTCCACCGCCACCGTGCGGTTGTTCCGGAGGTCGAAGCCGTAGTCGCCGCCGAGCGAGGGCAGGTTGCCGTCGAACACCAGGCCCACGACCTCCGCGCTCCGGTTGACGACCGGCGACCCCGAGTTGCCACCGATGATGTCGTTGGTGGTCACGAAGTCGAACGGCGTCGTGGGGGTGAGCCGGTCCTTCGCCTTGAGCCAGGACTGCGGCAGGTCGAACGGCGGCTCGCCGGTGGCCCGGGTGAACGCGCCCGCAAAGTCGGTGAACGGCTTGACCTGGACTCCGTCCTCCCGCGTCCAACCGCGGACCGAGCCGTACGACAGCCGGGGGGTGAACGTCGCGTCGGGGTAGTTGCGGGTCCCCTCGAGCTGGAAACGGGCCTTGGCGATGAGCTCGGAGTTCTTCCGCACCACCGACTCCACCTGGTCCTCGTACGCCTTCCGCGCCGCGCGCATCTCCGGGTCCAGCCGCCGCACCAGGCCGATCATCGGATCCTCGGAGGCGGCGATTGCCGCCGGGCCGCCGTTCCACAGCGAGCGCCGCAGCGCCACGTCGTAGAGCTTGGTGCCCTGCACCACCCGGGTCGCCAGCTGGCGGGGTGACTCCTTCCCCAGCACCTCGTGGACGTACGGGTGGTCGGCCCCGAGCTCCTCGCGCATCTTGGTGAGGCCCAGGGTGAGCAGCTCCACCTCCAGCTCGGAGTGGATGGGCGCCTTGCTGAACGTCACCAGCTCGGTGGCCGGCAGCCGCGCGTCGGTGAACTCGCGGTAGCGCTCGGTGTCCGGCTTCTGCCGCTCGGCCACGCCCCAGACCAGATTACGGGCGATGCCGAACAGCTCCGAGTAGTACTTGGACTCCGAGCGGATCCAGGTCGTCTCCCGCTCCAGCTTCTCCTCCACCCGGGTCGCCTGGGCGATGGCGTCCCACGCGCCGCCGACCTCCTTCTGCAGCGCAGGGACCTTCGCCACCCGCGCCCGGAGCGACTGTTCCTCCTTCACCTTGGAGGCGAAGAAGACCGGGTCGGTGAGCGCGTCCCGCCGCCCGAACCAGGCCTTGTAGGCGTTCTCCACGCCAAACAGCGTGTCCCGGCTGATCCGGCGGGCCTCGGTGCCGCGCTCGGCGAACTGCGCCACCCAGCCTCGCTCCTGCGCCAGCCGCTCGAGCTTGAGGGGAATCGTCTCGTCCCGCAGCGACGCCAGCTGCGCCACCGTCAGGAGCCGGCTGGTGTGCCCCGGATTCCCGGAAACGAAGGTCAGCTCGCCCTCGCGCGGCCCGGCGTCGCTCCAGCGGAAGTACTCGGGCGTCTGCAGCGGCTCCCCGTCCTCGTAGACGCGGACGAAGCTGACGTCCAGGTCGTAGCGGGGGAAGTTGAAGTTGTCCGGGTCCCCGCCGAAGAAGGCGATGGACTCCTCGGGAGCGAACACCAGCCGCACGTCCTTCCTCCACCGCTTGTAGGTGTGCAGCTGGTAGAGGCCGCCGTGGTAGAGCGTGACCACCTCGCACCGCAGCTGGTCCGAGGTCTGGCAGGCCTTCTCGATGCGCGCGAACTCGGCCTTCTGCGCGCGGTTGAACGCCTCGCCCGAGAGGCCCTTGGTCGCCCCCTGGACCCGCGCGGTCACGTCCTGCATCCCCACCAGCTGGTTGATCTCCATCCGGGGACACGTCCGCTCCTCGGCCTGAGTCCTGGCGTAGAAGCCGGACGCGGTCAGGTCCTGCTGCGGCGTGGACAGGTCCTGGATGCACCGGCGCGCGCAGTGGTGGTTGGTCATCACCAGGCCGTTCGGCGAGACGAAGCTCCCCGAGCACCCCAGGGCGAGCCGCACGCTCGACAGCCGCACGTGGTCCAGCCAGGCCTGACCCGGCGAGAAGCCGTAGGTGTTCTGCACGCGGGCGCTGGGGAAGTTGTCGAAGGTCCACATCCCTTCCTCGGCGCGGACGCCCGGAACGGACAGGAGCCCTGCCAGGAGGGTCGAGGTGAGGAGGCGGTTCGAGGTCATTGGTGAGGAGGCGGCGTCCCGTAGGTGGGACAAGGGGGCCCTGTCAACCGAATCTGGTCCGTGGCTCAGGTCCGGCAACACCCGGCCGACGAGAAACACCCAGGGTTTGCCGCTGCGCTTCCCTCTGGGGGAGCGGCGGCCCGGAGCCTGCAAGCTCCTTCCCGTCGACATGCGCCATCTGCTCCTCGCACTCACCCTGGTGCCCGCCGCCGTCCGGGCCGCGCCCGTTCTCGTCCCTCTCTCGCGCGGCATCGAGCTGCGCACCCAGGCGCTGGCCGACCCGTCCTCGGCAGACCTGGTGGTCCAGTCGCGGCTCTTCGCGGCGAAGTTCGGCATCCGCTGCGTCGCGGGCGACGCCTTCGGGACGAAGTCCCCGGTGGTCGCCGGGGCGGCCTGTGAGGTGCGCGACGGGTCCGGCGCGCTCTACGAGGTCAAGGTCACCGGGGTGAGCAGCGTCTCGGTGGCCCTCGAGGTGCGGCAGACCGGCACCCTGGCCCAGGTGAGCCCGCCCACGCCCTTCCAGGCCCTCCCGGCGGACGCGGAGTCCGGGGTGCTCGCCCGCTACCAGATGACCGCCTACGCCATCGACGGCTCGCCCGTGGCGAGCACCTTCGCCTCCCTGGTCCTGCGCGGGGACGGCAGCTACAGCTTCGGGGAGCGGCGAGGCCGCTGGTCGGTGGTGCAGGGCCTGCTCCTGCTCGACGGCGAGTACACCGCCTGGGGCGCGGGCGCGCTCTCCGAGGACGGCCGCCACCTCACCTTCCACGCCCGGGGGCCGCGCTTCGCCGTCTCGGCCGCCCTGGAATGGACGGACCAGAAGGCCATCGTCCTGAGCCAGGTCAGTCGCTGAACGGGGTTCCAGGCGGGGTTGCGTCCGGGCCCGGACCGATCTGTCATCATGGCGGTCATGTGACGTTCCACCGCCATGGAGGCCCCGCGCCATGCACCTCGCCATCACTTTCCGCAACTTCGAGGCGTCCGAGTCCCTGAAGGACCACACGCGCGAGAGGCTGGAGCGGCTGGTGAGGAACCTGGACCGGGCCTGCATGGCGCACGTGGTGATGTTCCTGGAGCGGCACATCCACCACGCGGACGTGACGTTCACCACCGGGCCCCTGGTGCTCCGCGCCAAGGTGGCCACCCCGGACATGTACGCCTCGGTCGACCTCGCGGTGGACTGCCTGGAGGAGCAGCTGCGGCGGGACAAGGACCGCTCCAAGCACCACCACCGCCGCGGCTGGGTGCACCACCAGCAGGACGAGATCCCGCCCGAGGAGCAGGCGCTGGACGGCGCGGCCTGAGCGTCGGCGGCATCCAGGGCTGATGGCCTCGCCCGAGGGCACGGGCCGGAGCCTTGCGCCGGTCGCACGCACGGGCTATCTCGCGCGAACGCTGCCCGGAGCCCCCTGGGTCCGGCCTCTGCGCACATGAAGATCACCGACTTCCTCAGCCCCCAGGCGGTGATCCCCGACCTCGTCGGCCGGACGAAGCAGGACATCCTCCGGGAGCTCTCGGACGCGCTCGCCGCGGCCTATCCGCCGCTGAACGCGGGGCGGGTGTTCGAGGTGCTCGCCGAGCGCGAGAAGCTGAACACCACCGGCATCGGCGAGGGGGTGGCCATCCCGCACGGGAAGCTCCCCGGCCTGCCCCGGCTGTATGCCGCGTTCGGGGTGGCCAGGGAGGGCGTGGACTTCGCCTCCATCGACGGCAAGCCCACCCAGCTGTTCTTTGCCCTGGTGGCGCCGGAGAACTCCGCCGGCATTCACCTCAAGGCGCTGGCGCGCATCTCGCGGGTGTTCCGTAACCCGGAGTTCCGCCAGGCCATCCTCGAGGCGCCGGACGCCGGGCGCATCTATGCGCTGATCGCCGAGGAAGACGCCCGGGCGTGAACCTGGTCATCCGACCGGTCCACGACGTGTTCCTCGAGGAGGTGGCGTTCCCGGCCTTCGCGGTCGGCGTGGTGGACGCCGCGAGCGGCCTGGGCAAGCTGCTCGAGTGGATCGCCGACGAGCGGGTGGCGTGGCTACTGGGGCGGGTGCTGGACCGCACCGTGGGCGGAAGCTTCTTCGGGCTTCTGGACGACGAGTGGCTGGAGCTGGTGCACCTGCTCCTCTTCTCCGAGTGGGAGCGGCGGCGCGACGGCTGGCACGTGGCGCGCGAGCACCCGGGCTACGCGGCCGGCTACGAGCTCGGGCTGCACGTGGCGCTGATGGTCCAGGACCCGGGCTACCCGTACGCCGACCCGCGCGCCGCCGACCGCTTCCGCGAGGAGTGGCTGGGGAAGGTCATCAAGAGCGGCCCGGTGGCGCTGGTCGCCGGCATCTGGGACCCGTTCCCCCCGTTCCCGCCGGACCAGGTGCTGGTGACGGTGGGCCGGAGCACCTACGCCCCGCCGGAGAACCTGGCCATCGCCGACTGGAGCTACCGGCCCTCGCACGCGGTGCAGGCCTGGGCTCGGCGGCTGGACGAGCAGCTGCGCAACCTCCTCGGCCGCGAGCGCTCCAGGCTCGGACCGGTGAGCCTCCGCGAGGAGGACGAGCTGCTCGCGTACTGGACCGGGGAGCTGCCCGAGGCGCCGGCGCTGAGCGTGGCGTTCAGCGGCCTCGGTCCCACCGCCGGCGGCTGGGTGCGGGAGGTGGCCGAGCTCAGCCGGCTCATCCGGAGCGCCGCGGCGGCCGGCCACGGGCTCACCTCGCTGGTCACCCGCGAGGGCGGACAGGTCAGCGAGGTGGAGGCCCCGGCGGCTGGTCCAGCAGGATGGTGACCGGCCCGTCGTTGACCAGGGCGACCTGCATCTCCGCGGCGAAGACCCCCTCCTCGACCTGCACCCCGAGCGCCCGGAGCGCCTCGCAGCTCCTGGTGTAGAGCCGGCGGGCCTCGTCCGGCGGCGCGGCGTCGACGAAGCTCGGGCGGCGTCCCTTCCGGGTGTCGGCGTAGAGCGTGAACTGGCTCACCACCAGCGCCGCCCGGTGGGTCTCGAGGAGCGAGAGGTTCATCTTCCCCGCGGCGTCCTCGAAGATGCGAAGGCCGGCGATGCGGTCGGCGAGCGCCAGCGCCTCGGCCTCGCCGTCCCCCTTGCCCACCCCGAGGAAGACGAGCAGTCCGGGGCCGATGGCGCCCGCGGTGCGGCCCTCCACCTCGACCGACGCCTCGCGAACGCGTTGCAGGAGGGCTCTCACCGGGCCCGCCGCAACCTAGCGCAACCGCGCAGCAGGGACACCGTCCGGGACCGAACAGCAATGAGCCCACCCATTCTTTGCAGGCGCATCGATCGTCGGGATTGCGATACGGGAGGCAGGCGTTCATCCGCCCGCCCGCTCCCGGAGGTCTCGCATGCGATCCACCGTCCGTCTGCTCTGGTTGACCCCGCTGGCCCTGGCCGCCTGCGCCCATCAGCAGGCCGAGGCGCCGCCCGCACCGCCGGTGGTCGCCGAGGCCGCGCCGCCCGTGGCCGCCGCGCCCGAGAAGGACAAGGTGGACGACACCGCGGAGATCGCCCGCGTCCTCTCTGGCCCCATCGCCCACTTCGAGTTCGACCGCGCGCAGCTCACCGACCAGGATCGGCAGAAGCTGCAGATCCTGGCCACGGCGTTGAAGGCGCACCCGGCGGCGCGCATCCGCATCGCGGGGAACTGCGACGAGCTCGGGACCGAGGAGTACAACCTCGCGCTCGGGCAGCGGCGGGCCGAGGTGGCCAGGAGGTACCTGGTGGATCTCGGCGTGTCCGGCTCCCGCGTGGACACCATCAGCTACGGAGAGGAGCACCCGGTGGCCAGCGGCCACGACGCCGCGTCGCACGCGGCGAACCGGCGCGACGACGCCGAGCTGCTGAGCACCCGCTGAGGCGTGGCCTCACCCCGGGGCCCGGGCAACATCGCCGCGGCCCCGGCTCCGAAACGAGCTCCGGATGACTGGCGGGCCGCTATGGTGTCCCGCCCATGGCCGCGCCCGCTCACCGCCGACCGCCGCCGCTGTTCCAGTCCATCGTGCTCGACCCCATCCGGTCCTTCACCCGGCTGGAGGCGGCCGGGTCCATCGTGCTGTTCGGGGCGGCGCTGGTGGCCTTCGTGCTGGCGAACTCGCCCTGGCACGCGGCCTTCGAGCAGCTCTGGACCACGCCGGTGCAGCTGACGTTCGGCGACCTCGGCTTCCACGCCAGCCTGAGGCAGGTCATCGACGACGGGCTGATGACGATCTTCTTCTTCGTCGTGGGGATGGAGATCAAGCGCGAGCTCGTCGAGGGGGAGCTCCGCACCGGTCGTCAGGCGATGCTCCCGGCGATCGCGGCGACCGGAGGGGTGCTGCTCCCGGCGCTCATCTTCCTCGTCCTGAACCGCGGCACCGCGGGCGAGAAGGGGTGGGCCATCCCGTTGGCCACGGACATCGCCTTCTCCATCGGCTGCGTCGTCCTGCTGGGGAAGCGGGTGCCGAGGGCGCTGCTGGTCTTCCTGACCGCGCTGGCGATCTTCGACGACATCGCCGGCATCCTGGTCATCGCCCTGTTCTACGGCGGCGGGCTGAACCTGGCCGGGCTGGTCTGGGTCGCGGTGCTGGCGCTGGTGGTGTACGCGGCGGCGCGGCTGGGAGTGGAGAGCGCGCTGTTCTACACGGCGGGCGGGGTCGCGCTGTGGATCGGCTTCCACCACGCAGGCGTGCACGGGACGCTGGCCGGGGTGCTGCTCGGGCTGCTCGTGCCGGCGAGGACCCGGCGCCCGGTGCGCGAGGTGCTGGGGGAGCTGGGCAAGCACTCGGGACTGACGGTGGAGGTGAGCGAGGCGCTGGACACGAGCGACCTCCTGTCCATCGGAGATGAGGTTCGCGAGGCGGTGCCGCCGCTGCAGCGGTTCGAGCACGCCCTGCATCCCTGGGTGGCGTTCGGGGTCATGCCGCTCTTCGGGCTGGCGAACTCGGGCGTCTCGGTGGCCGGGATGTCGGTCGCGGACCTGACCGCGCCGGTGCTTCTCGGGGTGGCGCTGGGGCTCTTCCTCGGAAAGCAGCTGGGGATCTTCGGGTTCACCTGGGCCGCGGTGAAGACCGGCCTGGCGGAGGTGCCGGGCGGTGCGTCCTGGCGCAGCGTCCACGGTGTCGCGATGGTGGCCGGCATCGGGTTCACGGTGGCCCTGTTCATCGCCAACCTCGCATTTGGGGCCGAGCCGGAGCTCCTGAACCAGGCGCGGCTCGGGGTGCTCGTCGGCTCGCTGGCCTCCGGCGTCTCCGGGATGCTGGTGCTTCGGGCGTTGCCGTGAGCGCCGGTGGGGCCGGAGGGAGCGCCGCTGACCTCGGCACCCGGGGCAGGTCGCCGAAGGGTTGCCTGGCGAGGAGGAGCGCGGGGGCGAGCGCCTCGGGGGGCACGAGAGGCCATCGCAACAACTTCGACTGTGGGTGCGTGGCGGCTCTCCCTAAGCAGTTGAACCGTGGTCCAGCGACTGCACTCCGAGTCCAAGTTGTTGCGATAGCCTCTCGTCAGCTGATCCCGCTCGCCCCCGGGCGTCGGCTGGCGGCGATCGAGCCCACTGACCGAAGCGAGCCAGCGCCGCCGGACGGCATCTGACGGATGGACATCGTTCCCCTCGGAGGGACGGATGGGCACACGGAGCAGCCGTGCCGCTGCCGTCACGAGCGGTCGGACCGCGCAGGCCACACGGACCGGCCAGCAGCCCACTCGACGTCCGCAATCCACGCTCCAACCGCCAAAGTGACGACGTTCCACCCCACCCGGTCTCGCCCGGCTGTCGACACGGCCGCCGCGTGAGCGCTCGGCCCACCTTGCGGTCCCGGAGAGGGGCAGGGGAAGATCTTCTCGTTGGCCGTTCGTCCTGGAAGGCAGCCCGCTTGTCCCCCCGTCGTCTTCGTCTCCTCCCCGCGGTCCTCTCTGCCTCCGTGGCCGCAGGCGCGGCGCTCGCCGCCCCCACCAGTGCCACCGACCGCGAGGCCCTGAAGAAGACGCTCCTCGAGCTGGCCCAGCGCGCTCCCTTCCGCGACGCCCGGCTCGGGCTCCAGCTCGTCAGCCTCGACGACGGGAGCGTCGTCTTCGCCAAGGATGCCGACGCGCTGATGAACCCCGCGTCGAACGTGAAGCTCGTGACCGCCGCCGCGGCGCTCGCCCGGCTCGGCCCCGAGTACCGGTTCGACACCGAGTTCCTCGTCGAGCCCGGCCCCACCGACCGCTCCCGCACCCTCTGGATCCGCGGCAAGGGTGACCCGAGCATCACCACCGAGCGCCTGCACGCGATGGCCTCGGAGCTCGCGCACCTGGGCCTCCGCGAGGTGGGGGACCTGGTCCTCGACGACACCTGGTTCGACCCCGAGCGACTGGCCCCCGGCTTCGAGCAGGAGGTCTCCGACCGCGCCTACACCGCCCCCACCGGCGCGCTTAGCCTCGACGCCAACGCGGTGGGGGTGTACCTGCGGGCCTCCGCGCCTGGCGCCCGCGCGGTGGTCGAGCTGGAGCCACCCTCCGACTATTTCCAGATCGTCAACGCCGCCGTCGGCTCCTCGAGCCGGGCCCGGCGGGCCTCGGTCTCCTCGCAGTGGAACGGAAGCCAGCAGCGGATCACCGTGCGCGGCACCGTCCCGGTCTCCGGCGAGTGGGCGGTGTGGAAGCGCATCGACAATCCGCCGATGTACTTCGGCTGCACGCTGAAGCGCATCCTCGAGATGCACGGCATCCGGGTGCGCGGCAAGCCCAAGCTCGGGGTGGTCCCCGAGCGCGCCCGCCTCCTCTACGTCGCCCAGAGCGAGACCTTCGACCTGGTCCTCAAGCGGATGAACAAGTACTCGAGCAACTTCGTCGCCGAGCAGCTGATGAAGGCGCTCGGCGCCGAGGTGAAGGGCCCGCCCGGCACCACCGCCAACGGCGTCTCCGTCGCCGAGGAGTTCCTCGAGCGCGAGGTGGGCATCCCCCGGGGCTCGTACATCCTCCGCAACGGCTCAGGGCTCAACGACACCAACCGCTTCACCCCGCGCCAGCTCACCCAGCTGCTCAAGGTGATGTGGGACCGGTTCCCGCTCGCCCCCGAGTACCTCTCGTCCGTCGGCATCGCCGGGAAGGACGGCACCCTCCGCTACCGCTTCGAGGGCAGCGAGGCGGTGGGCCGGCTCCGCGGCAAGACCGGCACCCTGGAGAACGTCTCGGCGCTGAGCGGCTACGTCCAGTCCGTCGGCGGCGAGCGCTTCGCCTTCAGCGTCATCGTCAACGACCACACCGGGCGCACTGCGCCGGTGGTCCAGGGCATCGACGCCATCGGCGCCGCGGTGGCGGCGGTGGGCGCGCCGGGGGGCCCGGACCGCGCCGTGGCCACCCTGATGCAGCCCCCGAGCGTCGGCGCCACGTCGAACGAGGAGGCCAAGGCGCGCATCAAGACCTACCTCGCCGTGGCCCAGAAGGCCGACCAGCGAAACCTGCCCTTCCTCCGGACCGCCTGGCGCACCGAGCGCGATCCCGCCGTCCGCGCCGTCCTCGCCGACTCCATCTACCAGAGCGATTCGCGCGACTATCTCGGCACCCGGGCGCTCCTCGACAGCTTCACTTCCGGCGACGACGTCTACGGACGGCTCCGGCAGCTCGCGCGGGAGCTCAAGGTCGAGCTCCCCTGCGTGGGGAGCCTCACCTCGCTCGCTGCCGAGGGCAACGGCGAGGCGCTGGCACGGCTGGTGGAGCTCGCCCGAGCCTCGCGCGGTGACGCCGCAGCCCAGCGCACCGTCGCTGGCGCCCTGGCCGACGTGGCCCGGACCGCACCGGACGAGCTGCTGGTCTCGCTCCGGGTCGCGCCGTCCGCCGATCGCGATGCCGCCCTCGGGCTCCTGGCCCAGGGGGTGGCCCAGCAGCAGGACGCGGACCACCCGCTGTGGCCCGCGGTTCGCAAGATAATGGCCTCGACCGACGCCTCGGTGGCCGCCTTCGGCCGCGAGCTGGACGCCACGCTCTCCCAGCGCATGGCCGCCGAGAAGGCGCCGCGGGTCGTCCAGGCGGGTGGTGCCACGCCGGTTCCCTCGGCTCCCGGGGCGGGAGTCCAGCCCGCATCCCCGCCGGCTCCCACGGACCGCCCGGGCGGGTAGCGGGCCGCCCGGGAGTGACCAGTGGTAACTCCGCGCAACCCTTCGAGGGGCGTTGGCCAGGGGACGTTCACCGAACTTCATGGAACGGCCCTGCACTTTCCCGAGCCTTCCGGACGGCTTCCGGGTAATTCACGGCGCCCTTCATCGTCTAGCCCGGCGAGGCCCCGCTCTTCATGTTCCAGCCTGCTCCGACCACCCCTGACGACAAGACCTTCGACACCGGCGTACCGGTGGGAGTGTACCGGCGCCGCAACCGCAGGCTCTGGTTCCTGGTCATCGGCGGGCTGCTGGTCATCGTGGTCCTCCTCGTGGGGATCAAGTTCGCCCAGTTCTCGAAGATGTTCGCGGTCGCCAAGACGCAGGTCCCGCCGCCCGAGTCGGTGGCCTCGGCCAAGGTCCAGTCGCTGGAATGGCAGCCCACCAGGAGCGGCGCCGGCACGCTGGTCGCGATCCGCGGCGTGACCCTCGGCGCCGAGGTCACCGGGACCGTCCGGGAGATCGGATTCGAGAACGGCGGGCTGGTGAAGAAGGGCCAGCTCATCGTCCGGCTCGACACCTCGGCCGAGACCGCCCAGCTGCAGAGCGCCAAGGCCGACGCGGCGCTGGCCAAGCAGACCCTGGACCGGGCCGAGTCGCTGCGGAAGCAAGAGGTCAACACCCAGGCCGAGCTGGAGACCGCCCAGGCCAAGGACAAGCAGGCCCGCGCGACGGTGGTGAACCTCGAGGCGATCATCAACAAGAAGGTGATCCGGGCCCCGTTCGACGGGCGGGTGGGGATTCGCCAGGTGGAGCTCGGGCAGGTCATCTCGCCCGGCACACCCATCGTCTCGCTCCAGACCGTGACCCCCATCTACGCCGAGTTCCAGCTGCCGCAGCAGGCCCTGGCCGACGTGAAGCTCGGTCAGAAGGTCCAACTGATGGTGGACGTGTATCCCGGACAGACCTGGGACGGAGAGGTCACCACCATCAACCCGGAGATCGATCTGGCGACGCGCAACGTGCGGATGCGCGCCACGGTGAAGAACGACGATGGCCGCCTCAACCCGGGCATGTTCGCCAGCGTCGAGGTCGCCTCGGGCGAGAAGCGGAAGGTGCTGGTCATCCCCGCCACCGCAGTGCTCTTCGCCCCTTACGGCGACTCGGTGTACGTCCTGGAGAACAAGAAGGGGGAGGACGGCAAGGAGCAGCTCCTGGCCCAGCAGCGCTTCATCCGCACCGCCGAGCGGCGGGGCGACTACGTGGCCGTGACCTCCGGCCTGGCCGAAGGTGAGACCGTCGTCAGCAGCGGCGCCTTCAAGCTGCGCCCCGGCATGGCGGTGGTGGTGAACAACAACGTCGCGGCGCCCGCGCAGTTCGTCCCTGCGCCGGTCGACCGCTGACGTCTCCCCCCTGGGAACAGCGATGGATTCGACGACACAGGACCCGGGGCACGCTCCCGAGAAGCGCGCCTTCACCGACCTCTTCATCCGCCGGCCGGTCATCGCGCTGGTGGTCAACCTCCTCATCGTCATCGGCGGCCTGCAGGCGATCCGGACCATCGTCGTCCGGCAGTACCCGCTGAACCAGAACGCCGCGATCACCGTGACCACGGTGTACGTGGGGGCGAGCGCCGATCTGGTCCGGGGCTTCATCACCACCCCGCTGGAGCGGGTCATCGCCTCGGCCGACGGCATCGACTACCTCGAGTCCACCAGCACCCAGGGCCTCTCCACCATCACCGCCCGGCTCCGGCTGAACTACGACTCCACCAAGGCCCTCGCGGAGATCAGCTCCAAGGTGGACCAGGTGCGCGGAGACCTCCCGCCCGAGGCTCAGGTCCCGGTGCTCAACATCTCCACCGTCGACAGCCAGTTCGCCGCCGCGTACCTCAGCTTCTCTTCCGAGTTCCTGAAGCAGAACGAGATCACCGACTACCTGGTGCGGGTGGTCCAGCCGCGGCTCTCGGCGATCGAGGGCGTGCAGCGGGCAGACCTCCTCGGCGCCCGGACCTTCGCCATGCGGATCTGGCTCAAGCCGGACCGCATGGCCGCGCTCAACGTCAGCCCGGCCCAGGTGCGCCAGGCGCTCGCGGCCAACAACTACCTGGCGGCGGTGGGACAGACCAAGGGCTCGCTGGTCCAGGTGAACCTGACCGCGAACACCGATCTCCGCTCGGTCGAGGAGTTCAAGCGGCTGATCATCAAGCAGAGCGGGGGGGCGGTGGTCCGCCTGTCGGACGTGGCCGACGTGGTCCTCGGGGCCGAGGACTACGACAGCATGGTCAACTTCACCGGCCAGACGGCGGTGTTCGTGGGCATCTGGGCGCTCCCCAATGCCAACTCGCTCGACGTGGTCAAGCGGGTGCGGGCCGAGCTGGCGGTGATGCAGAAGCAGATCCCGGAGCAGATCAAGGCGACCATCGCCTACGACAGCACCGAGTACATCCAGAGCGCGATCGACGACGTGGTCCACACCCTGCGGGACACCCTGCTCATCGTCATCGTGGTGATCTTCCTCTTCCTCGGCTCGTTCCGCTCGGTGCTGGTGCCGGTGGTCGCCATCCCGGTGTCGCTCATCGGAGCGGTGTTCCTGATGCAGATCTTCGGGTTCACCCTCAACCTCCTGACCCTGCTGGCCATCGTCCTCTCGGTCGGTCTGGTGGTCGACGACGCGATCGTGGTGGTGGAGAACGTGGAGCGACACCTGGGGGAGGGGCTGACCCCGCTCCAGGCGTCCCTCCAGGGGGCGCGGGAGCTGGTCGGGCCGATCATCGCCATGACCATCACCCTGGCGGCGGTGTACATGCCCATCGCCTTCCAGGGTGGCCTCACCGGATCGCTGTTCCGCGAGTTCGCGCTGACCCTGTCCGGCGCGGTCACCATCTCCGGCATCGTGGCGCTCACGCTCTCGCCGATGATGTCGCGCTACCTGCTGCGCCAGGGCGACGAGCGCCGCGGACTCGCCGGGCGCATCAACCGGGGATTCGAGCGGCTGCGCAACATCTACGGCCGGGTGCTCGACGTGGCGCTGGCCAACCGGCCGAAGATCTACGTCGCCTGGGGCTTCTTCTTTCTGCTCATCTTCCTCCTGTACCAGTTCTCACCGAAGGAGCTGGCACCGGTCGAGGATCAGGGCATCATCTTCGGCATCGTCAACACGCCCTCCAACTCCACGCTCGACCAGCTGCTGCCGGCGGTTCGCGAGGTGAACCGCACGGTGCGGGAGATCCCCGAGACGCGCTTCACCTTCCAGATCACCTTCCCCAACGGGGGGTTCTGGGGCGATGGGCTCAAGCCCTGGAACCAGCGCAAGCGGACCTCGACTCAGATCCTCCCGGAGGTGCAGAAGCGGGTCAGCGCCATCCCCAGCATCCAGACCTTTGCCGTGACCCCGCCCTCGCTCCCCGGCGGCGGGAACTTCCCCATCGAGTTCGTCATCGCCTCCACCGCCGAGGAGGGGGAGATCCTCGGCTTCGCCCGGCAGCTGGTCGACGCCGCGGCCAAGAGCGGCAAGTTCTGGTTCCCTCCGCTGATCGACGTCAAGCTGGACCAGCCGCAGTCGGAGATCGACATCGACCGCGAGAAGGCGGCGCAGCTCGGGCTCAACCTCCAGCAGGTGGGGCAGGACATCGGCGCGGCGCTGGGCGGCAACTTCGTCAACCGCTTCAGCATCCAGGGCCGCAGCTACAAGGTCATTCCGCAGGTGCTGCGGGTGGACCGGCTCAACCCTGAGCAGCTGGGTGACATCTACGTCACCGGACCGAACGGCCAGCTGGTGAAGCTCTCCTCGATCGCCACCATCAAGGACACGGTGGTGCCCCGCTCGCTCAACCGCTTCCAGCAGCTGAACGCGGTGAAGGTCAGCGGGGTGGCGGGCTCTTCTCTCGACGACGGCCTCAAGTTCCTCGAGGACCAGGCGGCGAGCATCCTCCCACGGGGCTACAAGATCGACTACACCGGCGAGTCCCGGCAGCTGCGGCAGGAGGGCAACAAGTTCCTCCCGGCCTTCGCTCTCGCCGTGGTGCTGATCTTCCTGGTGCTCGCGGCACAGTTCAACAGCTTCCGCGACCCGCTGGTCATCCTCCTCGGCTCGGTGCCGCTCGCCATCTTCGGGGCGCTGATCACCACCTTCCTCAAGATGCCGAACCCCCAGATCCCGTTCTTCACCAATGGGTGGACCACCACCTTGAACATCTACTCCCAGGTGGGGTTGGTGACGCTGGTGGGGCTGATCTCCAAGAACGGCATCCTGATCGTCGAGTTCGCCAACAAGCTCCAGGAGGCGGGGACGGCGAAGATCGAGGCGGTGAAGGAGGCGGCGATGACGCGTCTCCGGCCCATCCTCATGACCAGCGTGGCCACCATCGCCGGCCACTTTCCCCTCACCCTGGTGACCGGACCGGGCGCCGCGGCGCGAAACAGCATCGGCCTGGTGCTGGTGACCGGGATGTTCATCGGGACCATGTTCACCCTGGTCTTCGTCCCCGCCATCTACGTCTTCGTCGCCCGTGACCACAAGGCGGAGGCGGAGGCCCGGGCCGCCGAGGAAGGCCGGGGCGGCGGACGGCTCAACCCGGCGCCGGCCGCGCCGGAGCCCTGACAGCGGAAACGGGCTGGCGGCTGCCCGCCCCGGGCCTTCAGCGGCCCTCGGAGGGTCTTCCCGATGGGCCCAGCGCCCGGACCGTCTCCAGCGCCCGACGGGTGTGTCCCTCGGCCACGAGCTGCGCCGCGTACGCCATGCGGACGATGCCCGACCGATCGATGACGAACGTCGCGCGGCCGTCGACGACCCCGAGCGTCTTGGGGATGCCGTAGGCCTTCCGCACCTTCCCGCCCGGGTCGCTCAGCAGCAGGTAGTTCAGCCGCTGCTTCCTGGCGAAGGCCTCGTGCGCCGCCTCGCCATCGGAGCTGATGCCGACCACCGTGGCCCCCGCGTCGGCGAAGTCCTGATGCGCGTCGCGGAACGCGCAGACCTCGCGGGTGCAGATGGGCGACTCGTCGCGCGGGTAGAAGAAGAGCACCACCGGGCCGTCCGCCCGGAGCGCCTCGAGCGACCATGGCTTGCCCTCCGCGTCCTTCAGGGTGAACGCCGGGGCCGGCTGACCTTCCTGGACCATTGGCCAGCTCGGATGCCCGAACGCCTCCGGCGTTGCGCCGCGTCCCGCGCGTCCCCCGCGGCGCGCTAGCATCTCCCGGGCATGTCGCTTCCAGTCGAGGCGGAATCAGCGCGGGAGGGGCTCGTCCGCCGCTGGGTGCTCGCCAACGGGGTGGGAGAGCTGATCGGCCTCGGCGGGGTGGGGCTGCTCGCCGCTGCGCTCGTCCCCGGCGTGCAGCGCGCCCTCCCGGGCAGTGTGGCAGGCCACGTCGCGATCGCGGTGCTGATGGTGGGGCTCGGCGCGTTCGAGGGGGCGGTGGTGGGCACCGCCCAGGCCCGGGCGCTCGCCGGGACGGGCATCCAGTCTCGCGCCTGGATCCGCGCCACGGTGCTCGGCGCGGTGCTGGCCTGGGCCCTGGGCATGGTGCCCTCGACCCTGATGGCCGTGCTCGGAGGCCCGGGCGGGCCTCCCCCGGGCACCGGACCGCCTCCCGCCGTGCGCCTCGTCCTGGCCGCGGCCCTGGGGCTGGTCGCGGGACCCATCCTCGCCGCCGTCCAGGTCCGGGTCCTGCGGCGGCACGCGGAAAGGACCTGGCGCTGGCTCGTCGCCAACGGCCTCGGCTGGGCCCTGGGGATGCCGCTGGTCTTCCTGGGGGTCAGGACGCTCGCGGTCCAGGGCGTCGCGCCCGGGTCGCTCGCGCTGGCCGCGGCCACGCTCCTCGGGGCCGGCGCGGTGGTCGGCCTCGTCGAGGGCCTGTTCCTCGTCCGGCTGCTCCAGCCCACCGCGCCCATCCGGGCCCCCGCCGACACTTGATGGGGCCGCACCCAAATTATGTCGCATCGCGTCGCGGCGGCGATCGGTACTCTGTGCCCCTCACCGCCAAACGAGACCGACGGCACGCGCCGGTCCCTGGAAGGAGCCAGCACATGGGAATCTCCAGACGGAAGCTGCTGCAAGTCGCGGGGTCGGCCACCCTGGGGGCCACCCTTGGATTTCGCCGACAGGTCTACGCCCAGGGGGCGAAGAAGAAGTTGAAGCTCCTCCAGTGGAACCACTTCGTCCCGGCCTACGACAAGTGGTTCAACGGCACGTACATCAAGCAGTGGGGCGAGAAGAACGACACCGAGGTCACGGTCGACAACGTCGGCATCCCGGCCCTGAACCCCACCGCGGCCTCCGAGGTGTCGGCGAAGAAAGGGCACGACCTCTTCGGATTCCTCTGGCCGCGCCCGGTCTACGAGAACGACGTCATCGATCACCGGGAGATCTACGAGGAGTGCGAGAAGAAGTACGGCAAGCCGATCGACCTGGCGATCAAGAGCACCTACAACCCGCGGACCAAGAAGTACCACGGCTTCTCCGACAGCTACGTCCCCGACCCGATCAACTACCGGCAGGACCTCTGGGGCGACATCGGCATGAAGCCCGACAGCTGGGACGACATCCGTGTTGGCGGGGCGAAGATCAAGCAGAAGACCGGTATCCCGGTAGGCATCGGGCTGTCGCCGGAGATCGACACCGCGATGGCGATGCGGGCGTTGCTCTATTCCTTCGGCGGCTCCGAGCAGGACGCGAACGGCAAGCTGGTCATCAACTCCAAGAACACGCTCGAGGCGGTCAAGTTCGTCAAGGCGCTCTACACCGAGACCATGACCCCCGAGGTCCTGGCCTGGGACGCCTCCTCCAACAACCGGGCGATGCTCGCCGGCAAGGCCTCGGTGGTGCTCAACGCCATCTCGGTCACCCGGAGCGCCGAGAACGACAAGATGCCGATCAGCGACAAGATCTGGCTGGCCAAGGCGGCCAAGGGCCCGGTCCGGCGCATCGGCCTGGAGCACGTGATGAGCGTGTACGCGATCTGGAAGTTCGCCGAGAACATCGACGGGGCGAAGAAGTTCCTCGTCGACTACGTGGGCAACTTCCACCAGGCCTTCGAGGGGAGCGAGTTCTACAATTTCCCCTGCTGGCCGAAGCAGGTCCCGGACCTCAAGCAGCTCATCGCCAAGGACTCCAAGGCAGTGCCCGCGGACAAGTACGCCGTGCTGGGCGACTCGCTCGACTGGGCGACCAACGTCGGCTACCCCGGCTACGCCAGCGCGGCGATCGACGACGGGTACAGCACCTGGGTCCTGAACAACATGTTCGCCCAGGCCGCCACCGGCGCGCTCACGCCCGAGGCCGCGGTCAAGGAGGCCGAGGACAAGTACAAGAAGATCTGGGAGAAGTGGACCGAGCGAAAGTTGATCTAGCTTTCGCTGTCTCACCGATGGCCACCGTCGAGACCAGAGCGCTGCGCAAGGAGTTCACCGGTCACACCGCGGTGGACGGCGTGGACCTCGCCATCCGGGAGGGCGAGTTCCTGGTGCTCCTCGGGCCCTCGGGCTGCGGCAAGACCACCCTCCTCAGGATGATCGCCGGGCTGGAGAAGCAGACCTCCGGCGACATCCTGATCGGTGGCCGGGTGGTGAACGAGCTCCCGCCGCGCACCCGGAAGATCGCCATGGTCTTCCAGAGCTACGCGCTCTACCCGCACCTCTCGGTGGCCAGCAACATCGCCTTCCCGCTCAAGGCCCAGGGCGCGCCGCGGGAGAGCATCGCCGGCGAGGTGGAGCGGGCGGCGAAGATGTTCGGCATCGAGCGGCTGCTCCAGCGCAAGCCCCGTCAGCTCTCCGGCGGCGAGCGGCAGCGGGTGGCGCTCGCCCGGGCGATGGTGCGCCACCCGGACGTCTTCCTCCTCGACGAGCCGCTCTCCAACCTCGACGCCAAGCTACGCAACCTGGCGCGCGACGAGCTGAAGCAGTTCCAGCGACGGCTGGGCACCACCACCATCTACGTCACCCACGATCAGGTGGAGGCGATGGGCCTCGGCGACCGGATCGCGGTGATGAGCGGCGGCAAGGTGCGCCAGCTCGGCCGGCCCCAGGAGGTCTACGACGAGCCGGCGGACACCTTCGTCGCCGGCTTCCTGGGCAGCCCGCCGACGAACCTCGTCACCATCGACGGGGTGCTGGTCGGCTTCCGGCCCGAGCAGCTGCTCCCGCCGGGCGCCGCAGCCACCGAGGGCGCCGGACCGATCGTCCCGATGCGTTTCTCCGTGGATCGGGTGGAGAACCTCGGGGCAGGGCGCCTGCTCTACGGAACGCTGCCCGACCACGCGCCGAACGAGAAGATCATCGTCAGCCTCGCATACACGGTGCACTCGTCCATCGAGGCCGGCCGCACCTACGAGTTCCGGGTGCACCAGTCGAACCTCAAGTTCTTCGACCCCGCGACGGGCCTGCGCGTCCCGGCCCGGCCGCTGCGGAGAACGGGGTGACCGCGCCGGCCGTTTCCCGGGCGCGGTTCGAGGCGCGCACTGGCGGAGTCGCCGACAGCCCCACCTGGCTCGGGCGGCTGATGCTCGCCCCGGCGGTGCTCTACATCGGCCTGGTGGTCGCGGTGCCGTTCCTGATGGCGATCGGCTACAGCTTCTCCAGCGTCACCATCGGCACCTCGACGCCGCGCTTCGTGGGGCTGGAGAACTTCCGGGCGGCACTACAAGATCCGTCGTTCCTCAAGGCCCTGGGGAACACCTTCATCTTCTCCCTGGTCAGCCAGACGCTGGTCATCGTCCTGGCCAGCATCCTGGCCATTGCGCTCCAGCGGAAATTCCGGGGGAAGTGGCTGGTGCGGCTCCTGATCCTCCTGCCGTGGGTCGCGCCCATCTCGCTGGGGAGCATCGGCTGGCTGTGGATCCTCGACCCCATCTACAGCGTCATCAACTGGACCCTGCGCCACCTGGGCATCTTCGGGCCCGACACCTGGCCCATCTGGCTCGGCCAGCCGAAGCTGGCGATGACCTCGGTCATCGGCGTGCACGTGTGGCGAACGATGCCCCTGGCCACGGTCATCTCGCTCGGGGGCCTGTCCTCGATTCCCCAGGACATCCACGACGCCGCCGAGGTCGACGGAGCTGGGTTCTTCCGGCACCTCTTCGTCATCACCCTGCCGCTGGTGTTGCCCATCCTCCTGGTGGCGGTGCTGTTCGGCCTGGTGTTCAGCATCACCGACATGATCGTGGTCTACGTGCTCACCCGGGGGGGACCGTTCGACAGCACCCAGGTGCTCGCCAGCCTCGCCTTCTTCAAGAGCATCGACGGCGGTGATCTCTCCGGCGGCGCCGCGGTGGCGCTCTTCCTCCTCCCGGTGCTCGCGGTCTGCGCGGTGCTGCTGCTCCGGCTCGCCCGGCGCGCCGAGGTGACCTGATGGCCGAGGCCCGCAAGGTCGCCGGGAGCGTGGTGAACTTCGGGGTGGTGGCGGCGTTCACCGGCTTCGCCGCGTTCCCGTTCGCCTGGATGGCGATCACCATGTTCAAGCAGACGCGCGATCTGCTGGACCCCGCTGGCAACCCGTTCATCTACCACTCGCCGCCCACCCTCGAGCACCTGCGGGTGCTCTTCCAGGACACGCTCTTCCTCCACTGGGTGGGGAACACGATCTTCGTGGGCGTGGTGGTGGTGCTGATCACCTTGCTGCTCGCGGTGCCCGCGGGCTACAGCCTGGCCCGGCTCACCGGCGCGGCCGGGGAGAGGCTCGGCATCGGCATCTTCCTGACCTACCTGGTCCCGCCGACCATCCTCTTCATCCCGCTGTCGCGCCTGGTGGCGATGCTCGGGCTCCAGGATTCGCTCTGGGCGCTGGTGCTGGTGTACCCAAGCTTCACCGTGCCCTTCTGCACCTGGCTCCTGATGGGCTTCTTCAAGGTCATCCCCAAGGACCTCGAGGAGGCGGCCATGATCGACGGACACTCGCGCCTCGGCGCGTTCGTCCGGGTCATCCTGCCGATGTCGGTGGCCGGGCTCCTCACCACCATCATCTTCAGCTTCACCCTGGTGATGCAGGAGTTCGTCTACGGGCTGACCTTCATCACCAGCAGCAAGAACCTGACGATCAGCGTGGGGGTGCCCACGTTCCTGGTGCGCGGCGACGTCTACTTCTGGGGCTCGCTGATGGGGGCATGCTTCCTGGCCTCGGTGCCCATCGCCATCCTCTACAACTTGTTCGTCGACCGGTTCATCGCCGGGTTCACCGTGGGCGCGGTGAAGGGCTGAGCCAGGACGTGCCGCGCCCCGGCGCCCCTTCTCCGAGGGGGTGCGCTCGCTGCCCTGTACCCCGAGCGCCCGTCCGTTGATCGCGATGGGGTGAAGGACGTGCTCGCCCGTACAGAGGCTTACGCTGTCGCGCCGCACGCTCGGAGTGCAAGTTGTTGCTATAGCCTCTGGGCGCACGCGAGGCGCCGCCCCGGAGGAGCCAGTACCCGCCGACCCGCCGATCCGCCTTCGGTGCCAGTCCGCAGCGGTCCTCGGCGCGCGGCGTGCGTTCCTAGGACCGACGCCCTCGCGTCCTTCGACGGCCCTGCGCCTCGGGCGTCGCCGCCTCCAGCTCGGGATAGTACCGGAAGACGTCCTCGGTGCTGAACGGCAGCCGGCGCGGCGATTCGAGGTAGGCGGCGACCCGTGGCCGCATCCGTACCTGCTCGGCGAGCGCGCTGAGCCGTCGGATGCGCGGCGCGAGGGTGCCCATCGTGAGGGGGAAGGCGTAGCGCAGCCCCTCGAGCACCTGGAACAGCGAGAGGTCGACGTAGCTGAAGCGGCGTCCCAGCGCGTGGCGTCCTCCACCGGCGTCCAGCACCCGCTCGAAGTACCCGAGGAACTTCGGCAGGCGTTCGGCGGTGAAGTACGCGGCGCGGCGGGCGGACTCGGCCCGCTGCTCCTCGTAGGTGAGGCTGACCGCGACGGGGTGGTGCGTGTCGTGCGTCTCGGCCACCAGGTCGGTGATGGTGAGCTGCAGCTGGTGCGCCCAGAGCCGGAGCTCGGGGGCGCGCGGGACCAGCCCCAGCCGCGGCCCCAGGAAGTGGAGGATGGCCGCGGTCTGGGCGACGACCACCTCGCCCGCGCGGAGCACCGGCGGGGCGAAGGGAAGGTGCGGACCGAGGTCGCCACGGAGCACGCGGAGGATCGCCTCCACGCCTCCGCCCTTGCTCCGCGGCAGCCGCGCCACGTCGACGTACGACGCGCCAGCTTCCTCGAGGGCCAGGCGGACGAACTCGCCGCGTCCCTGAATTCCCGGCCAGTAGTAGAGCGCGTATTCGGGGTCGCCCACGGGCCACCCTCCTGTCAGGCAGACCTGCTAGAGAAGTCCCTCAGCAACCGGGCCGCAACGGTCCGGTTCTCGAAGGAGGTCTCACGAACATGGCTGGAGGCGTCAACAAGGTCATCCTGGTCGGTAACCTGGGTGCGGATCCCGAGGTACGTTTCACGCCCGGCGGGCAGGCCGTCGCCAACTTCCGCATCGCCACGAGCGAGAGCTGGACCGACAAGTCGGGGCAGAAGCAGGAACGCACCGAGTGGCACCGCATCGTGGTCTGGGGAAAGCTCGGCGAGCTCTGCGGCGAGTACCTGGCCAAGGGCCGGCAGTGCTACGTCGAGGGTCGGCTGCAGACCCGCGAGTGGACCGACAAGGAAAACAAGAAGAACTACACGACTGAAGTCGTGGCCAACAACGTCGTGTTCCTGGGCGGTCGTGGTGAGGGCGCCGGCACCGGCCGCCCACGGGCGAACGGCGCGAGCGACTTCGGTCCCCCACCGCCCCAGATGGATGAGCTGAACCAGGCCGCCGGCGCGGCCGAAGACGACATCCCGTTCTGATCCATGAGCGGAACGCGCCCCGGACCGGGGGTGGTCATCCGCCGTCTCGGTCCGGGGGATGCGCACGTTCTCGCGCTGCTCGCCCGCGATGACGCCGACTTCCAGCTCGACGGCGGCCGGGGCGCGCGGTCGCCGCTCTCGGGAACGGCGGCCGAGGCCTACCTCACCGACCCCCCGGCGCTGAACCTCTCAGCGCTGCGGCCAGATCTCCACCAGGGGCCGGACTTGGTCGGCCAGCTCGCGATCTGGCAGGTGTCCCCAGTCCTTGTGCGTGCTCGCCCGAAGCCGCTGAGCGAGCTCGGGCGTCAGACCGCCGCGGAGCAGGCCGAGGAGCTTCGGGGGCGCCACCACCACGAGGTGTTGGAAGTGCGTGTCGGCGACTCCCCGGTCGAGCACGCGCACGAGCTCGTGCACGAAGCGGTGCTCCTCGGCCTCGCCCGGGGTGTAGTCGCCGGTCGTCCAGCCGTGCTCCGGGCCGCCGGTCTTGGCGCCATGGCCGGCCGCCTCGTCCGGGCGCCCGCCCTCGATCGCGGCTGACCCGTCGGGACGGGCGTGCAGCGTCATCCGGAGGCGCGGCACGAGGCCGGCGTCCTCGACGTCGAAGATGCGTGCGTGGTGGGCATCGGCCACCAGCACCCACGTGTTGCCCTGACCGGTCGCCATCGCTGCCTCCGTGGCGAGAGGCGAGACAGTCCTGCCCCTCACGCATCGGGACTTAGCAAGTTCCGGTCAGAGGGCAACCTGGCAGTGACGCGGCCTTACGAGACCTCGGGCTCGCGTTCCTGGCAGTGCTCCTGGGACCGGTGACGGCATCGGCCTTCGATCCGGTAGCTCTCCTTGCGCTTCTCCTGACGGCGCTCACAGGACGGCGCCGAACAGGCGGCCGACCCCTGCGGTCACGGCCATCGCCAGTGCGCCCAGCACCGCCACGCGGATCATTGCCGGGAGGACGGGCGCTCGTCCGACCCATGCCGCCAGCCCTCCCAGCACAGCGAGCAGCGCCACCGAGGCAACGGTGAGGACCGGGAGCACGAGCCGGGACGGGACGACGACCGCGAGCAGGACCGGGAAGGCGGAGCCGGCGGCGAAGCTCGCGGCGGAGGTCAGCGCGGCCTGCACCGGGCGCGCGGTTCCCGCCGGGGAGATGCCGAGCTCGTCGCGGGCATGCGCCGCCAGAGCGTCGTGGGCCATGAGTTGCTCCGCTACGCGCTTGGCGAGATCAGGCGTCAGCCCTCGCGCCACGTAGATGGACGCCAGCTCCTGCTTCTCGGCCGCGGGCTGGGCGGCGAGCTCGGCGCGCTCCCGGCGTATGTCCGCGCGCTCTGCGTCCGCCTGGGACCGAACCGAGACGTACTCGCCCGCGGCCATCGACATGGCTCCCGCGACCAGCCCGGCCATCCCCGTCACCAGCAGCTCGCCTCGGCTGGCGCCCGCCGCTGCGACGCCGACCATCAGGCTGGCGGTGGAGACGATGCCGTCGTTCGCTCCGAGGACGGCGGCCCGGAGCCAGCCGATTCGCTCGGTGCGGTGCAGCTCGGGGTGGGTGGTTCGGGGCATCGCTCCTCTTGGCCCGTGCGGCGAACTATGTCCAGCGTTCGCTGGCGCCTCGGGCGTTCAGCTCTCCGCTCGAGTCGTCTGCACTAAGGTCAGAGTTTCTCGATTCGTAAACGCGTAGTCAGAACGAATCCGAGGTCTCACCATGTTTGCTCGCAACGTGCATATTCAGCTGAAGCCCAACACCGCCACACAGTTCACCCCAGACGCTGGAGAAGGACGCCCTTCCCCTTCTGCGCAAGCAGCCTGGTTTCCAGGACGAAGTTGCCTTCATCGCCTCCAACGGATCCGACGCGTGCGCGATGAGCTTCTATTCCGAAGATCACCGCCCGCGCCTGAGGCGAGGGACTGAAGCGTTGTGGAGGGGCGGCCGCGGGCCGCCCTTCTTTTTTTGACCGGCAAGTCGTCTGCCTGCCTCGCGCTCCACGCCTGCGCCCGGAGGGGCCTGTCCGGGTCAGCTTGCGGTCGCCAGGCCCGAGAAGAGGCGGATCACTTCGTGGTTGAAGCGGGCCGGGGCCTCGAAGAACACCATGTGCCCTGCCCCGTCGACGATGACCAGCTCCTTCCGGGGGGCCCGGAGCCGCTGGAAGTACTCGCGGGCGAGGGACGTGGGGGTGTTCTGGTCGTTGGCCCCCACCAGGATGAAGACCGGGACCGCGAACTCGGTGTGGGTGGCCTTGAGATCGAGGGACCAGTAGTCGGAGGTCAGGTGCTGCCGGAGGCTCCGCCGTGAGCCGCGGTAGTAGTTCACCAGGTCCCTGAGCCGGTAATACGGGCAGGTGAGGAGCTCGCTCGTGGCACGGCGCAGTGGCCATCCCGGCCCGCTGAACCCTGGCGTCCGCGCGAGGAGCCAGCGCTCGGCCATCACCGCCCGGAAGGGGTCGGCGTAGGGCGGGGCGCCGAGGCGGTCGAGCCGGGCGACGGCGTGGGTCTCGCCCCGCTCGGCGTAGAAGTCCCGGACGTACGCCGCCGAGAGCTGCTCCTGCCGGGTGGCGTCCACCAGCGGCCCCACCGCGAGGAACGCGTGGTACCGCTCGGGAAACCTGGCGACGAGGTGCGCCCCGAGCAGACCGCCGTGCGAGTGACCGACGAGGAAGATCTTCTCCTTTCCGAACGCATTCCGGAGCTGGTCGGTGACCGCCAGGGCGTCCGCGACGTAGGTCTCGAGGGTGAGTGGCTCGGAGAGCCCGGCACGGTAGGACTTCCCCGCGCCGCGCTGCTCCCAGTGGACGACCACGAACCGTTCCTCGAGCGCGCCCTGGTACCGGGTCCCGGCCAGGCCGGTGACCGGCGAGCCCGGGCCTCCGTGGAGGAACAGCACCAGCTCGTTGCTGCGCCGCCTGCCACGGATCAAGAGCCACTGCCGGGTGCCACGGACATCGATGAAGCCGCTCCACTCGATGCCCTCCGGATCACGGATTGCATCGATGGCCCGCTCCCGGGCGATGCGGGCCTGTCGCGCCGCCAGCGCGAGCACGGCCGCCCCGCCGGCCATGGCGGCTCCGATCCTGAGTCCTCTGCGGAGTCGTCCCACGAGGAACCCGAGCGTATGGCCGCGATGGGCCACAAGGGCAATTGGCCCGAGTGCCCATCCTGGAGGAAGAGGGGGGACCCAACTCCCTGGAGCGGCCATGAGGACCATCGACCTGCGGAAGCAGCATCGGGAGCTGTACCAGGCCGGGCGCAAGGAGCCGGAGCTGGTCGAGGTGCCCGAGCTGTCGTTCCTGAGCACCGACGGGCGGATCGAGCGCGGCTCGAGCCCCGGAACCTCCGCCGCGTTCCAGGAAGCGGTCCAGGCGCTCTACGGGGCCGCGTACACCCTCAAGTTCTCGTTCAAGAAGCGGAAGACCGGCGCGGTCGACTGGCCGGTGATGCCACTCGAGGCGCTCTGGTGGGTGGAGAACGGGCAGTTCGACCTCGCCCGTCCGGACGACTGGTCGTGGCGGGCGATGATCCTCCAGCCGGAGCAGGTCACGGCCGAGGCGCTCGAGGAGGCCGTCGCGCAGCTCCGGAGGAAGAGGCCCTCGGCTGCGCTGGAACGGCTCTGGCTCCTTCGGTACGAGGAGGGACCGTGTGTCCAGTGCCTGCACCTGGGGCCCTACGCCAGGGAGCCCGCGACCGTGGAACGGATGCGCGCCTTCGCCGAGGAGAAGGGCCTCCTCGAGCGGTACGAGGTCCGCGAGCGCCGCGGCCACCGCGACGTGTACGCTCACCACGAGATCTACCTCGGCGATCCACGGCGGACCGCACCCGAGAAGTTGAAGACCCTGCTTCGCCACCCGGTGCGGCGGAGCAAGGCGCGCCCGGGCTGAGTAGCCTCGGGACGGATTGGGAGGTGCACCGTGTCTGACGCCTCATCGGCCCTCGACGATTTGCTTCGACTGCTCGACCTAGAGCCGCTGGAGGTCAACCTGTTCCGCGGCCAGTCGCGCGACCTGGGCGGGAAGGCGGTGTTCGGAGGGCAGGTCATCGGCCAGGCGCTGGTGGCGGCGAGCCGGACGGTCGAGGGCCGCTGGCCGCACTCCCTCCACGCCTACTTCCTGCGCCCGGGCGACATGGCGCACCCGATCGTCTACGAGGTCGACCGGGTCCGGGACGGCAAGCACTTCACCGCGCGCCGGGTGCAGGCGATCCAGGGCGGCGAGGTGCTCCTGAGCCTGATCTGCTCCTTCCAGGTACCGGAGCCCGGCCTCGAGCACCAGGCGCCCATGCCCGAGGTGCCCCCTCCCGAGTCCCTGCGGCCGCAGACCGAGCTGGTCCGGGAGTGGCTCGCCGCGGTTCCACAGGTGCCGCCCCGCATCCGCGAGGCGTTCGAGCGGCGCACGGCGGTGGAGTTCCGGCCGATCGAGCCTCGTAACCCGCTCCTCCCGACGGTACAGCCGCCGCGGCAGGCGTTCTGGGTACGGGCGAACGGAACGCTCCCCGACGCGCCGCTCCTCCACACCTGCGTGCTGGCCTACGCCTCGGACTTCAGCTTGCTCTCCACCGCGCTGCTGCCGCACGGGGTCTCGTGGCTGACCCCCGGGCTCGCGGTGGCCAGCATCGACCACGCCCTGTGGTTCCACCGCCCCTTCCGGGTGGACGACTGGCTGCTGTACGCGATGGACAGCCCCACGGCGCAGGGTGGACGCGGGCTGTCGCGGGGGCTGTTCTTCGACCGGGGCGGCCGGCTCGTGGCCAGCGTCACGCAGGAGAACCTGATGCGGCGGATCGGTCAGTGACGTCATCCGGGGCCGACGGGCTGCGAACGCTGATCAGCAGCGCGCCGCCGGGTTAGGCTCCACGGGCGTTCATGTCTCCGCGATCTTCCAGGCGCCGTCCCGAGTCCCCCCAGCCGCCCCCCTCGCCCCAGGGCGAGCTCCCGCGGGGGCTGCTCGGCCAGGACCGCAGCGGCCCGCGCACCATCGTGCGGGAGATGAGCTGGGCCCAGTTCGACGGCGCGGTGCAGGCCATGGCCCGGGCGATCTCCGCCGCCTACACCTGCGACCTCGTGGTGGGCATCGCGCCCGGCGGCCTCTACGTCGGCTCGGCGCTGGCCAGCGCGCTGGGCAAGCCGTTCCATCCGGTGCGCATCCTGGGCCGTACCCGCGATCCGCTCACCGGACGGATGCCCAAGGTCATGGCCATGCCGCGGGAGGTGAAGGGGGCGCGCATCCTCCTGGTCGACGATGTCATCGCCTCGGGGATGACGCTCCGCCGGGCCGTCGAGCTGGCGCGGAAGGCCGGCGCGCGGCAGATCCGCACCGCGACCTTGCTCTGCCGCGATCAGGGCGCGGCGCCGGACTGGACGGTGCTGGTGATGGAGGGACCGCTGGTCTTTCCCTGGGACTACCATCCGGTCACCGAGGATGGCCGCTTCGACCTCGCCCCGGAGCCGGAACCGGAGCCGGGGTCGCGGCGTCCCCGGTCGCGGGCGTGATCATCGGGACCGCCGGGCACGTCGACCACGGCAAGACGTCGCTGGTCAAGGCGCTCACCGGCATCGACACCGACCGGCTCCCCGAGGAGAAGCGGCGGGGCATCACGCTCGAGCTGGGGTTCGCGCACCTCACCTTGCCCGACGGCACCGTGGCCGGCGTGGTCGACGTCCCGGGTCACGAGCGCTTCGTGAAGGCGATGGCCGCCGGCGCGGGCGGCGTCGACCTGGCCATCCTCGTGGTCGCCGCGGACGAGGGCGTCATGCCCCAGACCCGCGAGCACCTGGACATCTGCCAGCTCCTCGGCGTCCGGGCGGGCGTCGTCGCCCTGACCAAGGCGGACCTCCTGCCCGGCCTGGGCGACGACTGGCGGGCCCTGCTCGACGCGGACCTGGCCACCCTGCTCGCGGGCAGCGTGCTGGAGATCGCGGAGGTGGTCCCGGTGTCGGCGAGGACCGGCGAAGGGCTGGACGCGCTCCGGGCCGCGCTCGGTCGCGCCGCGGCCAGCGTGCAGCGCCGCCCGGCGGATGGTCCGCTCTTCCTCCCGGTCGACCGGGCGTTCACCATCAAGGGATTCGGCACCGTCGTCACCGGCACGCTCCTTTCCGGCACGGTCGAGCCCGAGGCCTCGGTCTCGTTGCTCCCGGGGCTTGCCGGTCCCTTTCGCGTGCGCGGGGTGCAGACCCACGGGCAGACCGTCCCCCGAGGCTCGGCGGGGCAGCGCACCGCGGTGAACCTGCCGGGCGTGGCCACCCAGGACGTCCGGCGGGGAATGGTGCTGGTGCGCGCGGGCGAGCTGCCCGAGACCCGCTCGCTCGATGTGGAGCTCACCCTGCTCCCTGCCGCCGAGGCGCCGCTCCCGCGCCGCCGCACGCTGCTCCTGCACCTGGGCACGGCGCAGGTCGAGGCCCGGCTCACCTTGCTCGACCTGCCGGAGCTCGCACCGGGGGAGACCGGGCTCGCCCAGCTCCGGCTCCAGGCCCCGGTCGCCGCGCTCCCCGGCCAGCGGTTCATCCTCCGCGGCGCGCGACCGCTGCCCGGGCGTGGGGCGACGCTCGCCGGGGGACGGGTGCTGACCATCGGTGCTCCGCGGCGGCGGCGAGGGGCGTCCGAGCTGCTCGCGCCGATGCAGGGCGAGGACCTCGACGCGCGCCTGGTCTGGCTCACCCGCCAGTCGGGGTACCGGGGGATGACGGCCGGGGAGCTCGCCGTCCGGACCGCCAGCTCGCCCCGGACGGTCCAGCGCCCGCTCGACGTGCTCAGCAGCAAGGGGCAGGTGCTGCTGGTCGACCGCGAGCGGAGGCTCTACCTCGCCGGGGAGACCTTCGTGGCGCTCCAGGCCCGCGCCCTGGCGCTCCTCCAGTCGTTCCACGACCGCGCCCCGCTGGAGGATGCGCTGCACCGGGAGGAGCTCCGGCAGCGGCTCTCGCCCGACCTCGACCCGCGGCTGCTCGGGCGCCTCGTCCAGGCGCTGGTGGAGCGCGGCGCGGTGGAGGCGATCGGCGAGGGCCTTCGGCTGAAGGGGAGGGGCCGGAGCCTGTCGCTCGACGAGGAGGCCGCGCGCACCAAGGCGGTGGCGGCCATCGCCGCGGGAGCGCTCGCCCCGCCAACGCTGGCCGAGATCGGCCGCATGCTCTCGCTGCCCGTCGAGCGTGTCGCCGGGCTGCTCCAGGGCCCGATCGCCGACCACACCGTGGTGAAGGTCACCGAGGAGCTGTGCTTCCACGCCTCGGCCATCGCCGAGCTCAAGCAGCGGCTGGTGGCGCACCTCACCGAGCACCGGGAGATCACCACCCAGCAGTTCAAGGAGCTGGTCGGCGGGAGCCGCAAGTTCGTCATCCCGCTGTCCGAGTACTTCGACCGGGAGAAGGTCACCCTCCGGGTCGGCGACAAGCGCCTGCTCCGCCGCACCTGAACGCGGGACGACCGACTGTCCGGAATTCCCTGGTTCGAGGTGTCAAACACCTCTGACGGGCACTTCGTGCGTCCGTGCGAAAAGGCTTGTTCCGCTCAATCAAATAACTTACCCGTCAGTTATATGGAGAGAGCGCAAGGCGCGAAGCGGTGGGAGCGGCGGAAGGAGGCGCGGCCTGCGGAGATCGTCGCCGCTGCCCTGCAGCTCTTCTCGGACCGGGGTTTCGCCGCGACGCGACTCGAGGACGTCGCCACCGCCGCCGGAGTCAGCAAGGGAACCGTCTATCTCTACTTCGACAGCAAGGAGCAGCTCTTCGAGGCGGTGGTCCGGGAGGCCATCGCGCCGAACATCGACCGCGCCGAGGCGATGGTCGACGGCTTCGAGGGCCCCACGCCGGAGCTCCTGCGTGCCCTCTTCCAACTCCTCGGCGCGGCGCTGGAGACCCCGCTCACCGGGGTGATGAAGCTGCTGGTCGCCGAGTCCGGCAACTTTCCGCAGCTCGCGCGCCTCTACGCAGATCTCGTCTTGCGGCGGGCCTTCCGGCTGCTGGAGCGCATCCTCGAGCGGGGGGTCGCCCGGGGCGAGTTCCGGCCCGTGGATCCGCAGACCACGGTGCCGCTGATCATCGCCCCGGTCCTGCTGCTCGGGATGTGGAAGCACTCGTTCGGCGCCCACACCGACCTCGTCCTGGACCGGCGCGCCGTCCTCGAGGCGCATCGAGAAAATCTGCTGGCCGGGCTCGCCGCGGACCCCGGAGGTCGGTCATGAAGGCCGGAGCCACCCTCGCCGCGGCCCTGGCGCTGGCCGGATGCAGCCGCACCGAAGGCGTCTTCCACGGCTGGGCCGAGGCCGACGAGACCCGCGTCGCGCCGCTCACCACCGGCACCCTCACCCGGCTCGCGGTCGAGCGCGGCCAGACGGTCGACGCCGGGACGCTGCTCTTCACCCAAGACTGCGAGGCCGAGCGCGCGGCGCGCGACGAGGCCGCGGCGAAGCTCGCCCAGGCCCAGGCGCTGCTGGCGAACCTCGAGGCGGGGGGCCGCGCGAACGACCTGGACGCCGCGGTGGCGCAGGTGCGCGAGGCGAAGAGCGCGCTCGAGCTGGCCCAGGCCGACCTCCGGCGCACCGAGCAGCTGACGAAGGAAGGCGCGTCCACCCAGCAGCGGCTCGATCTCGCGCGCTCCAACGCCGACCAATCCGCGGCCCGGCTCCGCTCGGCCGAGGCCCGGCTCCGGAGCCTGCAGATCTCGGTGGGACGGGTGCAGGAGATCGAGGCGCAGCGCGCGGCGACCGGGATGGCCCGCGCCGCGCTCACCTCCGCCGAGTGGAGGCTGCAGCAGCGCTCCGCCGCCGCCCCCGCACCGGGCCGGGTGGTGGACACCTACTACCGGGCCGGCGAGATGGTCCCCGCGGGCGCCGCCGTGCTCTCGCTCCTCCCCGACGGAGCGCTCCGCGTCCGCTTCTTCGTCCCCGAGCCGCAGCTCGCCTCGGTCCGGCTCGGTGCCCCGGTGCGGGTGCGCTGCGACGGCTGCCAGGGTCCGCTGGAGGCGCAGGTGAGCTACGTCTCGCCGAAGCCCGAGTACACCCCGCCGGTCGTCTATGCCGGCGACGCCCGGAGCAAGCTGGTGTACCTGGTGGAGGCGCGCTCGTCTGCGCTGCAGGACCTTCACCCCGGCCAGCCGCTCGACGTCCAGGTGGGGCGATGACCGCCGCCGCGCCGCTGGCCATCGACGTGCGCGGGCTGCGCAAGTCCTTCGGCGGCCGCGCCGTGGTGCAGGGCCTCGACCTGCGCGTGGCCAGGGGGCAGATCTGCGGCTTCCTCGGCGCCAACGGCAGCGGGAAGACCACCACCCTGCGGATGCTCTGCGGCCTGCTCACCCCCGACGCTGGCGAGGGCACCTGCCTCGGGCTGGACGTCCGCCGCGACGCGTCCCGCATCCGCCGCCGGGTCGGCTACATGACCCAGCGCTTCTCCTTCTACGAGGACCTCACCGTCCAGGAGAACCTGGACTTCGTCGCCCGGCTCTACGAGCTGCCGGACCGGCCCCGGCGCATCGACGCGGTGCTCGAGCAGGCCGGGCTCACCGACCGGCGCACCCAGCTCGCCGGGCAGTTGTCGGGCGGATGGAAGCAGCGGCTCGCCCTGGCCGCCTGCGTCCTCCACCAGCCCGAGCTGCTGCTGCTGGACGAGCCCACCGCCGGCGTGGACCCCAAGGCGAGGCGCGAGTTCTGGGACCTCATCCACCTGCTTGCCACCCGGGGCATCACCGTGCTGGTCAGCACCCACTACATGGACGAGGCCGAGCGCTGCCACCGCATCGTCTACCTTTCCGGGGGCAAGCTGGTGGTCGAGGGGTCCGCGTCCGAGGTGGTCTCGCGCTCGGGCCTGATCACCTTCGTCGGCACCGGCGAGCGGCTCGACCAGGCCGCGGCCGCGCTGGCCCACGAGCCCGGGGCCGAGTCGGTGGCGGTGTTCGGGCAGACGCTGCGGGTGAGCGGCACCCGGCGGGCCGCGCTGGAGCAGGCCATCGCGCCCTGGCGAGCCCGGGGCCTCACCTGGGTCGAGGAGCCCCCCTCTCTCGAGGACGTCTTCATCCACCTGCTCTCCGACCGGAGGTTCGCCGGATGAACTTCTCGTTCCGCCGGTTCGTGGCGGTGCTGCAGAAGGAGCTGATCCAGGCGCGGCGCGACCGCTTCACGCTGGCCCTGATGGTGGGCATGCCCCTGGTGCAGCTGTTCCTCTTCGGGTTCGCCATCAACACCGACCCCAAGCACCTGCCCACCGCGCTGGTGATGGGGGACGACTCGCGGCCGGCGCGCTCGCTGATCGAGTCGATGCGAGCCAGCGAGTACTTCGATGTCGCGCCGCCGGTCTCCCCGGCTGAAGCCGAGCGGGCGATCGCCCGCGGCGATGTGCTCTTCGTGCTCGAGGTGCCGGTCGACTTCGCCCGCTCGATCGAGCGCCGCGAGCGCCCGCCGGTGCTGCTCGCCGCCGACGCCACCGACCCCACCGCGGT